>SFND01000003.1 GCA_004554245.1 Oribacterium sp. | reverse complement strand
TACGGCGCTGGTGTACACGGATTATTATGGAAATATTCTGTTTGCAAACGAGGCTTTTCGAAAGCAGTTCTGGATCACGGAGCCGCTTCTGGGAAAACGGATCCAGGAGTTGTTTCCGTATGAGTCGATTCAGGAAACGTTCCGGACACCGGAGCGAAAAGGCCAGATGGTGAAAGCGGCCATTCAGCGAAACCATTTCTATGGAATCATCAACGTCAAACCGACGTTTGAGCATAAGCACGGCGCGACCATGCTGTTTACCTTTCGTAAATACAGTGAGATTCAGAAGGAGTCAGTGCAGTTTGCCAATGGAAGCTACATCACCTTCGATTTTCTCGAAAACATCTGCGATGCGGATCTGTTGAAACAGGCTAGGAACTATGCACTGGAAAATCACGACACCATTCTGATCAATACCGATGACATGGAGATCAATGAGCTTCTTGCGAAGGCGATTCACAACGAATCGAGCCGCAAACTGAAGGATATCCTGATCATGCGCAGTTCCAGCATTTACCAGGATTATCTGTCGGATTATCTGTTCGGAGAAGATGGGCTGCTGCAGAATAACAATGAGGGAACGGTCGTCATCCACTATCCAGAGCGAATGCAGCTCTGCTATCAGGAGTATCTCGCGAAACTGATTGCGAATCGGAAAAAGCGGAGGGATCTGGAATCTGTGCGGATCATGTTCTGCACGGATAAAAATCTGGAGGAGCTCTGTCAGACCGGGATGTTCAGCTGGAAACTGTATGAGACCATGAAGGAACATTGCCTGAAACCGGTACACACGGTTCATACAGACCGTGCGCTGTTTCTGCGCTATGCAAAAAGTATGCTGGATTATTACGGACGTCTCCATGAAAAGGCACGACCTGTGCTGTCGATTGCGCCTGAGGATTATGAACGGCTGATGGGACTGGAGATCAATGAACTGAATACCCAGCTCGAGATGGCTGTTTTGCAGGATGGATTTGTGGCACATTCTGAAGACGAGCGTCCAGACATTTCTTCAAAAGAGTATGAGATGAAAAAGATACGGGAGCTCCTGGAGGCCGGAAAGACGCAGAAAGAAATCTGCAGAAGTCTTTCGATTTCCCGAAGCACCCTGAACCGCCGAATCGCAGAACTGAGGAAATAGCCGGATTTTGATTTTGCAGTGATATCTGTGGTATCATTCTCCTGTCAGTTTATCTTAAGCTGGTTATCCGTAGACTACATGTGACATGACCTCACAAGGAGAAAAGAGATGGCGAAGTATGTAATGGCGCTGGATGCAGGAACGACCAGTAACCGGTGTATCCTGTTCAACGAGAAGGGTGAGATGTGCAGCGTGGCACAGCGTGAGTTCACACAGTACTTCCCGAAGCCGGGCTGGGTAGAGCATGATGCAGAGGAGATCTGGGCGAGCATGCTCGGTGTAGCCGTCGAGGCGATCAATAAAATCGGTGCAACTGCAGAGGATATCGCAGGTATCGGTATCACCAACCAGCGAGAGACCACCATCGTATGGGATAAGGAAACCGGCGAGCCGGTATATCATGCGATCGTATGGCAGTGCCGCAGAACCTCCGAGTACTGTGACAGTCTGAAGGAGAAGGGCCTCACCGATAAGTTCAGAGAGAAGACCGGTCTCGTCATCGATGCGTACTTCTCAGGCACGAAGGTGAAGTGGATTCTCGATCACGTAGAGGGTGTAAGAGAAAGAGCAGAGAAGGGTGAGCTCTTATTCGGTACCGTCGAGACATGGCTGATCTGGAAGCTGACCAAGGGCCACGTTCATGTAACCGATTATTCCAACGCTTCCCGGACGATGCTTTTTAACATTAACACACTGGAGTGGGATGATGAGATCCTCGCAGAGCTCGATATCCCGAAGTGCATGCTGGCGACACCGATGCCGTCCAGCTGCGTATACGGCGAGTCAGATCCTTCGTACCTCGGTGGCGCGATCCCGATCGCAGGTGCAGCCGGTGACCAGCAGGCGGCGCTCTTCGGACAGACCTGCTTCCATCCTGGTGAGGCGAAGAACACCTATGGAACCGGCTGCTTCATGCTGATGAATACCGGTGAGAAGCCGATCTTCTCTAAGAACGGTCTCGTAACCACCATCGCATGGGGACTCGACGGCAAGGTAAATTACGCACTCGAGGGTTCCATCTTCGTCGCAGGTGCAGCGGTTCAGTGGCTGAGAGATGAGCTTCGGATCATCGATTCTTCACCGGACTCCGAGTATATGGCGAAGAAGGTAAAAGATACTAACGGATGCTATGTCGTTCCGGCATTTACCGGCCTCGGCGCGCCGCACTGGGATCAGTACGCAAGAGGAACCATCGTCGGCATCACACGTGGCGTGAATAAATATCACATCATCCGTGCAACGCTGGAGTCCATCGCGTATCAGGTAAATGACGTGCTGAACGCCATGAAGGCGGACTCCGGTATCGAGCTGGCAGCCCTCAAGGTAGACGGTGGCGCAAGTGCCAACGACTTCCTGATGCAGACGCAGTCTGACATCATCGATGCTCCGGTAGAGCGCCCACGGTGCGTAGAGACCACCGCGATGGGCGCAGCCTATCTTGCAGGGCTCGCCGTCGCTTACTGGACCAGCAAGGAAGACGTCATCAAGAACTGGGCGATCGATAAGACCTTCGAGCCGAAGATCTCTGACGAGGACAGAGCGAAGAAGATCAAGGGCTGGAACAAGGCCGTCAAGTATGCTTACGGCTGGGCGAAGGAAGACGGATGCTGAATCTTTTGCTGAATCTTTTTTCTTCCTGGCCTTGCCAACAGGAGGCAGGCGTTCTATAATTTAACAAATGCAAAATTATAAAGAGGGGAGCTGACTGCTGTCGGCTGAGAGGAGATTCAGAAATCTCGACCCGCAACCTGATTTGGATAATGCCAACGTAGGTAAATACTTAGGATGAGACGTCTTCTGTACGTTTATGGATCTGAGAGAACACCTGCGGGTGTTCTCTTTTTATATGTTCAGAAGAAAGGCCATGATGCTAGGCATCCTGAGGATGCGGGAGCGCTGTTTTCCAGAGTCATGGTCTAGCGGCTGAACAGATGATGGCTGATCCCGAATCAGAAAAAGGAGAAAAAAGGAGAAAATATGCAGAATTATACAACACAGATGGATGCGGCGCGGAAGGGTATCGTCACGCCGCAGATGAAGATCGTCGCAGAGAAGGAGCATATGACGGAGGAGAAGCTTCGTCAGCTTGTGGCAGAGGGTAAGGTCGCGATCTGCGCAAACAAGAACCATACCTGCCTGGATCCAGAGGGTGTCGGCTCGATGCTTCGAACGAAGATCAATGTAAACCTCGGTGTGTCGAGAGATATGAAGGATTATGATCTCGAGATGGAGAAGGTGATGAGTGCTGTTCGTATGGGTGCGGAGTCCATCATGGATCTCTCCAGCCATGGAAATACGCAGCCGTTCCGTCAGAAGCTCTGTAAGGAGTGTCCGGCGATGATCGGTACGGTGCCGGTATACGACAGCGTCATCCACTATCAGCGTGACCTCGATACCCTGACCGCGAAGGATTTCCTCGACGTCATCCGTCTGCATGCACAGGATGGTGTCGACTTCGTAACCCTGCACTGTGGTATCACTCGGAAGACCATCGAGCAGATCCGCAAGCACCAGCGTAAGATGAACATCGTCAGCCGTGGCGGAAGCCTCGTATTTGCATGGATGAGTATGACCGGTCAGGAGAACCCGTTCTACGAGTACTTCGACGAGATCCTCGATATCTGTGAGGAGTATGATGTCACCATTTCCCTCGGTGATGCCTGCCGTCCGGGCTGTCTCGCGGATGCGACCGATGTATGCCAGATCGAGGAACTCGTACGTCTCGGTGAGCTGACGAAGCGTGCATGGGCACATAACGTTCAGGTTATGGTCGAGGGTCCGGGTCATGTGCCACTGAACCAGATCGCTGCAAACATGGAAGTGCAGAAGACCCTCTGCATGGGCGCACCGTTCTATGTTCTCGGACCGCTCGTGACGGATATCGCACCGGGCTATGATCACATCACGGCAGCCATCGGTGGTGCTGTCGCCGCGATGAACGGCGCATCCTTCCTCTGCTATGTCACACCGGCAGAGCACCTCGCACTTCCGAATCTTGAGGACGTAAAGCAGGGCATCATCGCTTCGAAGATCGCGGCCCACGCAGCGGATATCGCGAAGGGGATCCCGCACGCGCGTGACATCGACGATAAGATGGCCGATGCACGTAAGGCCCTGGACTGGGACGCACAGTTCGAGTGTGCACTCGATCCGGAGACCGCAAAGAAGATCCGTAATGACCGTCTCCCGGAGGACGACCACAGCGATACCTGCAGTATGTGTGGTAAATTCTGTGCTGTCCGCAGCATGAACAAGGCCCTCGCCGGTGAGCACATCGACATTCTGTAATCGCGATGAAATACTGTTTTCAGTATTTTTTACTATTATCCTGAAAAATGAACCTGAAAACCCCGGCGTGCATGGCATGTCGGGGTTTTCAAGTTTTCGGATTCAGTACAGGCTGCGAGTACCAGTGTACTGCAGTTTTTTCAAGAGAGATCCGTGCGCATACACACCGTCGGGGTTTTCACTTCTATTCCGAATGGTGATAGCAGAATCCGGTCGAAAGCATTGACGGCAGCACTTCATGGTGATAAAGTTAAGCAAATTCCAGTAGGGAAGTAGGAATTAGACCTGCCGGAAAAATCTTTCAGGAGGAAACGCACATGACGTTCAGAAGCAACCGTAATATGAATACATGTTGTTGCTGTTGCTGCTGTATGGCTTGCCATAGGGCGTCTTTGATGTGCGTTGAATTTCATCCGGGAAGATAGGATCTATTTAGAAATAGAGGATCTGTTTTGATTGGGACGAAGAGGACTCGCACATCGCGGGTCCTTTTTTTCTTTTTACGAAGGAGCAAAAGTTTGGATTTTCAGTTTATTCAGCAGTACATTCCGATGTACGTCGAGGCTGCGCGACTGACGCTTACGATTGGTGCTCTGGGCATCGTGCTCGCGACCGTCGTCGGTATCCTGTGCAGCGCGGTCGAGTACTACCGGATCCCGGTGCTGCGCCACATCGTTTCCGTTTATGTCGAGCTCAGCCGCAACACGCCGCTGCTCGTACAGCTCTTTTTTCTGTATTTCGGTCTTCCGAAGATCGGCATCCGCTGGTCCGCGGAGCTCTGCGGTATCGTCGGACTTGCATTCCTCGGCGGCTCCTACATGACCGAAGCCTTCCGTTCCGGTCTCGAAACCGTTGAGCCGATCCAGAAGGAATCAGCGCTCAGCCTCGGTATGACCCCGGTGCAGACGATGTGGAGTGTCATTCTCCCACAGGCCATGGCCGTTTCGGTGCCGTCTCTCGTGGCGAATGTCATCTTCCTTCTGAAGGAAACCTCCGTGTTCAGCGGCATTGCCCTGGCGGACCTTATGTACGTCGCGAAGGACCTCATCGGTCTTTACTATAAGACCCCGGAAGCCCTCGGCATGCTGGTCATCGCCTACCTCATCATCCTGCTTCCGATTTCCATCCTCGGAACCGTACTTGAAAGGAGGCTGCGCTATGCTGGATTCGGCCATTAATCACGTTGCCAATGCGTTCGGCCTCGAGCTTCTGCACTTCGCGGACAGCTTCCGCGGCCTCGGGATGAAGCTGCTGGCCGCCGCCACACCGGAGGCCAGCGCCGCCGCACAGGCGGCCGCAGACCAGAAGAAGGCACCGGCGATCTCGATCCTGTTTAAGGGAAATAATTTCATCCGACTGCTGGGCGGACTGTGGGTGACCATCCGTATCTCCCTCATCGCCGTACTGATTTCCATCCCACTGGGCATCCTCTTCGGTATGCTCATGACGAGGAAGAATCCGGTCACGAAGGCACTGAGCCGCGTGTACCTCGATTTCATCCGTATCATGCCGCAGCTGGTATTACTTTTCATCGTGTACTTCGGCACGACCCGGGCCTTCGGAATCAATCTCTCCGGTGAGCTCAGTGCCGTCATTGTCTTCGTCCTCTGGGGCACCGCAGAGATGGGAGACCTCGTACGAGGCGCCCTCATCAGTATCCCGAAGCACCAGTACGAGAGTGCAGCGGCGCTTGGGATGACCCCGCTGCAGACCAGCCTCTACGTCATCATCCCGCAGACGCTTCGCCGCCTGATCCCGCTGGCGATCAACCTGATTACTCGTATGATCAAGACCACCTCCCTGATCGTCCTGATCGGCGTCGTGGAGGTCCTAAAGACCGGACAGCAGATCATCGACGCGAACCGCTTCGCCTACCCGACCGCGGCGCTCCCGATCTACGGCGTCGTCTTCTTCCTCTACTTCTTCTCCTGCTGGCCGATCTCAATGCTGGCCCGCTATCTCGAGAAGCGCTGGAAAAATTAAGGTTTTCGTAAGGGGGTCTGACCCCATAAATTCCGGTTTAGATTCTATTTAGAAAAATTTAATGGGGTCAGACCCCATAAACTCACGTAAACTGACCCCATAAACTCCCGTAGAAAGGAAACAGGTGATATGGCTGACATACAGCTTTTAATTAAAGATCTGCATAAATCGTTCGGCGAGCTCGAGATCCTTCGGGGGATCGATCTCGACGTAAGGAAGGGCGAGGTCGTCGTCCTGCTCGGACCATCCGGCTGCGGAAAGTCGACACTGCTCCGCTGCATCAATGGTCTCGAGACGATCCATCATGGAAGTATCGCCCTCGACGGAGAGGAAATCTCGGGAAAGAGCAGTGCGGAGATGTCGAAGTACCGGCAGAAGATCGGCATGGTGTTCCAAAGCTATGATCTTTTCCCACATAAAACGATCCTCGATAACATCACGATGGCACCGCAGAAGGTGCAGAAGCGTTCGAAGGCGGATGCGGAGAAGGAGGCCAGAGAGCTTCTTCGGCGCGTCGGACTCGCCGATAAGGAAAACGCCTATCCGCGTATGCTGTCCGGTGGACAGAAGCAGCGTGTCGCGATCGTGCGGGCCCTCGAGATGCATCCGGAGATGATGCTGTTTGATGAGGTCACCGCGGCGCTGGACCCGGAGATGGTTCGTGAGGTACTCGACGTTATGCTCGAGCTCGCGGAGCAGGGTCTGACAATGCTGATCGTCACTCATGAGATGGCCTTCGCGAGAGCCATCGCCGACAGGATCATCTTCCTGAATGACGGTCATATCGTCGAGGAGGCGACGCCAGAAGATTTCTTCACCCGTCCGAAGAGCGAACGCGCGAAGGAGTTCCTCGAGAACTTCGAGTTCGTCACGAAGAAGCGAAAGAACGACGTGGAGTGAGGTGGTTTATCCTGCGGCAGCTGTCCGGAAAGCGAACGCAGATGAACATACGTACATTTACATAACATTCTAATCAGCCGTTCAGCGCATGACCGATCAGAGAAGGATGGTCGACGCTCAGGAGAAGCCCCTGTTACAGGACGCCTGGCGTAGCGAATCTGAAAGATCGACATGAAGATGCTGAACAATATCAAAAAAGGAGAAAAATTATGAAAAAGTCAGTATTTGCAGCATTTACCGCCATCGTAGCAGCAGCGAGTCTGGCTGCATGCGGCGCTTCCTCTACACCGGACGCAACCACTGCCGCGGCGAAGACTGCCACAGAGGCTGCGACAGACACAACTACCCCTGCCGCAACAGAAGCGGCGGCTGAGACCAGCGCAGCTGCAAGCGGTAATTTCCGTACACTTGACGAGATCAAGCAGTCCGGAACCGTAAAGATCGGCGTTTTCTCAGATAAGGCACCATTCGGCTATGTCGATGATAAGGGTGAGTACCAGGGCTATGATGTGTACTATGCACACAGAATCGCAGATGACCTCGGCGTAAACGTAGAGTTCACCTCCCTCGACCCTGCGTCTCGCGTAGAGTACGTGGCGACCGGTAAGGTAGACATTGTCCTCGCAAACTTCACCGTGACGCCGGAAAGACAGGAGCAGGTCGACTTCGCACTGCCGTACATGAAGGTCGCACTCGGTGTCGTTTCACCGGACAGTGCGGTCATCAGCTCCATCGATGAGCTGAAGGATAAGACCCTCATCGTCGCAAAGGGAACCACGGCAGAGACCTACTTCGAGAAGAACTACCCGGAGGTGAAGCTCCAGAAGTATGATGCGTATGCCGATGCGTACAACGCGCTCCTCGATGGCAGAGGCGATGCATTCTCCACCGATAACACAGAGGTCATCGCATGGGCGAAGGCAAATCCTGGCTTCACAGTGGGTATCGAGACCCTCGGCGATTATGACACCATCGCAGCCGCAGTCGCAAAGGGCAACAGCACCGTGCTCGATTTCCTGAACGATGAGATCAAGACACTCGGTGAGGAAAACTTCTTCCACAAGGATTATGATGAGACCTTGAAGGCCGTATTCGGTGAGGATACCAACCCGGATTCCATGGTCGTTGAGGGTGGTGTCGTAGACTGAACAAAAGGAGCCGCAGATTGCGGCTCCTTTTTTGTTATCAGATTGTCAGCCAGATTCAGTTCAAGTCGTGCATGGATGGACAGGGGTCAGACCACTTTCTGCCAGGCACCAGGGGATGAAAAAATCTCAGCGGGGATCTGACCCCGTGGCTGCCCGGAAATGAGCGGGCAGATATTTAATTTGTCTTCTTCGACGCTTCGATCTGCTGGATGAGCGTCTGGATCGTCGCCTGGTAGACCATCGATATCTTATAGATGATCTCCTCCTGCGAGTCCTTCATGCCCTCCTGCAGCCAGCGGAGGATACTGCCGACCATCGAACAGCTGTAGAAGCGGGTGATGAAGTGGATATCGTCCTCACTTAAGTGGTGTCCACGGACCTCGTTCCGTACGTACTTCTCGACGAAATCGTCCGTGATGTCATAGAGATACCGGAGGATCATGTCGCGGTTTTTCGAATTGTACAGATGATAGACCGCGTTCTTATACTCCAGTACGAGATGATACTTCTGAAGATACTCATCATACAGACTGTCGAACTCCTGCTGCTCGGAAAGAGACTTGTCCTTCTCGAATTTCAGAAGCTCCTCCACCACCTCATAGATATCACTGAAATAGTAGTAAAACGTATTTCGTGTAAGCTCACACTGATCACAGATGTCACGCACCGTGATCTTATCGATCGGTTTTACCTGCAAGAGCTTCAGCGTGCTGTACATGATCGCCTGCCTGGTGAATTTCGCCATTCTGTCACTCCTTTATCTCGCCGGATACTGCATATTCCATGCGGAAAAGCGGCATTTATATCCCTTTTATAATACAATAGTTTGCGTTTTAAAGGAATGATAAAAATAGAATGAAGTTGGATCTTCACCTTACAGTGGCGCAACTTTCTTCCGATATACTTTTCGGAAGAAGAAGGTGGACAGGACCATAGCTACGCCTTCAGCGATGAGGAAGCACCACCAGACGTTGTTGACGTTGCCGCTGAGGGAGAGAAGCCAGGCAACCGGGATGAGTACGACGAGCTGGCGTCCGAGGGAAACGATCAGGGAGTAGAAGCTCTGACTGAAGGCCTGGAAGATCGAGCCCATGACGATGCCACAGGCGGCCAGCGGAAAATGAAACGCGATGATGCGAAGTGCCGGGGTTCCGATCGCAAGCATATCGTCGGAAGCATTGAACAAACGAAGAAGTACTTCCGGCACCAGCTCGAAGGCGAGTGTGCCGCAGAGCATGATGCAGATCGCGAGTGTGATGGCAAACTTCAGTGCTTCGTTGATGCGCTGCTTCTTCCGAGCACCGAGGTTGTAGGCGAGAATCGGGATGAGGCCGTTGTTGAGGCCGAAGACCGGCATGAAGAAAAAGCTCTGAAGCTTGAAGTACACACCGAATACAGCGGCTGCCGTCGTGGAGAAAGCGGCGAGGATCAGGTTCATGCAGTAGGTCATGATGGAACCGATCGCCATCATCAGAATCGATGGAACACCGACATAGTAGATCTGACCGATGATTTCCTTCTTCGGGTGAAGAATCCGGGACAGCGAAATGTGCAGCTCCTTGTTCATATGCAGGTTCAGGAAAAGTCCGAGGACTGCGGCGATGCACTGACCGAATACAGTCGCATAGGCGGCACCGGCTACGCCGAGGCATGGAAAGCCGAAGAGACCGAAAATCATAATCGGGTCGAAGATGATATTCAGGATAGCACCGGTGAGCTGAGAGCACATGGAAAGCACGGACTGACCAGTCGACTGCAGCTGGCGCTCGAAGGTCAGCTGGAAGAAAAGTCCGACCGAGAACATGCAGACGATGCTGAGGTAGGTGTCACCCGCCTGGATGATTTCCGGAACGCTCGTCTGACTCTGGATAAACGGTTTCGTCACAAAGATGCCGATGAGCAGGAAGATGATAAAGTTTACGATGCTCAGAAAGAGTCCGTTATTTGCGGCATCATCTGCACACTCAAAATTTTTCTCGCCGAGCGAACGTGACAGTAGCGCGTTCATGCCGACGCCGGTGCCACATCCTGCCGCGATCATCAGATTCTGCAGCGGGAAGGCAAAGGTAACAGCCGCGAGTGCATTCTCGCTGATTTGTGCGACGAAAATCGAATCAACGATGTTATAGAGCGCCTGTACCAGCATGGAAATCATCATCGGTACAGACATATTTACGATCAGCTTCTTTACAGGCATCACGCCCATTTTATTTTCTTTCATGGTTTCGGTAGTCGTCATTTCTACATCCTTTATTCTGTTATATGCTGGTTTAACTTTATTACTATAACATGATGCTATATATAGCACAATTCCCAGTATGTTCTATACGCTGTGCATGGTCATACACAAGTCCATTCAGACGTGGCCCGGTGGGCAGCGTCTGAATAGAGATATGTAGGATCAGAAATCCATGCAAAAGAACTTCTAAAATCGAAAAGAATTCTTCTGTTTATCCGTCTATCTTTTGCGTTACACTATAGAATCAGAGAAATAACAATGAAGAAACAGAGGACTCTTATGAAGAAAATGATCGATTAATGGACGGACGGTGCCGCGCATACGACGTTCGATACTGCACTTTTGTGGTCGCCGCTTCCGGATATTCTCTCAAAAGCGTATACCGAAGCGACGGTGCGCAGCTGGGCGGTGGCGGACGCGGATGCTACGTTCGAAATCCTTTATTATGGAAAGCGTAGCTTCCAGACGGAGGAGGGACTCCGTTTCATCGAGGGCGATGCCGACGGGGATGGTGTTTCGGGTACCGCCGATGCCATCTACATGGTAAATGCCGGTGGTGAGGTGAGCGGCTACGAGATGTCGCTCTACATGCCGGATCATCCGGAAATCACACCGGAGCGTTATATCATGGAGCCGGAATACATCCCGCAGAGCGCGCAGAACGCGCAGCACGAGGATCAGATCGTCGAGACAGCGCAAAGTGCGACCGGCTGGACTGTGGATCAGGCCGACGGTTCCGTTTATACCTTCGCACAGTCCGATGCCAATGCAGGCTACCGGCTGGTGGTGACGGATGCCGCACTGGGGTCTCGCTTCTACGGTCTCGAAAAGTCGACCGATGCCGGAAAGCAGTGGACCAGTATCAATGCGGACCCATTTGCCGGAAACAGCGGTGTTGTAGAAGGTATTGAATTCTTCACAGAAGACTTCGGCTTTATCGGACTTACGGGAGCATCGGGCGAATACTCCAGCATCTTCATGACAGAAGATGGTGGTCTCAGTTTTGCGGAAATCCAGCTTCCGATGGACCAGATCACAGAGGTCCCGGAACCTGGAAAATCCTATGGACTGACGCTTGACGACTACCATTATCTCACGATGCCGACATATGACGGCACCACCCTCCGTATGACCGTGACCTCCGGATCGGCAGAAAGTAACGGCATCACATTCTGTTCGAAAGATCACGGAAAGACGTGGACGGCGGAAGCGTGATCTGCCCGCCGATGACGATCCCATACGTTGGTGGGAACTTTGCCGGATGACCGACATAAGTATGTGGAAAGACACTGCCCGCCGATGACGATCCCATATGCTGCTGAGTGTTTTGCAGATGGCGTATATAACCATTGGGAATGAGAAACGCACTTCACTATTGTTTGACTTCATCAAGTTAGTGTGGGATAATTTGAACTGCTGATTTTTATATGGCACATAGGGGGATCGACTATATGAATGGACTTAGTCTCGGAAAAAAGATACAGGAAATCCGCTCGGCGAAGGGCTTTTCCGTGCGGAAAACGGCGAATCTTGCAGAGATTACACCGTCGATGCTGAGCCAGATCGAGAACGACCTGGTCAACCCATCGATCAATACACTTCGCTGCATCGCCAATGCGCTGGACACACCGATCTACATGTTTTTCCGCGAAGAAGACCATGAATCTCCGGTCGTTCACCCGGAGGATCGCCTTTCCCTCGGCTTTAAAAGCGCTCCGGATGTGCGCTATGAACTGCTGACACCGGACACGAAGGGCAGCATCGAGTTCCGCATGATGATCATCCCGGCCGGCATGAGCTCCTACCGCGACGCTCGCAGCCATGAAGGTGAGGAACTGGATACGGAGATCCGGGCCGATGGAGAAGGCACAGGAGGCCTTCGACTTCGTCACCAGCCACGATCCATCCTACCGCAAGGGCGTACTGACCTTCGGCAAATAATGACGGGGAAATGATGAAATGACAGATTTGTCATCACACAGTCACCGTATATTCATCTATGTTATCTAATATTTTTTTAGATAAACTCCTATAAAATAACAAACGCGAAAGGGCGAAATCAGCGCGACAGTGTTGATTTCGCTCTTTTGTGCTAAAATGAAGAAAGGCAGGTCAGTCCGTGATGACAGGAGATGAATATATGAACAGAGTGTTACTGGTGGACGATGAGCAGGCGATCCGGCTTGCGGTCCGCATGGCGCTTCGGCGCGAGGGCATGGATGTGACGGAGGCGTCGGATGGACTCGAGGCCCTCGCACTTCTGAAAAAAGAGAAATATCAGCTGGTGATCCTCGATGTGATGATGGAGCGGGTCGGTGGCTACGAGGTGCTGCAGAAGATGCGTGCAGCCGGAGACCACACGCCGGTCATGATGCTGTCCGGAAAGTCGGATGAGATGGATCAGGTGCTCGGCCTAGGCTTCGGCGCCGACAGCTACCTTACGAAACCGTTTCATACGGCGGTGCTGATTCAGACCGCGAAGGCGCTGATACGGCGGAGTCAGGTCTACAGCCAGGAGGTGTCTGATGTCGGCATTCGCCGCGGTCCGTTTGCGGTCGATATGCTGAAGATGGAGTGCCTGAAAGATGAGAAGCCGCTGAACTTCACGGCGCGTGAGCAGGCGCTGTTCCGCTTCCTGCTGGAGCATCCGGGACAGGTGTTCACGAAGGAGCAGCTGTATGCGCAGGTGTGGAACGAATCGGTCGTCGACGACAACACGATCACGGTCTATGTGAAGCGTATCCGCAGCAAGATCGAGGAGGACCCGAAGTCGCCGAAGTACCTGAAGACCGTGCGCGGCATCGGCTACATGCTGACCGTGGAGGAGTGACCCGACATCGCCCGGCCCGGTGGCGAGTGAGTTCATCGTACTGAGAGGAGGACGAACGCACGGCGGGTGCAGGATGAAAGCAGAAGGAAGAAAGGGCAGAGTGAGATGAAACGTATCCGGAACGGGCTTACGAATAAACAGACAGAGCTGAGAGCGGTGGTCGTCTTTCTGCTACTCTCGATGATCGCGGCGCTGTCCGGCTTTCGCTACTACCAGAACTATCGGCGGCAGGCGATCTCCATGGAGGGGAGTCAGCTGCTGACGATCGCCGGTATCGTGGGTGATAACCTCGATTCCTATCTCGAGCAGAAGATTCATCAGATCGACCTCATCTATCGGAATGCGGGCATGCCAGAGGACTGGATCCGAAATAATGGAATGCGTGAACGAACGGACTTCTTTCTGCAGGAAAACGGCGCGCTGTATAACTGGGTGACGGTGACGGCACCCGACGGGACGGTGACGCGCTATGCGCCGGGGCAGTCGACCATGGTGACGAAGATCGGAAGCGGGAAGACGGAACGTTCTCTGGACGACGCGGAGGCGAGCTCCTCGGATGCAGCGACAGCGACCGCGGGCGGCCATCGGATGAGCGGCGGAAGCATGCGCACAGGAAGCGGGGCTACGGATCGCGGGGCGATTTCGGAGGCCAATGCCGGCACCGAGCATGCGGCGCGGATCACGGGGAAAAAAATCTCACCGGTTACAGGCTGGTATGAGCTGTATATCCAGAAGGAAATCGATACGAAGGAGGGCACCTATCAGCTGTGCTTCGCGATGAATATGGAGGCACTGTACGAGAACAGCGTGGCAAAGGTCAAAATCGGAAAAAACGGTTATTCGGTGGTGAAGGATCAGGACCTGTACATCATCATGCATCATGCGAAATCGCAGATCGGCCTCGATGCGCTCTATGGACGTGAGCGTCTGTATCCGGAGCTCAATTACAGCAGCATGCATGCGTGGCTGGAGAAGCAGGAGACCGAGGATTCCGGAACCGGTGTGATCGATACCTATGACTGGTCGGATGAGACGCATCCGAGGATACAGCGTGTGGTGGCCTTTCAGGCGATCTATATCCAGGGAGAGCGCTGGATCGTGAACTCGACGCTGCCGGTGACGGAGCTTTCGGCGCCGCTCGACGATATGATGATGACGATGATCGGCATCGTGTTCGTCTATATCATGCTGCTCGGGATCATCGTGGTGTTCGTGCTGCAGAGCCATTTTCAGGCAGTAGCCCAGGAAAAGGAGATCACGTACCTGAAGGAAATCAACCGGGGCATGGAGACGGTGGCCCGAAAGAACGAGGAGATCCGGCACTATCAGCGTATCCAGTCGCTCGGCATGATGTCGAGCCACATCGCGCATGAGTTCAATAACTATCTGACGCCCGTCATGATCTACGCGGAGCTGCTCGAGAACGATGCGAATATCTCGACGGAGAATAAGGAGATGATCCATGAGATGCTGGTATCGGTCGATCGGGCCTCGGACCTCTCGAAGCAGCTGCTGGCCTTCGCACGGCAGGATACCGGCGTACGTCTGGAGCAGCTGAACTTTACGGAGGAGGTCCGGCATGCAGTCGGTATCGTCGAGCAGCTAGCACCGGCGGTGATCACCGTGCATACAGACATCACAGAGGAGCCGCTCTATATCCTCGGACGAAAGGGCATGGCGGAGCATATCCTCATGAACCTCTGCAAGAATGCCTTTCAGGCAATGGAAAAGACGGAGCGGAAGGAGCTCGGGATCGAGCTGATGGGCGGGCATGGACATCTGATTCTCCGCGTCCGTGACACCGGCTGTGGCATCAGTGAGGATGTACAGCAAAAGATCTTCGAGCCGTTCTATACGACGAAGGGCTCCCGTCATGGTACCGGCCTCGGCCTGTCCGTCGTCCGGAACATCCTCGGCTCGATCGGCGGTACGATCCACGTCGAGAGCACGCTCGGTGAAGGGACCTGCTTTACCATGGAGATACCGCTCTGTGAGGATGAAGAGAATGACGAGGATGCACGCACTGCATCTGACCGTGGTACAGCCGAAGGGCAGAGAAAGGATGCAGCGGATCGCCGGGGCCCGGACGGGAATACGGGCGTTACGGTCGGAAAAACGTCTGCCACTGGAAGCGTGTACGACCAGAAACATCCGAAAGCGATCGCGAAGATCGCTTTTGTCGTCCGGGAAGAGCGACAGAAGACGTGGAAATCGCTCGTCCGCGCATCCGAAAAGGCCATCGATTTTTACGGTCATCCGGCGGCACTGATCGATCGCATCCAGAAGGAGCCAGACGCCTACGATATGGTCATCACGGCGTACAGGCTTCCGACCATGAACGGCATCGAGCTCTGCGAAATCATCCGACGCCTGAACCCCGGCATCCGGCTCGTCCTGATGGCGAAGCAGGGCGGCGCAGACTACGAGTGGTATCTCAACAACGGCATGATCGACCGCTTCATCCTGAGCTCTGAGTTCGAAAAGGAATTTCCGACGCTGTAAGCGCTAAGCCAGGGGCCCCTGGCTTACGCCTGTCGTCAGTGTTCTGTGCGAACGAATGCGCCGCTGGCCTTGCCGGCTTCCTCGCCGACGAGGTTGTAGCCCTCCTGCAGGTAGTGGAATTCGTCCTTCATGAGGCCCTTTGCGGCGAAAGAAGCGAGACACTGGCTCACGAGGACGATGTTCGGTACATCCGCGGCGAGCTTCTCCTGCATCTTCTGAATCGGTACATAGAGCGCCGGATCGTCCCGGTGATTTCCGATGCGGATCAGGAAGCAGTACGCGAGGTCACAGTCCCGCATGAAGGAGGTAAGGACCAGCTTCGTGCGCTCATAGTATACCTGCGGGTCGGTATGCAGATCGCCATCCGTGCAGCCCTGACACCAGACCATATTCCGATGCGCTATGTTTACACCGCGTGCAGAAAGCCAGAACTCACAGCGCTGTACACGCTCGACCGAATCCCGGTAGTACGCGCCCTCCGGCAGCCACTCTGCGATGGCAGAGCCACCCTTCGCTGCCGATACACCGACGACCGGGGTACTTGTCTCCGCGTAGTAAGCATTGACGAACGAAGACACCATGGAGCCGGACTTCATGCCCGGCTCGTAGATGCCATCTGGTTTATCCTCATACTGGCCGAACGGCTCCACGAGCGGTGAGAGACGATCCGGTGCCGTGATGGCACGGAACTCATAACCGTGACCCTCCGGGACGGCTGGCGCCTGTGCCGCGACACCACGGCCCGCCATGTTGCTCTGACCCATAAATGCAAGTAAATCCACGCTGGATGGTAACATAAGAATACCCCCATTTATTTTTGATAAATCATTCACGTTTTACATCCGTAATTATCGTCATTTCATATCCGATGTCAATGCAGGAAAATGGAAAATCGCGATGAAGTCGATTTTGGGCCCTTGATGCAGACCGCAGCCCCTTTTGTATTGCGAAACACGGGTCGAACAGGTTAAAATAATAGTATCTATGATGGTTCGGAATACTCGCATCCTTTGATGCGTTTTGAGAAGGAGGTGCACCATGCCACATTCAGGAGGGGGCGGCAGTCATTCAGGTGGAAGCAGTTATTCAGGAGGCTCCAGTGGCGGATCCGGTGGCAGTGCGAAGAGCTACCGACATTCCAGTACGCCGTTCACCGGCGGTCGGGCGTTCGTCATCTATAATCGGATGAATGAGCCGAAGGTCGTCTATACCGATGAGCCGAATTATCACGAGGAGACGACAAAGGGGCAGTATATCCGTTCGGTCGTATTTGCAATCATCGCGGGTATCCCGGGGATTGCGATCATGCTGCTCGGTCTCGTCACGATGTTTTCCGCGTTCTCCATCGGGTATAAGAAAACCGTCGTGCCGGGGTACGTGGATCAGTCGATCTTCATCCAGGACGACTACGGGCATCTGACGGATGCAGAGCTGGACCGGCTCGATCAGAGTCTCAGCGCGTTCCGGGATCACACCGGTATCATCCCGGCCGTTGAGTTTACGAACGATGCCGCCTGGGAGCTGGACTACGATGATATGGAGAGCTTCGCGTACAACGAGTACATCTACAACTTCGATGATGAGTACCACGTGCTGATCACCTACGGCTACGGTGCGGAGAATCCGGAGACCGGCTTCAACGAGTTCCACTACCATACGATGTGGGGTGATGATCTCGGAAAGACGGCGAAGAAGAAGGATGAGGATCAGCTCATCGATCTGCTTCAGAAGAACCTCGCCCGTGCGAACGGGGATAATGTCGGCGACGCGATGGCGACGACCTTCGATGATTATCTCGCGTATTACGAGGCGAAGGGCTTCACGGTCGATATGGAGAACCTGGGCGGCGGCTTCGCTGAGTTCTTCTTCGGTCTGATCCTCGTGGGTGCCTTCGTCGGTACGGCCATCGCGGTCCGTGCGAACTATCTGGATGGTCAGAAGAAGGGCATCCGGACCTATAAGATCGATGGTAAGCCGAAGATGCTGAAGTGTGACTACTGTGGCTGTACCTACTACGCCGGTACGATCGGCACCTGCCCGCACTGCGGCGCACCGTTGAAGATGGAAGCGGATGGATAAATCTGCTGATGGGGGTCAGACTCCCTTATGAATAGCGTAAGGAGATTGATGACGCCACGCGGGGGTCTGACCCCGTACGGCTTCGCAGAAGACAGAAAAAGCTTTCCGGGCAACCGGAAAGCTTTTTTTACTCGACCTTCAGCATGCGGTAGCCGATGCCGATGTGCGTCTGAATGTACGGCTGGGCGTTTTCGCCGCGCTCGAGCTTCTTGCGAAGGGTCGCCATGAAGACGCGGAGGGAGGCGACGTCGTTATCCCAGCTGCTTCCCCAGATCTGCTTGGTGATGTAGGTGTGGGTGAGGACCTTCCCGACGTTCCGGGAGAGGAGACAGAGGAGCTTGAACTCGATCGGGGTGAGGTGCAGCTCCTCGCCCTGCATATAGGCGCAGCCGGCGGCGTAGTCGATCTTCAGCTCGCCGTTTGTGAAGATCGGAGATTCCTGTCCGGATTCGGACTTCATCAAGCCGAGGCGGCGCTGCGTCGCACGGAGGCGTGCCAGGAGCTCCTCGACGGAGAAGGGCTTCGTCAGGTAGTCGTCGGCACCGGCGTCGAGAGCCTCGATCTTATCGCTGTCCTCGGTGCGTGCGCTGATGACGATGATCGGCATGTTCGACCAGGTGCGGATCTTCCGGATGACCTCTACGCCGTCGATGTCCGGCAGCCCGAGATCGAGCAGCACGATGTCCGGATTATGAGACGACGCCTCGAGGATGGCGCTCGTGCCATCCGGTGCGGAAAGATATTTATAATCATGGGTTTTCAGCGTGGTGGTGATGAGATTCCGGACCGGCGTATCGTCCTCCACCACGAGGATCAGTGCTTTATTCATTCTATTCACCTCATATCATTCGGGTTTCTATATACACGAGTGAGGCCAATGCCTAGGGATGTACATCATCGTCAGGCCTGCGAGTGATCGCCTCTTCACTGGCTTGTTCATGTTTACATATTGAGATTAATCTCACTGAGCGGCAATGTAAAGGAGAAGACGCAGCCGTGTGGCTGATGATCGCGGAGCGAGAGCTCGCCGTCGTGTGCATGCACGATGGAACGGCAGAGGGAGAGCCCGAGGCCGAGGCTTCGGCGGCTGTCTGCCACGCGCTTGCTTCCGGTATAGAACATCTCGAAGACCTGCGCCTTCTGCGCATCCGGGATGCCCGGGCCGTCGTCGGAGACCTCGATCACCGCATGCTCCGCTTCACGGAAGGCGTGGATCTCGATATGTGATCCTGCCGGGGTGTATTTGATCGCGTTGTTCACGAGGTTGATGAGAAGCTGCATGATGAGGCGCGCATCTGCCCGTACGAGGAGCGGCAGCTCACCGCAGTCACTCGTGATGTGGTGTTCCGTCGCGTGGCGGTCGATGTGCCGGAGTGCCTCCGCCACGATGTCATCCACGACCTGGTCGGAGAGCTGCAGCTTCACGCTGCCATCCGAGATCTTCGTGACCGCCAGGAGATTCTCCACGAGCTCCGTCAGCCACTGCGCGTCATCGTAGATATCCGTGATCATCTGTGTCCGGCTGTCGTCGTCGAGCGCCTGGTAGCTGTGGAGCAGGGCGTCTGCATTGCCCGAAATCGAAGTGAGCGGCGTCCGAAGATCGTGCGAGATGGAGCGAAGCAGGTTCGCCCGCAGCTGCTCGTTCTTCGCGAGTACGGCGGCCTTCTCGCGCTCCTCCGCGTTGTGAAGGCTCTCAAGCGCGAGGGCACACTCACCGAGGATGGAGAGGAGGATGCTGGAAGTGAAGGCGTCGAGAGGGGCCTTCGCTGAGCAGGGCACGCCGACCACGCCGTAGACCTGCTGGCCGGTGCGGATCGAAAGGTAGAGGCAGTGTGCGTTCTGAAACTTCTCGGTGCTCGCACCCGCACGCTTCCGATGCTGAAAGACCCAGTCGACGACCTCTGGCTCACAGGCATTCTCCGGGATACTGCGTGGCGCACCGCCATTCGCAGGGAAGAGGTAGCCATCCCAGAAACGGGACGAGGCGACACCACCAGATGGGCTGGTGCCTGTGATCGAAGCAGCAGATGCCGGAGCATACGGTGATGGCGTGGCGGCATCCGCTGCTTGCATAGCAGTCGCTGTACCGGTGGTCTGTCCGTATGGGACATCCAGCTGCATCGCAGGATAGACCAGGATATCGCGCTGCACGAGACGCTGAATCTGCGTCGCGGTCGTGCGGTAGATGTCGGTCGGCGTTTCGGCCTTCTGCAGCTGCTGGTTCGCGTCGAAGAGGGTTTTCGTACGATAGGCATCCCGCGCGGACAGCTCGGCATGGGCCTTCAGCTTCGCGGCGAGGGTGCCGGCGAGGATGGATGCGCCGAGCATGACGGCGAAGGTCACCGGGTAGTCCTTCCCGTAGGCGACGAGCGTGAGCCGCGGCTCGGTCAGGAAATAGTTGAAGAGAAAGACACTGAGGACCGACGCCAGCAGTCCGCAGGTGTAGCCGTTTGTGCTGACGGAGGTCAGCAATACGCCGAGGAGATAGATCGTGATGATGTTCGCGTCTGTGTAGTGCAGGCGGAAGAAGAGGAAGCCAATGATGGTGGCCGCTGCCTGAATGACGAGCGTGAGAACAAGATCCCGCAGGGTGGGTATCGACGGTGCGATCGCCAGCATTGGCCGCTGTGTATGGCGGACGACTTCTGCATCCGGGATGATGTGGATCTCGACGGTGGGCGCGAGCTCGGTGAGGCGTTCGGTCAGGGACGGCTGGCTCCAGAAGTGCCGGCGTTCCGCGCCGCTGCGGCCGAGGACGATCTTCGTGATGCCGGAGACGCGCGCGTACTCGGCGATCTGTGTCGGGACGTCGTCGCCGTGGGTGGTGACGATTTCCGCGCCGAGCTCCGTCGCGAGGCGGATGTGCGTCTGGAGGCGCGCCTCATCCTCGCTGCTCAGCGCCTGGTTCCCCGGCGTTTGTACGTAAAGTGCGGTCAGTGTGCCCCCGAAGGCCTGCGCCATCTGTCCTGCCATGCGGACGATGCGCTCGTTCGACGGCGAGGAGGAGAGGCAGACGAGGATATGTTCATTTGATGGGTTACTGGATTTTGTTTCTGCTTTTGTCATACGATAGTTCCCTTTCAAAAGCCATTATAACATAAAGAAGCCGGACCGGAGGTTCGACTTCCTATGTTGCCCTGATCGGACTTGTGATGCCTGGTTAGTGTTCAGACGTGACTCGGCTGCTGCCCACCAAGATACGTCTGAACAGAAGCGATGCCTTAAAGGCACAGATATTATGGCTTACGGCCATGCTTTCGGAGGTAGCGTACCACGCGGTCCTCCTCGGCTACGAGGTAGATCCCGAAGCGGAAGAAGAGAAGCAGGGCGATGATCAGAAGGATCCCATCGACATCCATGGCGCACCTCCTAGATCTGGAAGCACTTCTGCAGTGCCTTGTACTCGCCGATGACAAGAATCGTAACGTCGTCCGTGAGGACGGTATCCGGGGTGACCGTGACATTCGTTTCACCGTGCGATTTCACGCCGAGGATGTTGATGCCGTAGAGCTTTCGGATATTGAGCTCACCGATACTTTTTCCGAGCCAGTTCTTCGGGATCGGGACTTCGAAGATGGCATGCTGCTTATCGATTTCGATGTAATCGAAGATGTGGTCAGCAGTATAACGGATGGCGGCCCACTGTGCGAGCTGCTTCTCCGGATAGACGACCTGATCAGCACCGTTACGAAGCAGGAACTTCGCCTGAACGTCACGCTCTGCACGGGAGACCACGCACTTCGCGCCGAGCTCCTTCAGAAGCGAGGTGGTTTCCAGCGAGTTCTGGAAGCTGCCGCTGATGGTGACGAAGCAGACATCGTAGTTACCGATGCCGAGGGAGCGGAGGAAATCCGCGTTCGTGCTGTCACCGATCTGCGCAGTGGTAACATACGGAAGCACTGAGTTGATGCGCTCCTCCGAGATGTCCACGGCCATGATCTGATGACCGAGCTGCATCATCTGTATCGCGAGATGACGACCGAAACGCCCTGCACCAATTAATAAAATATTCTTCATAGTAGTTTACTCCTTTATTTTTGAGTTCATATCCGGGTCCCCGGCTCAGGTTTTACAGGTCTCGGAGTACGTTGCCTCCGGTGCCGTCTCTCCGGGTGCCCTTAGCTGAACGCCTGGATTTTTTATCCGACGGTGATCTGCTCCTGTGGCAGTCTGGCGACGATGGTCTTTCGGCTCGAAACGGTCGCGTAGATGAGGGTGAGGCCTCCGACACGGCCCATGTACATGAGCACGATGAGGATCAGCTGCGACAGAATGTGTAAATGTGGTGTGAGGCCGAGGGTCAGTCCGACGGTTGCGACGGCGGAAGCGGTCTCGAAGAGGCAGCTGGAAAAAGGCAGCCCCTCATAGATGCTGATGACGAGGGCGCCTCCGAAGAAGAGCGTGAGGTACATCATCATGATCGTTGCGGCGGTTCGCACGGTACAGCAGTCGACGCGTCGTCCGTAAAGCTGCACGCTCTCACGTTGACGGAAGGTCGCGATGGCGTTCGCCATCATCACCGTGAAGGTGGTGGTCTTCATACCACCGGCCGTGGATCCTGGTGAACCACCGATCAGCATGAGAAGAATCATGACACCACGGGAAGCGCCCGAGAGCTTCGTGAGATCGGTGGTATTGAAGCCGGCGGTACGGGGCGTCACCGACTGGAACGTGGCGGCGAGCAGACGCTCACCGAGCGGAAGACCGCTGTAGTCATTGGCGAAAAACAGCGCTGCCGGAAGCACGATCAGCGCGAGGGTGGTCACAAGGATCACCTTACTCTGCATACGGTAGCGTCGGAAGCAGAGCCGGTTCGTGCAGATATCCTCCCAGGTCAGGAAGCCGATGCCGCCGATCACGATGAGGAGCATGATGGTGATGTTAACGACGGGATCCGCGGTGTAGGCGGTCAGCGACGGATAGAGATTTCCGGGACGGCCGAGCAGGTCGAAGCCGGCGTTGCAGAAGGCCGAGATCGAGTGGAAGACGGCGTACCAGATACCGAGGAGTCCGTAGTCGCGGCAGAAGGCCGGGAGCAGGGCAAGTGCGCCGAGGAGCTCGATGAGGAAGGTGCCGCACAGGATGAAGCGCGTGAGCCGGACGATGCCGCCGACCTTCGGAGCCGAGATGGCGTCCTGCATGGTGCTGCGCTGCATGAGCGAGATTTTATGACCGGACAGAAGAGCGAAGGCGGCGGCGACCGTGATGATGCCGAGTCCGCCGATCTGGATCAGCATGAGGATGATCGCCTGGCCGAAGCTCGACCAGTAGGTGCCGGTGTCCTGCACGACGAGGCCGGTTACGCACACCGCCGAGGTCGCCGTGAACAGCGTCTCGTGGAACGGCGTCCAGAGGCCGCCCGCCGACGAAATCGGCAGCATCAGGAGCAGCGCACCCACGAGGATGACGCAGGCGAAGCCCCCGGTGATAATCTGAAACGACGAAAGACGATGCATCCGCCGAAGCTGTTCTTCAGTCATAGAAATTCTCCCTTTCTCAGAATTGCACCTATGATAACAGGCAGGAGTTAAAGGAGGGATAAGGGAATAAAGGATGGTATTAAGATGGTGTAAAGATGAAAGGGCCCCGGTCTGAACGGTTACCCGCTGGTGATTCGAAATCACCCGGACGCCGGAATCGCCGTTGCCTCGCAGCCTTCCGGGGATTATAATGAACAGAGATTTAAGTATATAAGTGAGGGAAATACATGGAATACCGTATCGAACATGACACTATGGGTGAGGTCTGTGTGCCGGCAGAGCATTTCTGGGGTGCGCAGACCGAGCGTTCGCTGGAGAATTTCCGCATCGGCACGGAGACGATCCCACGCGAGGTGATTCACGCCTTCGCGGTGCTGAAGTCCGCCGCGGCGACCGCGAACCACGCCCTCGGCAAGCTTCCAGAGGCAGAGGCGCAGGCCATCACGGATGCCTGCCGCGATATCTGTGACGGCAAGTACCCGAAGGAGTTTCCGCTGAAGGTATGGCAGACCGGTTCCGGCACGCAGTCGAACATGAATATGAACGAGGTCATCGCACATATCGCGATGCATGATCATCCGGAGCTGAAGATCCATCCGAACGATCATGTCAATATGTCCCAGTCCTCGAACGACACCTTCCCGACAGCGATGAACATGGCCGCGGTGCTTGCGATTCACGCGCAGCTCATCCCGGCGATCGACACGCTGATCGCGACGATGAAGCGTCTCGAGGAGGAGAATCATGATGTGCTGAAGATCGGCCGCACGCATCTGCAGGATGCCGTTCCGATCCGTTTCAGTCAGGAAATCTCCGGCTGGCGCGGCATGCTCGAGGAGTCGAGAGCACAGATCCTCGAGGCCTCCGACCATCTTCGGAAGCTCGCCATCGGTGGTACTGCGGTCGGCACCGGACTCAACTGTCCGGCGGGCTTCGACACGGCCTGCTGTGAAGAAATCTCGCGCCTCAGCGGACAGACCTTCACGCCGAGCAGCAACAAGTACCACGCGCTCACCTCGAAGGACGGCTACGTCTTCACGAGCGGCGCACTGAAGGGCCTCGCTGCAAACCTCATGAAGATCGCGAACGACATCCGCTGGCTCGCGAACGGCCCGCGCTGCGGTCTCGGCGAAATCTCCATCCCGGAAAATGAGCCGGGCAGCTCCATCATGCCGGGTAAGGTCAACCCGACCCAGTGCGAGGCGATCACGATGATCGCGATCCAGGTGATGGGCAACGACAGCACGATCGGTATCGGCGCATCCCAGGGTAACTTCGAGCTCAATGTCTTCATGCCGGTGCTCGCCTACAATATGATGCAGTCCATCCGCCTCCTAAGCGACGGCATGGTCTCCTTCGAGCTCCACTGCGTCCGCGGCATCAAGGCGAAGAAGGAAAAAATGAATGAAAATCTCCGCAACTCCCTCATGCTCGTGACCTGTCTGAGCCCGGTCATCGGCTACGAGAACGCGGCTGCCTGCGCGCACAAGGCTTTCGAGGAAAACACGACCCTGAAGGAAGCGGTGCTCGCCCTTGGCTTCCTGTCGGAGAGCGAGTATGACGAGGCGGTACGGCCGGAGAAGATGGTCTAACATCAGCATCTATGCTGTACGGTGTCAATGCCGTCAGGCTGAAAATCATCGCTCCGCCGAAGACATTGACCACAGAAGTATCCGGTGCCAATGCTGACCGGCTGGAGATAGCTGCTCCGTCGGAAGCATTGGCCGAATATAAAATAAAAAAGAAATAAACATCGAGGAGGACACAACGATGGCAAAGGATGTATCTGCAGAGTCTATCAAGCTGCACTATGAATTAAAGGGGAAGATCGAGGTGGCGTCACGCGCAAAGGTCGACAGTTCCGAGGCGCTGTCCCTCGCCTATACACCGGGCGTGGCTGCGGTCTGCAAGGAGATCGAGAAGGATCCGGAGAAGCAGTGGGAGCTGACCCGCCGTTGGAACACCGTCGCGGTCGTGACCGATGGTACCGCGATTCTCGGCCTCGGTGATATCGGTCCAGAGGCCGGCATGCCGGTTATGGAAGGCAAGTGCGTACTGTTTAAGGAGTTCGGTGGCGTGGACGCGATTCCGCTCTGCATTCGCTCGAAGGATGTGGACACCATCGTGAACACGATCTCCCTGCTCGCTGGCTCCTTCGGTGGCATCAACCTCGAGGACATCGCGGCTCCGCGCTGCTTCGAGATCGAGAAGAAGCTGAAGGAAAAGTGCGACATCCTCGTATTCCACGATGACCAGCACGGTACCGCGGTCGTGGTAGCTGCGGCACTTCTGAATGCCGTAAAGGTCACCGGCAAGAAGATGGGCGAGCTGAAGATCGTCATCAACGGTGCGGGCGCGGCCGGCTGTGCGATCGGCAAGCTTCTCGTGAAGATGGGCTTCGGCAATGTCATCATGTGCGACATTCATGGCATCATCTGCGAGGGTGATGAGGGCCTCAACTTCGGTCAGGAGGAGATGTCCCACATCACAAATAAGGATCACATCCACGGCACACTCGCCGATGCACTGAATGGTGCAGACGCCTTCATCGGCGTTTCCCGCGGCGGTCTCGTGTCGAAGGAGATGGTCAGAAGCATGAAGGACGGTATCGTCTTCGCGATGGCGAACCCGACCCCGGAGATCATGCCGGAGGATAGTAAGGAAGCCGGTGCAGCCGTCATCGGTTCCGGTCGTTCCGACTACCCGAACCAGATCAATAATGTCCTTGTCTTCCCGGGCATCTTCCGTGGCGCCCTCGATGTACGTGCAACCGACATCAACGACGAGATGAAGGAAGCCGCCGCGTATGCCATCGCCGGCCTCGTATCCGACGACGAGCTCACCCCAGAGTACATCATCCCGAAGGCCTTCGATCCACGCGTACGTGACGCGGTCGCCAGTGCCACTGCAGAAGCAGCCAGAAAGAGCGGCGTCGCTCGAGTATAAAACATATCGATGGAGAGGAACTGCCGAGTCGGCAGTTCCTCTTTTTCTATAGATTTCTTGCGTTATCGATCTGGGCTGAGCTGAGTAAACTCCATTTTTTCACCAATCAGGGAAATTTCCCTGTGGTCACATCCTCGCCAGAAACCTGATTTGTGAAATGCATAATGTCAGTTGCTCTTTACATCTTGCAGGCACTCGCTTAATAAATTGTAAAGAACTTTTTTATAACAAAGTTTTTTACGATGTAGTAATTTGCAATTCATCTTTTCGGGAAGCTACGGAAGAAAATGATCTACATGCTGTACGATTTCTTCTTTCGCTTCTGGTATCGTTTCGTTCCGATCAACATGAGTGCGATCGATTCAGGGCGCATCACTAAAACTCATGGTTGACATCATTGCTTTATCATGGTAGAGTGTTGAATCATAAAGAGTGATTCACGAGGGGCCTCCAGAGGCCGGCTCGTCGCACGGAAGTGCAGGAGGAGAAATTATGAAAAAGACTTTAGCGATGATGACAGCAGCGGTGATGGTAGCAGGTGCGCTTGCAGGTTGCGGTTCTTCCAGCTCGACACCGGCGGCGACCACAGCGGCAGCGACAACCGCAGCAGCTACGGAGGCAGCGACGGAGGCAGCCACCACCGAGGCGGCGGGTGATACCGCAGCGGCAGCAGAGGGAACGGTGAAAACGCCGAGCGGCAAGTTTACGGTCGGTTTCGATCAGGAGTTCCCGCCGATGGGCTTCGTCGGTGATGATGGACAGTTCACCGGCTTCGACCTCGACCTCGCGAAGGAAGTCGCTTCCCGCCTCGGCCTCGAGTTCGTCCCGCAGCCGATCAACTGGGATGCGAAGGACATGGAACTCGACTCCGGCAACATTGACTGTATCTGGAACGGTTTCACGATGCAGGGACGTGAGGACGCCTACACCTGGGTAGGCCCGTATATGGCAAACAATCAGGTATTCGTCGTGACTGCCGACAGCGATATCGCGTCGAAGGCGGATCTCGCAGGCAAGGCCGTCGAGGTTCAGAAGGATTCTTCGGGACTCGCTGCACTGCAGGGTGACGCAGAGCTCAGTGCGAGCTTCGGATCGATGACCGAGGTTGCGGACTATAACACGGCACTCATGGATCTCGAGTCCGGTGCCTGTGATGCGGTCTGCATGGACAGCATCGTCGCCGGCTACCAGATCAAGTCTTCCGGTAAGGATATGAAGATCCTCGATGATACCCTCTCCGCAGAGGAGTACGGTATCGGCTTCAAGAAGGGTGAGGACGAGCTTGCGAAGGCGGTTTATGACACCCTCATGGAGATGAAGGACGACGGAACCGTAGCGAAGATTTCGAACGACTGGTTCGGCTCCGACGTATTCACCCTGAAGTGATACATGCGAGTGTAAACATGGGACCTGACAGAAGAAGGCTCCGGCGGATACCGGCCAGACTCCTGTCAGGTTCATCTTTGCGTTTAAGGGCTTTCCGGAGCGTTGCTTCGGATGTGCCACTTTTATGCAGGAAGCTGTGTTCTCGGCTTTGGTTTTCGCGGGAATATGATATGATGAAGACTGGTTGTTAAAACCATCAAATTTTGCTTTTGGAGGAATTACCTTGGCACTGTCACAGATCATCCTGGAATTACTGAAGGGTCTTGGCGTTTCGGTCGAGATCTTCGCCATCACCCTGCTGTTCAGCCTGCCGCTGGGCCTGCTGGTGGCCTTCGGGCGTATGTCGAAAAACGGCGTCGTGAGCGGACTCACGAAGGCCTACATCTCTATCATGCGTGGAACTCCGCTGATGCTGCAGCTCTTCGTCGTGTATTACGGTCCGTACTACCTCTGCCACATCAAGCTGAGCCCGACCTACCGTAATTCCGCCGTCTACATCGGCTTCATCATCAACTACGCTGCCTACTTCGCGGAGATCTACCGCTCGGGCATCCAGTCCATGCCGGTCGGACAGTACGAGGCCGCCGACATCCTCGGCTATAGCCGCGTGCAGAGCTTCTTCCGTATCATCCTGCCGCAGGTGATGAAGCGCATCCTTCCGTCCATCACGAACGAGGTCATCACCCTCGTCAAGGACACCTCGCTCGCGTTCTCCATCTCGGTCATGGAGATGTTCACGAAGGCGAAAGCCCTGTCGTCCAGCCAGACATCGATGACCCCGCTCATCGTCGCCGGCGTGTTCTACTATGTCTTTAACTTCATCGTCGCCTTCCTCATGGAGCGCATCGAGAAGAAGATGAACTACTATAAGTAAGGAGGTACGTGATGAATCTGCTCGAAATGAAAAACGTGAAGAAAAGCTTCGGCGACCTCCAGGTCCTGAAGGACATCAGCCTGACCGTCGCGGATGGCGAGATCGTGTCGATCATCGGCCCGTCCGGTTCCGGCAAGTCCACCCTGCTTCGCTGCGCCACGCTGCTCGAAACGATGGACGCCGGTACACTGAAGTATGAGGATACGGTGGTTGCGGACAATGCTTCCGACGGGCGTGCAGCATACGCCGATAAGGAAACACTCCGGAAGATCAAGCAGGTCTACGGCCTCGTCTTCCAGCAGTTCAACCTCTTCCCACACTGGAATGTGCTTCAGAACGTGACCGACGCGGTCATCCATGTGCAGAAGAAGTCCCGGGAGGAGGCAGAGAAGATCGGCCGCGAGCTCCTCGAAAAGATGGGCCTCGCGGATAAGGAGAAGTACTATCCGTACCAGCTCTCCGGCGGACAGCAGCAGCGTGTCGCCATCGCCCGCGCCCTGGCGCTGAATCCGAAGGTTCTTTTCTTCGATGAGCCGACCAGCGCCCTCGACCCGGAGCTCACCGGGGAAGTCCTGAAGGTTATCAAGTCCCTGAAGGACCTGCACATCGCGATGGTGATCGTCACCCACGAGATGGCCTTCGCCCGCGACATCTCCGATAAGGTCATCTTCATGGCCGACGGTGTGATCGTCGAAGAAGGCACTCCGGAGCACGTATTTAACTCCGAGAACGAACGTATGCAGAGCTTCCTCGGACGATACAAGAATATACTGTAAGAAGACGCAGCACTCGGAAAACGGGTGCTGTTTTTTGATAGGTGCAACCGTTCGGGCAGTGGACTCGGAGTACTGTGCCTTCGTTGACGCCCCTCCGGATCCCCTGCCCGAACAGTTACGAATAGGTGACATTTTATGAATGGGCATCCCTGAAATCTATTGGCAGGTAACCGCTCGGTAACTATACTTAGAGTTACCGAGCAGTTACTTTTTTATGAGGAGTTGGATGACGGATGAACTATATTCGAATCACAAAAGAAAATATTGATAAGGAGCATATCTGCTGCGCCATGTCTGGCAAGCAGAGCGTTGCTAAAAAAGAGTGGATGAGACAGCGCTTCGACGAGGGTCTGGTTTTTTATCGGAGCGAGGAGCGCGGGAAGTGCTTTATCGAATATATACCGGCCGAAAATGCATGGGTGCCGATTGAGGCAGACGAATATCTCTACATTAACTGCCTCTGGGTATCCGGCTCCATGAAGGGACATGGATACTCAAATGATCTGCTGGAGGCGTGCATCCGCGATGCCAGGGCGCAGGAGAAGAACGGCATTTGTATTCTGTGCGCGGAGGGCCGGAAGCGGGAATTTCTCGCTGACCCGAAATTCCTGACCTATAAGGGGTTTCGTGTGGCAGACATCTCCGACTGCGGAATCAATCTCATGTACCTTCCCCTTGCAGATAATGCAGCGCCACCGAGATTCAAGGACTGTGCGCGACACCCGAAGGTAGAGAAGAGTGGATTCGTCCTCTACTACACCGACCAGTGCCCGTTCACATACTACTGGGTACCGAAGATTCTGGAGATCGCGGAGGAACACAGCGTTCCGTTTAAGGCCATCCACATCACTGACAGAGAAGCCGCGCAGAACGTGCCCGCGCCGGTCACCACCTACGCCCTGTTCCGGGACGGACAGTTCCTGACACAGGGCATACTGTCTGATAAAAAATTCAGGAAACTGGCAGGGATTTCGGAGTGAGCAGCAGACCAGGCATCGCCAGTGCTGTCCAAGCGAGTGATGCTGTACCAAGACAGCGTTTGAAAGAAAAGGCAGCATTGTATAAACACCACTAGAAAAGAGCCAGCGCAACCGCGCTGGCTCTTAATTAATGTCGAAATATACTATTCAGAATATGCTCTGCATCTTCCTTGTGCGATCAGATATTCAGAAGATCGCTGTATACCTTCAGTGCGCCGTCAGTCTCGTGAGCGAGTACCTTCTTCGCAAGGACCTTACCGAGCTGTACGCCCTCCTGATCGAAGGAGTTCAGGTTCCAGCAGAAGCCCTGGAACATCACCTTGTTCTCATAGTGTGCGAGCAGTGCGCCGAGGGTTCTCGGATTCAGCTGCTGACCGATGATGATAGAGGAAGGACGGCCACCCTCGAAGTTCTTGTTGCGGTTTTCGTCTTCCTTACCGCAGGCGAAGGCAACGATCTGGGCGGCAACATTGGCACAGAGCTTCTGCTGGCTGGTGCTGCCCTGGATGGTATCATCCATGCCGATCTGGTTCTCACGGAAGCCGACGAACTGGAGCGGGATGATGTCCTTGCCCTGGTGCAGGAGCTGGTAGAAGCTGTGCTGGCCGTTGGTGCCCGGCTCACCGAAGATAACCGGACCGGTCGGATAGTCCACCGGCTCACCGAAGCGGTTTACTGACTTACCGTTCGACTCCATGTCGAGCTGCTGAAGATGTGCCGGGAAGCGGCTGAGGCCCTGGGAGTACGGCAGAATCGCGGTGCTCTCGTAGCCGAGCATGTTACGCTCATATACACCGATCAGTGCGTCAAGCATATCCGGGTTCTTCATCGGATCCTTCTCTGCAGCGAGCTTATCCTCTGCGGCAGCGCCCTCGAGGAACTCTGCGAAGACCTCCGGACCGAAGGCGAGGGACAGAACCGCGCCGCCGACCGCTGAGGTAGAGGAGTAACGTCCACCGATGTAATCATCCATATAGAACGCTGCGAGATACTCCGGGCTGGTGGCGATCGGAGAAGTTGCGGAAGTAACGGCGATCATGTGCTTCGCAGGATCGAGGCCGAGCTTCCGAAGCGCGTTCATCACGAAGGTCTGGTTCGTGAGAGTCTCAAGCGTCGTGCCGGACTTGGAAACCAGGATGAAGAGGGAATGAGCGACGTCAATGTTGCGGAGAACAGCGGCTGCGTCATCCGGATCGACGTTACTGATGAACTGTGCATTCATCTTGAGGAGACCCTTCGTCTTCGCCCAGTTCTCAAGCGCGAGGTACATCGCGCGTGGACCGAGGTCACTTCCGCCGATACCGATCTGAACGACCGTGGTAAACTTCTCGCCGGCTGCATTGGCGATCTCACCGGAATGAACCTTCTCCGCGAATGCGGCGATGCGCTTTTGCTGCTCAACGTAGAATGCGCGCTTGTTTTCACCGTCTACCACAACATCCTGACCGAGCTGTCCACGGGTCAGCTGGTGAAGTACGAGACGCTTCTCACCAGTGTTGATCATATCACCGTTGTAGAGATCCTCATACTTCTCTGCAAGCTGTGCTTCCGACGCCAGTTTCACGAGTGCTGCGAGGACATCCTCATCGACAGCCTTCGCACCGTAGTTGTATGCCATTCCCTCTGCCATCGGCACAGAATAGTTCTTTACACGAGCGGCACCATTCTCGCCGGTCATGACTTCCTTCAGGTTCACCGCCTTCACCTTCTGCAGCTCTGCATAGGATGAAAGCGTATCAAGATTCTTCCAATTCAGCATCGTCATTTCCTCCATAAGGTACTTTTTCAGTGATGCGGCCGGGCCACATCGCAAGCAAACCGTTTTTCATTATATCATCGTGCGAAGGATTTCTAAAGAGGAATGTTACGAATTTAACAGATGGGTGAACTGTTGCCGTTACTGTCCACTCGTCAACTGGATTCAGGCAGGAGCCGGAGGGGTAGCAACGTAGGAACAGTACTCTGTTGCCGCCCCTTCGCTGCCTCTGGCCAACGTTACTATCCAATATGGTTTGATGATAAAAATACTGGATATGTTTTTTGACTGTAAGCATGACAGATGGCTGCAAACTATCTACTATTATTTCACCCGGTTCGCCAGTAAAAATTTCCGGGCCGCGCTCGATGATGGTCTGAAAATCGAGCAGTATTCCAGCGCGGCATCCGCACGCAAAGAAAAAATTGTCGATTTTTTTGTTTGTTTGCACGGGGCGGGACCGATATGTAAATAGATAAAGGCAGCCGAATGGGGTGGGCAAACAAAAAGAGACGCTCGGCATAGGCGTCTCATGAAAATCAAACGAGGATGAAGACATCGCCTTGCCCGAGCAGTAACGACTGGACATGAGATGCTTTTTTCGAAAATCGTGTATATGGATTTCCTGACTGAAATCGAAAATCGACAGGTAAAATAGACACGGACGTTCTCATTCTGAAATCGTGTATATTTAATCGGTAATTGACAGCGAAAATCAGCATCTGATTTCGATTTTTATAGACACGATTTCCGAAAAAGTCCTTCCATGTATAGTTTCTCTCCTGAATCCAGTTTCGGAGCGTAATTCTCATAGACACGATTTCTGAAAAATTCCTTCCGTGTATAGTTTCTCTTCCAAGTCCAGCTTTGAGCGCAACTTTCATATACACAAAATCGTAAATTATCGAATCATGTAGATCGTCGCCTGCATCTGCCGAAAATATACCTCCTGCAAGCAGAAAATCCAGTCGAAAAGACGACTGGATTCATATAAGTTTTTGAACCTTCGGCTGCCGTCCGCCGAGCTGCGAATGAACAGTAACCTGTTACCTGAATAATCAGAGATAAATATAACTGTATTAACCACGCAAGCTACGCTATAGTATAGAAATATTATAATGAAGAAAACGAAAGCGAGGTTCTCTATGACCATCTGGTTAACGCGTCATGGGCAGACAAATCTGAATAAGCAGCATCTTATGCAGGGGCGGACGGATGAGCCGCTGAACGAGACGGGCCGTGCCCAGGCACGGGCAGCGCGGGCGCAACTCGGGGATATGCACTTCGATGCGGTCTATGCGAGTCCTCTGCAGCGTGCGATCGAAACGGGCGCTATCATGGGCGACATACCGATGGCTGAGGTCATCATCGATGAGCGGCTGATCGAGGCGGACTTCGGGCGCTTCGAGAAGAAGGGGTATACGAAGATGAGTCTGCCGATGTCGCTGTACTGGGCGCTGCCGGAGCTTTTTCCGTGCCCGGAGAAGGACGGGGTGGAGAGCATCGCATCGCTTGTCGCACGGAGCCGCTCGTTTCTCGAGGAGCTGGAGCAGAAGGACTATGAGCATGTGCTGATCGCCTGTCACGGCGGTATCATGCGGGCCCTCAGCGGATACCTCATGGATCGGAAAAACGGGATCTACTGGCGACCGAAGCCGCGGAACTGCGAGATCCGCGTGTTCCGGGTGGAAGATGGCCGGCACGCATACCTCGAAGATCTGAAAATTTCAAAATAATGCACATCCATAAAAACGGCGCAGTCTCACCGGAGCAGGAAGACCTGCATCCGGATGATATTCCTTAGCTGTATTGTTCAAACGTAGTACTGTGCTTCCGACGGCTGTCCGCCGAGCCACGTCTGAACCAATGTAACTCTTAGCTGATGTGCGGCAGAAGACCGTCGCGAGTGAAAGGACTTGTATAGATTGCATAATATGCATGTATAAATGCATTTATTCATGAGTAGCATGCATAAGAATGCGATTAAATACAATTTGATGCATAAAAATACTTGCATTCTCTGAAAAATGGATTATAATCTCCTCATAGTCAAAAAGCGAGAGGTTATGAAAATGCTTTTGATTTATAACCGTAATATATGATTCGGTTTGAGGAGGATTATTATGAAGAAGAACTTAGCTATTCTGATGACCACTGTTCTCGCAGCTGCTTCTCTGGCAGCCTGCGGATCATCCAGCACACCGGCGACGACAACCGCCGCTGCGACCGAGGCTGCCACCACCGCTGCCGCTGCAGAGACGACCGCCGCAGCAGAGGACACCACTGCTGCCGCTACGGAGGCAGCGTCCGAGGGCGCTGCAGAGGGAAACGGAGAGATCGTCGAAGTTCCGAAGGATTTCACGACCGTAAACGCTGGCAAGCTGACCGTTGCGACCTCTCCGGACTTCGCACCATATGAGTTCTACCACATCAATGCCGATGGCACACCAGAGCTTTCCGGCTTCGATGTCGCACTCGCAAAGAGAATCGCTGAGGATCTCGGCCTCGAGGTTCAGTTCGTACCGATGGATTTCGATGGCATCCTCATGGAGCTTCAGAGCGGAAACGTCGACCTCGGCATGGCTGGTTTCTCCCCGAGCCCGGAGCGTGCAGATACCTTCGACTTCTCCGACCTTTACTACAAGGGTGGTCAGTCCTTCGTCATCCGCAAGGCAGATCATGATAAGTATAAGGACTATGCTGCATTTGATAAGCTTCCGGTAGGTGCACAGAACGGTTCCATCCAGATGGATCTCGCAAAGGAGAACACGCCGAACGCAAACATCATCGGTCTCGCAAAGGTAACCGATATCGTTTCTGAGCTTGTTTCCGGTAAGCTCGAGGGTGGCTTCATCGAGACCGCCGTCGCAGAGCAGTACATCAAGAACTATCCGGAGCTCGAAATCGCATGGGATGTTCCGTACGACACGAAGGGTTCTGCCATCGCTCTCAAGAAGGGGAGCGATCTCCTTCCGGCTGTCAATGCCGTCATCAACAACGCACTGTCTGATGGTTCCATGGACCAGTACGTAGCCGACGCTCAGGAGCTTGCATCGGATGAGGGCAATGTCTATGAGGGTCAGCTCGACGCAGATGGCAAGGTTGCTTCCAACTAAACGCGGACTGCGACACAAAAACTGATTCTTTTCTCTCCGGGGGCTTCCCCGGGGAGATTTTTGAGTCTATACTCAGCATGCTGAGGTGCACGACAGCGGAAAATACACATGCGTTTCGCGATGATCCGTATGCGCCATGTTTCTTATGATAAATGCACATTCAGCGTCCTACGTATATACTCAAAGCGCATCGCGATGTAGAGTATACATATCACTACTTATGAAAGGCAGGATTTACCTATGACCATTAGCTGGGCCAATTTTGAGAAGTTATTTCAATACGGCACCATGTTCCAGCAGGGAATGATCGTCACCATCCTTCTGGCAGCCTGTACCGTATTCTTCGGCTTCATCCTTGCATTTTTACTTGCATTGATGCTGCTGTCGGATGTACGTCCGTTCCGTCATCTCGAGAAGATCAAGACGGAGGATATTCAGAAGAAAAAGCGCTATGACCGCATCGCCGCGTTCAATCCGGTACATCTGCTGGCTAATGCTTACGTCCAATTCGTACGTTGCACCCCGATGCTGGTTCAGATCTTCCTCGTGTACTACATCATCTTCGGATTCGTCACCCTGCCGAAATTCACATTCTTCGGCTTCATCCAGTTCGAGCGTTTCTTCCCGGCAGCCGTCGCGATGGCACTCAACTCCGGTGGATATATGAGTGCGGTCATCCGTGGTGGTATCGAGGGCGTCGATGCTGGACAGACCGAGGCGGCTCGTTCCCTCGGCATGACGAAGTCCCAGACTATGTTCCATATCATCCTGCCACAGGCGGTGAAGAACATCCTGCCGGCCGTTGCGAACGAATTCGTGACGATCATCAAGGAGTCGTCTGTCTGCTACACCATCGGTGTACAGGACATCATGTTTAACGTAAAGAGTGTACAGTCCGCGACCTTCATCATCGCAGAGCCGCTCATTATGGCGACCTTACTGTACTTCTGCCTGTGCTTCCCGACCAGTAAGATCATCGAGTACATCGAGAGGAGGATGCGTCAAAGTGACAACCGATAAGCCAATGATTCAGGTCCGTGGCCTGAAAATGTACTATAACTACGGAAAGATCAAGGCCCTCGATGGCTTGGACATCGATATCAACCGGGGCGACGTCATGGTCGTGATCGGACCGTCCGGTTCCGGTAAGTCCACCTTCCTCCGGAGCCTGAACCTCCTCGAGTCGCCGACCGATGGAAGTATCATCTTCGAAGATAAGGACATCGTGAACGAGAAGATCAATCTTGATCAATACCGTCAGAAGATGGGGATGGTGTTCCAGCACTTCAATCTCTTTCCACACAAGACGATCCTCGAGAATCTGACCCTCGCACCGATGATCGTGAAGCACGAGTCGAAGGAGGCGGCCGAGAAGAAGGCCCTGGAGCTCCTGGAGCGTGTTGGTCTCCGCGATCGTGCGGCGGCCTACCCGGTGCAGTTATCCGGTGGTCAGAAGCAGCGTGTCGCGATCGTGCGTGCACTCTGCATGAACCCGGAGGTGATGCTCTTCGATGAGCCGACGAGTGCGCTCGACCCGGAGATGGTCGGCGAGGTGCTCGAGGTTATGAAGGAACTTGCACACGAAGGCATGACGATGGTCTGCGTCACCCATGAGATGGGCTTCGCCCGTGAGGTGGGCAACCGCGTGGTCTTTATGGCAGATGGTAAGCTCGTCGAGCAGGGGACACCGGAGCAGATTTTCGAGCATCCGGAGAGCCCGCGTCTGAAGGACTTCCTCGGGAAGGTCCTCGAGGTTTGATTTTATAACAAAGCGGCGTTTGCATTGTTTTCGCAGGCGTCGCTTTTGTATATACTACTATATGAAAATTTATAAGGAGGGTTTCATCATGGAGGATCAGAAGAGGGCTGCTCTTTCGTTTATCGAGCAGCATAAGGATATATTTACTGGTGTGGCGGATTACGTCTGGGCGCATCCGGAGCTCAGTCTGAAGGAGTTCCAGTGTGCGGCGTACTATGAGAAGGTGCTCGAGGAGGGTGGCTTCACGGTGGAGAAGGGTGTCGATGGGATCGAGACGGCATTCACGGGAAGCTATGGTTCGGGTCATCCGGTCATCGGTATCCTCGGTGAGTTCGATGCACTGTCCGGTCTCAGTCAGGCGTGTGGTGCGACGGAGCATCAGCCGCTCGTAGAGGGTGGCGCTGGGCACGGCTGTGGCCACAATATGTTAGGTGCAGGTGCATTGGCCGCGGCGTTTGCGGTGAAGAACTACCTCGAGACGAGTGGTCACGAGGGCACAGTAATCTTCTATGGCTGCCCGGGTGAAGAGGGCGGTGCGGCGAAGGCCTTCATGGCGCGTGACAACATGTGGCGCGCCCTCGATGCGGCGTTCTGCTGGCATCCGGAGGATGTCAATGAGGTGAAGACCGGTACGAACAACTCGACGATTCAGGTTATGTATACCTTCCACGGACGCTCCGCGCATGCGGCCGGCGATCCGGAGAATGGCCGCTCGGCACTGGATGCGGTGGAGCTCATGAACACGGGCGTGCAGTACCTGCGTGAGCACATGAAGTCCGAGTGCCGCGTGCACTATGCCATCACGGATGCCGGTGGAATCTCACCGAATGTCGTGCAGGATCATGCGACGGTGCTCTATATGGTGCGTGCCGGTAAGGTACGGAATTGTGTGGAGCTTCAGAAGCGTGTGGATAAGATCGCGGAGGGCGCAGCCCTGATGACCGAGACAACCTTCGAGCGTACCTTCATCGATGGTACGGCGGATCTGGTGCCGAACTTCGCACTGGAGAAGGTACTCTACGATAATTTCGCGCAGGTAGAGCTTCCGACCTATACCGAGGAGGAGCTCGCATTTGCCGGAAAGGTGCATGCGACCTGTCCGGTCAATACTGCACCGGGCTTCGCACCGACCCTCGACGAGGAGATTCGGGCATACAGTGAGGAGAAGTCACAGCACGGTACGATACCGATCAACAACTACCTCATGCCGCTCTACCACAGCACGGCGTTCTGCGCCGGCTCCACGGATGTCGGGGATGTTTCCTGGCAGACACCGACGGCTCAGATCCAATGCGCAGGCTTCGTCAGCGGCGCACCAGGCCACAGCTGGCAGAATGTTTCCTGCGGCGGTTCGAGCATCGGCCACAAGGCCCTGCTTCTCGCCGGTAAGGTCCTCGCGCTCAGCGCTATCGACCTCTATGAGAAGCCGGAGCTGCTGAAGGAAGCGAGAGCAGAGTTTGAGAAGCGCACCGAGAGCGGCTACGTATGCCCGATCGAAGAGGGCGCAAAGCCGATTACCATTTGATTTAACGGAGATTTCTATGTACGAAGGATTTTTACCGGTCAACCGGGAGGATATGCTGGAGCGTGGCTGGACACAGCCGGATTTCGTCTATGTGATGGGTGACGCCTATGTGGACCACTCCAGTTTCGGGCCCGCCATCATCTCCCGTGTGCTCGAGGCACACGGTTATAAGGTCGCGATGCTGCCGCAGCCGGACTGGAACGATCCTTCGTCCGTCATGGAGTTCGGGGAGCCGAGGCTCGGCTTCCTCGTGTCTGGCGGCAACATGGATTCCATGGTGAATCACTACACCGTCGCGAAGCATCATCGGAAGACCGACTCCTACACACCGGGCGGTGTCATGGGCAAGCGTCCAGACCGCGCGGTGACGGTTTACTGTAACCTGATACGGAAAAGCTATAAGCATACTCCGATCATCATCGGCGGTATCGAGGCGAGTCTGCGTCGGCTCGCACACTATGACTACTGGTCCGACCGCGTACGCCGTTCCGTGCTCCTCGACAGTGGTGCCGACCTTCTGTCCTACGGCATGGGCGAGCACAGTATCGTCGAGATCGCAGATGCCCTGAACTCCGGTCTCGAGGTGAAGGACATCACCTGGATCTCCGGTACGGTCTATAAAACACGCTACGAGGATGAGATCTACGATGCCATCCGCCTCCCGGACTATGAGGAGATCAGCAGCGATAAGCGGAAGTACGCGGAGAGCTTCGCCATCCAGTACCGGAACACAGATCCGATCATTGCGAAGCGTATCTACGAATGCTACGATGGGGCGATGTTCGTCGTACAGAACCCGCCGGCGGCACCGCTCACCCAGCTCGAGATGGATGATGTCTACTCGCTTCCGTTCATGCGTGCATGGCATCCGATGTACGATGCGGCAGGCGGCATCCCGGCCTTCGGTGAGATCAAGGAAAGCATCACCCAGGCCCGCGGCTGCTTCGGCGAGTGCAATTTCTGCGCCCTCACCATGCATCAGGGACGTATCGTACAGTGCCGCTCCCACGAAAGCGTTCTCGCGGAGGCAAAGGAGATCACGCAGGATAAGGAGTTCAAGGGCTACATCTTCGATGTCGGTGGCCCGACCGCCGAGTTCCGTGGACCATCCTGCGAGAAGCAGCTCACGAAAGGCACCTGTGTCGGTCGCAAATGTCTCTGGCCGGAGCCGTGTAAGAACCTGAAGGTCGATCACAGCGACTATGTGAAGCTGCTCCGCGAGGTGCGTTCGCTGCCGGGCGTGAAGAAGGTCTTCATCCGATCCGGCTTCCGCTTCGATTACCTCATGGCAGACCCGAATAAGGAGTTTCTCCGCGAGATCTGCCATTATCACGTCTCCGGTCAGATGCGTGTGGCACCGGAGCACGTCTCCGACGGCGTACTGAAGGAGATGGGCAAGCCGAAGGTCGAGGTCTATAACAGCTTCGTGAAGGAATTTGAGAAAATCAACCGCGAGCTGGGACTCAAGCAGTATATCGTGCCGTACCTCATGTCCAGTCACCCGGGCTCCACACTGAAGGATGCGATCAAGCTCGCGGAGTACATCCGCGACATGGGCTACATCCCGGAGCAGGTGCAGGATTTCTACCCGACCCCTGGCACCGTTTCGACGACCATGTACTACACCGGCCTCAACCCACTCACGATGGAGAAGGTCTATGTGCCGCGAAATCCGCATGAAAAGGCGATGCAGCGTGCTCTCATCCAGTACCGGAATCCGGAGAACTACGAGCTCGTAAAGGAAGCGCTCCTCCGGGAGCACCGTGAAGACCTCATCGGCTTCGACCCGAGCTGCCTCATCCGCCCACGGAAGACCACCACGAAAACCGCCTCCTCCGGTCATAATCGACGACGCGGTGAGAGGAAACGGTAGTCACTCCGGGGCCCTGCCTGAATCGTAACAAACTGTAAAGTTTTAGTAAGAAAATCACGGGGCTTCCTGTGGTAAGATAAGGATACATTTTATCTGGGAGAGCTTTATGAGACATCATTTTTATAGAAATCGTATCGTCGCCGGACTCCTGATCGCCGCGCTCAGTGCGACCAGTCTGTCCACCACCGCGCTGGCCGACAGCAGTACCTTCGTGGAAATCACAGATGAGGGGCCGCTCGCAGCGTCGGCCGCTGCCGGCGTCCAGAACAGAGGTGCAGAAACCGCCACGACGACGGAAACCGCTGCGTCAGTCAGCAGCGCAGGCGCACAGGTCGTGCAGGGCACCGATGCCATGAGCACTCTGACCGGCCTCACCGGCCCGACAGGCACCGCGGTAGACACAGCGAACCAGACGACGTCGACGACCGCAGACAGTGCCGCCCTGGCGGCTGCCGCCAACCAGGCAGCGGCTTCTGCACAGCAGAGCAGTACGGCAGCCACAAATCAGACCGCGCAGAGTTCAGCTACTGCACAGGCAGCGGCCTCCGCGCAGCAGAGCACACAGACCATCGCCGCGGCAACACAGCAGACGACGAATTATTTCCAGCAGCCGTCTAAGGGCTTCCTGCGGACCGCGATGACCCTGAAGCCGGAGGTGAACGCGAACTTCGCGATCCTCGTCGATGCAGATGCCGGCCTAGTGGTTGCTGAGAAGAACGGCAACGCGAAAATGTATCCGGCGTCCATGACGAAGGTCATGACCCTGCTGGTGGCCTGTGATCACATCACGGATCTCAGTGAAAAGCTCGAGATCACCCAGGACATCGTCGACTATGTCAAGAAGGAGGGGGCATCAAACTGCGGCTTCAAGGCGGGCGAGCAGGTGACGATGCTGGATCTCCTCTATGGCCTCATCCTCCCGAGTGGTGCGGATGCCGCCCTCGCCCTCGTGCGCCGCATCGCCGGCTCCGAGGAGCAGTTCGTGGCGCTCATGAATCAGAAGGCACAGCAGCTTGGTATATCCGCCACGACGCACTTCACAAACTGCACCGGACTGTATAACGATAACCACTACTCGACAGCAGAAGATATGGCCATCATCATGCGGGCTGCAGCGCAGAACAGTGTCGCTGCCACGATCCTCACGACACGAAGCTACACGACACAGGCGAACAATAAGCGAACCACTGGTCTCAGCTTCTCGAACCTCTTCCTGAAGCGGATCGATACACAGACGACCGGCGGGCAGGTGAACTTCGCGAAGACCGGCTACGTCGCGAAGGCCGGCAACTGCGCGGTTTCCTACTTTACCGCCGCCTCCGGACGCCACTACATCTGCGTCACCGGAAAAACCTCCGGCGCATGGAACGTCGTATCCGCTCATGCCGCCCTGTACAGCCAGTACGCGAAATAGCATATTGAAATAGATACAAAAATACTTTTATATTATAAGCCCTGGTTCATTCGCTGAACCAGGGCTTATAATATAATTATGAATCTTGAAACCGTGAAATAGCGATAGCAGATTGGAGGTGAAATAATGATTGTTTATCATGGCAGTGATCAGATCGTGGAGCAGCCTGTGTTTGGTGCAGGCAAAGAAGATAATGATTATGGGACAGGTTTCTATTTGACAGAAGATAAAGATAAAGCGAATGCATGGGCAGTGGTAAATGGAACTGAAAATGCATACTGTAACGCATATGGACTTCCGATTAAGGAACTGAATGTACTCCATCTGGATGACTATGGCGTTCTGACATGGATTGCGGAAGTGACAGCGCATCGCGGAGTGATCGATGAAGATACATTTTATATCGCTGAAAAGCTGGTTGATATGTATAAAATTGACACCGCAGAATATGATGTCATCATAGGGTATCGTGCAGACGACAGCTATATCAAAGTCATCGATTCCTTTTTGAAAAATCAGCTGACGGCAGATGAAGTTGAACGTTTCTTTAGAAAAGCAGAGTTGGGAGAGCAGGTTTTTATAAAAAGTCAAAGAGCTTTTCAGTCTATAAAATTTATAGGATATGAACCTGTAGTGGAGACGATTCAGTATCAGGATTATGATGCACAGGCAAGAAGAGAAGTAGAATCTTTTCTTAATAAACGCAGAAAGGCGATTCAGCTTGAAGGCTTCCAACCAAGTGGCATGACCGTGCAGGATGTTTTAAAGAATAAATACGTATATGATCAAGCATATAAGTACTACCATCTGAACGAAAATAAACCGATGAAATATCAGGTGAACAGAAGTGTGAAGCATGAGCCCTCAAAGGATGACTATGCTTATGACAGGTTCTACTTAAGTGGTGTCATGAAATTAACACGCTTTTTGTTTCATGAATTTATAAAATCCGGTCATGATTTTCATGGAGCCGTGAAACTGTACATGGAGAAGTCTCCGATTCGCCTGAAGATGGATCAGGGTAGCTGGTCGGCGTTAAATAAAGGAATCAGGCAGCTCTATCATTCGGTAGATATAGAAACGGTACCTCCAAACACAAATAATTATATGGATGGGATTCTGTCAGACTGGATGGCAGATGTGTACACCTATATGCAGTGGCGTTATCGCCTTTCATCGGCGGTGCTGGTTCGAATTCTCCCACCGGAACTTTTGGGTGAAGCCTATTATCCTTTGCACGAAACCGGATTAAGTGTAGCTTGCGAAAAATTATATATGAAATATTTTGCAATCGTGAATAAAAATACAATAGAGTGAGGGATGGACGAAATGTCCGGGAGGCAGCTATGAGCGATATTTTACGGGATCTCGTGGAGCCGGCAGAGCTCGTCGCGATCAGCGTCGGCGGCGAATCGGTTCAGTTTAAGGTGGAAAGGGGCCTGACCCTCGGGCGGCGACGTCTGTTCGGTCGCAGAAGCCAGGCCGAGATCGCGCTTGAGTATCCTTTCCTCGCACATACGCAGGGAAAGCTCGCCCACTATCTCGGCGAGTGGCACTACGAGAATCTGACGAATGCCAACACGACGAGCATCAACGGTGTTGCGCTGCCAAAGGGAGAGGACCGTCTGCTTCAGAACGGCGACATCATCCGCATCCAGAAGGCGGGCGAGCAGCTGATTCTCGTGTTCCTGCTCCGTTTCGACGGTGAGCTCGTCTGGAAGAAGCTGCCGCTCCGGAAGGAGCAGTCGGTTTACCATATCTACAGCCATGTCGGGCGAGGCCTCTCATCTCCTGAAGTGGACAGCCTGGAGAAGCCGGATGAACACCATGCGCTGATCCGCTACATCTACGGTCACTGGCAGGTGGAGGATGTTAAGACCGAACGTGGCGTCTATGTCAACCAGAAGCGTGTCGATGGCGTCATGGTCCTCTCGCCGAACGACGTCATCAACATCGGTGACACCGTCTTTTATTTCGCCGGCGATTATCTCGCGTACAACCACACAACCTTCCGGAACCACGATCTCCAGATCCACATCGATAATCGCTCGGTCGGCAGCTTTCTGAAGCGGCGGCTGCTCCTGAAGGACATCAAGCTCAGCATCGAGCCGGGCAGCATGGTGCTGATCCTCGGCGGTTCCGGCTCCGGGAAGACGACCTTCATCAATGCCGTCACCGGCTACGAAAAGGCCCATGCGGAGATAAAGCAGGGCGACCTCGACGTCTATGAGGACTATTCCCGAATGAAATATGAGATCGGTATGGTGCCGCAGCAGGAGCTTCTGCGTGGCGATGATACCGTCATCATGACCCTGACAAATGCAGCGCAGATGCGCCTCCCGGAGGGCACACCGACGGCGGAGCGGAAAAAGCGGGTTGAGGAAGTTCTCGCGCTCTTCGGCCTAACGCCGGTGAAGGATGAGCTGGTCGATAAACTCTCCGGCGGGCAGCGGAAGCGCTTAAGTATCTGCGTTGAATTCATCTCAAACCCAAGTCTCTTCGTGCTCGACGAGCCGGATTCCGGTCTCGACGGTGTCATGGCACGTGATCTCATGGAGCAGCTTCGGAAGATCGCGAATCAGCAGAAGATCGTCATGGTGATCACCCATACGCCGGACCGTGTCATCGATCTCTTCGATAAGGTCATCGTCCTCGCAAAGAACAGTCAGCATACCGGACAGCTCGCCTTCTATGGAACGATTCCGGAGGCGCGTCAGTTCTTCGGGCGCGACACCATGGAGGACATCATCCTCGCCATCAATCCGGAAAACGAAGGCGGCGAGGGACTCGCGGATCACTATATCGAGGCCTTCCGGGCCTATCGTGAGGCGGAAGCCGCGAAGGAGACGAAAAGCACGACCACGACGGCACGGCAGGAGGGCATCGCGGATACCTATCGACCGACGCATACCCGCCGTCCGGCCCAGGTGAAGATCTACCTCGGAAAGCTGTTCCGTCTCTTCATCCATGAGCACGACTGGGTACTGCTCCCGCTGTCGGCCATCATCTCACTCATGGTGGCTTTCGTCGTCGGGAAGAGCCTGTTTGCCAATATGGAGCGCCTGCAGGCGGGTGCCTTTGCCCTCGTCTGCGTCTGCATCTGGAACGGCTTCTTCAATTCCATCCAGGTCGTCTGCCGGGAGCGTGCGATCATCAAGCGGGAGCACCGCGCGGGACTCCATATCAGTGCGTATATCATGGCACACATGCTGTACCAGGCGCTGATCTGCCTCCTGCAGGTTCTGATTTCCGTCGGCATCTATGTCTGGTACGGCATCCGCTTCCCGGTCGGCAGCATTGTCACAGGAAACTTCCTGGTCGACTTCGCGATGACGCTCTGGATCATCACCTATGCCGCTGACCTCGTCGCACTGATGGTGTCCTGCATCGTGCGCACTACGACCTCAGCGATGACCGTCATGCCGTTCCTGCTCATCGTGCAGCTCGTGTTTGCCGGTATCATCTTCCCGTTTGACGGAGGCGCCGCAGAGCTCGTTGAGAAGCTGACCATCAGCCACTGGGGCACCGTCGCGATCTGCTCTATCGCCGATTACAACGCGTTGCCGAGCCATGCGCTTTTCGCCTCGATCTATCAGTTTCGGAGCATTCCGGAGGTGCAGAAGATCGTCGATTACATCCAGTCCTCGGATCTCCGCATGAAGATGGATATCCTCTGCGCGAAGCAGATGCAGAATCCGCTCTATGCCGGCACCGTGGAGAACATCCTGAAGAGCTGGGGCGTCATCCTGCTGATCGGCCTCGTCGCCATCGTGGTCGGTATCATCAGTCTCGAGTTCATCGACCGGGATAAGCGATAGTGAATATGTCCGTATCGAAGCTCTAAACGCAGAGGGGCGTTATCTGGTGAAAGATGGACAGACATGACAGAAAAGCACGGCCAGGGCTTGATTGCTTTGTTGACTTTCGTTAAAATACTAGTAAAATATATTCAGTTGATTAAACCAGTTAACTGTAGCAGCATGTCGAATGGGGGAAGACGATGGGACGTGATGGAAAAATAACCATTAAGGACATCGCCGAGATGGCTGGGGTTTCGAAGACGACGGTTTCGTTCTATCTGAACGGGAAAACCGAGAAGATGTCTGAGGAAACCCGTATGAAGATTCAGGAGATCATCCTCCGAACCAACTACCGTCCGAATGTTGCTGCCCGTACACTGAACCAGAAGAAAACGAACCTCATCGGTGTCATCATCGGTGATATCACGAACACCTTCTCAAATAAAATCGTGAAGGGGATCGAGGATACCGCTCGAAAGCATGGCTACCAGACGCTGATCGGAAATTCAGGCTATGATCCGAGGCGGGAGTCCAGCTACGTGAATCGTATGCTGACCCTCGGTGCGGATGGCTTCATCATCCAGCCGACCCCGGGCTTCCATGAGACCTCGAAGCTGATCACGGATCTTAAGAAACCGTTCGTCTACTTCGACAGTAAGGTGTATGAGGATGATTCCTTCTGGGTGAAGACCGATAACTATACGGCGACCCATAAGGCGATGCAGGAGCTGATCGCGCGCGGTTATCGGAACTTCCTGATGATCGGTGCCGATCCGTCGAAGCTGAGTACACGTATCGAGCGTTCCTCCGGCTTCATCGACTGTATCACGGAGAGCGGTCTCAGCTTCCAGAGTCTGGAGATCCGCGATGGCGCGATCAACCATGCAGATATTCTCTCCTTCGTGCAGAGAAATCTGAAGGATACAGATGCAACCCTGGTGTATGTTCCGAACTGCTGGGCACTTCCGGAGGTCTGTGATGCATTACAGCCGCTCCGTGATCGGATTCCGCAGAAGCTCGGCATCATCGGTTTCGATAATACCGAATGGGCTTCCTTCTCCAGCCCGAGAATCACGACCATCGTCCAACCTGCCTACGAGGAGGGACAGAAGGCCGCCGAAATCCTCATCGATCAGATCGAGGAGAAATACGAGGAGAAGTCTCATCAGACGCTTAAGTGCTCTGTACATTGGAGTGAATCAACACTGTGACCCCCTCACAGTGGGATTCCCTTTCTCTCCAACCTACAGAAACTTTAGCTATGCGGGTGGAAGCACTAGCTACGTTTCCGCTCGTGATGGCAGCTGTCAGGTATAAGCAGCCAGGACACTGCCGCATATAAAAACCGCCCGGCACTTTTGTGGTGTGCCGGGCGGTTTTCTATTGTCATGGGGACATGGGATGTCGGGGAAGCGGTTACGCTCCCCGCTCTCGACGCGGCTCTGTAAATCCCTGCCCGGACTATGGAAATGCGCGTTCGAATCCGCTATAATGAGCGCTATGAAAGCGCTTACAGGGAATGGGGCAGGCCATGTACTATAAATTACTGAAACTGAAAAACCGTGTTTATGATGCAGCTAAGATCGACTGGGACCATATGATGTTCGACCGTTCGGCGATCTGGAAGCTGCTGATCCCGCTGATGATCGAAAATCTGCTCGCGAGCTTCATGGGTATGGCGGATTCCATGATGGTCACCCGAATCGGCAGTGCAGCGATCTCGGCCGTTTCCCTCACAGATTCCATCAACAACCTCGTCATCCAGCTTTTTTCCGCGATGGCGACCGGTGGCACGATTCTCTGCTCGCAGTACATCGGCAGCGGTGACCCGAAGAAGGCCAATGCAGCTGCCCGCCAGGTCGTGTTATCGATGACGTCGATCGCCATCGTCATCATGCTCTTTTCGGAGGCCCTGAACACGCAGATCCTCCGACTCGTGTTCGGCAGCGTGGAGCCGGCGGTACTGTCCGCGGCGGAAACCTACTTCCGCTTTACCGCAGCCTCCTTCCCGTTCCTCGGGCTCTATCAGATCGGTGCCGCCTTTTACCGTGCCGGTGGAAACAGCCGCTTCCCGATGAAGGTTTCGGTGATTTCGAACGTGATGAACATCATCGGAAACGCCATCTTCATCTTCGGCTTCGGCTGGGGTGTCGCCGGTGCAGCGCTCTCGACCCTGCTGAGCCGTATCCTGGCGGCGATCATCCTCTTCGTGTTCCTGCGGAAGCCGAAGCAGGTCATCGTGCTGCGGGATTACCGGATCCAACCGGATTTCGATATGATCGCGCGTATCCTCGCCATCGGTATCCCGTCCGGTATCGAGAACAGCATGTTCCAGTTCGGTAAGCTCGCCATCCAGTCCTCGGTATCGACCCTCGGCACGACCGCCATCGCGGCACAGGCCATGGCCATCATCTTCGAGAACATCAACGGGATCGGCGGACTCGCGGTCGGCATCGGCCTCATGACGATGGTGGGGCAGACACTCGGTGCCGGGCGGAAGGAGGAGGCGAAGTACTACATCGTCCACCTCATGGATATCTCGAACTGGATCATCATCTTCTCCTGTGCCATCACCTTCGTCGCCTGCAAGCCGGTGATGTGGCTCGCCGGGATGGAGCCGGCGGCCGCGAAGATCTGTTACGATATGGTCATCTTCATCACGATCTCGAAAATCTTCATCTGGGTACCGAGTTTTCTTCCTTCCTATGGACTACGCGCCGCAGGTGATGTACGATTTACGATGATCGTATCTTCACTGTCCATGTGGATCACGAGAGTCGCGATGGTGACCTATCTCATCCGTGTATGCGGGATGGGTCCGATCGCCGTCTGGATCGGTATGGCGAGCGACTGGTGTGTACGTGGTGCCTTCTTCCTGTATCGTTTCATGAGTGGGAAGTGGCTGTCACACTCGGTGATCGAGCATCCGGCAGAAGAACACAGCTAGGCGTGAGGCCACCGGGTGTCGGCAGAAGCATTGCCCTGCTGAGCACTGGGATGCGATCGTATCTCGTCATCTCTATAACTATGTATATATTTGGAGGAGCCCTATGATTCAGGATATTTACCCACATAAGCTGATCAATCACTACGATCCATCGAAGACGGCGAAGCCGGAGAGCTTCGTACTGAACTTCGCCGGTGCACGCCGGGATGCCGTCTTACTGCGTATGCTGGATACGACGAGCTTCACCTTCCCGACCTTTCAGGAGGTGCAGGCGCAGGGAAACATCCCGGTCGAGACGAGTCATCTGATCTATCTGTTCACGGTGGACGAGGATGATTACTTCCTCCTGCCAGAGGTCGAGCTGAGTCTTCCGGGCTATACGCGGGCGACCCTGCATGATCTGCGCGAGTCCCTGGCCGGTCCGAAGTGGCGCCAGTTCATCAACAGCACGGCACTGCAGCTCAGCAACTGGTATCATCAGAACCGTTTCTGTGGCAGCTGCGGTTCCCGGACGAAGCTCGGAAAGATCGAGCGTGCGATCCGCTGCCCGGAGTGCGGACGCATCATCTATCCGCGTATCGTGCCGGCGGTCATCGTCGGCATCACCCACGGAGATGAGATCATCCTCACGAAGTATGCGCGCGGCTTCGCGCACTACGCGCTCGTCGCCGGCTTTACGGAGATCGGGGAGACCCTCGAGGAAACCGTGCAGCGGGAGGTGATGGAAGAGGTGGGGCTCAAGGTGAAGAACATCCGCTACTATAAGTCACAGCCGTGGGGCATCGTCGATGATATCCTGATGGGCTTTTTCTGTGATGTGGATGGCGATCCGACGATCACGATGGATCAGAGCGAGCTGAAGCTGGCCTCCTGGTTTAAGCGGGAGGAGATCGTCCTGCAGCCGGATGATTTCAGTCTGACGAATGAGATGATGTGTCTCTTTAAGGACGGAAAGGAGCCGAGAGCGTGAAGAAGATACTGCTTTTATGTACCGGGGGCACGATCGCCTCGGTGAAGACAGAGGACGGCCTGAAGCCGGCGCTGACCGCGGAGGAGCTGCTGAGCTACGTACCGGAGGTGAAGCGCTTCTGCGACGTGGATGTGCTCCAGGTCTGCAACATTGACTCGACCAACATGGCACCAGAGGTCTGGGGACAGATCGTGCATGCGGTCAATGAAAACTACGACCGCTACGATGGCTTCGTCATCACGCACGGCACGGATACCATGGCCTACAGCTCGGCGGCGCTCAGCTATATGATTCAGAATGCGCGGAAGCCGATTGTGATTACGGGCTCTCAGAAGCCGATCAACATCGACGGCACCGACGCGAAGGATAATCTGCGGGACAGTATCGTCTATGCCTGCGACAGCTACTCTCAGAACGTGTCACTCGTGTTCGACGGCAATGTCATCGCCGGTACGCGGGCGAAGAAGATGATGGCGCGCTCGTTTAACGCGTTTCACAGTGTGAATTTCCCGGTGCTGGCGCGGATTCAGGATGGACATATCATCCGCTATATCCCGTATGAGCCGATCCGGAAGCCGGTCGAGTTTCAGGAGACAGTGTCGGATGCGATCTGCATCATGAAGCTGATCCCGGGCTCGCGGCCGGAGCTGCTGGCGTACCTCTTCGATAATTATGACTGCATCGTCATCGAGTCCTTCGGCGTCGGCGGTATCCCGGACCAGCTGCTCGACAAGTTCTATGCCGAGATGGAGAAGTGGGCGGCGAAGGGGAAGTTCATCGTGATGGCGACGCAGGTCGTGAATGAGGGCTCCAACATGGAGATCTACCAGGTCGGTCAGAAGGTGAAGAAGGATTTCAATCTCATCGAGGCCTACGATATGACCCTCGAGGCGACGATCACGAAGCTCATGTACCTGATGGCACGCTATCCGAAGGATTACACACAGATCCGAAAGGGCTTCTATACCCCGGTGAACAACGATATCCTCTGCGCGTTCGAGGAAGCATGAAGAAACAGAACCTCCGGCGGCAGCCCCTAAAAGGCTGGTCGCCGGAGGTTCTGTCTATCAGGCCATCGGGAGCTCGACGCGGAAGGTGTTGATGCCCTCGGCAGATTCGGCCCAGATACGGCCTTTATGATTTTTTACGATGTTCTCGGCGATGGAGAGGCTGAGGCCGTAGCTGTGATTCATCGCACGGGCTTCGTCGATGCGATAGAAGCGCTGGAAGATTTTTTTGAGATCCTCTGGGCGGATCGGGTCCCCCGGATCTGAGACGCTCAGCAGGCAGTGGTGCGCGCCGCTTTTCTGGAGTGTCACCTGGACCGTGCCCTGCGGGGACGCATATTTCTGCGCGTTATCGAGGAGGATCTCGCCGACCTTTTCTTCACTGGCGGTCGCCGCGCTGACGAGCTCCTCGAGGACGGCTTCCGAGCCTTCCTGCGTCAGATCATAGTAGTCGCCATCCATGTCGACGATCTTCCCATCCGCGTCGATCAGTACACGGAAGAACGGAAGCAGTATGTTCATCGTCTTGTTTTCGTCCTTCCGCTTCGGATTGCGGTCAGATAGGGTGCCCATCGGGGCATACGCGGCGTTTTCCATCATGCGGAGGCCGTCCTCCCGGATACGGGAGTGGGTCCTGTGCACGACGAGTCCGAAGATGATGATCAGCATCGTGCAGACGATGACCATCATGATCGACACGAAGCGGACGCGGAGCTTTCGAATCATGTCCATGGCTCAGACCTCCGCTTTCATATGCAGATCCGGGATCGGATAAGGGCCGTCCATTCTGCTGCTTCTTTTATTCATCATTTATCCCTCCAGCTCCAGATGATAGCCGAGTCGGCGCGCAGCGACGATCTGCACATTCGAGCCGATGGAGTGCAGCTTCTTCCGGAGAAAGCCGACATAAACCTCGACATGGTTCTCGACGGCGTCAGAATTGAAGCCCCAGACCTTCTGGAGGATGGCTTCCTTCGACAGATTCTTTTCCTTCTGCTGCATCAGCATACGCATCACATCAAACTCCTTCGCACTCAGGCGGAGAGACTTTTCTTCACATAAAAGCGTACTCGTCGCAAGATCGAGGGTCGTGTTTCCTAAGCTGAGGGTATCGACTTCAGCACCCTGCCGGCGAAGCAGCGCATGGATGCAGGCGAAAAGCTCGCGCGCATCAAAGGGCTTCGTCAGGTAGTAGTCCGCCCCGGAATCGAGCCCCTGTACACGGTCCAGCAGCTCGGACTTCGCTGTCAGCATGAGGATCGGCGTGCTGATGTGCTGCTGGCGCAGGACCCGTGCCACCTGGTATCCATTCATTTTCGGCATCATGACATCCAGGATGAGGAGATCATAGACCCCGGTTGCTGCATAAGCGACCCCGGATTCTCCATCATACACCGCCTCGGCCTGATAGCCCTGCTCCGTCAGCAGATCCCGGATCGAAAAAGGAGCAGTTATGAACAGATATCTGATGCGTGGTGCGATTGCAGCGATGACGGGCGTCGTCACGGTGGTGGCGGGCATGCCGATGTGTGCGCTGGCCTCGACGACGCTGGAGCAGCGGAAGAAGGCACTGGTGAGCGCCGGGATCATCGATAATTTCGATGTGAGTCTGAATGCGGTCACCGTGTCGCGTGCGGAGTTTGCGAAGATGCTGGTGCATGCCTCGAGCTATGCGACGAACGTTGCAGCGGAGTCGAATGTTTCTGTCTTCAGTGATGTGCTGCAGAGCTCACCGTACGCTGGCTATATACGGATCGCGACCTCGAAGGGCTGGATGAGCGCCTATCTCGGTGGCAGCTTCAAGCCGGAGCAGGGCATCAAGCTCGCCGAGGCAGAGAAGGCGATGCTGACGCTGCTCGGCTACACGAGCGATCAGTTCAGCGGGAACATCGTCGCGAACCGGAATGCGAAGGCCATCGCCATCGGTCTCACGGATCGGGTCAGCACGAACGTGAATGACGAGCTGACGTACGAGGACTGCGTCTACATGTTCTACAATCTGCTGATGGCAAACACCGCCCAGAACGATGGGAAGACGAAGAGCAGTCAGACGATCTACGGTTCGCTGTTCGGCTTTACACTGTCTGACAGCAACGAGCTGAATCTGCTCGATACGCTGTCTGCGAACCTGAACGGTCCGCATGTCCTGAAGTCTGGCAAGAGCCTGAACTCGGTTCTGCCATTCAGTAAGAGCGTTGCCAGCTGCTATCTGAACGGGGAGACCTCCAGTGTGGAAGCCATCGAGGATGAAGCGACGAGCTGTGCCGTGGTCGTGTACTACAATACCTCGACGAAATCGGTCTATGCTTACTCGGAGTCGGGCAATGCAGACAGCACCATGGGCACGGCGACCGGCACAGTCGATCAGATCTACTACAGTTCGAGTCAGATCATGACCCCAACGCAGGTGGAGATCGGCGGCGAGACCTACAACATCAATAACTCGGATATGCAGTACGCGTTCTCAATCTACGGTTCCATCGATACCTCGGATGAGATCACCATCGTCTGGAATCTCGATCAGAGCGGTGCGAAGGAAGTCATCGCGATCGCATAATGCGATACGAGCATGGTGAATGTGGCGGGAGACGCGGATGCCGTGAGGCCATCCGGTGCCGGAACGCTGCGGGCGGGGGATCTTTCCGGCTCCGTGAGCGTCAAGAAGCTGCTCGTCCGTGCCGGTGACTATGTGAGCGTCGGTACGGCTATCTTCTCGATGGACGCCGAGGATGCGAGCGACATCCTGAAGACCTACAAGAACAAGGTCTCCGATGCGAAGTCCTCCCTCGAGAATGCACAGTCGAACCTCGACACGACGACCGACAATTACGAAAACTATACGATCACCGCACCGATTTCCGGTACCGTCACGACGAAGAACGTCAATGTCGGCGAGAATGTGCAGAACGGAAACTCTGCGACCGCACTGGCCGTCATCTATGACCTTTCCGAGGTCACCTTCGAGATGAACATCGATGAGCTCGATATCTCGAACGTGAAGGTCGGACAGAAGGTCGAGGTCACGGCGGATGCCTTCGAGGATCAGACCTTTGAGGGCACCGTCACGAAGGTGTCCATGGAGGGTACGGCGGCGAACGGTGTCACCTACTATCCGGTCACCGTCACGATGACGGAGTACGGTGATCTGCTCCCGGGCATGAACGTCACCGGCGTGATCATCCTCGATGAGGCGGAGGATGCACTCGCGATTCCGGTGGATGCACTCCAGCGTGGCAACAAGGTCTATGTAAAGGATTCCACGACGTCGAAGAAGGCCGAGCTTTCCACTCAGGGTACCGCTGCTGCAGGTGATGGAAAGCCGGAAGGTACAGCAGATGGCCAGCCGGAAGGAAATGTAGCGGGCGAGAAGCCGACGAATGCCGAGAAGTCGACGGATACAAAGAGCTCCGGTAAGAGTGAAACGTCCGGCGATCAAAATACGAAGAGCAGCAATGTGCCGGAGGGCTTCCACGAAGTTGCGGTCACCACGGGTCTCACCTCCGACGAGTACGTCGAGATCCTGTCCGGTGATCTCTCCAAAGGCGATGAAGTCTATATTTCACAGTCCAGCGTCAGCAGCTCAACTGACACGATGATGCCAGGCATGGGCGGCGGCATGGGTGGTGGTAACCCAGGTGGTGGCAGCATGGGTGGTGCTAACGCTGGCGGCAGTAGTAATCGCGGCGGTATGGGTGGCGCTAACCCAGGTGGCGGCGCTCCGATGGGTTAAACGGAGGTGATGCTATGAGTGTGATCAATAAAGTCGACGAATACGCCGAAAATCACGAGGAAATCGCGAAGCTGCGGGCCGCGCAGGCGGCCCAGGGCGTCGATGGTGCAGCCGGTCCCTACATCCCGCCGGAGCATGACGGGGAGGTGCCCTTCCTGCAGCTCGAAGACATTAGCAAAATCTACCAGATGGGCTCTGAGGAGGTGCATGCGAACGACGGTATCAGCGTAAACATCTATCATGGTGAGTTTGTCGCCATCGTCGGCAAGTCCGGTTCTGGCAAGTCGACCCTCATGAATATCATCGGTGCCCTCGATGTGCCGACGAAGGGAGAGTACCTGATTCAGGGGGTGAATACTTCGCACATGTCGGAGGACGAGCTGGCCGCCATCCGGAACCATAAGATCGGCTTCATCTTCCAGCAGTACAACCTGCTTCCGAAGGATAATCTCGTGGACAATGTCTCCCTGCCGCTCCTCTATGCCGGACTCTCGAAGTCCGACCAGCGGAAGCGCGCGATGAAGCAGCTCGAGCGGGTCGGCCTCGCGGACAAGTGGATGCAGCATCCGGCCCAGCTCTCCGGCGGTCAGCAGCAGCGTGTGTCCATCGCGCGTGCCCTCGCCGGTGATCCGGAGCTCATCCTCGCGGATGAGCCGACCGGTGCGCTGGACACGAAAACCTCCCGCCAGGTCATGGGCTTTTTACAGGATATCAATCAGGACGGAACGACCGTCGTCATGATCACGCACGATAATGCGCTGGCCCTCGGTGCGAAGCGTCGGACGATTCTCTCGCAGTTTGTCATCGAGGCCGCCGTCACGAGCTCCCTGGGTGGCTTCATCGGCATCGCCGTCGGCTTCGTCGGCACGAGTGCTGCCGGAAAAATCATGGGGATCGATGCCTCGCCGACCTTCCTTTCGGTGCTGGTCTCCTTCATGGTCTCTGTGATGATCGGTCTCATCTTCGGCTATCTTCCGGCCCGTCGTGCCGCGGCGCTGAACCCGATCGACGCGCTCCGCTCCGATTGATGCACACGTATTCTGTGCGCCTCTTTCACGACGTTCCGGTACGCAAGGGGGTCTGACCCCTTTCATTGACGAGAGGCCGGTACTGGTCTTTTTTCGTGAAGTTTCTGTTTACAATTCGGGGGGAGCGGTGGTATTATTTTCGTGTTTTTATTTTCTGAAGCTGAGAAGGCTGAAACGAAGATAAAAGCATATCGATATTTATATGATGTGAGGTGGCAATGGCGTCACAGGGGCAAGGAAGAGTGTCCCTGCGTTAGGTCACCTCTTTTTTTGTGCATCGCTGCCGGCGTTACTGTGGGTGGTGAGTGCATGGCGCATGAGGCATTGGCCTGCTTCATGGGGGATCATGAAAGGGGAGCATATGATCAAGTACGTATTTGTCACCGGTGGCGTCGTTTCCGGACTCGGAAAGGGTATCACAGCCGCTTCGCTCGGTCGTCTTCTGAAGGCCCGTGGCTATAAGGTTACCATGCAGAAGTTCGACCCGTATATCAATATCGATCCGGGTACGATGAACCCGATTCAGCATGGTGAGGTTTTCGTCACGGATGATGGTACGGAGACGGACCTCGATCTAGGTCACTACGAGCGTTTCATCGACGAGTCTCTGGATCACAGAAGCAATGTCACCTCCGGTAAGGTCTACTGGTCGGTCCTCAACAAGGAGCGCCACGGCGAGTATGAGGGACACACCGTGCAGGTCATCCCGCACATCACGAACGAGATCAAGAGTGATTTCTATCATTCAGATGACAAGAACGAGGATCGCATCGCCATCATCGAGGTCGGTGGTACCGTCGGTGATATCGAGTCCCAGCCGTTCCTCGAGGCGATCCGTCAGTTCCAGCAGGAGGTCGGTCATGAGAATGCCATCATGATTCATGTGACGCTGATTCCGTACCTGCATGCGTCGGAGGAGCTGAAGACGAAGCCGACGCAGATGAGCGTACGTGAGCTCCAGCGACTCGGCCTCCAGGCGGACATCCTCGTCTGCCGTACCGAGTATCCGATTCCACAGGAGATTCGTGAGAAGATCGGCCTCTTCTGTAATGTGCCGGCGAACCATGTACTGCAGAACACGAACGCGGAGTTCATCTACGAGGTGCCGCTCATGATGGAGCACGAGCATCTCGCGCAGTCGGTCCTCGAGTGTCTCCACCTGCCGTGCCCGGAGCCGGATCTCTCCGACTGGACACATATGGTCGAGAATCTGCGTCATCCGAGCCGTGAGACGGTCATCGCCATCGTCGGCAAGTATACGCAGCTGCATGATGCCTACCTCAGTGTCGTGGAGGCCCTGAAGCATGGTGGCATCGCCAATCGTGCGAAGGTGAAGATCCGCTGGGTGGATTCTGAGGAGCTCGAGAAGTCCGGCGCAGAGACGCTGCTCGCCGGAGTCAATGGTATTCTGGTTCCGGGCGGTTTCGGCTCCCGTGGCATCGAGGGCATGATCATGGCAGCACAGTACGCGCGTGAGCATAAGATTCCGTACCTCGGCATCTGCCTTGGTATGCAGATTGCGATCATCGAGTTCGCGCGGGATGTGCTCGGCTGGGCAGATGCCAACTCGACGGAGTTCGATCCGAACACCGAGCATCCGGTGATCGACCTGATGCCGGAGCAGAAGAGTGTCACGGATCTCGGCGGCACGATGCGTCTCGGCGCATATCCGTGCGTACTGAGCGACGGTTCGAAGGCCCATGCCCTCTATGGTACGACACAGATCTCCGAGCGTCACCGTCACCGTTATGAGGTCAATAATGACTTCCGCGCAGAGCTCGAGGAAGCCGGTATGCAGCTCGTCGGTCAGTCACCGGACGGCCATATCGTAGAGATGATCGAGCTTTCGGATCATCCGTACTTCGTCGCTACCCAGGCGCACCCGGAGTTCAAGTCCCGCCCGAACAACGCGCATCCGCTGTTCCGCGGTCTCATCGAGGCGTCTCTTCGTAAATAATTTTCACTCAGGGCCCTTCGGGGCCCTTTTTATATTTACGTGTGTTCATATGATGATTTACGTGTTGACACCTGTGTTATTCTAGAGAACGCGATAAAGAATGACATAAAGGAGAGTAAACATTAGATGGAAATGATTTTAGACGCGTTGTTCGATGCGGTACTGGATACAGCGAAGCTGATTCCGTTCCTTTTGATCACCTATATGGGGATGGAGTACCTCGAGCATAAGGCAGAGAAGCATACGACGGGGATGCTGGAGAAGGCCGGTCACTTCGGTCCGCTGATCGGAGCGGCTGTGGGTATCCTGCCGCAGTGTGGCTTCTCGGCGGCGGCCTCCAGTCTGTTTGCGGGCGGCGTGATCTCGGTCGGCACCCTGATCGCCGTCTTCCTGTCGACCTCAGATGAGATGCTGCCGATTTTTATCTCGGAGGGTGTACATCCGGCGACGATGCTGCGGGTTCTGGCGACGAAGGCGATCCTGGGCCTCATCAGTGGTTTCCTGCTCGACGTCTTCATGCGGCATGGCCGCCATACGAAGGCACCGGAGAAGCATATTCACGATCTCTGTGTGCATGAGCACTGTGACTGCGACGATGATGAAGAGGAAGAGCTTCATACAGAGGCGGCGCATACGCACGAGGCCAATGCAGACGACCACACACATCGTCATGTCGCAGAGGAGCACCACAGCCACGAGCATGCAGCTGCCCACGCCCATGCAGGACATCATCATCACCATCATCAGAAGGGCTTCATGGGCATCGCCATGCCGGCACTCCATCATACGGTTCAGATCACCGGCTTCATCTTCTTCATCACCCTGATCATCACGCTCCTCGTCGAGGGCATCGGTGCCGAGGCCCTCGGTCACTTCCTCTCCGGAAAGCCGATCGTCGGTGTCTTCCTGGCCGGCGTCGTCGGTCTGATCCCGAACTGTGCTGCGTCCGTCAGCATCACCCAGCTGTACCTGATGGGGATACTGAACGCCGGGCAGATGATGGCCGGTCTCCTGGTCGGTGCCGGTGTCGGACTGCTCGTTCTGTTCCGTACGAATGATCATCCGAATGAGAATCTCCGGATTACGATCATGCTGTATGGGCTCGGTGTCTTCTGGGGGCTCGTGATCGAGTATCTGGGCATCGTATTCTGATGACGGATACGTAAAAATCTTAAATACGGATGCGCTTTTAATTTTTTCGTTTACTTTTTGATTCCAGCCGACTACTATAAATATAAGAACTTTCAATCAGAAAGAGAAGGGAGGGAAGACGTATGCCGACAGATGAAAAGCGTATCGTTATACAGATGCTGGGGCAGTTTGCTGTTTCGGTAGATGGGCAGCAGCTCTACTTCGGAGAAAACAGTAAGGCGAATTTTCTGAAGCTGATCCAGGTGATTTTCTTACATCATGAGACCGGAATCGCGAAGCGGGAGCTGATCGACTATGTATTCGCTTATAAGGAGCTGCTGGATGAAAACAACAGCCTGAATAATCTGCTTCATCAGGCACGGACGCAGCTGAAAAAAAGCGGGATGCCAGGGAAGCGCTATATCGAAGGCAAGAAGGGCATATATACACCAGAGCGGCCGGAGGGCTATCGCTTTTCGTATGATTTCGCAGACTTCCGACGACTCTGTCAGAGGGCCCAGGAGGCCGTCGCACCGGAAGAGAAGGCGGCCCTCTACGAGCAGGCTGGTGCGCTGTACCAGGGCGAGCTTCTGCCGGATTTTGCGACCGAAAACTGGGTCATCGTCGAGTCTATCCGACTGAAGGAAAGCTATGATGAGCTGGTACGCTTCCTCGGTGATTTTTACCGTAAAAAGCAGGATTATGATCATTTATACCAGCTGTATGCCCAGGCGGCCCGGATTTACCCGGAGAGCGGCTGGCAGATTCAGCTGATCGATGCGCTGATTCTGAAGAAACAGACGAAGGAAGCCTATGAGCTGTATAATAAAACCGCCCACTACTATCTGGACGAGCTGGAGGTTCCACTTCCGGATGAGCTCGTGCAGTGCTACGCCCGCATCTATGAGGAGCTGAAGGTCGTGTCGGAGAACATCGGAGATATCCAGGCGGATATTCTGAAGCGGGATGCGGCACTGAAGAGCGGTGAGGATACGGAGCCGCGGACCGGTTCCTACTACTGTGCGTACGCAAGCTTCATCGATGTCTATAATGTGCTTCGTCGGAATATGTCCCGCCGTGGCAGCAGCATCTTCATGATGCTCTGTACCCTCGTCGATTACGAGGGAAAGCCGATTCAGAATCCGGAAAAGCTGAACGCACGCTCTGAGGCGCTGAAGCAGGCACTGTATGAAGGACTGCGTCAGGGCGATGTGTTTACGAAGTACAGCTCGAGCCAGTATCTGCTCCTGCTGATCGGTACGAAAAAGGAGGACTGCAGCATCATCTATCAGCGCCTCGCACGGAAGCTGAAGGAGCTGACCGGACCACGCGCAGAGCTTCGCTATCGCATCGTATCGCTCGCTGAGATCCCGGCTGTCCTGGACAAAACGAAAAATGTTGAAAATGGTTAGTGCAAAATAATCAGAAACTGTATAAAATAGTGTATCTGTCTGAGTTTATCTGAAATATCGCTTTACCTTCGATGTTTCAGATATGGAATGACAGATACACTTTTTTTATGGGGGGAAAACACTATGGGTAAACGGGAAGGCTTTAAGTCCCGCATCGGCTTCATCCTGGTCAGTGCCGGATGTGCCATCGGCATCGGAAACGTATGGAAGTTTCCTTATCTCGTCGGACAGAACGGCGGCGGTATCTTCGTACTGTTCTATCTGATTTTTCTGGTCATCATGGGGATCCCGGTGCTCACGATGGAGCTCGCCGTCGGACGGGCATCGCATAAGAGTGCCGTGCGCGCCTATGAGGCACTGGAACCGAAGGGGAGTAAGTGGCATATTCATGGCTGGTTTGCGACCGCCGGTTCCTATCTTTTGATGATGTACTACACGACGGTATCCGGCTGGATGCTGTCCTACTTCTTCAAGTTCATCCTGGGCGTCTTCGATGGCATCCGCACGGAAGCCGCGGATGAGGTCTTTGCGAAGCTGATGAACGCTCCGGAAGAGATGATGCTGAGCATGGCCGTGACCGTACTGGTCGGCTTCCTGGTCTGCTCCTTCGGTCTTCAGAAGGGTCTCGAGAAGGTGACAACGGTCATGATGACGGCATTGCTCGCACTGATCGTCGTACTGGCCTTCCACAGCCTGACGCTTCCGAACTCGGTGGAGGGCACACGCTTCTACCTGATTCCGAGCCTCGTGCGTGTCGCAGAGCAGGGCGGCGGCAGTATGCTGAAGGGACTCGGCTCCGTGATCTCCGCCGCGATGAATCAGGCCTTCTTCACACTGAGCCTCGGCATCGCATGCATCGAGATCTTCGGTTCCTATATGTCGGACGATTATACACTGGTCGGCGAGTCTGCGCGTATCTGCGTGCTTGATACCTTCGTTGCAATCATGTCCGGTCTGATCATCTTCCCGGCCTGCTTCGCCTTTAACGTGCAGCCGGATGCCGGTCCGAGTCTGATTTTCCTGACCCTGCCGAAGGTGTTTATGAATATGGCGGGTGGACGCCTCTGGGGCGCCATGTTTTTCCTGTTCATGAGCTTCGCAAGCTTCAGCACCGTCATCACCGTCTTCGAGAATCTGCTCTCGACCTCCATCGACAACTTCGGATGGGAGCGAAAGAAGGCTGTCTACCTGAACTGCATCTTCGTGCTGCTCGCCAGTGTGCCGTGCGTTCTGGGCTTTAATCTCTGGTCAGATCTCCATATCATCGGTGCCCGTGGCGTCCTGGATTCCGAGGATTTCATCGTATCAAACCTCCTGCTTCCGGCGGGTTCGCTCATCTACCTTCTGTTCTGTGTGAGCCGCTGGGGCTGGGGCTTCGATCACTACCTCGCAGAGTGCAACAAGGGTGAAGGACTGAAGCTGCCGGCGGCGATCAAGCCGTACTTCCAGTTCGTCCTTCCGGTACTGATTCTGATCATTCTGATCCAGGGCCTGCTCTGAGCTGTTCGCTGAATCACACGAAAAGCCTTGCATTGTCCTGAGGACCGTGCTATAAATATAGAGTATTTGTTGACTAGTTAAAGGAGCAGGCGTTTCGCCCGCTCCTTTAACTTAAGTTTAGAGGAAAATTCAATGCAGGCAAAGGGCAACTATACTGAAAGAGTAAAAACGTACCTCGACAGCTTCTGTCCGAAGGAGGGCTACGGAGTCGACAGCGTTACCTTCACTTATGAAAATAATGAGTGGTATCTGCGTGCGTTCATCTATCGTCTCGACGAGGTGGACATGACCGTAAACGACTGTGCGAAGGTATCCAGACGGCTTTCCAAATGGCTGGACCAGGAGGATTTCATCGATGAGCAGTACATGCTGGAGGTATGTTCGCTCGGATTCAAGGATCAGCCTGGCAATGAAGATGTGATTCCAGAGGATGTTGAAGAGGAGGAAGCGGCGGTCGATGAAGACACCGATGCGGATTCCGAAGACAGCCATGAAGATACAAATGAAGATACACTTACCGGGAGGGGTAAAAACTAATGAACACTGAACTCAGCGAAGCACTCGATTTACTGGAAAAGGAGAAAGGAATCTCGAAGCAGTCTCTCATCGAGGCGATCGAGCTGTCACTCCAGACTGCATGCAAGAACCATTTCGGTTCTGCCGATAATGTGCGTGTCAACGTAGATCCGGACACCTGTGATTATTCCGTCATCGCGGATAAGACCGTCGTAGAGGAAGTTTTCGATAAGAACACAGAAATCTCACTCGCCGATGCCAGACTGATCAATCCGGCCTACACGCTGGGCTCCATCGTTCCGGTGAAGGTGGATTCCAAGAGTTTCGGACGTATCGCGACCCAGAACGCAAAGGGCGTGATCGTACAGAAGATCCGTGAGGAGGAGCGTAAGGTGCTCTATAAGGAGTACTACTCCATGGAGAAGGAGGTCGTGACTGGTACCGTCGAGCGGGATACCGGACGTTCTGTCATCGTAAATCTCGGCAAGGTCGATGGCTATCTCGCAGAGAACGAGCAGATCAAGGGCGAGACCCTCGTGACGAACGAGCGCATCAAGGTGTATGTGGTCGAGGTCAGAGATATGCCGCGTGGTCCGCGTGTCATGATCTCGAGAACGCATCCGGAGCTTGTAAAGCGTCTGTTCGAGGATGAGGTCGCCGAGGTTCGTGACGGTACCGTCGAGATCAAGGCAATCGCACGTGAGGCCGGCTCCAGAACGAAGATGGCGGTCATGTCCCACGATCCGGATGTCGATCCGGTAGGTGCATGCGTCGGTCTGAACGGTTCCCGTGTAAACGCCATCGTCGATGAGCTTCACGGTGAGAAGATCGATATCATCAACTATGATGAGAACCCGGCGTACCTGATCGAGAACGCACTGTCACCGGCGAAGGTGATCGCGGTCATCGCCGATCAGGATAACAACGAGGCGATGGTTATCGTGCCGGATAATCAGCTGAGCCTGGCCATCGGTAAGGAGGGTCAGAACGCACGTCTCAGCGCGAAGCTGACCGGCTATAAGATCGATATCAAGTCGGAGTCCCAGGCACAGGAGCAGGGCATCTTCGACGAGATGGGTATCGACTATCAGAGTGAGGGCGCCGAGGGCGAGTATGAGGACGATATCGCATACGACGAGACGACTTCGGAGGATGAGAACGAGTAACGAAGATGAAGAAGGTACCTGAGAGAACCTGTATCGGTTGTGGTGAAAAGAAAGAGAAGAAGGAGCTGATCCGGATCGTACATGAGCCGGAGGGCAGCTTCTCGATCGATCCGAGCGGCCGGAAGAATGGTCGTGGCGCATACATCTGTAAGAATCCGGAGTGCCTCGAGAAGGCATTCCGGCGGAAGGCTCTGGAGCGGTCCTTTAAGGAAGCGATCACGAAGGAGACCCTGGATACACTGAGAGAGGAACTGGAGCAGCTTGACAGATAAAATCTATGGATTGCTCGGACTGTGTCAGCGGGCCGGGAAATGTAAAAGCGGTGAGTTCGCCGTGGAGAAGTCCATCAAAAGTGGCAAATCATTTCTCGTGATCATCCCGGAGGATGCATCCGATAATACGAAAAAGAAGTTTAAAAATATGACCACCTATCGCAGTGTGCCATATCAGGAACTTGGCACCAAGGAAACGCTGGGGCACCAGCTGGGACGATCCGAACGATCGTCGATAAGCATTGAAGATCAGGGCTTCGCCCAGGCGATGATCAAATATATTGACGGAGGTAATGTGAATGTCAGATGATAACCAGAAAGATTTGGGAATGAACAGCAGGGAAGGAAGTAAGGATAAGTCGAAGGCAGGAGATGCGCCTAAGAAAAAGAAACTTGCTGTTGTTTTCCATTCGCAGAATTCCGCAAATCATAAAAATCGCCCACTGGGCTCGAAGTTCGGCACCGCTGCATCTCAGGGCGCACGGAAGTCGCAGGAGGCAGAGAAGCCGGCACGGAAGGCCAGCCCGAATGGTCGTCCGCTGCCACCTGGAACCGCACGCGTAACACCGCTGAAGGAGCTCAATGAGATCCAGAAGCGTCAGGAGGCCGAGGAGGCAAGAGCAGAGGCGGCACGGAAGTCTGCAGAGGAAGAGGCCGCACGGAAGGCGGCGGAAGAAGCTGCAAAGGCAGCCGCAGCCGCGAAGGCCCTCGCAGAGCATGCGAAGGAAGCGCAGGCGAAGCCAGCCGCAGAGCGCCCGGCACGTCCGGCAGAGCGCCCACAGGGTGGCCGCAGCTTCGGTGATCGCCCGCAGGGGACACGCTCCTTCGGTGACCGTAACGGTCAGAGAAGCGGTGATCGTCCGCAGGATGGCCCTTCCTTCGGTGATCGCAATGGTCAGCAGCGACCATTCGGTGATCGTCCGCAGGGCAGCCGTCCATTCGGCGACCGCAATGGTCAGCAGAGACCGGGTCAGCGTCCGGCAGGTGCCGGTTTCGGTACGAGACGTCCGGCAGGCGCAGGTGCTGCACCAGCCGTCGATGTCGCTTCGAAGCCGACTCAGAACCGCGTAGCGCATAAGCCGGTGGCCGGAAAGACCTTCGGAAATAAGAATTTCGATAACGAGAAGGCAGAGGCAGCAAAGCGGAACCGGAACAACCGTAAGCAGAACAAGTATACGGCAGAGCAGTCCTACGAGAGAGCCGATGAGGTCTCCTACAAGAAGAAGACCGGCAAGGGCGCGTTCATCAAGCCGGAGGTTGTGAAGCCGGTAGAGGAGGAGATCAAGTCCATCACGATTCCTGAGGTGATCACCATCAAGGATCTTGCGGACAAGATGCGCATCAAGGCGGCTGAAATCATCAAGAAGCTCTTTATGCAGGGTAAGATGGTTACCCTGAACACAGAGATCTCCTACGAGGATGCAGAGAACATCGCGGTTGATTATGAGATCCTCTGCGAGAAGGAGGAGAAGGTCGATGTCATCGCCGAGCTCGTAAAGGATGACGTCGAGGACTCCGATGACGAGATGGTCACCAGACCGCCTGTCGTCTGCGTTATGGGTCACGTCGATCATGGTAAAACCTCCATCCTCGATGCCATCCGTAATACAAATGTGACCTCACGCGAGGCCGGTGGTATCACACAGTCCATCGGTGCTTACCAGGTGAAGGTCAATGTAAATGACGAAGACAGAGTCATCACCTTCCTCGATACACCGGGCCACGAAGCCTTCACCGCGATGCGTATGCGTGGTGCACAGTCGACCGATATCGCTGTACTCGTCGTCGCATCGGATGATGGTGTCATGCCGCAGACCGTGGAAGCAATCAACCACGCAAAGGCCGCCAACACACCGATCATCGTAGCCATCAATAAGATGGATAAGCCGACGGCAAACCCGGATAAGGTAAAGCAGGAGCTGATGAAGTATGACCTCATCCCGGAGGAGTATGGCGGAGATGTCATCTGTGTTCCGGTATCTGCGAAGACCGGTATGGGCATCGATGACCTGCTCGAGAATATCATTCTCCAGGCGGATGTGATGGAGCTGAAGGCAAACCCGAACCGTGCAGCGTATGGCGTTGTCATCGAGGCAGAGCTCGACCGCGGCAAGGGCCCGGTTGCACGTCTCCTCGTGCAGAAGGGAACGCTTCACCAGGGCGATGTCGTCGCCGTCGGTTCTGCATACGGTAAGGTTCGTGCGATGACCGACGATAAGGGTAAGCGCATCAAGAAGGCCGTACCTTCACAGCCGTGTGAGATCCTCGGTCTCAGCTCTGTTCCAAATGCGGGCGAGATCTTCCAGGTGAAGGACAACGAGAAGGAGGCCAAGGCCTATGCTGCCGCCTTCGTCACGGAGAGCAAGCAGAAGATGGTCGAGGAGTCCAAGAAGAAGGTATCCCTCGATGCACTCTTCGATCAGATCAAGGCCGGCGAGATCAAGGAGCTTCCGCTCGTGGTCAAGGCCGACGTTCAGGGTTCTGTAGAGGCCGTCAAGGATGCGCTTGAGAAGATCCGAAACGAGGAGGTAGCCGTAAAGGTTATCCACTCCGGTGTCGGTGCGATCAACGAGTCCGATGTCGTACTCGCAAGTGCGTCGAACGCCATCGTCATCGGTTTCGATGTCAAGCCGGATGCGACCGCACGTGAAATCGCAGAGCGTGAGCATGTCGATGTTCGTCTCTATGACATCATCTATAAGGCAACCGAGGATATCGAGAATGCGATGAAGGGCATGCTGGCCCCTGTCTTCGAGGAGAAGGTGATCGGCCACGCCGAGATCCGTCAGATCTTCAAGGCGTCCGGTGTCGGCAACATCGCAGGATGTATGGTCAAGGACGGTCTCGTACAGAGAGGTGCCAAGGCCCGCATCTTCCGCGGCCCGAAGCAGGATAAGATCTGGGAGGGCGCAATCGCATCTGTAAAGCGCTTCAAGGATGATGTAAAGGAAGTCAAGGCCGGCTACGAGTGTGGTCTTGTATTCGAGGGCTTCAATGAGATCGAGCTTGAGGATTATGTTGAAGCATATGTAATGGAAGAGGTTAAGCGTTGAAAAAAGGTTCTGTAAAAAATACAAGAATTAACGCAGAGGTCATGCGAGAGCTTTCCGTAGCGATCCGTGACCTGAAGGATCCGCGTGTGTCCCCGATGACGTCGGTCACCGACGCCGAGGTCACACCGGACCTCCAGTACTGTAAGGTATATATCTCTGTGCTCGGCAGTGAGGAATCGCTTGCGAAGACCATGGAGGGCCTGAAGGCCGCCAGTGGCTTCCTGCGCCGTGAGCTTGCACAGACCGTCAATCTCCGGCACACACCAGAGCTTCAGTTCGTCGCTGATCACTCCATCATGTATGGAGCGCATATGGACGAGCTGATCCGTAAGGTGAATGAAGAGGATGCAGCGAAGCGCAGTCTGGAGGCGGACGCTTCGGTATCCGCAGAGGATACAGAGGATTCTTCGGAAGCGCCGTCGGACGAAGCGTAATCACGCTTGATATGTTGATATATGGAGAAGGTACGATTGATGAATGAATTTCAGCAGATGATTAATAGGGCAGACAGTATCTGCATCCTGGGCCATACGAACCCGGACGGGGACTGTCTCGGCTCAACCCTGGGCACGAAGCATTATATTCTGAATCAGTATCCTGATAAGAAGGTGAATGTTTACCTGCAGATTGCAAACGAAAAGTATGATTTCCTTCCGGGCATCGATACCATCGTGCATACACCTTCCGATCGGAAGTATGATCTCTGTATTATCTGTGACTGTAACGGCTATGATCGTGTCGGCGATTTCCGAAGCCTCGCAGAGAATGCGAAGGAGCTGTTTGTGGCGGATCATCACGTTCCGGGCGCACAGCAGTTCCCGCATGGCTCCATCCGTCCAGATGCTTCGAGTGCCTCCGAGGTCGTCTATGATCTGATGGATACGAGCTACATCGATGCAAAGGTAGCCGAGTGCCTCTATCTCGGCATCGCACATGATACCGGCATCTTCAAGTACAGCTGCACTTCGCAGCATACGATGGAAATCGCCGGCTTCCTGATGGCGAAGGGCATCGATTTCTGCCGGATCGTCGACGACAGCTACTATACGAAAACCTATGCACAGCAGCAGGTACTTGGTCGCGTACTGATGGAAAGCCTGATGCTGATGGATCATCGCTGTATCGCCGGCTGGCTGACCTGTACGGATATGAAGTTCTACCAGGTCACCTCCCGGGATGTAGACAGTGTCGTCAGCACCATGCGGGAGACGAGAGGCATCGACTGTGCGATGTTCATGTATGAAATGAGCAATCAGAACTTCAAGGTCAGTCTCCGGAGTAATAATAACCAGCTGGATGTAGCGAAGGTGGCGATGACCTTCGGTGGTGGTGGCCACAAAATGGCCGCCGGCTGTACACTTCAGGGCTCCTACCATGATGTGATGAACAACATTACGAAGGAGCTTTCGAAGCAGATGGATGCACCGGATTTCGTATCCAATCGGCTTTAAGGGAACTATGGACGGAATTATCAATGTTTATAAAGAGAAGGGCTGGACGAGCTTCGACGTCACGAAGAAGCTTCGTGCCATCCTTCATGAAAAGAAAATAGGACATACCGGCACCCTCGACCCGATGGCCGAGGGTGTACTGGTGATCTGTGCCGGCACGGCGACGAAGCTGGTCTCCTCGATCGAAGCGACGGAAAAGGTCTATGAGGCGGAGATGAAGCTCGGCATCCTGACCGATACCGAGGATACGACCGGAACGATTCTCAGCGAGCATCCGGTCGATATCAGCGAAGAGGAGCTCCGCGCAGCCGCGCAGAGCTTCGTCGGCTCTTATGACCAGATTCCGCCGATGTACAGTGCGAAAAAGGTGAACGGACAGAAGCTCTACGACCTCGCCCGGCAGGGAAAGGTCATCGAGCGGAAGCCGAACCGCATCACCATCCACGACATCACGGTCGACAGCATTGACCTCCCATACGTACGGATGACCGTCACCTGCTCGAAGGGCACCTATATCCGTACACTGATCAAGGATATCGGGGAGAAGCTCGGCTGTGGTGCCGCGATGTCTGCACTGAAGCGTACACGTGTCGGTCAGTTCTCGATCTCCGACAGCCGGACCATCGAGGAGATCGCCGGTTATGAGGCGCGGGGCGAGCTGATCCGTATCGTGAAGCCACCGATGTACGTCCCGGAGGCGGCGGTCGTTTCCTTCGGAAAGTTCGACGGCAGCCATCTCGGGCACCAGCTCATCTTCGAAAACATGTTCCGTATCGCGAAGGAAAAGCACCGGAAGACGGCGCTCCTGACCTTCAGCGCAAATCCGACGGACGTCCTCACCGGCGTCCGTCAGGATACGATTTCGAGCAGCGAAGAGCACCTGACACGCCTTCGGAACCTCGGCTTCGACTATGTCTTTTCCTATCCTGTGAACCAGGAGACCATGGGTGTCTCTGCGGAGGATTTCCTGCGCACCGTCCTGGTCGAGGGGATGCACGCGTCGGATATCGTCGTGGGCACGGACTGTTCCTTCGGGTATAAGGCGCAGGGTACTGCCGCGCTCCTCGAAGCACGTGCACCGAAGTACGGCTACGCGGTCCATGTGATTCAGAAAAAGGAAGTCCTCGATGAGAACGGACAGGAGCGCGAGATCTCCAGCAGCTTCATCCGCGAGGAGATCGAGAAGGGCAATGTCGAAAAGGCCGCCGAACTGCTCGGCCGTCATGTAGCGCTGAGCGGCACCGTGATGCGCGGAAAGGAGATCGGCGCGTCGATCGGCTTCCCAACCGCGAATATCCTCCCGAAGGAAGGAAAGCTGAATCCGAAGCCGGGCGTCTACATCACCCGTGTCCTGATCGGGCAACAGCTGTATCGTGGCATGACGAACGTCGGAAATAACCCGACCATCGCCGACGATAATCCGACCTCCATCGAGACCTATATCCTCGATTACCATGGCGACCTGTATGGAAAGAAGATCCGCGTCGAGTTTATGACCCGGCTTCGTGACCAGCATAAGTTCGCCTCGATCGACGAGCTGAAGGCGCAGCTCCAGAGGGATGTCGCAGCCACGGCAGCCTGGCCGATGGAGCTCGACCCGGGCAGGCTGAAATAACACGAAAAAAGGCGGTATTTCGCTCAATGGGCGATTGACAAGTCGTGGCACTTCTGTTAAAGTACATTCGTATGCGCGTTGGCATGGTTGCGCGGAACTCCATCCGGTAGCTCTGTTAACGTAAGTCGTCACCATGCGTGACATAGTTTAACATCAGGAGGATTTACCATGATTTCCAAGGAGAAAAAGACAGCGATCATCGAGCAGTACGGCCGTAAGGCTGGTGACACAGGTTCACCAGAGGTTCAGATCGCCATTCTGACTGCACGTATCAACGAGCTCACTGAGCACCTTAAGAAGAACCCGAAGGATCACCACTCAAGACGTGGTCTTCTCATGATGGTTGGTCAGAGAAGAGGCCTTCTTGCTTACCTTCAGAAGAACGATCTGGACAGCTACAGATCCCTCATCGAGAAGCTCGGCATCAGAAAGTAATCTAAAACTCATAAAGAAAAAGGGCGGAGATACTTTTCTCCGTCCTTTTTTTATACTATAATCGTATGGACTATGTGCCTTTCTGCGATCGTGCACATGGATTTATCGAAATCATCGACAGGGAAGTATCCGAGACCACTGATGAGGCCCGGTTTTCAGCAGGAGCCCGACCCGCACGAAAAGGGAGCCTGATCAGTGTTTTTGGACCTCCCTGTCTATATAAAAGGAGGTACGAATGTACAAGAGTTATTCAATGGAACTCGCCGGCAGAACACTGACCGTCGATATCGGCCGTGTATGTGCCCAGGCAAATGGTGCAGCACTGATGCACTATGGTGATACGACCGTTCTGTCCACCTGTACCGCATCGGCACAGCCACGTGACGGTATCGATTTCTTCCCGCTCCAGGTGGAGTATGAGGAGAAGATGTATGCCGTAGGACAGTTCCCGGGTGGATTTAAGAAGAGAGAGGGCCGCGCAAGCGATAATGCGATCCTCACCTCCCGTGTCATCGATCGTCCGATGAGACCACTCTTCCCGAAGGATTTCCGTAACGATGTTCTGCTCGACAACCTCGTGATGTCCGTCGATCAGGACTGCTCACCAGAGCTTCTTGCGATGCTTGGTTCTTCCCTGGCAACCGCGATTTCCAACGTTCCATGGGATGGTCCATGCGCTTCCACACAGGTCGGCATGATCAACGGTGAGTTCATCATCAACCCGACCAACGCAGAGAAGACCGTATCCGATCTTAACCTGACCGTTGCTTCCACCCGTGATAAGGTGATCATGATCGAGGCCGGTGCAAACTGCATCTCCGATGATCAGATGATCGAGGCCATCTACAAGGCAGATGAGATCAACAAGCAGATCATCAGCTTCTTCGATTCCATCATCGCCGAGTGTGGTAAGGAGAAGACTCCGTATGAGAGCTATGCGGTTCCGCAGGCGCTCTTCGATAAGATCAAGTCTATCGTTCCAGAGGCGGAGATGGAGAACGCGGTATTCACCGATGATAAGCAGCAGCGTGATGCCAACATGGCCGAGGTGACCAGAAAGCTCGAGGAGGCACTCGCGGATGACGAGGATGCCCTTCAGCAGCTTCCGGATGCTGTATATCAGTATGAGAAGAAGACCGTTCGTAAGATGATCCTGAAGGATCATAAGAGACCGGATGGTCGTAAGATCGAGGAGATCCGTCCGCTCGAGGCAGAGGTGGATCTGATTCCGAGAGTCCATGGCTCCGCGATGTTCAAGCGTGGCCAGACCCAGATCCTCGATATCGTCACCTTGGCACCTCTTTCCGAGGTTCAGAAGGTGGAGGGACTCAATGAGTACATCACCGAGAAGCGTTACCTTCACCAGTATAACTTCCCTGGCTACTCTGTCGGTGAGGCGAAGGCCAGCCGTGGACCGGGACGTCGTGAGATCGGTCATGGCGCACTCGCTGAGAGGGCACTGCTTCCGGTTCTTCCTTCCGTTGAGGAGTTCCCATATGCGATCCGTGCCGTATCCGAGACCATGGAGTCCAACGGTTCGACTTCGATGGGTTCGACCTGTGCATCCTGCCTGTCTCTGATGGCAGCCGGTGTTCCGATCAAGGAGCCGGTAGCCGGTATCAGCTGCGGTCTCGTAACCGGTGACACCGATGATGACTACATCGTACTGACCGATATCCAGGGTCTCGAGGACTTCTTCGGCGACATGGACTTCAAGGTAACCGGTACACATGAGGGCATCACCGCGATCCAGATGGATATCAAGATTCACGGTCTCACCAGAGACATCGTGACCGAGGCGATCCACAGAGCTCACGAGGCACGTCTCGTCATCATGGATGGCGTTATGAAGGATGCCATCGCCGCTCCGCGTGCCGAGCTTTCCGAGTACGCTCCGAAGATCATCACCATGCAGATCGATCCGCAGAAGATCGGTGATGTCATCGGTAAGCAGGGTAAGACCATCAACGGCATCATCGACGAGACCGGTGCAAAGATCGACATCGACGACAGCGGTATGGTTTCCATCTCCGGAATCGATAAGAACGCGCTCGAGAAGGCGAAGAAGATCATCGAGTCGATCGTCAACGACATCGAGCCGGGTCAGGTACTGACCGGTAAGGTCGTTCGTATCATGAACTTCGGTGCCTTCGTACAGCTCAGCCCGAATAAGGATGGTATGGTACACATCTCGAAGCTGGCCGATGGTCGCGTTGATAAGGTAGAGGATGTGGTCAACATCGGCGACGAAGTAACCGTCAAGGTTCAGGAGATCGACAAGATGGGCCGTATCAATCTCACCATGCGTCCACAGGATCTGAGAGACTAAGGAGTTCTATATTATGAAAATCAGAACGAGATATGCACCATCCCCGACCGGAAGGATGCATGTAGGTAACCTTCGTACCGCACTCTACGCCTACCTCATCGCGAAGCATGAGGGTGGTGACTTCCTCCTCCGTATCGAGGATACGGACCAGGAGCGCTTCGTTGAGGGTGCTGTCGAACTTATCAATGAAACCCTCGCCGATACCGGCCTGATCCCGGATGAGTCCCCGGATAAGCCGGGCGACTGCGGTCCGTACGTGCAGTCCGAGCGTCGTGCACAGGGCATCTATATGAAGTATGCGAAGCAGCTCGTCGATGAGGGCAAGGCATACTACTGCTTCTGCACGAAGGAGCGCCTGGAGTCGCTGAAGACCGTGGTCAACGGCGAAGAGATCATGCACTATGATAAGCACTGTCTCTCCCTCTCGAAGGAAGAAATCGAGGCAAACCTCGCTGCCGGCATGCCATATGTCATCCGTCAGAACAACCCGACCGAGGGCACAACGACCTTCCACGACGAGCTCTACGGAGACGTCACCGTCGATAACGCCGAGCTCGATGATATGGTTCTTATCAAGTCCGACGGCTATCCGACCTATAATTTCGCCAATGTCATCGACGATCATCTGATGGGCATCACCCACGTCGTTCGCGGCAACGAGTATCTGAGCTCGAGCCCGAAGTACAATCGTCTCTATGAGGCCTTCGGCTGGGAGATTCCGAAGTATGTGCACTGTCCGCTGATTACGGATGAAAATCACAAGAAGCTCAGCAAGCGTTCCGGTCATGCTTCCTTCGAGGACCTGATCGATCAGGGCTTCGTGGCTGAGGCCGTCGTGAACTTCGTCGCCCTCCTCGGCTGGTCTCCGGAGGATAACGAGGAGATTATGTCCCTCCAGGACCTCATCGAGAAGTTCGACTATCACCGTATCTCGAAGAGCCCGGCGGTCTTCGACATGGAGAAGCTGCGCTGGATGGATGGCGAGTACATCAAGGCGATGGATTTCGATTCGTATTACGAGCGTGCGCTTCCATATATCCAGAAGATCATCACGAAGCCGCTCGATCTCCGTCACATCGCGACCATGGTGAAGACCCGTATCGAGATCTTCCCGGACATCAACGAGGAAATGATCGGCTTCTTCGAGACCCTTCCGAAGTACAGCACAGATCTCTATGTGAATAAGAAGTCGAAGACAACCCTTGAGAATTCGCTCGCGCTTCTCCGTGAGGTACAGCCGCTTCTCAGTGCGCAGGAGGATTTCTCCAACGACGCACTGTTCGAGCTGCTTTCCGCATATGGTAAGGAGAAGGGCTACAAGACCGGCTTCGTCATGTGGCCGATCCGTATCGCGCTTTCCGGTCGTCAGATGACCCCGGCCGGTGCGACCGAGATCATGGAGGTCCTCGGTAAGGAGGAGTCCCTCCAGCGTATCGCTGAGGGCATCCGTCGCCTCGAGGCGTAAGACATATCGCTCCATATATCGGAGCGACACGTGCGGCAGATGTGTCCGCTGCATACGCTGATATGCGTATCGCATCCACATATAGCTGCAGAAAATATGGTCGCTTGGACGACTATAGGAGATTTCAGAAACCCATGGTAGAATACTGCCATGGGTTTTTCTATCGATCAGAAACGGGCAATCGAACACAGAGACGGGCCGGCGATGGTGCTGGCCGGACCAGGCTCCGGGAAAACGACGGTGATCACGCACCGCATCCTGCAGCTGATCCGGAGCGGCGTGCGCCCGGAGGACATCCTCGTCATCACCTTCACGAAGGCCGCGGCCCTCGAGATGGAGAGCCGCTTTCGGAAGCTCTACCTCGAGGAGCAGCTGAAGCAGCGGCTGGGGGACGCCTACGAAGCAGAAGCCGGGCATCGTCCGGCTTTTTCGTCCGCTGAGGATGCGCGCCTCCCGGGCAGCCTGTGCGATGCCGGCGGCCAGGTGAACTTCGGCACCTTCCACTCGATCTTTTTCTTCATCCTCCGCATCCGCTATCACTTTTCGTATAAAAACATCCTGAGCGAACGGACGCAGTCGCAGATGCTGCGTGAAATCGCGGAGGCCATCGGTATCGACTGCAGCTATGATCAGGACTTTCTGCGTCTTCTGATCGGCGAGATCTCGCGTTTCAAGGGGAGCGGAAAGCTGCTCTCGGAATTTGATTCGAACCTGCTTTCGAACGAGCAGTTCACGGCCCTCATGCTGCGTTACCAGGAGAGCCTGGGGCAGCAGCGCCTCGTGGACTTCGATGATATGCTCCTTCGCTGTCGTCAGCTCTTCCGCGACGAGCCGGCGGAGCTTCGTCGCTGGCAGGAGAAGTACCACTATGTCATGGTCGATGAGTTCCAGGATATTTCGCCTCTTCAGTATGAAATCGTGCGCATGCTTGCCCTGCCGGAAAACAATCTCTTCATCGTCGGGGATGACGACCAGTCGATCTACGCCTTCCGGGGCTCGGATCCCGGCATCATGCTCGGCTTCGAGCGCGATTATCCAGGTGCGGCACGCATCACACTCTCCAATAACTACCGTTCGCACGAGGAAATCGTCACATTTTCGGCGCAGGTCATCGCCCGGAACGAACATCGCTTCCCGAAGGAAATCACAGCCGTACAGGGGCCGGGTGGACGCGCACTGCGTTATCAGGCGCCCGACACGCTGCAGGAGTATGCGCTCGTGCTGAAGAACATCCGGGAGGAGCTCGCGCGCGGGATCCCACCGGAGCGGATCGCCGTTCTGTTCCGTACCCAGACCCTGGCGCGTCCGCTGATCTCCGAATTTGTACGGCTGCAGCTTCCGTATACAACGCGAGATCATACGAAAAATCTCTATGACAGTACGGTGGCGCAGGACATCCTCGCCTATATCCGGCTCGCCCTCGGCATGGGCACCCGCCGGGACTTCCTCCGCATCATGAATAAGCCGAACCGCTATATCTCGCGGGAGGCCGTCCGGGATCGGGCGATGGATTTCGAGAAGCTCCGGCGCTACTACCGCGATAAGCGCGGGATGGACGTGATTCTCGACCGCTTCGTAGAGGATTTAAAGGCCATCCGTGCCCTGCCATCCGAAGCTGCGGTCATCTACATTGGCCTGCGCGTGGGGTATATCAGCTACCTGGAGGATCGTGCCCGCGAAAATCATACGGAGCTGGACGGCGTTCATGCTATAATGGATGCGCTGGAGCTGTCCGCGCGGCAGGAGCCGGATAAGCGGAAGTGGCTCAGCTATGCGGAGAACTACGGGGAGGAGCTGAAGCGGGCAGCTGCCCGAAACGAGGCGGGGCGAGGTATACGGCTCATGACCTTCCATGGTAGTAAGGGGCTCGAGTTCGATATCGTCCATATCATCGACGCGACGGAGGGCGTGACACCGTATACGAAGGCGGTCACGGCGGCGCAGATCGAGGAGGAGCGACGGGCCTTTTATGTCGCCTGTACGCGGGCGAAGAAAGAACTTCACATTTATTTCACAGAGAGTCGCTATGCTAAAAAATGCAGCCCGAGCCGCTTTCTGCTGGACGGGCTGTCGGATGTGAAGCCGAAGCACGATGGCTGGGTGCGCTCGCTTCCGGAGATTTTCCGGAGACGAAGGAGCTGAACCATGGCGGAAGCATCACCGGCATCACGATCCCTGAGGCGGATGAGCGCGCCGAAGGAGCAGAATACGCGTGCATGAAATAGTAAGAGGTAGGAAGATGGATAGATTAAAAGTACTGGTCGTCGATGATGAAGAGCGGATGCGGAAGCTGATTTCCGATTTCCTGAAGATCAAGGGCTATGAGACCGTGGAGGCCGGTGACGGCGAGGAAGCGATCGACGTCTTTTTCGCAGATAAGGAGATCGCACTCATCATCCTCGATGTGATGATGCCGAAGATGGATGGCTGGGAGGTGCTGAAAACTGTGCGGGAGCACAGTAAGGTGCCGGTCATCATGCTGACGGCGCGCACGGAGGAGACGGACGAGCTGAAGGGCTTCGAGTACGGTGCCGATGAGTATATCTCGAAGCCGTTTTCACCGAAGATCCTGGTGGCCCGTGTTGAGGCGATCCTTCGCCGCTCCGGCGTGAACCAGGATGAGGTCGTACGTGTCGGCGGTATCGAGGTCGATAAGTCGGCACACTCCGTGAAGATCGATGGAAAGGAAATCGAGCTCAGCTTCAAGGAGTATGAGCTTCTGCTCTACTTCATCGAAAACAAGGGCATCGCGCTGTCCCGCGAAAAGATTCTCAATAACGTCTGGAACTATGATTACTTCGGAGATGCCCGGACGATCGACACGCATGTGAAGAAGCTGCGTGCGAAGATGGGTACGAAGGGTGATTATATCAAGACCGTCTGGGGCATGGGCTATAAGTTCGAAGTGGAAGAGAAGGCATGAAAAAGCAGAATCGTTTTAAAAGCAGTATCAAATGGCGCTTCACCGGTATTTTTATGGGTCTCATCGCAGTGCTGCTCATCGCCATTCTGATGGCAAATTCCTTCTTTTTGGAAGGCTCCTACACGATGCAGAAGGTCAGCACCCTGGAGAACGCCTACTCGACCCTCGATGCAATGCTGGGAAGCAGCACGGATACAGACGACCGCGTCGGTCAGCTGTTTCCGAGCAACTACGATACCTCGAATCCTCAAACAGAAACACCGGCGACAACGTATCTGAAGTCACTCTCAGAGACGAGTAATGTCAGCGTCATCATCATTGACACGCAGACGGATCGGGTATTCTCGACCTTCGGCGATTTGAATCGTCAGTCCCAGAAGCTGAATCGGTATATTTTCGGAAACCGTTTCGGTGAGAAGGGAAAGATCCTTGCGAGCTTTGATAATTATATCATCGAGCGGAACCGCGACCAGAACAGTGGAAACCTCTACATAGAGAGCTGGGGATACTTTTCGGATAATACGACAACATTTATTATGTCGATGCCGATTTCCAGCCTGCGCGAGTCGGTATCCTTCTTTAACCGTTTCCTCCTGATCATCGGCATCTGTGCGATGGTGATCGGCTCCATCATCGTTTACTTCATGAGTCGTGAAATCTCAAAGCCGATCAACGAGATCGCCAGCCTAAGTGAGAAGATGTCGAGACTGGACTTCACAACACGTTATACCGGCTGCCGCTGTGATGAAATCGGTGTACTCGGTAATTCTATGAATGTGATGTCTGATAAACTGGAGAGCGCCATCGCTGAGCTCAAAACTGCAAATAACGAACTACAGTCGGATGTTCAGAACAAAACGAAGATCGCGGCGCGCCAGCAGGAGTTTATCGCCAATGTCTCCCACGAGCTGAAGACACCGATCGCGCTGATCCAGGGCTACGCGGAGGGACTCAATGAGGGACTTGCGGACGATCCGGCGGCACGGGAATACTACTGTGGTGTCATCGTGGATGAAGCGAAGCGTATGAATGTCATGGTGCATGAGCTTATGAACCTGAGCTCCATCGAGCAGGGAAAAGACCTGCCGGATTTTTCACTCTTCGATATCTCAAAAGTCGTCCATGGCGTCGTGACGAAATCGGAGATTCTGATTCGTCAGAAGGATGCACATGTTGAAATCGATATTCCGGAAGGCACGATGGTATGGGCAGATGAATTTAAAATCGAGGAGGTCATCACAAATTACCTCAACAACGCGCTCAACCATCTGCAGGAACCGAACAATATCAGCCTGTTTTCCGAAAAGGCGCTGAATGGCACGGTTTCCATCCATGTGTCAAACACCGGCAAGCCGATTCCGGAGGAGGACCTGCAGCAGATCTGGGAGAAGTTCTTCAAGGTGGACAAGGCGCATACCCGCTCCTATGGCGGCAGTGGCCTCGGCCTCAGTATCGTCAAGGCTATCATGGATTCCCACCACCAGAAGTGCGGTGTGAAGAATACACGGACCGGTGTGGATTTCTGGTTCACGCTCGATTCCGAGAAGAAAAGCTATAATTAAAAAATGATAACGGAGGAAAAACAGATGATGAATCCAGCAGCGATGATGAAGGTCGCAGGCCTTTTCAAGAAGTTCCAGGCAGATCACCCGAAGGTGGTCTCCTATGTCCAGCATTTTGTCTCGACCGGGATCCCGGAGGGCTCAGTGATCGAGATCACGATCACGAAGCCGGGTGAGCATCCGGTGACCACGAATTTCCGCGTCCTGCAGGACGACGTCGAGATGGTGGAAGCTCTGAAGAACATGCAGAAGTAATGAATGATCGACGGTAAAAGCCTTTGCCGACGGACGCGTCCGGACGGCAAGGGCTTTTACGTCCGATGAAACGCCCCTCAGGGCACCATAAGGGAAAGACAGGTTTTATGAAGATTGCCTACATGCTACGGGATCCGCTGGATCTCGTGTTTCTGTTTATCTATGTCATCGGCGTACTGGTGCTGATTTTCGCGGCGATGCAGTTCCTGCATGCCGTCCTCTATAAGGATACGAAGGCCCGGCGCGATGGGGTGCGGGCGCTCCTCCTCGGTATCAGCCTGCTCGCACCGCGCATCGTCTATCATCAGCTTCGCCTCGATGCCTCGGACTATAAAAAGGCCGTGACGACGGCTTACCAGAGCGAAGCCGATGCGATCCCGGAGACGGGCGACGGCTATACGCTCCTCGCGATCCAGCAGGGCGCTACAGATCCGGTCGCTGCGGACATCGTGGTGCTGTCCACAGCGCTCTATACACCGGAGGGTGCGCCGAACGCGGCTGGACTTGCGGTGCTGAAGGCCGTTTCAGAGCAGACACAGAAACAGAAGAGTGCCGTCGAGCTTCGTTATATCGCATTTAACGGAGAAGCGGATGTGCAGACGGGGGCACGAAACTACCTCGAGAGCCTCCCGGACGAAGAGAAGGCACGGGTGGTCGCCGACATCCAGGTCGGCGACATTGGCCATACAGACGCCGGCGCCTTTCAAATCGCCGTGAGCAACGGCCATGAAAATCCACTCACGGACCGGCTCGTGAAATCTGTGAAGCGGATGAGCGGGCAGAAGGCGACGATGCGCGTGGATAAGCTGTCGGATCATACGGCGTTCAGCATGGATGGCATCCCGGCGGCGATGCTCCTGCAGGAGGGTGGCGCGGATGCCTCTCGTGAAGACAGAAACACGGAAAGTGCCGGCACTGAACCGAAGCGTGGCGAAAGTGAACAGACAGGAAACCGCGTTCCGTCATCGAAGGATGAGGGCGATGCTCCGGAGATGGAGGAGCTCGCGAAGGCAGCGGCCATCGTCGGGGATACCGTGCAGGGGCTGATGCGGGAGAAGAGTGGCCGCTTCCGAACAGAAGTGGAGGCGACGCCGATGGACGTCCGTGCTGCAGGTGCCTTCCAGCCGCAGGTGGATGCATGGCCAGCCGGCACAGGGATCCCGGCGATCGAGCAGCAGCTCGGCACACGCCTGACGGATACCGGAAAAAGTGATGCAGACGGCTGCGAAATCTATACCGCCGCGCTGTACATCCTGCAGCAGGATGCGCCGGTCGCCGTCGAGGTACACGTGGCGACCACGCCGGAACGTGTGAAGCAGATCACGGTGGACACGTCCGCACTGGGGGTGGAGGAGGCCATGCTTCGTCCGATGCTGAGGAACTTCTTCGGTGAAGGAAGTGAAAAAAACACAGAAAACGGAAGCCATGAAACAGTCTTCCTTGATTCAAGTGCACAGGCGATGTATCATGTAAGTGCTACCACGGCACAGGAAACAGGTGCCGATGCGACAGTCAGTGGCGATACGCTCTCGATTACAGCGGCGTAAGCAGTCATCATATCATTCACAGGTGGCACACATATCCTCTGATGTCGGCTGCAGGACAAACCGTCCTGACCGCGATGGATATGTGTCAGCCACCTTTTTTGTACCGAAGAGGAACCCGCATGGAACTTGCACTCATCTCGGCCCGCCAGGTCGTCGTCTTTTTTATGCTGATTATGACAGGATATTTCGCGATCAAAGCGAAGGTACTGACACCGGAAGCGCGACATCACTTCTCCAGTCTGCTGGTATCGATCGTCGTACCCTGCATGCTCGTGAATTCCTATATCGCAGAATTTGATGCAGAGGTTTTTCACGGGATCGTCCTGGCGTTTATCCATTCCTTTATTCTGATTATGATCGGTCTCGTCATCGCTGTGCTGGCCGCACGACGAATGGGAAAGGATAATCGGGCGATTTTCGAATTTGCGATGATTTTTTCCAATGCCGGCTACATGGGCTTCCCGCTGATTCAGGCACTGTTCGGAAACGAAGGTCTCCTGTATGCCAGCAGCTACAACACCGTCTTCAATATCCTGATCTGGACCTATGGCTATGCGAGAGTCTCCGGTCAGACCGACGCGAAAAAGGTAGTGAACACGATCGTCCGTGCTCCTGCTATGATTGCAGTAGTCGTCGGCCTTGTGCTCTATCTTTTCCAGATTCCTGTACCTGAACTGATCCATCAGCCGATTTCACAGATTGGTGGGCTGAACACTCCGATCAGTATGATGATCACCGGTATGATACTCGCAGGCTCTGAGCTTTCGAAGGTGATCCGGGACAGAGCCGTTCTCGCCATCATCGGCATTCGCCTGATACTGATTCCGGCGGTATGCCTGCTGATTTATGGCTTCCTGCATATCAGCTTCGGCATGGCCTCCGAGGTCGTCCTGCTGCTCGAAGCCTGTCCGTGCGCCGCCATCAGTACGGTTTTCGCCGTACAGTTCCACTATGATGAAGAGAAGGTCGCCGGTGCCGTCATCCTGTCCACCGTGCTCAGTATCCTGACCCTGCCGGTGATGGCCTATATCATCACAACACTGCTGTAATACCGTCCGCTGTACATGTGTACGACGATCTGTCGCGGTACTTCTGACGGACATCGAATCATATTCTGCTTGTGGCGTGAGAGAGCCACCTGTCAGACGGGTGGCTCTTTTGCTGAAAAAATCCCCGAACCGACATACGGTCCGGGGATTCGTTCATTTATTCAGTTGTATGTGCTGATGATCAGTTTACACCGTAGCCTAAAGCAGCTGCGTTGTCGATGCCCTGTGCAGCGAAAGCCTCACGAGCGAGGTTAGCCATAGCAGCAGCATACTCAGAGTAGTTAGCGTAAACAATCTGAGTGCCATCCGTAGCAGCAACAACTACAGGAGCAGCTGGATCAACAGCAGCCTGAGCTACAGCAGCCTCATGAATAGCGTTTGCATACTCAGCAGCAGCATAGGAGTAAGCGTTCTTTGCATTTAAGGAACCGATGTCATAGGAAGCAACACCAGCGAATGCAGGAACGGACATAGCAGCAACCAGAGCGCCAGTCATCACCATAGCAGCAATCTTCTTTGTCATCTTCATCATCATATACCTCTCAAATAAATTTGAAATCTGTCACTGAATTCGTGACTCAAAATTTCTAAACCTTTTATAACACATTTCTTAAGATTTTAATACAGTTTTCAAACATTTTCGTAATAAAAATAAAGCACAATTTACGAAAAAAGAGCGTAAATATAAACAGATTCCTGCTTTCTGTCGGATTTTCTTACGATTCCCTCCGGGTCCCCTGCTTGAACTGCTACACGTTAAAAATCACTGTAACTGAAAAAAGTCAAAAATCAGTTGACAACATTGCCTGAATTAAGTATAGTATACAAGTCGCTTGAGAAAAGCGTATCGGGGTGTGGCTCAGTTTGGCTAGAGCACCTGGTTTGGGACCAGGGGGTCGCAAGTTCGAATCTTGTCACCCCGACGATTGATAGACCATCGAGAATGAACTCTCGGTGGTCTTTTTTGTGCTTTTATAGCGCTTTAGGAATACCGTTCCTGCTTTTCCAGGTAGGCTTCGTGTTCTTCCCGTGACATACATACCTTTCCGATCGGGGTGTCGTATTCCTGGCGGTCATTGAGAAGCCGGCGCTCGATGAACTGCTCGATGGCCTGGCGTATGTGCTTCAGCTTTTCGCGGGTGTCTGGATGATCACTCTGAAAGCGCAGCATCTCGTCGAGGTAGCCCTGTGCGCGTACCTGCCGGAAGCTCTCGGTATAGACGAGTCCGAAGACGAAGGCCATGTGGCCGATCATGAAGTCGATGGCGGTGCGAGCGTACGCGCGGTCGACATTGCGCGCATGCATCACGTCATCGTAGACCTGATCGGAGATGGACGCGGTGCGGAAGGCTTCCTCCGGGAGATCATAGATCTCGCTGCGCGGTGTTTCGCAGTTCACGCGCAGGATGTCGATTTTATCTGCATCCCGCAGGATGGTGGCGAAGCGGTACTCGCGTGCACTGAGCTCCTCCGGGAGGCGGTACACGTTGTGGAGACGTATCGTCTTCTCGAGGAGCGCAAGCTCGTCCTCCTCAGCATCGCGCACAAAGAGACGGAGCTTCCCGTCATGGAAGAGGATATCCGCACTCAGCATCGCATGATTGCAGGACAGACGGTCCTGAAAGGTATGGTACTGGCGTAGCTGCTCGAAGCGGCCGATGTCGTGGAGCATACCGCTGAGCCAGGCGAGATCCCGGTCGGCCGCAGACAGTCCGAGGTCTTCCGTGATTGCGTCGCACATCGCAGCGACGCGGTAGGTGTGGTCTACCTTCAGCTTTACCTTCACATCGCTGAGATCATAATCTGAAACATAGGCTTTAAAGGCCTCTTTGACATGCATTCGATCGATGTTCACCATTCAGTCCTCCCCTCGCACATTTTTACTGAAAAATTTACGGTATTTCTATTATAATAATAAAATAATCAGAAAGTGGAAGTGAAAATCATGATAAAGCTGCACAAACGACGGAACATCTGCGCCGGTCTGCTTTTAACCGGCACACTTATACTCTCTGTGCTCAGTGCCTGCGGAAGCCGCGACACGGAGGCGACACCGGATTTCAGCGACATCCCCGCGGATCAGAAGCTGACGATCTATACGGCACATAAGGCCGAGGTCTACCGTCCGATCATCCAGGAATTCGAGGAATCCACGGGCATCTGGGTCGATGTGCGTGCGGGTGGCACGACCGAGCTGCTTGAAGAGCTGCAGGAGATGCAGAGCACGTCGAAGCAGGAGGTCGATGTCATGTTCGGCGGCGGCATCGAGATGCTGGAAGCCTATAAGGACTGTTTTCAGCCCTATTCGTCGCCGCTGGAAGCGAAGCTGGATCCGGTCTATATCTCGCCGGATCACTACTGGACGCCCTTCACCGAGCTTCCGATCGTGTTTATCTATAACAGTAAGATCGTGCAGCCGGAGAGTGCACCGCACAGCTGGCAGGATTTCCTGGACGGCAGCTGGAAGGGCAGTATCAGCTTCGCGGATCCCTCCATGTCCGGCACGAGCTACACGATCCTCGAAACCATGAAGGATGCGACACAGCTTCCGGAGTCGGAGCTCCTCTCGAAGTTCTGTGATGACCTCGACGGGCATCTCGCGAAGGGCTCCGGAGAGGTACTCACGGAGGTCGCAAACGGCGACCGGCTGGTGGGCATCACCCTCGAGGAGAGTGCACTGAAGGAGATCGCACGTGGCAGTGATGTCGGTATCTGCTATCCGTCGGAGGGCACCTCTGCGGTTCCGGATGGTGCGGCCATCGTGAAGAACGCACCGCACCAGGAAAACGCCGAGCGCTTCATCGACTTCATCCTGAGCGATCCGGTGCAGCGCTATACGATTTCCCCTCTGTTCCGGCGCTCGGTCCGTACGGACCTGTCCACGAACGACAAGACCGTAGGGCTCCGTATCCTCGCCTTCGATATCGAGGAAGCCAGTGAACGGCAGACGAAGGTGCTGCAGGACTTCTGGCAGATCTGGGAGGCACGTTATGCTTGAGTACATCAACAAGTCCTACCGCCGTCAGCTGATGTTTTACTTCACACTGGTATCCGTCGTTCCGCTCGTCCTGAGCGGACTGCTGCTCGTCGGCATGTTCCGTACGCGCGTTCACCGGGAGTTCGCAGCGCAGGATCTCGCGAAGCAGCAGCTGATCGAGCAGCGTCTGGAGGAGCACTTCCGCTCCGTCGAGGAGGTCATCGCGCAGATCGCAGACGATCGGGATATTCGGAAAGCATTGACCCAGGGTACGGTCTCGTCCTCGAACATCTATGCGGCGCTCTACCGTGAGACACAGGCGATCCGCTCCTTCTCGACCGTCGACATCTACGCCGGTGAAAAGCGCATCTATACGACGGACCGCGGCACGGTGTCGAAGACTCTGCCGTCCGATTTCGGCATCATCGCCCGCCTCGAGGCACAGCCGACGGAGACGGCCTATGTCCTGAACTACGACGGCATCTATACCCGCGAAACGAGTCTTCAGATCGGTCGTAAGATCAATGCCAATGCCGGCTACGTCATCGTGACGATCGACCAGAGCGATTTCGAAAGCATACTGAAGGAGAGCTATAACGGTAACGAGGGCGTCCTCCTGTTGAATGCCTACTGGGAGCCGCTCTACGCCGGTGGAAACCTCGCTTCCGAGGCGAACCTTCAGCTTTTCCGGAAGAATCGTCTGGAGGGTCGACGCCTGAATGAGACATTCGCCGATAATCTCTATGCGGCCTTCGTCGGCGACACGGGACTGACGCTCGTCTATATGACGCCACCGGCACTCAGCGAGGACATCTTCCGTATGATGTTCATGATGCTGCTGATCATCACGGTGCTGGTGCTCATCGGAAGTCTCATGCTGTCCGGCTATGTATCAAATTACCTCGCCCAGCCGATTCAGAAGCTGAGTGACGGCATGCGGGCCCTGCGTCATGGAGATCTGAACGCCCATGTAGAGCTTCCACGAGATGACGAGCTCGGCCAGCTCGCCGATGGCTTCAATAAAACGACGGTACGGATCCGCCGGAACATGGAAGAGCGGGTGCAGCAGCAGAAGCATCTCAACGAAACCGAGATGCGGATGATGCAGGCACAGCTGAATCCGCACTTCCTCTATAACACGCTCGACACCATCAAGTGGGTGGCGAAGGCACATCAGGTCCCGGAGATCGTCGCACTCAGCTCGGACCTCGCGAAGATCCTCCGCCGCAGCATCTCGGGCCGGGAGTTCGAAACGCTGCAGGAGGAGCTCGAGCTCCTCGAAAGCTACTGTAATATCCAGGAGCTGCGCTTCGATGACTCCTTCAGCTTCGAGGTCGAGGTGCCGGAGGAGCTGATGGCATGCATGGTGCCGAAGCTGATGCTGCAGCCGATCGTCGAAAACGCCATCATCCATGGCCTTGAGGGCGTCGAGGATGGACTCGTGAAGGTCACCGCCCGCCGGGTAGAAGAGGAGCTCGAGGTCCATGTGATGGATAACGGCTGTGGCATCGAGGATGCCTTCATCGAGATGGTGAAGAAGCATGATGGAAAGCTGCTGAGCGGGCATCTCGGTTTCGCGAACGTGGATTCGATCATCCGTCTGAATTATGGCCCGCAGTACGGCATCGATATCGCACGGCTGCCGGAGGGCGGTACGGATGTCATTCTCCGCCTGCCGTATACGAAATAAATGGAGGTGTAACATGATACCTGTACTCGTCGTCGATGACGAAAAGTTCGTCCGGGAGGGCATCGTTCAGGGAACCGACTGGAAGAGTGTCGGCTGTGAGGTCGTCGGACAGGCGAAAAACGGAGAGGAGGCCCTCGCACTGGCACGTACACTGCATCCGGTGCTGATCGTCACGGATATCCGCATGCCGAAGATGGACGGCATCGAGCTCGTGCGGACACTGCGCGAGGAAAAGCTGGATGTAAAGGTCATTTTCCTCACAGCCTACAGTGACTTCAGCTATGCGCAGCAGGCGGTGCGCCTGCAGGCCTCCGACTATCTGCTGAAGCCATTCGAGGACGGACAGCTCGAAGCGGTCGTAAAGAAGATCCTCGGGGAGGCGATCCTGCACGGTCAGCACACGGCCTCACCGAAGGATGCGGAGCTTCTGCCACTAAAGGACGCGGACCCGGAGATGCATCGCTATGTACAGAGTGCCATCGGATACATCGCAGATCACTATAGTGAGGATGCCATCAGCATCACGCGCATCGCCGAAGCGATCGGCGTATCCGAGGGGCATCTCAGCCGTCTCTTTAAGAAGGACACCGGACAGAGCATCAACAGCTATATCACCTGCTATCGGATGCGGACAGCGATGCGCCTCCTCCGGGATGTGCGCTATAAGGTCTATGAGGTCTGCGAGATGGTCGGCTACCACGACATCGCCTACTTCTCCAGTACCTTTAAAAAACTGACCGGGATGACCCCGTCCGATTACCAGGCAGGCTGACACGCGCGGACGCGCATGCTGGTGCGAGGATGGAAGCGGCTGAACAAAAAGAAACAGAAAAGGCCTGAGCTGTCCTATAGGAAGCCAGACCTCCGAAATATGTGCATACTGCACACGAAAACGCGGATAAATGATAAAAAGATGTCAGAAATGACCATCAAAATATCATTTTTACCGCGTTTTTGTTTTGCGAAAAAATTTCTATACTAGACGCATCAAGTAAAGAAAGCTCTTCAGAACATATGGAGAGCCGATCGTGAAATCATAAGGGAGGCACATTTATGAGAAAACGTAAACTCATCTCGTTACTACTGACTGCATCGATGGCCGTATCCATGCTGGCCGCATGCGGATCCTCATCGAACAACAGCGCAGCCACCACGGCAGCCGCTGCCGCTGACAAGCCGGCAGAGACCCAGGCGGCACAGCCGGCGGAAACCGAGGCTCCGAAGGAAGAGAACCTGACCGGCATCGATGCCATCATCAAGGAAGCCGAAGGGATGTCCATGGAGGAACTCGCAAAGAAGGCCATCGAAGAGTCGAATGGTAAGACCTTCTACGGCGTCGGTAACTCCTCACGTGGTAAGTCTGCACTTCCACTGTTTATCGCCTATCTGCAGACCATCGATCCGAATTACAACATGGAGTTCGAGTGGCAGCAGCCGAAGAACAACAAGATCTTCGAGCAGCTCACCGCAGATTCTCTGAAGGACAGCGGAACCTTCGCGATGACCCTCATCCAGGATGGTAACCAGATCAAGAGTAAGATGGTCGATACCGATATCTTGAAGACCTTCATCCCGAAGGAGTGGGCAGAGGCCAACGGAACCACCGCGGATGCTTACAGCGGCTACCTGCCACTGCAGACGCTGAATAAGGTCTTTATGTATAACTCAACCGGCTCCGCTGAGTTTAAGAACTGCTGGGATTTCATTTATAAGGATCAGCACCCGCTGTACATGGACATCGATTCCGAGCTCGTCGGCAAGAACTTCCTGTACATGCTGACCGAGGATAAGTACGCCGGCATGCTGAAGGATGCCTACGATGCACTCGATGATGAGCACAAGGCTTACTTCGATCCGACCATTCAGGAAGTGGCTTCGGATGCAGACGATTTCGGTCTCGGTGAGAACGGCAAGTACGCCCTCGCATGGATCAAGCTCTGGGTAGAGAATTACAACGCACAGACCGATGATGGCCCGATCTGCAACACCCTCGTAGATAAGTCCGCGAAGGATCAGTCCGGTCTCCTCGTTTACTCGAAGCTTCGTTCTGTAGAGGAATCCGCAACGGTTTCCGTCAACAACATCAAGGTAGCTGCATACCAGGATGGCTATAAGGGCATCGGCGGCTACGGCTACAACCACTACCTCTTCCTGACGAAGAACAGCCCGCTTCCATGGACCGCATGTGCATTTATATCCTACATGACATGTACAGAGGACGGCTTCAGTGCATGGGGCAAGGACATGGGCGGTTACAGCTCGAACCCGAAGGTTGCAGAGCAGATCGAGGCAACCTATAACCACGCAAAGGGCGGCTATAACGACGCTGGCGAAGATGCGTTCCCTGCAAAGGATGACCGTGGCTATGACTGGTGGACCACCACCGGCGAGCTCGTACTCGAGGATCCGGAGTACTGCGCAGACGCTGCATTCGGTGTCGGCAGCTGGATCGAGACCCTGACCAAGTACGCAGACGCGAAGTAAAAGCGCATTATATGAACTGATTTTTCGGCCGGGGAGCTCATGACTCCCCGGTCGGTTTTAAGAACGGAGGAATTCATCTATGGAAACGACTGCATCCGGTACACGTGATACGAAAGCCATACTCCGTAATAAGATCGTCACCTTCTTTTCGAAGCCGCAGAACATCATCCTGCTCGTCTTCGGTATCGTGCTCACCTTCAGTACGGTAGCCCCGATCGTCGCTATCGTCCGTGACACCTTCCAGATCCATCCGGGCACCATCGACGCACATCTCACCGGAAAGGCCTCCGGCTACAGCGTCGTGAACTATGTCGATCTTTTTACGAGCCGTCTTGCAATGACCAATCTCTGGAAACCACTCATCAATACCGTGATTCTCTCGGTCATGACCTGTGTGATTTCCATCCTGTATGGTGGTTTTTTCGCCTTCCTGGTGACGAGAACCAACATGCGCTTCAAAAAGTATTTAAGCTCGATTTTCATTTTTCCGTACATCATGCCACAGTGGACTCTCGCCGTCGTATGGCAGCATATGTTTAATTCCAATGCTGTCTGCGGTACGTCCGATGGCCTCCTCGCATCACTGTTCGGCATCTGTATGCCGAAGTGGTTCTGTCTGGGCACTTTCCCGAGTGCCATGGTACTCGGTCTTCACTATGCACCGTTCGCCTACATCCTGATCGGCGGTATCTTTAAAAACATGGATGCGAACCTCGAGGAGGCAGCGACCATCCTCGATACCCCGAAGTGGAAGATCATGCTGCGCGTGACGCTGCCGATGATCCGGCCGGCGATCCTCAGTACGATCCTGCTCGTCTTCGGATCCGCGATGGGCTCCTATCCGGTGCCGCATTACCTCGGCCTCACGACCCTGTCGACGAAGTACATCTCGCTGAACTCGAAGTACACCGGTGAAGCCAGCATCCTCGCGATCATCATGATGCTCTTCGGCGTCCTGATCCTGGGTCTCAATCAAACCTCCGTCACCGGTCGCGCGAACTACACGACCGTCACCGGCAAGTCCGGGCAGCTCAGTAAGATCAACCTCGGAAAAGCCGGAAAGTACATCATGGGCGTGGTCTTCATCCTGCTGACCTTCTTCACCTCCATCTGGCCGATCCTTCTTTTCGCGCTGGAGACCTTTCTGCCGAACCCGGGCGATTACAGCTTCCTGTACACGCACGATACCTCAAACCTCACCACGAAGTGGTGGCTGACGCATGAAAATGTCAGTGAGAATGGTATGTATGGCCAGCACGGTATCCTCTATAATCCGACCATCTGGCACGCCTTCAAGGGTACCCTGTTCCTCGCCATCGTCTGCGCACTCATCGCCGGTACGATCGGCACCCTGATCGGCTACGCCGTATCGAAGAACCGTCGCTCGAAGTGGGCGAACTACGTGAACAACGTCGCCTTCCTGCCGTACCTGATGCCATCCATCGCGGTCGGCGCTGCGTTCTTCATCCTTTTCAGTAATCAGCACGTGAACCTGTTCAACACCTACACCCTGCTGATCATCGCGGGTGTCGTCAAGTACATCCCGTTCGCCTCCAGAAACTCCCTGAACTCGATGCTGCAGCTCTCCGGTGAGATCGAAGAGGCCGCCATCATTCAGGATATCCCGTGGCATAAGCGGATGCTGAACATCATCATCCCGATTCAGAAGAGCTCCATCATCAGCGGCTATACCCTGCCGTTCATGACCTGCCTTCGTGAGCTGTCCCTGTTCCTGCTTCTCTGCACCCAGGGCTTCATCCTCTCCACGACACTGGATTACTTCGATGAGATGGGTCTGTACGCCTTCTCCAGTGCGATCAACCTGATCCTCATCATGACGATTCTTCTGTTTAACACCCTCGTCAATGTCCTGACGGGAGCAAGCCTTGATAACGGAATAGGAGGTTAAGTATGCCGTCCATCACATTAACACACATCACCAAACGCTGGAAAAACTATTTCGGTGTCGATGACCTCAGTCTCGATATCCCGGACAATGCCTTCGTCACGCTGCTGGGGCCTTCCGGCTGTGGAAAAACCACCATCCTTCGTATGATTGCGGGCCTCGAGACGCCGACCGAAGGGCAGATCAAAATCGGCGACCGCGTCGTCTTCGATTCGGATAAGGGAATCAATGTTCCGGCCAATAAACGAAAGGTCGGCTTCCTCTTCCAGAACTATGCACTCTGGCCGAACATGACCGTGTATCAGAACATCTCCTTCGGTCTTAAAAACATCAAAGAAGAGCTGCCGCGGATCGACGTAAAGGCGAAGGTCAGCTCCGATCTCATGCATGCGCTGAAGAGTGGAAAGAAGGTAAAGGACCAGATCGAGGACTGCCGCGATAAGAACGGAAAGCTCGATACCGAAAAGGCCTACGTGAAGCTCATCGACACCTTCAACCTCTCCATCATGAGCGCGAAGGAGCTCTTCAACCTGAAGATTCATGAGGCGGCGGATCCGCAGCAGGCGGCCGACGCGGCACGTGCCGGCTATGAGAAGACCCTTGCGGAGATCAATGCAGGCTATGCGGCGAAGGGGCAGACCCTCGACGAGCATTTCCACGTCACACAGAACGGCACCGCGATCATGGAGGTCCGGAAATTAACGGACGAAGAGATCGACAGCCGTGTACGTCAGGTTTCCCGTGTCGTAAAAATCGGTATGTTCATGGATCGTTATCCGGCAGAGCTTTCCGGCGGTCAGCAGCAGCGTGTCGCCATCGCCCGTACCCTCGCACCGGAGCCACAGGTGCTCTTCATGGATGAGCCGCTCAGTAACCTCGATGCGAAGCTTCGTCTCGAGATGCGCTACGAGCTGCAGCGTCTTCACCTGGAGACCGGATCGACCTTCGTCTACGTCACCCATGATCAGATGGAAGCGATGACCCTCGCGACGAAGATCTGCCTCATCAACAACGGTGTCCTCCAGCAGTACGACGCACCGCTCGAGGTCTACAACCGCCCGACGAATCTCTTCGCGGCCGATTTCGTCGGCAACCCGTCCATCAACTTCGTAGAAGCCACGGGTGAGCAGCGTGCAGACGGCAGCGTCGCCCTCGAGATCTTCCATGGTATCCATGCACGCTTCATCCCGAACGAAGCGCTCGAGCTTCCGACCTGGTTCACACAGCGGGACGCAGATGCCGCCGCGAAGAAGCAGGCAGAAATCGATCGCCTGAAGCAGAAGCACGCCGTCGAGAAGAGCAACAAGGATGAGGTCTTCAAGTACCATATCGAAAAGGTCATCGAAGAGGACAGCTCCATCCTCGAGGATCCGATCCTCACAAACCGCGACCTCGTGCTGGGCATCCGTCCGGAGGCGATCGACATCGAGCCGGAGGGTGCGCTCCAGACCACGATCTTCGGTGCCATGCCGACCGGTATGGAATCGACGCTCAAGCTCTGTGTGCAGGATGACTACCTCCTGACCGGCGTGATCTTCGGGAACAATGCCTACAGGATCGGCGAGCAGGCCGGCATCGACATCCACGGCAGCCACATCCTGCTGTTTGACCGTCAGTCTGGAAAGTGCATCGCCGACGGTCGTCTGGAAATCGAGAAATAAGGCACTCTGTACCTGACAGGGGGCACTCGGAGGGACGGCAACGTATGTGACTGCAAAATCCCGGCCAGCCCCTTGACAAAGCGATGCGCCGAACCTACAATGGCTGTGTCAATTGAATAGACAGAAATCGTTGAAGAGGACAGTAGTATTTGATTTCGGATACAGAGAAACGCCGGTTGCTGCGAGGCGTCGAGGAAATAAATATGAACACCACCTCAGAGAGGTCCTTAATCGGACCCGTTGACTACGTTACCGTCGAAAGAGTGGTCATCTGTGCAGGTGCTGAAGCATTCGCCCACAGGATATGTGGAAGATGACAATTTGGGTGGAACCGCGAATCTATCGTCCCAATCAGTTCGAAAGAGCTGATTGGGACATTTTTGTTTAAAGCAGAGATTCGCCGTGTTGCACTGGACCGGTTGTCCAGACACGAAATCAGCCGACCCAAAGGGCTGGTTTTGAAACATTCAAAGGAGAAACAAATGGAAAAGGAAGAGTTATTACAGGTGTATCGTCATTCCCTCGCACACATCCTCGCAAAGGCAGTGATCGAGATCTATGGTAAGGAAGTACAGTACGGCATCGGACCTCAGATCGAGGACGGCTGCTACTATGACTTCGTTCTGCCGGAGGGCAAGAGCATCGGTGAAGAGGACTTCAAGGCCATCGAGAACAAGATGCGTGAGATCATCAAGCGTCGTGAGCCGTGGACACGGAAGGAAGTTTCGAAGGCCGAGGCGAAGGAGATCTTCAAGGATCAGAAGTTTAAGCTCGAGCTGATCGAGGAGCTTCCAGAGGACGAGACCATCTCTGTTTACTATACTGGTGATGATTATGTCGATCTCTGCCGTGGACCGCACGTAGAGAATTCACAGGAGCTGATGAGCGCGGCTTACCAGATTCACAGCTGTTCCGCAGCATACTGGAGAGGCGACGAGAAGCGTGACCACATGCAGCGTGTCTATGTGTATGCATTCCCGACGAAGGATGAGCTGAAGCAGCACGTAAAGATGATCGAGGAGGCGCGTGAGCGTGACCACAAGAAGATCGGTGCGCAGCTTGAGCTCTTCATGTTCAACGAGACTGCTCCAGGTATGCCATACTGGCTGCCACGTGGATGGCAGATGTACCAGGCACTGCTTCAGTACAGCCGTGAGGTACAGCGCCGCCATGGCTACACCGAGATCGCAGCGCCGCTCGTAAACAACAAGCGTCTCTGGCTCGTTTCCGGTCACTGGGCACATTATCTCAACAACATGTTCATCGTTCCGGGTATCGACGGCTACACCACGGCAGACGCGGATATCGAGAACGTGGTCGAGGATTATAAGGATGCGGCAGCCGAGAAGAAGGTAGCGAAGATCCAGGCCGGTTCTGTCATTTACAACCGTGAGAACATCGACACCATGGCAGCGAAGCCGATGAACTGCCCGAACGCGATGCTTACCTTCAAGCGTAAGCTTCGTTCCTATAAGGAGCTCCCGATCCGTTACTCTGAGTACGATGTGCTGCACCGTAAGGAGAAGTCCGGTCAGATGAACGGTCTCTTCCGTGTACAGGAGTTCCGTCAGGATGATGACCATACCTTCGTGATGGAGTCCCAGATCAAGGATGAGATCGCGGATGTTATCTCTATCGCAGACGAGATCTACAAGACCTTCGGTGTCACCTACCGTGCAGAGCTCTCCACCAGACCGGATGATTTCATGGGTGATATCGACGTCTGGAATCGTGCAGAGGCATCCCTCAAGTCCATCCTCGACGAGAAGTATGGCGAGGGCGGCTACGAGATCAATGAAGGCGACGGCGCATTCTATGGCCCGAAGATCGACCTTCAGATCAAGGATGCACTCGGTCGTGAGTGGCAGTGTGGTACGGTTCAGCTCGACTTCCAGCTTCCGCACAACTTCGGCCTGAACTACACCGCAGAGGACGGCACACAGCAGATGCCGGTCGTTATCCACCGTGCGATCTACGGTTCCCTCGAGCGTTTCATCGGTATCATCATCGAGAACTTCAAGGGGAACTTCCCGTTCTGGCTGAATCCGTATCAGGTAGCCCTCGTTCCGATCCGTGAGGAGCACAACGCCTATGCGAAGAAGGTAGAGGAGGCTCTGCTGAACGCAGGCATCCGTGTCGAGGCAGACTACAGCGATAAGAACATGAAGACGAAGATCAAGGGCTTCAAGAACTACAAGGATCCGTACATCCTCGTACTCGGTGATCACGAGGCAGAGGAGAACACCGTATCCATCAACGTACGTGGTTCCAACAAGCAGATCCAGAACGTTCCGCTCGACAAGTTCGTCGCTTTCTGCCAGAAGCTGAACAGAGAGCACACCCTCGAGCTTCCGGACGAGATCGACTGAAGCTGAGATAGCTATGGGCTTTGATGATGTGATTTTTATTCTTGAAATGGTCGGTACGGTGGCCTTTGCGATTTCCGGTGTCATGGTCGCAAAGGATCGGAAGATGGACATCTTCGGTGCCATCGTACTCGGCTGTGCGACGGCCGTCGGCGGCGGTATGATCCGTGACCTCATCCTCGGCGAGATCCCGCCGGCGATGTTCACGAAGCCGGTCTATGTGACCGTCGCCTTCATCACCTGCGTCGTCGACTTCATCTTCGAGCGCAGCCAGACCACCGGGAACTATATGGATAAGATCGACCGGAACCGGATCCGCTCAAACTTCATCCTGAACGTCGCCGATTCTGTCGGCCTTGCCGCGTTCGTCGTCGTCGGCTGTCGTACGGCGGTCAATGCAGGCTACGGTGCAAATATGTTCCTCGCCTGCTTCGTCGGCGTCCTCACCGGCATCGGTGGTGGCATCCTCCGCGATATCTTCGCCGGGCAGATGCCGCTCATCATGCGGAAGCGAGTCTATGGCATCGCGGCCATCGTCGGAGCGATCGTCTACTGCGGCCTGTCCGTCATCGCCCGCCCGGCGGGTGCCTTCGGAAGCACGATGATCGCCGCGGTAGTCAGCATGATCGTGACGGTCCTGATCCGCTTCCTCGCGATCTACTTCCACTGGAATCTGCCGTCCTTCAGATAATGAACGAGGCTACAGTATCCGGAATTGAAAACACAGCACAATCGCAGGATGGACGTCCTGCGGCAGGACAGAAAGCGGCTGCACATCGTGCAGCCGCTTTTTTCGGAAAGGAAATTATGAAAACAGCGATTATTACAGGTGCCTCCCGCGGCGTGGGAAGAGCAGTGGCAGAGACATTGGCCCGCGACGGCTGGCGGCTCATCCTGAACTGCCGCTCTCGCTTCGACCTCCTGGAGCAGGTGGCGGAGAGGCTCCGCGGCGTGACGGAGGTGCATACCGTGCATGGCCCGATCACAGACGAGGTCCTCGCCGCACTGCTCGGGACACCAGGCACGAAACCCCTTCCGATCCTTACGGAAGAGGATCTTGATGGGACGCAGCCTGAATCCTGTGCTGCCTGCGAAGAGCAGAGCGATCTCGTCATATCGCACGGTCCGCAGGATGCACTTACACGACGCACGCGGATCGAGACCCCGGAGGACGCCCTCCTCCTCGTGAACAACGCCGGCATCTCGACTTTCAACCTCGCCCAGGACGTCTCGGATGACGAGCTCGAGGAGATGCTCGATGCCAACGTGAAGGACATGTTCCGCCTCACCCGCGCCGTGATTCCGTATCTGCTGCGCGCCTCCGAGGGCCGTATCCTCAACATGAGCTCTGTCTGGGGTGTGGTCGGCGCCTCCATGGAGTCGGTCTACAGCCTCACGAAGGGCGCGGTCAATGCCTTCACCGAGGCGCTGGGGAAGGAGCTTGCACCGAACCATATCCCGGTCAATGCCATCGCCATCGGCTGTGTCGATACGGACATGAACGGCTGGATGAGCGCGGAGGACCGGGCACAGCTCGAGGACGAGATCCCCTACGGTCGTATGTGCACAGCGGCAGAGGTCGCGGACTTCGTGCGTCTCCTCGCCGCCGCCCCGGCCTACCTCACCGGCCAGATCATCCGCTTCGACGGCGGCTGGATCTGAGATTTGAAATACTGTTCAGACAGTGGGGACCCGAAGGAACGCTTATAGGCCTTCTGCATCGTAAGCAAATTGTAATATAATTTGTAAGGAAAGATCGCGGCGTTTGTGCTAAAGTTAAGATGTTTGAGATCTTCGAAACAGAGTTTGCAACGCCGCTTTTTTGCGGCTTTTTTCAGAGACATCTTCGTTTTAGGCCGGGGACCGCTCCGGCGATCCGGCGGATCAGATAAAAGTATGGGAGAAACCGTGAATAGACCCAGTATGAATCATCTTATGCATCCTATGACACAGGAAACCGGTGTGCGTCTGCCTGCCGCTTCTTCGTATGCCCCGAAGCGTCGTACGCGGAGGCTCGCGCTGAAGCTGGCCCTGCTTCTCATGTTCAGCCTGACGACCACCTCGACCGCACTGGCGGACGAGGTCCTGATCGGCATCGGCGACGGCCCGGTATCGGACGAGGAGCTCGGCATCTCCGACCAGGATCTGGCCGCGGCGACGGACGGTTCCATGATTCCGGAGTATAAAATCTCGGAGATTCACGAGACCAGTGCCAATGTCGTCAGCGAGCAGTATACCGTGGCGCAGGACTCGACGGCAGCCGAAACGATCCAGGAAGCTGCGGTTTCGACGGAGGGAAAGGAAACCCTGCTGGAAATCGTAGATTCGGTCGATGATTTCGCCGTTTTTAAGAAGAACACGCAGAGTGCCTCTTCCACTCCACAGAAGAGCACGGTCAGTGCAGCCGCGAATATCCTCACGAATGTCGGCACCAGCGGCGTGAGCACAGCTGCCGGAAACATCATCCAGGCCGCCGGCGATGCCATCAGTGGTACACGAAGCAGCAGCGCTTCTGAAACGAAGAGTGATGCAGCCGTAACAAACGCAGGCACGAGCATTTTAAGTCGTAGTAATGTCATCGAGGCCGGTACCTCCATCGTAAAGTCGATCAGCAGCAGTCTTCCGGTCATCGCGACGACGGCTTCCCGTCAGGCACTGATCCAGTACGCGAAGCAGTTCCTCGGGAATCCGTATGTCTATGGCGGCACTTCCCTCACGGATGGCGCTGACTGCTCCGGCTTCGTACAGCAGATCTTCAAGCACTTCGGCATCACGACAGGGCGCAGCTCCCGTGATCAGTATGCGAATGCACAGTCCATCAGCTTCGAGCAGCTCCAGCCGGGCGACCTCGTATTCTACGCATCGGGTGATTACATCAACCACGTCGCGATCTATGCCGGCGATGGCGTCATCATCCATGCAGCGAATGCACGTACCGGCATCTGCACCGGACGCTACGATTACCGTACGCCGGTCGGCTATGGACGTTTCATCCAGAACTGATATCCGAAATAAATGAAGAACCCCTTAAGCGAAACAGCTTAAGGGGTTCTTCGTTTTATGGAGTCCATATGACAAATGGATGATCAGCATCACGATCTAACGTACGCTGGATACCACTCGATGGAATTTACTATTTTATATGGAGGCCTGCCGGCCTCTCCGGGGATCAGTACTCCGGCTCGATCAGGCCATAGTTGCCGCTCTTTCTCTTATAAACGACGGCAATGTTTCCGGTATCGCCGTTCTGGAATACGAAGAAGGTATGGCCGACCAGCTCCATCTGGAGGCAAGCCTCTTCCGGGGTCATCGGCTTCAGGTTGAAGTGCTTTGTACGCTCGATCTGGATTTCATCCTCACCGAGCTCATCCTCCAGCTCCTCTGCGAAGGCGTCGGAGAAATCAGCAGCCTGCTGACGATTGATCAGCTTCGTGCGGTACTTACGGATCTGACGTTCGATGACGTCTACAACCATATCGAGGGACTGGAACTTATCCGGTGTGATCTCCTCAGCACGGATGACACCGTCCTTTACCGGGATGGTCACCTCGACCCTATACTTGTTTTTCTCAGTGGAGAGAGTGACGTTGCAGATGGTGTCTTCCTTGAAGAACTTCGATAACTTGCCCAGCTTCCGATCGATCTGGTCCTTCATGCCGTCAGATACAGTAACATTTCTTCCTGTGATGTTAAACTTCATAAAATCACGCTCCCTTAAAAAGATTTCCTGATGTGGGTCATTCAGGATATATATATTATATCATATATAGAGGAAATTTCTACAACGTAATGGATATGTAAAATATAATCCGTCGCTGTTCAAACGTCGTTAAGTCAAGGCGTGGCCCGGCTGCCGTCCGCCGAGCCACGAGTGAACAGTAATGAAATATATGAATTAAATGTTAACAATCAAAAGCTTTCTTGAATAAAAAAGTGTTTAGTGATAAGATTTCAGAGTTATAGCCATAAGTAGAACGAAAAGTGTAGGCAGATGTATCGTATCGCTGTGTGCACTTGCGATAAGGAGTACTAGAGCAAATGAGTTTTTTTGAGAAGGTTTTCGGTACCCATTCCGATCATGAACTGAAGCGGATCGATCCGATCATTAAGAAGATCCTTTCTTATGATGAGACCATGTCTGCCATGTCAGATGAAGAGTTAAAGGCGCAGACCCCGAAGTTTAAGGAGCGTCTGGCGCAGGGAGAGAGTCTGGATCAGATTCTTCCGGAGGCCTATGCGACAGTACGTGAGGCCGCATGGCGTGTCAATAAGATGAAGCACTTCCCGGTACAGCTGATCGGTGGTGTCGTTCTTCACCAGGGCCGTATCGCCGAGATGAGAACCGGTGAAGGTAAGACCCTCGTATCCACCTGTCCGGCCTATCTGAATGCGCTGGAGGGAAAGGGTGTTCATATCGTCACCGTCAACGACTACCTCGCGAAGCGAGATGCGGAGTGGATGGGACGTATCCACGAGTTCCTCGGATTAAGTGTAGGTGTGGTTCTGAACTCCATGACCACCGAGGAGCGTCAGGCAGCCTATAACTGTGATATCACCTATGTCACGAATAACGAGCTCGGTTTCGACTACCTCCGTGATAACATGGCAGTGTATAAGAACCAGCAGGTACTTCGTGGCCTTCACTACTGTATCATCGATGAGGTCGACTCCGTCCTGATCGATGAAGCACGTACACCGCTGATCATCTCTGGTCAGTCCGGAAAGTCCACGAAGCTCTATGAGGTCTGTGATGTGCTGGCCCGTCAGCTTCAGCGTGGTGAGGAGTCCGCAGAGTTCAGTAAGCTCGACGCGATCCTCGGTGAGGAGATCGAGGAAACCGGTGACTTCATCGTCAACGAGAAGGAGAAGACCGTCAACCTCACCCAGCAGGGTGTCCATAAGGTTGAGCAGTTCTTCCATATCCAGAACCTCGCAGATCCGCAGAATCTGGAGATCCAGCACTGCGTGATCCTGGCGCTTCGTGCAAACAACCTCATGCACCGTGATAAGGACTACGTGGTCAAGGATGACGAGGTACTTATCGTCGACGAGTTCACCGGACGTATCATGCCGGGCCGTCGTTACAGCGATGGTCTCCATCAGGCGATCGAGGCGAAGGAGCATGTGAACGTCAAGCGTGAGTCGAAGACCCTCGCGACGATCACCTTCCAGAACTTCTTTAACAAGTTTGATAAGAAGGCCGGTATGACCGGTACCGCACAGACCGAGGAGAAGGAGTTCCGTAACATCTATTATATGGATGTCATCTGTATCCCGACCAACAAGCCGGTACAGCGTATCGACCTCGATGATGCGGTTTATAAGTCGAAGAAGGAAAAGTTCCAGGCCGTCGTGGATGAAGCGGTTCGTATCCACGAGACCGGCGCCCCGGTTCTGATCGGTACCATCAACATCGATACCTCCGAGCTCATCAGCGGCATGCTGAAGCGCCGTGGTATCAAGCACAACGTCCTGAATGCGAAGTTCCATGAGCTCGAGGCTGCCATCGTTGCAGACGCCGGTCAGCACGGTGCCGTCACCATCGCGACCAACATGGCCGGCCGTGGTACAGATATCAAGCTGGATCCGGAGGCACTGGCTGCCGGTGGTCTTCATATCATCGGTACCGAGCGCCACGAGTCGAGACGTATCGATAACCAGCTCCGTGGACGTGCCGGACGTCAGGGTGACCCGGGTCAGTCTCAGTTCTTCATCTCCCTCGAGGATGACCTGATGCGTCTCTTCGGTTCCGAGCGTCTCATGAATATGTTCGAGGCACTGGGTGTACCGGAGGGTGAGCAAATCCACCACAAGATGCTTTCCAACGCCATCGAAAAGGCACAGGAGAAGATCGAGCTGAACAACTACGGCATCCGTGAAAACCTCCTGAAGTACGACGAGGTCAACAACGAGCAGCGTGATGTCATCTATGCAGAGCGTGAGAAGGTGCTGAACGGTGACGATCTCCGTCCGACCATCATCAACTTCATTCAGGACATCATCGAGAATTATGTCGATGCGAACGTTCCAGAGGACGCCACCGCGAAGGACTGGGATCTCAGTGGTCTGAATGATACACTGATGAGCATCATCCCGCTTCCGAAGCTGCAGCTTACCGAGGAGCAGTTCAACTCGATGACGAAGAACGAGTTCAAGCAGCTCCTGAAGGAAGAGGCCATCAAGCTCTATGAGCAGAAGGAAGCCTCCTTCCCGAATCCGGAGCAGCTCCGTGAGGTAGAGCGTGTCATCCTTCTTCGTGTGATCGACCAGAAGTGGATGAACCACATCGATGATATGGATATCATCCGTGATGGTATCGGTCTTCAGGCATACGGCCAGAAGGATCCGCTCGTAGAGTATAAGATCCAGGGCTATCAGATGTTTGGCGATATGACACGTGCCATCAAGGAAGATACCGTACGCATCCTGTATCATATCCAGGTAGAGCAGAAGGTGGAGCGTGAGCAGCAGGCACAGGTTACCGGTACCAACCGTGACGACACCCTTCCGCAGGCACCGAAAAAGCGTTCCATCCGCAAGATCTATCCGAACGATCCGTGTCCGTGTGGATCCGGCAAGAAGTATAAGCAGTGCCACGGCCGTGACGAGTACCAGAAGATGATGAATCAGAAGGTATCCGAAGCACAGGCAGAGAAGGCACAGGACGAAATGCTTGATAACGCCGGCAAAAACTAAGTAAGCTTTCCTGCTCCCGCAGGGAAAGGCCGCGGATCATCATCGAATGCTTCGCGGCCTTTTATATACTTCGCTTCTCTTTCGAAGCGGACAGCACCGAACGGGTGTCCGTGCGTTTCGGAAGCAGTGCAGCAGTGACGATGTAACACATAGCATGTAAAGGAAAACAAATGATCATTGAGTTAGACCAGTACAAGTATGAGCTTGGACAGAAGGAACAGGCCCTCCGGGATCTCGGCGCTTCCCTGGACCTTGATAATAAAAAGAAGCGCATCGCCGAGCTCGACCGTATGATGGAAGAGCCGGATTTCTGGACAGATCCGGAAAAGGCCAACCAGTACTCTACCGAGGACCGTCGTCTGAAGGATGAGGTCAAAAGCTACGAAGAGCTCGCGCAGTCCTATGATGATATCGGCGCACTGATCGAGATGGCGGAAGAGGAGGAGGATCAGGATTCCGTGGCAGAGGTCAAGGAAATGCTGGATGATTTCATCGAGCGCCTCGATCAGATGTCGACGAAGCTTCTCCTTTCCGGAGAATATGACAGTATGAATGCCATCCTGCGTCTCAACGCCGGTGCCGGTGGTACCGAGTCCAACGACTGGGCCGGTATGCTGTATCGTATGTATACACGTTGGGCGGAGCGTCATGGTTTCACCCTGAAGGTGCTGGATTATCTGGAGGGTGATGAAGCCGGTATCAAGTCCGTCACCATCGAGATCGATGGCGAGTATGCCTACGGCTACCTGCGCTCCGAGGCGGGTGTTCACCGTCTGGTACGTATCTCTCCATTCAATGCACAGGCGAAGCGTCAGACCTCCTTCGTGTCCTGTGACATCATGCCAGACATCGAGACCGAGATCGACATCGAGGTGCGTCCGGAGGACATCAAGATGGAGGTATACCGTGCATCCGGTGCCGGTGGACAGCACATCAATAAGACCTCCTCGGCCGTTCGACTGATTCATATCCCGACCGGTATCGTCGTGGCCTGTCAGGAGGAGCGTTCACAGCTTCAGAACCGTAACAAGGCGATGCAGATGCTGAAGGCGAGACTGTACCTGAAGGAGAAGGAGGAGCAGGAGGCGATGCTGGCCGGTATCCGTGGCGAGGTCAAGGACAACGGCTGGGGCTCCCAGATCCGCTCCTATGTTCTGCAGCCATATCGTATGGTGAAGGATCTTCGTTCCGGTGAGCAGACCTCCAATACCGATGCGGTGCTCGATGGTGATATCGATCGCTTTATCACCGCCTACCTTAAGTGGATGCAGCTCGGCTGCCCTGATCGCCGCGTTCAAGGAGAAGACTGATTTCAGCAGCGGGTAAGCGACGAAACAGCACCACGAGCGAGAGAGAAGGACAGGTAGACACGATGAGCAGTCAATCCGATTATTTCGTTGTCCGGACCGGGGCACTGCCCGAGGTCCTGAAAAAGGTGGTCGAGGTAAAGCGTCTCCTCGAGACAGAAAAGGGCTTATCGGTGGCAGAAGCAACCGAACGCGTGAATATTTCCCGCAGTTCTTTCTATAAGTATAAAGAAGACATCTTCCCGTTTTACGATAGTTCGAAGGGGAAGACCGTCACGATCATCGTCGAGATGCGGGATGTACTCGGAAATCTGGCGAAGATCTGCTCGACGGTATCTTCGTATAATGCGAACATCCTGACCATCCATCAATCGATTCCCATCAACGGAATCGCCACCCTGACACTCTCCATCGAGGTCCGGGAGGATACGTCGGACATCAATGCGATGATCCATGAGATCGAAGCATTGCCCAATATACAATATGTCAAGATTCTTGCGCAGGAGAGCATGCCTGGCTAGGCAGTCCCTGTAAAACCACAGGCATCCATCATTTAAAACGTAGCCGAACGCTTCGGAACGTTACCAGCATGAAGGGGAAAATTATGAAAATTGCGATTTTAGGCTATGGCACCATCGGCTCTGGCGTAGCAGAGGTGCTGCGCATCAATCAGGCGCAGATCGAAAAGAAGGTCGGCGAGCCGGTCGAGCTCAAGTATGTATTGGATCTTCGTACCGACATCGGTGTCGATAATGATAAGCTGATTTCCGACTTCTCCGTCATCGAGAACGATCCGGAGATCAAGCTCGTCGTCGAGACCATGGGCGGCATTCACCCGGCCTATGAGTTTGTGAAGGCCTGCCTCGAGAAGGGGAAGCACTGTGTCACCTCCAACAAGGCACTCGTCGATGCGGTCGGCTCGAAGCTCATCAGCATCGCCCGCGAACATCACTGTAATTTCTATTTCGAGGCTTCCGTCGGTGGTGGTATCCCGGTCATCCGCACGATCTACCATAACTATGCCGGCGAGAATCTGACCGAGATCACCGGTATCATGAACGGAACCACGAACTTCATCCTTACGAAGATGCGTGAAAAGGGTGCCGACTTCGAGGAAACCCTCGTCGAGGCACAGCATCTCGGCTATGCGGAGCGTGACCCGTCCTCCGATATCGACGGCTTCGACACCTCCCGTAAAACGGCGATCCTTCTCAGTATGGCCTCCGGCAATCGCTGCCGTCATGAGGACATCTATACCGAGGGTATCCGTGCAGTTTCGAAGCTGGACTTCCTCTATGCGCGTGAACTGGGTATGACCATCAAGCTGCTCGGCTCCGTACAGCAGGTCGAGGATAAGTACTTCGCCTATGTCGTTCCGATGATGATTCCGAAGTCCGACCCGCTTTTCAGCGTCGATGGCGTTTATAACGGTATCCGTATCGTCGGAAACTGTCTCGGTACGACCATGCTCTATGGTATGGGTGCCGGCAAGATGCCGACCGCAAGTGCCGTCGTGTCTGATATCATCGCGGCCGTACGCCACCAGCATGATTTCCAGGGCATCGGCTGGACCGAGAAGATGATTCAGATCGAGCCGATGAGCTCGAACGCGTTCGCATATTTCGTTCGTGTCGAGGGCACACCGGATGCGGTGAAGAAGGAGCTCCGTGAGCTCTTCCTGGAGGACAGCTCGAAGCTGGTTCCGATCGCACTGGGCGGTCGTACCGATGAGTTCGCTTTTATCACCGATGTGATGTTTGAGGGCGACTTCCTGCAGAATGTCGCTGAGTTTGAGGAGAAGACCGGACGCCGGATCTTCCATTTCATCCGTACCGAGAAGGAAGAGGACTGATGATTTTTGAGAGTAATTCAGCGAAGGATACCTTCGCATTCGGACAGAAGCTGGGCCGCGAGGCGGTCCCGGGCGAGATCATCTGTCTCGATGGTGACCTGGGTGTAGGCAAGACCGTCTTCACGCAGGGCTTCGCCGCGGGACTCGGGATCGATGATTATGTGAATTCCCCGACCTTTAACATCGTGAAGGAGTACGAAGGCGGGCGTCTCCCGCTCTATCACTTCGATGTCTATCGTATCGGGGATCCGTCCGAGATGGAGGAGATCGGCTACGAAGACTATTTCTATGGTCAGGGCGTCAGCATCATCGAGTGGCCGGGACAGATCGAGGAGCTACTTCCGAAGGAGGCCCGCTGGGTGAGGATCCGGAAGGATCTCACGAAGGGCTTCGACTATCGACGCATCGAGTATTAAATATGGGATAACACTATGTTGATTTTAGGAATTGATTCATCCGGACACACCGCGAGCGTCGCCTTATACGCGGACGGTGTCGTCCTTTCGGAGTATGCATGCAATATCGGACTCACCCACTCTCAGACACTTTTACCTATGGTGGCTGAGATTTTTTCACGTACCGGACACACGGTCGAGGAGCTGGATGCCATCGCGGTCAGTGCCGGCCCAGGCTCTTTCACCGGTCTCCGCATCGGCGCCGCGACCGCAAAGGGACTCGCGCTCGGCTATGGTATCCCGCTCCTCGAGGTGAGCACCCTCGAGGGACTCGCGATGAATCTTCGGGATATGGATGAGGTTTATGTGCATCCGATCATGGATGCACGCCGCAGTCAGGTTTATACTGCGACATTTCTCGACGGCCAGCTGATCGGAGAGGAAGAGGCGATCGGCATCGAGGATCTCGTCACGAAAATCAATCAGATGCCGGGAAAGCACTTCTTCCTGGGAGATGCGGTTCCGGTATACCGCAGCTGCCTCGAGACACAGCTCTCTGTACCGTATCGCTTCGCCGGTCCGGGAAATCTTCTGCAGCGTGCGTCCTCTGTCGCCATGCTCGGCGCAGAGCAGCTCGCACAGGGAAAGGCCGTATCCGGAAAGGATTTTCACCTCAGCTATATCCGGAAGCCGCAGGCGGAGCGCGAGCGTGAGGCTGCCGGACTCCGGGAGTATGACATCACCCACGAGGATCCGAATCTCCTGAAAAAGACGGCAGCAGAGGATCGTCTCACCGCACGGAACTATAAGATCGACGCCGGTCCAGGCTACGAGGACGACACGGTGCCAGAGAATTTATAAGCGGACAGCCCCGGACTTGGCACATGGACATCCTGGCCCCGCAGCTCTGCGCCGTCAGCGTACTGCCGGACGCCGGGTATAACCGTTTATGAAGGACAGGAGGAAAGCTCGATGAGGGAAACTGCTTATACCATCGAAGCCATGCGGCTGGAGGATATCCCGGAGGTGCTTCCCCTCGAGCGGGAAGCCTTCGGGCAGATGGCCTGGCATGCGGTTGATTTCGAAGCGGCCATCGCCTCAAAATGCGATTTTCCGCTGGTGATTCGTACCACAGGCCTCGCAGGATATGCGGTGCTTCGGATCATCGCGCCGGAAGCCGAGATCGAAAATATATGTGTGGCGCCCGCCTGCCGACGGAGTGGTGTCGGCGAAGCGCTGATGGAGGAGATGCTGCGTCTCGCTGCAGAACGGGATGCAAAACGCATATTTCTGGAGGTCCGGGCACACAATGAGCCTGCAAAAGCGCTGTATCGTAAGAGGGGATTCGTAGAATCCTATCGACGAAGGAACTACTATCAGGGTCCGACTGAGGATGCCATCATCATGATGAAGGAATAAAAATATGCTGGATATTTGTTTACTGGGAACCGGCGGGATGATGCCGCTTCCGAACCGATGGCTCACGAGCCTCATGCTTCGGTGTAACGGCAGCAGTATGCTGATCGACTGCGGCGAGGGCACGCAGATCGCTATGAAGGAAAAGTCATGGTCGCCGAAGCCGATCGATGTGATCTGCTTCACACACTACCATGCGGATCATATCTCCGGTCTGCCGGGCATGCTGCTTTCGATGGGGAACGCCGAGCGCACCGAGCCGCTGCATATGGTCGGACCGAAGGGTCTCCGACGCGTAGTGGATGGACTGCGCGTGGTGGCACCGGAGCTGCCGTTCGAGATCATCTATCATGAGCTTTCAGAGCCACTCGAGCAGATCGAATTCGGGCCGTTCGTACTGGATGCCTTCAAGGTGAACCATAAAATCACCTGCTATGGGTATCGCGTCAGCATCCGTCGGCTCGGAAAGTTCGACGCGGCACGCGCACAGGCGAGTCACATCCCGGTCCGCTGCTGGAACCGGCTGCAGCATGGGGAGACGGTCGAGGAAGACGGGCAGATCTATACACCAGACATGGTGATGGGGGCCGCACGTCGCGGGCTGAGCGTGACCTACTGTACGGATACCCGTCCGACGCCGATGATCACGGAGATGGCGACCAACGCCGACCTCTTTATCTGTGAGGGCATGTACGGTGAGTACGAGAAGCTCGACAACGCGAAGAAGTATAAGCACATGATGATGGTCGAGGCGGCCCGTATCGGTGCCGAAGCGAAGCCGAAGGAGATGTGGTTTACACATTATTCCCCGAGCGAGATGAAGCCAGATATCTATCGGGACGAGATCTCGAAGATCTGGCCGGTGAAGTTCGCACGGGACGGCTGGACCAAGGATCTCGTGTTCGACGAAGAGGGAGAAGATAAGTAACTATGGCAGATATTACAATCCTGGGAATCGAATCCAGCTGTGATGAGACCGCGGCAGCGGTCGTACGTAACGGCCGCGAGGTTCTTTCCAACATCATTTCATCGCAGATCGCGATTCATACCGAGTACGGCGGGGTCGTGCCGGAGATTGCTTCCCGTAAGCATCTCGAAAAGATCGACGACGTCATCGCGCTCGCGCTGAAGGAAGCACACTGTACCTTCGACGACATCGATGCCATCGCGGTAACCTATGGTCCGGGCCTCGTCGGTGCCCTGCTCGTCGGTGTAGCGGAAGCGAAGGCACTCGCCTATGCGCTGAAAAAACCGCTGATCGGTGTCCACCATATCGAGGGCCATGTCAGTGCGAACTATATCGAAAACAAGGAGCTCGAGCCTCCGTTTGCCTGTCTAATCGTATCGGGTGGTCATACCCACCTCGTCGTCGTGCAGGATTACGGAAAGTTCGAGATCGTCGGCCGCTCACGTGATGACGCAGCCGGTGAAGCCTTCGATAAGGTGGCGCGCGCCGTCGGACTCGGCTATCCGGGTGGCCCGAAGGTCGATGCAGCATCGAAAACCGGAAACCCGCAGGCCATCGCATTCCCGCGCGGCACGGTGACCGACAACCCGTACGACTTCACCTTCTCCGGCATCAAATCGAACGTCCTCAACTACATCAACAAGGCGAAAATGATGAATACAGCGATCAACGTACCGGATCTCTGCGCCTCCTTTCAGGAAGCCGTCACGGATTCACTCGTTTCGCGTGCCATCATGCTCTGTAAGGAGCGCGGCTATCAGAAGCTCGCCATCGCGGGCGGTGTCGCCTCCAACAGCCATATCCGTGCGCGGATGGAAGAGGAGTGTGCGAAAAACGGCATCCGCTTTTATCGTCCGAGCCCGGTGCTCTGTACGGACAATGCTGCCATGATCGGCTGCGCGGGTTACTACGAATACCTGCAAGGATGTCGAGACGGACTGGATCTCAATGCCTGCCCGAACCTGAAGCTCGGCGAACGGTGACAAATTGCACCAAGTGTAAACAGTCGTAAATAAGAATGATTTTAGAAATGCCTGATGCAGCTGAGCTCAGGCATTTTTTATATGCAGAAAATCTGATATGATAAGGATACATAATTCGTGAATCGTATTTTGTGATCTGGAGGTATCTATGTATAACGGAAGAAAAGTCTATGCGATCGTTCTGGCTGCCGGCAGCGGGCGTCGTATGCACAGTAAAACGAAAAAGCAGTTTATGGAAATCCTCGGCAAGCCGCTCTTCAGCTGGAGCGCATCCCGATTCGATCATCATCCTGCGGTGGATGGCATCATCCTGACCACTGGAGAAGAGGATATCCCCTATATGAAAGAGCTGACCGGTACCGACGGTGTCTGTCCGCTTCAGAAGCTCGCTGCGATCGTGGCGGGCGGAAAGGAGCGCTACAACTCCGTCTTCGAAGGACTGAAGAAAGTTGCGGAGCTCGAGAAACTGGATACGGCTTCGCCTGATACCGGGATGACATCCTCCGGCACACAGGATCCGCTCATCATGATCCATGACTGTGCACGTCCGCTGCTGACGGACGCGATCATTGACGACGCCTTACATTATGCAGAGAAGTACCATGCTGCGGTGATCGGAATGCCGGTGAAGGATACCATCAAGGTTCTCGATGCGGATCACTTCGTAAAGGAGACGCCGGAAAGAAGTTCACTATGGCTCATGCAGACACCCCAGAGCTTCGATTTCTCGCTCATCTATAAAGCATATGCAGCGATGATCCGCCAGGACGAAAGCGGACGTCTCATGATTCCGGTCACCGATGACGCGATGGTCGTCGAGTCCTTCGCGGGCCAGCGCGTCAAGATCATACCGGGCAGCTATGAAAACATCAAGGTGACCACACCAGAAGATGTAAAAATCGCAGAGCTGTACCTGAGAAAAAGTTCAGAAAACGGTTGACAAGCGAAGCACTTATCGATATTATATCTAAGTCGCTCGTAAAGAGCGCTCAAAAGTGCAGAGGTATCGAAGTGGTCATAACGAGGCGGTCTTGAAAACCGTTTGTCCGCAAGGGCACGTGGGTTCGAACCCCACCCTCTGCGTTTGAAATTATTATCAAAAAGATTTCAAAAAAGCTCTTGACAATCGAATGACGGTTTGCTAATATAAACAAGCTGTCGCAGAAAACGAGAGCGCAACGAACCTTGAAAATCAAAGATCGATTAATACACAGACCCTGAAGATTCTAAAGAATTTTCAGAGACCAGCAATGGTCAAGCGATCAAGAGATCGCG
>SFND01000041.1 GCA_004554245.1 Oribacterium sp. | reverse complement strand
TCTTCGAGTGCGCGCTGTTCGGCTTCTGCCTCTGCCTGCGTGTGCGGGCGGCGCGTTTCCTTGCCACTGTCAAGTGCCATTCGTTTATCCTCATACTGCGGGTTGCAGCTACTTTTCAAAAAAACTTAGACGATTTTACCATACTTGCCGTGCTTCGGCAATTCCCTAAGATCTTACGATATCCGACGAGCCCGCGGGGCGGTATGTGCGTTTCGGGCGGGTGCATTGGCCGAAGCACGTGGATATGCAGTAAAAGAGCGGGTATATAATACTGAATATACTATACACCCGCGGGGTTTACCTAATATGCATTTTTGTTTACGAATCCTTTAAAAATTGTGAGGAAAAGGATTTTTACGTCGAGGGACATGGTCCAGTTCTCGATGTACCAGATGTCGTACTTCACACGCTCGTAGATCGAGGTGTCGCCGCGGAGGCCGTTGACCTGGGCCCAGCCGGTCATGCCTGGGCGGACCTGATGCTTGATCATGTAGCGTGGGATTTCCTCCTTAAACATCTCGACGAACTGGGTGCGCTCCGGGCGCGGGCCGATGAGGGACATCTGGCCGGCGAGGACGTTGAAGAACTGCGGGAACTCGTCGATGGAGGTTTTCCGGATGAAGCGGCCGACGCGGGTGACGCGCGGGTCGCCTGGGACGGTCCAGCCCTTCTTTTCGTCTGCTTCGGTCTGCTGCACCATGGAGCGGAACTTGTACATCATGAACGGCTTGTTATGAAGGCCGACGCGCTCCTGCTTGAAGATGATCGGGCCCGGCGAGGTGAGTTTGATGAGGATCGCGACGACAAGCATGATCGGACTGAAGAGGATGATGCCGACGAGGGCACCGCAGATGTCGACGGCGCGCTTCGCGGTGGCCTTGACCGGGTCGGTGAGCGGGACGTTCCGGATGTTGATGACCGGGAGGCCGTCCATGTCTTCGGTGACCGGCTTCGAGTGGATGATGTTGTTATAGTCTGGGATGAACTTCGTGTGGACGCCGGACTTCTCGCAGACGTGGACGATCCCGTCGAGCTTCGCATAGGCTGCGAGCGGCAGAGTGATCGCGATTTCGTCGATGGTGTTCTGCGCGAGGATGTGCTCGAGCTCGGAGATGCGGCCGACGACGCGAACGCCCTTGTAGCCTTCGCCGACTTCGGCGATGTCGTCGACGATACCGTAGATGTGGTAGCCCCAGTCCGGGTTGCGGCGGCAGGCGTCGATGAACTGGTCGGAGGCGTCCGAGAAGCCGACGAGCATGACGTGCTTCTGGTTGAAGCCCTTCCGGCGGAGGCGCGAGAGGATGTAGCGGATGCCGAAGCGTTCGATTGTCGTCAGGGTGATGTCGATGATAGAGAACGCGACGAGCATACGAGTCGAGAAGTTGCCGAAGTATCCGGAGCGTCGGAACGCGAAGAGGATCGAGGTCAGCAGCATGAGGCCGACGGCGCAGGCCTGGCAGATGTGCCAGAGCTCGGCGCGCTTCGAGTGAGTGCGCTTCGGCTCGTACAGGTGGAACGTCCAGTAAAGAAGGAGGTACGCCGGTACGATCGGAATGAGCGCAGCGAAATAGACCTGCGGCGGCAGTACGCCGTGGCCCGCCGGGAAGATCGGTGCGACGATCGTCAGGAGCCACGCGAGGGCGTAGGACGCGCAGATGATGAGGACGTCCAGAAGGACGTGAAGATTATTTAAAAAACGCTGGTTATCTTTAATCATACTGGGAGTATACTCTATTTTTCTGAAAAACCTAGAGCAAGGATGTTAGAAATTTCTTAGGATTTCGGGTCTTCTGGAGGTAATATTTGTTTGTTTTCTTGTTATCCATACACTTTAATACCATCCTTCAGTATTTCGTTTACGAGTTCAAGATTATCTTTTAGCTGTTCCAGATTCAGCAGGTCCACTTCTTTTTTTAAAGCCTCCCGCAGGTCTTCGACGAGTTCATAGAACTTCATGCCGGAAACCGTGGTCGAAATCAGCAGATCTACATCGCTTGTTTCCGTCGCTTTTCCCTTTGCGTAAGAGCCGAACAGATAGCAATAGTCTACATCATAGGCTGCGAAAATGTCGCGGCATACATCTTTTATTTTCTGGATACTTAAGATGCCATGGCTTTCATCGATGAATCCATACTGGTCCAGCTTCTGTATCATATAGACATATTTCGGCGTATCCTGCTTTTTTTCATCCGTTTCATAGTTCTGGTATGTACGAACCGGGATGCCCAGGTACTTCGCACACTCGACCTGGGTCAGTTTCTTTTGCTTCCTTAATGTTCTTAATTTCATTTCACTGCTCATAAATTCACTTTTCAGAAAAAAGTTAGCTGTTCTTGCTACCATAATTTTCATCGAATATACTGCTGTTTCGTTCATTATATCATCAAGCAAAGAAATACGCAGCAAAAATACGCAGTTATTGCGTTCTTATTCTCATGCAAATATGCAATTATTGCGTATTATGTTTTCTGATGGCACGCAATTTTTGCGTGTCATTGCACGTGCAAACATGCAAAAATCACGTGTAGTTAAGAATATGTCATATTTTCAGTGCTTTTGTACTAATTTCGTACATATTCTCAACTAAATGCTACGCAGCCATTTCCCGAATCGAATATTTGATGACCTGTAGCCGTTGCCTGGAGCGGGAACGGAGTCAAGGAACAGTACGCTGGACGCATTTATGCGTCCGGGCAGTCCTTGACGGAGTGACACGGATCACCCTGCTGCCGAGAAAGGATCCACAAGATCCTTTCCTGCCTCCCCGACGAGGGGCGGGTCCGGGCAGCGCCCGGCACTGAATGTTCGGCCTCGCTATCATCTGGATGGGCTTCAGAGCTCTTTGTGGTAGATGCTTCCATATAGAAACCCCGGCATGCAAGGCAAGCCGGGGGGG
>SFND01000016.1 GCA_004554245.1 Oribacterium sp. | reverse complement strand
ATCGGCAGGACCGCACTCGGGAAGCCGAAGCTTATCCTATCATCTTACATGAGTTGATTCTTTGGAGAAGATTTTCATTCTGCGATTACACGGCATCGCGCTTCGATGAGCTCGTTCAGTCTTTCTTTCATGTGCTCCGGCAGACAGGACTCGCTGCACATATTCGTAAATGTCGACTGCATGTGCACGAGTTTCATCATCTTCTTCTCTGCAACTTTCTGTAGTATCTCGCAGTGATCTGCAAACACGAGGAAATCTTTTTTCCGGATGTTCATCTTTTTAACGTTCATCGTCAGCACGAATTGTTCATTGTCTTCCGGCATGATAACATTGACCGGAAGAAGGTCATACGCCTGTGATAAATGGTATTTCGCACTTCCTTCGCTACTTTCAATCAGCGAAAAGTTTTTTAAGTGCATATCTGAATTTCCGACGATAAATGAAAAGACGAGCCGGATAAATAATTCGCTCATATCGAGTCCGCACTGCGCGGAATAGCGCTCGATCACCTTCGCACAGCGCTCATAGGAGCCCCTGTATTTGTCCTGCGTCAGTCGGAGATCCAGCTGGCAGAAATCTTCCATGGCAATCTTCCGTACGCCCGTCTTTTCAGGGATGCGATCGATTCGTTTCGTGATGTACGCGAACTGGTCATCTGCCCGGATCAGTGCAAGTGGCACCGTCGCGATTCCGGCTGCATCCGCCATGCACATGACGAGCTGCTCTGCTTCGGGCAGTGCTTCGAATTACTAAACCTGTGGCATTAAGATATAGCCGTTCGGATAGTTAACGAGCGTTAGCCGTGGCTGTTCTTCATTTGACAGCAGGTGGAGTGACAGCTTTTTCCGGACACCGGTCACGGTATATCCATGTTCTGTATTATCTTTTGTAATCTGCCCCAGCGTTTCTTTATCGAGTTTGATTTCCGGAAGTACACTCGTTCCGAAAAAGCGCTTGATGCACTTTTTATAATTTTTATTTTTCCAGTATCTGCGGATCCAGAAGGAAGTCATAAATATTCACAGTCAGGATACCATACTCATCGTAATATGGCTGAACGATGTCTTTGGTAACAACGATTTTCTTGAAAGAATCATCAATCTTTCTAAACGGTCTGATTTCCTGAGTGCGCTTTGCTTCATCTGGCAGCGAGTATGCAGACTGGATATAGTATCTAAGCGAACCAAGATTGCATACAAAATCAACCTCAAGTTGTTTGCGAATAACTTTACCGTCCTGATCACGATCTGCAATGGGGATTACACCTACATCAACACTGTAACCACGCATACGAAGTTCATTATAAATTACGTTCTCCATAGAATGGGTTTGCTCAAACTGGCGAAAATTGATTCTTGCATTGCGAAGTCCAAGATCGGAAAAATAGTATTTCTTTGGAGTTTCGATATAATCCTTTCCTTTAATGTCATATCTTTGTGCTGATTCAATCAGGAAAGAATCCTCAAAATAATCCAGATATTTCTTAATGGTAGCGGAAGTAATTCTGGATTTCTTAACCGTCCTAAAAGTATTCTTCAATTTTTCCGGATTGGTCAGTGAACCAATGGCAGAGGAAAGAATGTTCAAAAGATCTTCCAGTTCTCCTATGTTCTTCACCCGGTTACGTTTTGTAATATCTCGAAGATAAATTTCATTGAACAGATTCTGTAATACAACTGCCTTCTCGTTTGCTCCCTCACGAAGAACAACCAGAGGGATACCGCCATATAACATATATTAAGATAATCCCATGTATTTATCACCGTTATAAATGGTCATAAACTCGGCAAAGCTCAGAGGATACATATGAACCTCGTCGCCACGACCGGCGAACTCGGTGGCAATGTCTTTGGACAGGAGCTTTGCATTACTTCCAGTCACAAATACATCCATATTATCTTTGCGCAGATAACCATTCAGAACAGCCTCAAAGCAATCCAACATCTGAATTTCATCAAGAAGCAGATAATACATTCCTTCGTCTACGACTTTGGAATGGATATATGCCATGAATTTTTCGGGTTCAACTCCACGCTTTTCCTTTTCAATCTGAATCAGGCTTTCGCCAATCAGATAAAGATCATCTGCTGAGTCAAAGGCAAAACGAATGATGTGGTCATCATCGACTCCGTTTTCCAGCAGGTGATGATAAAACAGATTATTCAATAAGTAGGATTTGCCACATCGACGAATACCAGTAATTACCTTAATCAGTCCATTGTTTTTTCTTTTTATCAACTTTTCCAAATAAAAATCTCTGCGAATCTCCATATCAAAATCTCCTTACGAAAGATTTTTGCAACATGTTGCACTTTTCTATTTTATTATGTCCAGATAGACTTCAAAAATCAATATGGCAGTAAGAAATCAGAATAGATTTTTGTAACTTGTTGCATTTTTCTATTCTACAATCACATTATATGCTGATGAGATATCGTTCCGGTCTGAAAAACCACAAAAGAAAATCCGGACAGGCTGTCCACAAACAACCTTCCGGATAAGAAAAAACAGTCAAAAATATAATTCAGATCAGCTCCAGCAGCCAGTCGGTGATGGTTTCGATGAGGGCGATGCGGCAGCTCTGGAAGCCATGGTCACCCGGGAGATAGACCTTCCGGTGGTTTGCGGCGGTGCCGAGCTTCTCGAGCTCGGTCCAGAGTGGCTCGATCATCTCCTGTACCGGTGCGACCTGATCGAGGATGCCGCCGATCATCAGAAGGTTTCGATCCTTCATGTCCTGTACAGCCTGGGTGAAGTGAAACGTCTCCCAGTGCGCCTCCGCATCCTGGAAAACACGATTCTGTTCTTCCTCTGTCTTGAGACGGAGAAGTCGGCCATCGGAGGATGCGATCATGTCCCGGAGGCTCTGCTCCTCATGCTTCGTGAAGGCATAGGCGAGGTCATAGGGTGCCATCATGATGGTACCCCGGATCCACGAAAGTGCCCGCGTCGCCTGGAGAACGGTGTTGCCGCCCATGCTGTGTCCGCAGAAGAAGATCCGCTCTGGATCTGCACCATAGCGCTCTGCGCCCTCGCTCGCCGCATACTTCGCGAGCGTGATGGCATCCGTGACGCAGCCGGAGATCGCATAGCTGCCCTCGGAGTTCCAGGCTCCGCGGTGATTCATGCGCATCACGAGGAAGCCAGCACGGCAGAGCGCCTGGGCGAGGTCGTCGCTCGAGACGATGCCCGGAAAACCGTGCACGAGCAGCACGGTCGGCAGCGGACGTTCATAGATCTCACCGGGCACATAGATCTCACCATACAGCTCGGCACCCTCTACGAAGATGTCCAGTGTGTCGACATAGGAAATTCGCTTCGCGGGATCGGCACGGTAGTCCGGATCCCGAAACAGATAGTCTCGATTCTGATACATGAGAAAATCCCTTTCTATACTTTACGCATGGGCCCGTCCAGCTTCGGCGGCCAACCTCTGGCTACTGCCGAACTGTACAGGTCCGTGCACGGATGTAGTCATTGGCCTGAGATGAGGTAGCTTAATCCGCCTTTTCCGGGGCGCGCTTATACCAGTCCTTACCATAGAGGAAGCGGCTGACCATCATGGACGCGACGGTGTCACCGCAGGAGTTGACGAGGGTGCAGCCCGGGTCGAAGAGCTGAGTCATCATGATGAGGATCGGCAGGGCCGCACTCGGGAAGCCGAAGCTCGAGATCAGCATGGTTTCCATGGCGGCACCACCGCCCGGCACGGAAGACACGGCGATGGATGCGGCGACGGCGATCACCAGTGCATACGCATAGTCACCGAGGCCGTTCAGCGGATGATTGAAGAGCGCGCAGCAGAGCACGATCTCATAGACCGTCGCGAGGCAGGCACCATCCATGTGCATCGTCGCGCCCATGGGACATACGACCGAGGAGACCTCCCGCGGCACGTTCATGTTGTCGCAGGCACGGAGCTGGAGCGGCAGCGCGGCGGCGGAAGAACGGGTACCGAGCGAGGTCAGGGCCGGTACGAAGATTTCCTTAAAGAAATGCTGTACGCCCCACCGTCCGGCAGCTACGAAAGCATAGAGGCCGAGGAAGATGAAGAAGTACGCAAACATCGTCGGATAGTAGATGAGGAGTCCGCGACCATAGGAGGCGAGCAGCTCCGGGCCGTAGGTACCGGTCAGGTTTGCGAAATAGCAGGCGAGGCCGATCGGTGCGAACTTCATGAGGATGTTGACCATCTGGTAGAACACCGTGGACATGTTCGCGAGCCACTCGGAAACGGCACGGCCCTTCTCACCGAGGGTCGACACGGTCATGCCGAAGAACACGGTAAATACGATCAGCGGCAGGATGTGCGCACGGGTGATGACATCCGGGAAGTCACTGACGGTGAAGGTGTTGACGATCTGATCACCGATGGACTGCTCTGCGCTCTCGACGGCGGCACTGGTCGTCTCGATCGTGATGCTGGTGTCCGGCTTGAAGATCGCCGTCACGATGAACATGATGGTACCCGCGATCGCAGCGGTGATGATGAAGATCGCGATCGTCATGATCAGAAGCTTTCCGACACGGCGCGTATCCCCGATCGCGGCGATGGAGCTCGAAATCGAAAAGAAAATCAGCGGCACCAGAAGCACGAAGAGCATGTTCAGCCAGATCTGACCGATCGGATATAGAAACGCTGCCTTGTCGCCCAGCACGATGCCGAGAACCGCACCCACCAGCACACAGGCGATCAGAATCACCGGCTGCTTATAGGCTTCCCACTTACTCTGCTTTTCAGTACTCATAATTTTCCCCTTTCCACTTATGCTGAAAGATAGTAGATAGCTATCGTTATAGCACTTTAAAGCAGTAAAGGCAAGTAAAGAGACGCCCGGTCTGGACATCTCTTGAAAATCATTTCGTAACAGTTCGGGCAGGGAGACCCGGACTGTTACAATTATTCAGTTTACAGATTCTCCGGCTGAAAGTTTACCTATCTTCTGCTCCTCCGCAGCGCGACGAGGAGCAGCGCGGCGGTGAGGGCTTCGGCGGCGGTGAAGGCAAGCCAGATGCCGGTCATGCCGAAGAGCCACGCCATGAGGAGGGCACAGAGGATGATCGCCACGATGCCGCGGACGATCGAGACGAGGAAGGACCACATCGCGGATTCCGTCGCGGAGAGGTAGCCCGCACCGACGATGTTCGCGCCGGCGAAGAGGTAACCGAGGAAGTAGAGCCGCATGCCCTGCACGCCGAGTCGCGCCATGTCCGGGTTCTGCTCGCTGTTAAAGATCTCCACGATCTGCACCGGGAAAAGATTAAACACGAGCAGGAACAGGAGCGCAAACACCAGCGACGAGATCATCGCGAGCCGCAGCGTTTCACCGACCTGCTTCGTCATCCGCCGGCCGTAGAAGTCACTGAAAAGCGGCTGCGCCCCCTGCGCGATACCGCCGAAGACCGCCGTTTCCACGAGGGCAATGTTGCAGACCACACCGAAGGCGGCGACGCCGACCGTGCCTGTCAGCGAGAGGATCAGGAAATTGAAGACCAGCATCGTCACACCCGATGCGATGTCGCCGACGAATGCAGAGGTCCCGAGCTGCGAGGCCTGCAGAATCATGCGCCATGACGGTTTCCAGTTCTTCATCCGGATCGAACACTTCTTCGTAAACATATGCGTTCCGCAGACCGCGCAGCTCACGATCGGTGCGATACCGGTCGCGAGCGCGGCACCGGCGATGCCGAGCTTCATCGGGAACATGAAGATGTAGTCGAAGATGATGTTGAAGACACCGCTCAGGAACACGGCGACCATCGCGGTGCGCGGCGCACCGTCGTTCCGGGTGAAGGCGCTGACACAGCGGTTCAGCATAAAGAGCGGTGAAAACATCATGAAGATCCGGGTATACGGAATGCCCATCGCAGCGACCTCCGCATCCGCACCGAGGAGCTGCAGGATCTGTGGGACGCAGAAAAGTCCGAGCAGCATGAACGGGATGCTGCAGATCAGCGACCATACGATGGAATTCGTGAAGTAGCGGTCCGCCTCCTCCTCGTTGCGTGCCCGGCAGATCGTGAAGCGTGTCGCCGAGCCTACAGAAAACATATCGCCGAAGGCGAAGATCAGATCATAGAGCGGAAGCACCAGGTTCAGCGCCGCCATACCGGTCGCCCCACCCGCGATGGAGATGAAGAAGGTATCCACCAGGATGTAGGCGGACATACCGATCTGCCCGATGATATTCGTCGCTACGTATTCTGTAAAGAGCGCCGCGACCCTCTGCGTCCGCGCATGATTCTGATTCATAAAAACCTCACTTTTCATTGCTATGTCACCATGGGCCCCGGCGAGTCGGGTTCCCCATCTAAATCATTACCTTTCAGCGATGTACTCCGCGGTCGTCATGAGTTCGACGTGCAGTGGGCTTAATCCCTGCAGGATCGTCTGCACCGCGCGCTCACTGTCCGCATCCACCCCGGCGCAGGCGTCGGTGAGATACACGAAGCGATAGCCGGCATCCGTGCCCTCGAAGAAGGTCGAGAGGACGCAGCACTCCGCCACAACACCCGTGAGGACGATGCGTCCGCCATGCACCATGCTGCGGTCGGCGGCGACGCGCACGTACTCGTTCGAGAAGCAGCTGTAGGTACACTTGTCGATATACGGGAACTCCTCCACGTAGCGGGCGATCGCCGGGATGAACTCGCTCATGACCGGATTCTCGTTGATGGCGCGGTTTTCCCGATTGTAGTCGGCCCAGACGCCCTGCGCATCCTCGTCTGCCGGCGCGATGTAGCGGGTCAGCAGGACGCTCGGCGCGTCGCGAAGCTCCAGCACATGATCGAGGAGCATCTCGATCTGCTGTGCGGCCTCGTTCACGTGCGCGCAGGCCCAGGGATTCCCCGGCTGGTAGACCTTCTGCATATCGATCACCAGGATCGTATCTTCTTTTCTCATAGCTTCCATCCTTTCTGACGCATAGTGTCACGAAGCGTACCATATATTTGAAAAAAGTCACGCGGTAATAGCGCCGAATTCCTTCTCGAATACATCACATACTTGTGTGATTCTTAACAAAGATTTCGAAACATCCGCTCTTTTCGGTAAAATACATGTAAATTTTGATACTCCATGTTATAATCTTTTGTAACTATAGCATATTTTATGCGTTGAGCTATAGACCTGTATGTAAAGGGGAGAATCATGGGAAAGCTTTTTAAAACAAACTTCACCACACCTGTCATCGTTCTGATCCCGGCCTGTATCGGTATCAACTACCTCGGTAAGCTGTTCGCAGCGGTACTGAAGCTGCCACTCTGGCTCGACTGTATCGGTACCTGCATCGGCGCGATCCTGGGCGGTCCGGTCATCGGCGGTATCTGCGGTGCAGCCAACAACCTGATCTATGGCTTCACCACCGGCGACAACATCACACTCGTGTATGCACTGACGTCCTTCTTCATCGGTATCGCGGTCGGCGTGATGGCACGTCTCGGCTACATGAAGACCCTTCCGAAGGCAATGCTCACCGCATGTGCCGGCGGCTTCGCAGCGGTTCTGGTTTCCACACCGCTGAACATCATCTTCTGGGGCGGTACTACGGGCAATGTCTGGGGCGACGCTGTATTCGCAGCGACACAGGCAGCGAAGATGCCGGTGTTCCTCGGTTCCCTCCTCGACGAGATCGTGGTCGATGTACCGGATAAGATCATCACCCTCGCGATTGTCTACTTCATCATCAAGGGTCTGCCGAAGAAGCTCACTGCGCTCTATGATGCCGGCAGCGATATCCAGTCGCTCGACTGATGTTCGCTGAATCCCGGAGGGGCGGCAACAGAAGCTCAGTACTCCGAGACCGGTAAACTCTAAGCCGGGGTTCCTAAGCGGCTTGTGTCTCGACGGATGGATAAACATTTGCTACAATAAAAATTGAACATTGAAACATGGGCGGTCATCGGATTTGGGTGGCCGCCTTTCTTTTAAAGATTCTGTCTGCTCTGGCTCATGCATCCATCGGGATGCCCGCCCGTCCGGGACCGAAAGCCGCTGCAGCGGAATCGACAGGGTGAATATCATGAAATCCATCTCTCTTTATACGAACAACGGCTCCTGGCTGACGAAGCTTCATCCGTTCTCGAAGATCTTCTATCTCGTCGCGGCGATCGCGGTGCCGCTGATTTCCGGGCATCTCACGGTCTTTCTCGGCGTGATCCTGCTCAGCATACTGCTTCTGAAGAGTGCGGGGCTCGTGCACAAGGCCTTCCCGCTGCTGGCCTTCTCCTTCACGATCATCCTGACCGTCGTGATCATCCAGGGCATCTTCAACCAGAAGAACCTGACCGTCCTCTTCTCCCTGGGACCGGTTCACTTTTATAAGGAAGGACTTCTCTACGCTGCGCACATCGGCCTCAATATCCTGAACATGCTGCTCAGCTTCGCGATCCTCGTGCTGACCACGAGTCCGTCGGAGCTGGTCGAGGAGCTCGAGAAGAAGGGCTTCAGTCCGAAGTTCGGCTACATCATCAATTCCGTGTTCCAGATCATCCCGCAGATGACCGGCACGATGAATACGATCTCCGACGCTCAGCGAAGCCGTGGCATGGAGACCGAGGGCAGCCTCCTTACCCGTGCGAAGGCCTTCCTGCCGCTCATCTCCCCGGTCGTCATGTCTGCACTGACCTCGACTCGTGAGCGGGCCATCGCCCTCGAGGTGCGTGGCTTCGGCGGCTCCGCGAAGAAGACCTATCTCTACAGCCACCCGTACTCGAAGGCAGACCACGTACTGAAGGCGCTCAGCATCCTCGCCGTGGTGGTGACCCTCGTGCTGCGCGTCACCCACGTACTGTGACGGCCGACGGCATTGGCCCAGGCAGCTGCCGCGGGGAGCAGACCATCATGGGGTTATAAAGCGGGCTCGCCGCGTATGGTGAGCATCGCGTAATTTCGAAATCGGAGGAAATCATGTCTCTCATCGAAGTGAAGGATCTTAAATATCGTTACCCGGGAACGACGCAGCTCGCGCTCGACGGCGTCAGCTTCACGGTCGAAAAGGGCGAGTTCATCGGCATCGCCGGTGAGAACGGCGCGGGCAAGAGCTCACTCAGTCAGGCGCTGCTCGGTCTCATCCCTCAGTTTTACAAGGGCGCGTACGGCGGCTCCGTCACGGTCTGTGGCATGGATGCGCGCAGCACGCCGGTGTCCGAGCTCTGCCGCCACGTCGGGCTCGTCTTCCAGAATCCGTTCAATCAGCTGAGCGGTGCGAAGGACACGGTCTACGACGAGGTCGGCTACGGTCTTCAGAACCTCGGCTTCCCGCCGGAGGAGATCCGCACCCGCGTCGAGTCCGTGCTCCGCTGCTTCGGCATCTGGGAGTACCGCGACCGGAATCCGTTCGACCTGTCCGGCGGTCAGCTTCAGCGCGTGGCCATCTGCTCCGTGCTTGCGATGAAGCCGGACGTCCTCATCCTCGATGAGCCGACCTCCCAGCTCGACCCGGAGGGCTCCGAGGAGGTCTTTCATACCGTGGACGAGCTCACGAAGATGGGCATCACGATCATCATGATCGAGCAGAAGATCGAGAAGCTCGCCGGCTACTGTGACCGCGTGCTCCTCATGCACCAGGGCCGTGTCGTCGACTACGACACGCCTCGGAGGATCTTCTCCCGCGAGGATCTCTATGATCTCGGCGTGAATCCGCCGGCCTATACCCGCTTCGCCCGTGCCAATGCACTCGTCTTCGAGGATGGCACCCTCCCGGTGACGCATGCGGAAACGCTGGAACGCGTGAAAGCGTCCGGTGTGGACCGTGCGACGCTCATCGCGTCGCTCCGGACGATGACCGCCGGGGTTCAGATGGAGAGTGCGACGCCGCAGGCAGCGGTCGAAAACAGCGCCGGCGCAGAGGCGGTTGCTGCCGAAGCTTCTACTTCGACGAGCAGCGATCACGCTTCGGCGGACGCCACCTTCCAGGTAAAGGACCTGCGCTTCTCCTATGTGAAGGGGCGGGAGGTGCTGCATGGGCTGAACCTCGCACTCGACCACCGGCCGACGGCGATCATCGGACAGAACGGTGCCGGCAAGACGACCCTCGTGCGTGTGCTGAAGGGCCTGCTGAAGCCGGACAGCGGCGAGATCCGCTACCAGGGAGAGAACCTCGAGACGAAGACCGTCGCGGAGCTCGCGTCCCGCGTGGGCTACGTCTTCCAGAATCCGGACGACCAGATCTTCAAGTATAAGGTGCTCGAGGAGGTCATGTTCGGGCCGCTGAACATCGGCATGTCCCCACAGGAGGCGGAGGCCAGCGCCCACGAAGCACTGCGCATGGTCGGCCTCGATGAGAAGGCCGGCGAGAACCCGTATGATCTCGAGCTTTCGGACCGGAAGATGGTCGCCATCGCTTCCGTGCTCGCGATGAACACGGACGTCATCATCCTCGACGAGCCGACCATCGCCCAGAGCTGGAACGGCCGCGAGAAGATCCGCGAGATCATCCAGGCGAAAGCCGCAGAGGGGAAGCTCGTCATCGCGATCCTCCACGACATGGACTTCGTCGCGAACTCCTTCGCCCGCGTCATCGCGATGGCGCACGGCGAGATCCTCGCCGACGACACACCGGCTGAGATCTTCCGGAACCACCCGGTCCTCGAAAAGGCCGCCCTCGCCGCCCCACCGCTCTACGAGCTGCTCGAAGAGCTGGAAGAGATGCGATGATCAAAGAAGCATTGCCGCCCCTCCCGGATCCCCTGTCTGAACCGTCTACGAAAACTTGACATAAATTTAGGAAGCGCCTACAATCTAAAAGATTCTGCAGAGTAAAATCTGCGTAAAACGCACAGGAGTGGTCTGTATCGAGACCACGGTCGGTGCACTTGTGGCGACGGGGAGCTCACTCATGTAGACATTCGCCTGCGCAGGGATCGGAAAGCGCAGGGCCCGCGAGGGTGTTGTCCGGCACGGGTGGGAGTTCCAGAAGGAAAATTATGGCAAGTTCATATGAGCAGCAACAGCGGGATCGCGCGCGTTTCATGCCGGTGGTCCTCGCAATAGAAGAGCTGATACGTACCGAAGATGATACGCTGCTGATCGCGATCGAGGGCCGTACGGGTGCCGGAAAGACCACCATCTCGAAGTATCTGCACGAGAAGTTCGGTGGGAATCTGTTCCATCTCGACGACTACTATCTCCAGGCGCACCAGCGCACACCGGAGCGTCTCCGGGAGGTCGGGGGCAATGTTGACTACGAGCGTTTTAAGGCCGAGGTGCTGGAGCCTGTGCTCCGGAAGGAGGTCGTGTACTACCGTCCGTTCAACTACCACACGATGGACTTCGATCCCGAGTTCGCCCGGGAGGTGCCGGTGAAGCGTCTGAATATCATCGAGGGCACCTACTGCATGAACCCGTACTTCGGCGATCCATATGATCTTCGCATCTTCATGGACATCAAGTACCCGCAGCAGATCGAGAACGTCATTGACCGCGAGGGAACTGCCGAGCTCGACGATTACATCGATAAGTGGATCCCGAAGACGGACATCTATATCGAGCGCATGGGCATCCAGGAAAAGTGCGACATCACGATCATGTTTTCATGATACCGTATTTCGATCGCACATGTTGCCGCGGATCTCATGAAGCGGTCAGACGATTCTGTCACGCGTAACGCATCCACACATGTTGCCACCATGCCAGACCGACAAAAACAGAATAAAATCCAGATACCAGAAAGCCGTCAGCGATTGCTGACGGCTTTTCTTATTCTTAGAATCCCTCCCTGCTTCATGGGCCACGTCATATCTTGTTATATCTTCATTCTTTTGTTATATCTCCCAGTGTATACAATCGAAGATTTCCGCTTTACAGCTCGAGCATGCGGGCGGCTTCTGCGCGGAGGGTGCTGCGCTGGTCGTGAAGGAGCAGGAACTGGTTGTACTGGTAGTACGCGTCGTTTCCGCACTCCCGGATGAAGCGGAGGCATGCGCTGCTGGCGTTCAGGTTCGAGAGGAAGAGGACGATTTCCTGGCCGTCGGAGAAGGCGTCGTGGAGGAAGCCGAAGGCGTTCGTGAGCTCGGCGCCGGTCTTCTCGATCGCGGCCTTGCGTGCGCTCTCCCGCTTCGTGAACCACTGCTTCGCGAGGGCGTACAGCGCTTCGTCCGTGGTGGCCGTTCCGTCGCCGCGGGCGAGGCTGAGCTCATGCATGAGCTCCTCGAGTGCGAGGATGACCTTCCGTTCGATGCGCTCTGCGCGGTGGCTGAGCAGGTGCGCCTTCTGCCGGCGCTGGAGCTCGGCGACCATCGCGTCGTGATCCGCCGCGAGCTGCGCCTGGAGGTTGCCTGATGTGAGGGCGTCGCTCGAACCAGAGGCTTCTGGCTGTCGGTCGGCAGCGTTCCCTGCCGGGGCCGTCGGCGCGGCCGGCGCGGTATGTGCGTTCCGGTCGATGGCATTGGCCGACGAAAGGGCGTCGCGGAGCTTCTTCATCTCGGTGAAGACGGCGCGCTGGATATCCACCTGCTCACCATAGGCGCGGAAGTCCTGGCCGAGGGCGTCGGTGAGGAGGCCGATGAGGGAGAGCTTCTCGTCGAACGGGGCGCTGACGAGCGCGTGGAGGTCGGTCGGGCGCTGGCCGGCGAGGATCTCCTGCACATGATAGCTCGTGCGGTACTTCTGATAGAGGGCGTAGTAGGTCGCGAAGTCGCGCGCCACCTCCGGGTCCTCGAGGTACTGGAGGACGAGCTCGCGCGTGATCGGGAGGCCCATCTCCTCGTAGACCGTCATGATACGGCTCAGGTCCTCCCAGCCACGGGCGGTGACGAACTGTGCGCCCGCGAGGTCAGCCTTCACGATGTAGAAGTTCTCCTTCTTGATGTCGAGGTAGGCGAGGATCGCGCCGTGGACGCCCATCTGGTAGGCGTAGCGCTTCCAGGCCTCGACATCCGCGGTGATGTCGAGACGCTTCACACGGTCGAGGGTCACGATATCAAAGTCGCGCACCGAGCGGTTGTACTCCGGCGGATTGCCGGCGGTGACGATCACGAAGCCATCCGGGACCTTATGGGTGCCGAAGGTCTTGTACTGCAGGAACTGCAGCATCATCGGGGCGAGGGTCTCGGACACGCAGTTGATCTCGTCGAGGAAGAGGATGCCCTCGTGGATGCCAGAGCGCTCGATCTGCTCATAGACCGCGGCGATGATCTCGGACATGGTGTACTCGGTGACAGAATACTCTTCGCCGCCGAAATCGCGCTTCGAGATGAACGGGAGGCCGATGGCGGACTGGCGCGTGTGGTGTGTGATGGTATACGACACGAGGTTGATGCCGAGCTCCGACGCGATCTGCTCCATGATGGCGGTCTTGCCGATGCCCGGCGGGCCCATGAGGAGCATCGGGCGCTGCTTCTCGACCGGGATCCGGTAAGCGCCGGTCTCGTCCTTCATGAGATAGGCGCGGATCGTGTGGATGATTTCCTGTTTTGCTTCGATGATGTTCATTTCTATGCCTTTCGTGGGTTTGAGTGCGGCTTAGGTGGGGGCCGGAGGACCGGCAACAGAAGCACAGTCCTCCTGGCCTCCTGTCTATGTGTCTATATTTGGGCTGTGTCTTTCAGGTAGAGCTTCAGGGCCCAGTCGGGGGCGGACTGGTCGTCGATGTCGGCCCAGGTGTCGTAGACGAAGGCGGTCTGGTAGTCGGTCGGCTTCGTCGGGTACGGGCCGTGGCCGTCAGTGAAGTACATGAGTCCGCGGAGCTCCGGCAGTGCGCCCTGGGTCCGCAGCTTCTCCACGTACTGGAAGACGGGGCGGAAGTCGGTGCCGTAGCCACCCTTCATCTCGAAATGGGCAGCGTAGTCTTCGATCTCCTCCGGTTTCGTCAACACGATGTCCTCCTGCACGCGGTCGTCGCAGAGGACGAGGTGCACGCGGATCCGCTGGAAGAAGTTCGTCCGCCGGCGGAGGATCGCGGCGGTTTCGTCGAGGAAGCGCTGGACCTGTCCCTGCTCGGTCGAGGCCGAGGTGTCGATGGCGATGACGAGGTCCGAGATGCGGCGCTCCTCGCGGAATTCGTTCTCCTCGATGAGCGGCATGTTGCCGTAAACCTCCATGCCGTAATTGTAATAGCCGTAGTCGAAGCTGTCCGGGTCGACGTGCGTGACCTCGCGGAGCACGGTCAGCTTCTCGAGAAAGTCGCGGAAGTCGGTCTCCTGGCGGTACTGCGCGGCGAGCACCCAGGCGAGGCTGCCGGTCTCGTCCGACGCCTCGGCACCGAAGGTCGTGAGCTCCGTCTGCAGGCGCTCCGCCGTGTCCTTCCACTGCTCATCGAGCACCGTTTCGTCCACCTGGGCCAATGCTCCTGTCCCGTTCTTCGGTGGTGTGGCGGGGTCTGGCTCGGCGGCCGGCGGGCTGTCGGGAGTTCCGGCATCCGAAGCGTTCGACGCGGCCGCCGGATGATCTGGATTTTCAGGATCTGTGGCGTCGGAGCCATCTACGTCCGGGTCGCCTGCATTGGCATCCGGCGGGGTCGAGGCGTCGTCCAAAAGATCCTCCGGGATCTCCGGCTGGCTGCCGCCCGCCGGATCCTCCATCCGCTTCCAGAACTGATGGTCACATTTGTGGAACTCGAGGGTCAGCTGCTGCAGCGTGTCGAGGTCCGGCTTGTTCAGGTGAAAATAGTGGTAGATGCGCTCAGCGCTCAGCACGCGGCACTCCGCCCGCAGGCGCTCGTACCACTCCTCGCGGAAGGGATAGGCCGGGCGGTTGATGATGTCGTAGTCCATCGAGTCGAGGACAGACTCGACCTGGATGTCCGCGGCGAGGTCCCAGAGCGCCTGATCCTCGTACTGGTCCGAGCTGAACATGTGCCGGAAGATGCAGTGCAGAAGGATGTGGAGGTAGAGGCGGTCCAGCTTCTGCGGGCTCTCGAGGAAGAGCGCGAAGACGAAGTTCGGATTATAGTGGATCGTTCGCGCGTCGGTGCCCATGGACTGCGTCGCGAGGTCCATCGTGTAGCCGAGGCTGTCGAGCGCTCGCGCCATGAAGCGGAGGTGGATGTAGAGCTCGGTCCGCGCTTCGTTCAGTATTCGGTTTCCGAAATCGATCAGGTCCTGATGGGCCCGCATGCGTTCCAGTTTCGCCACGACGACTCCTTTCTATACTGATTACAGTTCGAAGATTTCCGGGCCGCTGCTCGAGGCAGCGGCGAAGTGCTTCCGGTTATAGTCCATGAGGAGGGCAGCGCTGGTGATGTCCTGCACTTCGGTGCAGACGTCGAGGGCCGGCTGGATGGCTTCCTCCAGGATGAGTTCGTGCGTAACCAGAAAGCTGAGGCGCTCGGCGGTCCGTGCCGAATTCTGCGGAATCCAGCGAAGCTCACCTTCCTGGCCGAAGCGCTCCTCGCGCTCGCCGCGCAGCATGCGCGGCAGGATCGTCGGGCTCTGCACGCGGAGGTAGTCCTCGTACTGTGCACGGAACGAGGGTTCCAGACGATAGGGATGCATCAGACGACCGAAGGCAGCATTGACCGCACTCGCGGGCTCGTCGTAGGTGAAGCGCGGGAACTGGCGGTCGTAGCCCTGGAAGTCGATACCGGTCCGGGTGACGAGCTGGCGCGTGGCGTAGCCGGCACCCTCGATGTGTTCGTGGATCGCGCGCGCCATCGTGTCCTCCTGGTAGTTGTCCGCATAGGACGGGAAGGTCAGCGCCGCAGTCGCGTAGTAACGGCCATCCGCGCGGGGATGTGCCGGGTCGACCGGGAAATGGATCGTCAGCGGGAGCATAGCGTCGCTGTCGCCGACGAGCTCCTTCAGGAGGCGGAAGTGGCCCGGGGTGTGGAGCGTGAGCTCGATGTCCTGGAGCTCGGGGCACTGGCGGAGCGCGCCGTCATAGTAGTCGACGACGCTGTCGCTCAGCTTCACGTAGTGGAGGTGGGCGCAGTTATGGAAGGCAAAGGAGCGGATACAGCGGATGCTCTCCGGGAGGATCAGCTCCTCGAGGTCTGCGCGGGAGGCGAAGGCGCGGCCGGCGATTTCCTCGACCGGGATGTGATCCGCGGTTTCTGCCGGCACAAAAAGCGTCCGCACCGGGCCGTCATAGCCCGTCACGGACGCAAAGGTACGATTTCGTTCGGTTTTGATTTCAAATGTGAATGCCATGTGCGATCCAAAGTCCTGTCGTTTCATAATTCGGGTACTTCTGACGGAGCTCCGCGAGGGCGGCTGCCTTCGAGGCGCGCTCAGCGGCCTGATACTCGGTGGCCTGCTGGAAGAGGCGGTTGTTTTCCGCCTGCACTTCCGGGGAGATCGGCTCGACCGGTGCCTCCACATAGGCTACGCTCCCTTGCATCGCCTGATACACGAGCTGTGCGAGCTTTCCATACGCAGTGCCGGTGAGGTGCAGGCCGTCGCTGAGGTAGTCCTCCGGGTGCCCGAGGAAGAGGTAGTACGGGTTGATCACGATCGCCGGGAGCTGCTGCCCGAGGGTCATCACCGGCTGAATCGTCTGCTGGATCAGGCCGAAGTGAAGGTCACGGGAGTCCGGTGCGATGATGAGATAGATCTTCGGGTGCTTCTTCGTCTGCCGGAAGCTGTCGATCAGCTCCCTGTACTGATTCTGGAAGTAGAGCGGCGTGAAGTTGTACGCGCCCACATCATTGGCCCCGAACATAAAGATCAGGATGTCGGCGTCGTACTGGATGGCCGCCGTGTAATCCTCCGTGTTCCGGTACTCGACCGGGCCGTCGTCGATGACGTAGCTCGAGGTATGACCGAAGTTCCGCACCTCATACTGCGCGCCCAGCAGCTGCTGCAGCTGCGCCGGGTAGGACTGCGCGTCCTCGAGGAGATAGCCGCGTGTCAGCGAATCCCCGACGCAGGCCACCTTCGTTTTCGTGTTCGTCTGCGCACAGACGCTCATCGTGAAGCTGAGAGCAAGCAGTGCGCTGAGCAGTATACGGGCCAGCACAGACGTAGTGATCGACTGCATTGACAATCTCTTTATAATACGATGAGGTGGATATTTTCGCTTCATAATATCCTCTTCTGGTGGAGTCACTTGTGTTTCAGGATGCCGAGTGCGGTCAGCACTTCTTCGATGCTTTCCACCGGGATGATCTCGAGCCTGTCGCGGACTTCGGCGGCGACATCGCGGAGGTCGTCAATGTTCTCCTTCGGGATGAAAACCTTCTGGACGCCGGCGCGCTCTGCGGCCATGAGCTTCTCCGGGAGGCCGCCGATGGCGCTGACGACGCCTTCGAGGGAAACTTCACCGGTCATAGCGATGTTCGGCGGTACCGGGATGCCGGTTACGAGGGAGGCGATAGCGGTCGTCATGGTGATGCCGGCCGATGGGCCGTCCTTCGGGGTCGAGCCGTCCGGCACGTGGATATGCAGGTCGTTTTTCTCGAAGAGCTCCGCCTGCTCCGGGAAACGGGACTGCACGAGGGCCTGCGCGATGGCGCTGGACTCCTTCATGACGTCGCCAAGCTGGCCGGTGATGATCGTCTTGCCGCTGCCCTTCGTGAAGAGGCTTTCGATGTAGAGGATCTCGCCGCCGACCTGGGTCCAGGCGAGGCCGGTGACGACGCCCGGCTGTGCAGAGGCCTTCACCTTGTTATGCGGAAGGGCGTGCATGTCGAGGAAGTCGCGCAGGTTCTCGCGGGTCACCTGGATCACCGGATGCTTTTCAGCAGCTGCGGTCGAAGTGGAGACGGCGACCGGCGTACCGGCTTCCGGCTGCGAGGCCGTGGTGGCTTCAACGGTCGTCTCAGCATTGGCCAGAGCAGACGCGGCGGTCTCCTCTTCCTGGATGTACTTCACCGCGGCGATACGGCAGAGGGTGTCGAGGCGCTTCTTCAGGCCACGGACGCCGCCTTCGCGTGTATAGTCCGAGATGATCGTGTCGAGAACGTCATCCGTGAGCGCCACATCGCCCTCCGCGAGGCCGACGTTCTTCAGGGCCTTCGGGAAGAGATGACGCTTCGCGATCTCGAGCTTCTCGCTCGGAGTGTAGCCCTGGAACTCGATGACCTCCATACGGTTCAGCAGCGGAGACGGGATCGTGTCGAGGGTGTTTGCCGTGCAGACGAAGAACACGTCACTGAGATCATACGGTACGTTCATGTAGTGATCGGTGAAGCTGTTGTTCTGCTCCGGATCGAGGACCTCGAGGAGGGCGCTCGCCGGATCACCGTTAAAGGAGCTCGAGAGCTTGTCGATCTCGTCAAGCACCATGACCGGATTCGACACGCCGGCCTTCGCGATGCCATCCATGATACGGCCCGGCATCGCCCCGATGTAGGTACGGCGGTGGCCGCGGATATCCGCTTCATCCCGTACGCCGCCGAGGGAAACGCGCACGTACTTGCGGTGCAGCGCCTTCGCGATGGACTTTCCGATCGAGGTCTTGCCGGTACCCGGGGCACCGACGAAGACGAGGATGGAGCCGGCCTGGGACTTCCGGAGGTTCATCACCGCGATCTGCTGGATGATACGCTCCTTCACCTTCTTCATGCCGAAATGATCCTCATCGAGGATCTGCTGGGCCTCGCCGAGGTTGATGGTCTCCGGCGCTTCCTTCTTCCAGGAAAGACCGGTCACGAAATCGAGGTAATCGTAGAGCATGCCGGACTCGGCAGAATTCGCGCCGTCGTTCTTCACACGGTTCAGGACCTTCGTCGCTTCGCGCTTCGCCTCCTCGTTCATGCCGGATTCCTCGATCTTCCGCTCATACTTTCGGGCATCGGATACCTGCTCCGGATGCATCTCGTCGAGCTCGTTCTGGAGATAGTCGATCTGCTTACGGAGTGCCTGCTCCTTGTACGCCTTCTGATAGTCCTCCTGCTGCGCCGACTGCGCGTCGGAGGTCACCTTCGCGACCTCGGAATACTCATAGATGATGCGCTCGAGGCGTTCGAAACGCTTCTTCGTCGAGTCCTCCTGCAGCAGGCTGTAGCGCTCCTCGTTCGTGAGGGTGAGCCATGAGCTGAGCACCGACGCCGCCTCCTCGATCGAGCTGTACTGATCGATGTAGGTGCGCATCATGTCGCCGAAACGGAAACGGGACAGCATCTCGCGGAGCCCTTCCTTGATTTTCGCGAGCTTCATGTGCGCCTCGGCCGGATCCATATCCATGATGTCCGCGCGCTTCGTCGTCTCAACGAAGATCTCGTGATTCTCGTTGACCAGCACCTGATGCACGTCGACACGCGCCGCGGTCTGCACGACGACGTAACCGTCCGTACTGATCTCCTCGACGACGCCCTCGACGCCGATCGGATAAAAGCTCTCCGCCGTCATCTCCTCGCGCGTCTGCTGATCCCGGAGGACGAGGATGGTCACTTCATCACCCTGGTAGATGTTATTCCCGGCCATCGCACGGAAGGCCTGGGTCTGGAAAAATATATTGGAGTGCGGTAACACCAGCACGTTGTAAAGTGGTAAAACTTTCATATTTTATGCTCCTGAAAAGAGTTTGTGTGAACACAAGGCTTTTTGAACGACACTCTCCCACTGCAGGTCGCAGCCTGTTAGCAGTCTACTTATACGAGTGCCAATTCTATAAAAGAATACCACTCGCCCTATGTGCTGTCAATTAGTCGCCGGGAGTTCATGGTTTTTTTAGAACTCGCCTAGGCCAATGTTTCCGCCGGTCAGCAGATGACCGCCCGGGGACATTTTCTTCCCGAGCAGCCATGCCGGCACTCGCTTCACTTCTTCTTGATCCGGTGGAGCTGCGGCCGCAGGATGATCTCCGGGATGCAGGTGCCGGCGCGGGTAGTCAATGCATACTCGACAGCGTCAGCGACATCTTCTGCTTCGAGGTGCGCGTCCATCGCGGGATCCGCCGTGAAGTCGGCATGGCGGTAAAGCTCGGTGTCGGTCATGTCCGGGAGGATCGCCGTCACGCGCACACCATACTTCCGCGCTTCATCGAAGAGACTCCGGCTGAAGCTGAGAAGCCCAGCCTTCGTCGCACCGTAGGCGACGCCGTGCGGGTTCGAGCCGATCGCGGTCACCGAGGAAATGTTGATGACCGTGCCGTGGTTCTGCTTCAGTGTCCGAAGCAGCTGCTGCGTGAGGAGCATCGGCACCTCGAGGTTCACGCGCACCATCTCGGAGATTCCTTCCGGACGCAGCTCCTCGTGAAGCCCATAGTACGCGGTGCCGGCGTTATTGACGAGGAGTGTGAGGGTTCTCTTCTCCTGCTTCCACTCCTTCTGAAGTGCCGCCACGACACTCTGCAGCTTCTTCGTATCCAGGAGATCGCAGACGATCGGGTGAAAGGTGACGGGCGGCCCGGCGGCTGCAGCGATTTCAGAAGCAGACGGATTCGTCGGCGTCCTGGCCGCTGCCTCTGCTTCCGGCGCGAGCGGGGCCTGCGGACGGGTGCCTGCAGACCGATCGGTTGCATTGACCAAAGCCTTCGGAAGCTCCGCCGGGAACTGCCGGCCAATGCCATAAACCTCGTAGCCGAGCGCGAGGAGGCGCGCACTGATCGCGCGGCCAATGCCGGAGGAAGCGCCGGTCACCAGCGCCACTTTTTTCTGACTTTCTTCCATAGTAATATCTCTTTCTTTCCGTGACATGTTTTCGAGGATGCATCGATGTCGCGACACCGGGATGTCGTGCGGAGCGCAACGGAGCCGTGACGCCCGGAGCGGGTCCCGGCGCGGAGGCCGACTGCATTGGCCGAATCACCGAGGGAAGTCAGCTCTCCCAGCGGAAGATCCGCTCGCGCGGCAGGACGGTCGTGAGGCGCTCCAGCATGAAGCGCTCCATCTCCTCCGTCAGCGCTGCGTCATAATGATAGACGCCGTTTTCATTGACGTAAGGGTACTGGACGACGGCGCTATCCGGCATGTTCCGGCGCATCTGCTTCAGGTAGCTGTCGCTCAGGCGGAAGCTGCCGAGGCTGACGTCGCGCACCGCCGCCATCGGAATCGTGCGGAGCACCTCGTCCAGCATCCCACCGTAGACCGTGCGCCAGTCCGGGCAGGCGATCATCGGGTCGAAGCAGAGACGGATCGTGAAGCCGAGCGCCATGCCGCGGCGGATACTCGCGAGCCGCTGGGTGAGGGTGCCGGTCCGGTGCTCATAGTGCGAGACGACGTAGTCCGGCGACAGCGTGAAGGCGAAAATGTTCCGCGGGCAGGGATTGAGACCCTCCCACAGGTGCTCGCTGCCGGACTTCGTGCGGATCTCAATGCTGAGATCGGGGTGCGCGGCGGTGAAGTCGGTCCAGGCCTTCACGTAGCCACAGAGCGGCTCGATCGCGAGGAGGTCCGTGTCGTAGGAGATGCAGAGGTAGACCGGGTGCTGGCGAAGCAGGGCCTCGACCTCCGCGAAGATGTCCTCCAGATTCAGGAAAATCACGAGATTCCCGGACGGGTACATGCCCTTCAGGTAGCAGTACTCGCAGTCGAACAGGCAGTTCATCATCGAGCTCGCGTAGTAGAAGTGCTCTTCACCCATGCTCTGGCACACCGGCGCGCCCGGATAGACGGAGCGGCCATGCTTCACCGCGAGGATCAGCGCCTGCGTGCGATGCTGCGCCGGATAGCTCTGGTGCCGCCGGTTGAAGACATCCTTGTAGTGCTCGATCGGGATGCAGGTTGCCCGCGGAAAGTGCCGCAGGATCTGCTCCGCCCGCGCCCGCCAGCGCGGATCCTGGTCGACCGCCCGCTCGATGTAGATATGTGAAAATGACGGGTTCAGAAAATCCCCTTGCATACTGTTTCCCTTCTCTTTATCTGGCCAATGCAGGCGACCACCACTTGGGTGGTGCGCATCGACACTGCGCCGCTGGCACTAAGCTCTGCACGCCCGATTTGATTTCGGCAGCTGCATATCCATGCATCCTGAAATCACTTGCCCTTCACGCTTTCATGCCTGCGGATTGATCTCTTTTACAGCGATCATCGAGGATGCGCGCCCTGAGGTGCCGCTCCAGGATGATCTTCCCGGCGCGCTTATCGCGGGTCGGCACGAGACCCTCCGCGTAGAGTGCCGCGATCGGCTGCTGCCAGTCGAGCTCGCTGAGCGCCGCATAACGGATGAGCTGTACACATTCATCCGCCATCACCTTCGAAAAGTGCGCATCGGCGATGAGTTTATCCACCAGCTGCTGCTCGTTTTCCGTGAGCACCTGGTGCCCGGCGGCCTCCGCCGCCATCAGCGCGCGGAGCTTATCCACCACTGTGACGATGGTATCCACCTGCTGCTCGACGCAGTCGGTCACATGCGCAGCGAGGGAGCGAGGGGCGGACGCTTCCGTACCTACTGCCGGCTTCGACTCGGTTCCAGATGCTGCATTTGTTACCGTATGCATGGTCATTCCGGTTTCCATCTCTTCCTGCGTCAGCCCATCGTCGGTCACGATGCGCAGGAAGTTCATCTGATGCGGTCCGAGAAACATCGACGCCGCCTGGTAGATCGCGGCGGCCTCCATGTCGTAGAGATCTGCCGCATATCCAGATTCCTGCTTCGTATACAGCTTCGCGCCGGTGATCAGCGAGGCCTCCGGAAGGCCTGTGTTCAGAAGCATATCCGGATAGAAATCCCGCATGGTAGCTGCTTCCGTGATTTTATTTACATGATACATGGATGCCGGGCACGTGGTCAGTCGAGCCGCGGTGCCGAGCGAGAGGAGCTGGTCCTGTGCACCGGCGTCGTAATCCGTGAGGACCGAGGCAGTCACAGCGGCCGCCTGCAGCGGCCCCACACCGGTGATGGTCAGACTGAGGTCCCCCTCCTCGGAGAGGAACTGCTGGTAGTGCGTCTGGGTGGCGCGTTTTTTCAGGCTGAGCGCCTGAATCAGCGGCTTCGCCTCCGGATAAAGTGCGGTGAAAATGTGAATCATGTTGCGTCCCTTCAGTTTATGGGGTCTGACCCCATAAACTTCTGTTTAGATTCTGTTTAGAAAAATTTAATGGGGTCAGACCCCCTTACGAAATTCTTAAGACAGGGCCTGGTCGATGAGGGCGTTCAGCTTCTTCATCTGCGCGTCGGAGGAGATCCCACCGACGATCGGGTCGCCGACGATGCGGCCGTTCCGGTCGACGACGTAGGTGGTCGGGAAGGCGTAGAGTCCGGCGGTAAAGAGGCCGGCGTCGCTGTTCGAGGCGAACCAGATGTTCGGATAGGTCACGCCCTGCTGCTCGAGCACGGACTTCGCTTCGTTCGTGTCCTTCGTGCTGCCGTCGAGGGTGAAGGCATTGATGCCGATCACGGTGCCGCCCTTTTTCGCGAGCTCCTGATGAAGCGCCTCGAGATCCGGCAGCTCGCCGACGCAAGGCTTACATGTGGTGAACCAGAAGTTGACGACGGTAACGGCGTTGTTCGAGAAAAGCGTCGCGCTGTCGACCGGGTTGCCATCGAGATCCTGGCCCTCGAAGCTCGGGAAGGCGTCCGCACTGTCACCCGCGGTGCCTGCATCGCCCCCCGCCGTATTCGCGCTTCCACCCGTCATGCCACTAACCCCGGTGTCTCCTGTCATGCCAGCAGAACCGGCACTTACGCTTTCACCTGCCGCCGCAGTAGCTGCTGCGCTGTTCGTATTTGCAGCGCCGCCACACGCTGCAAGACTCAGGCTCAGTGCAAAAGCGAGGGCAAAGGTTTCGATTTTCGTCATTCTTGTTTTTCTCATTTTTCTTTCCATTTCTTTCTATATTTGATGGTCGGGCTTTTCACAAACAAATCCTTTCCGGAAATTCTACATTATCAGTGTTCGCAGACTCTGTTTCTTTCCAGAATTCAGCATTATGGGGTTGGGACAATGCTGATTTTCCGAAACTTTCTCGTTTGTGTAATTATGTATCTGCCTGCTGCTTCTGTTCCCCGAATCCGTAGCGGAAGTGAAGCGCGTCGGTCGGGCAGGCGCTGATGCACTTGCCGCAGCGGATGCACTCCGCGTGGTTCGGGGACTTCAGGATGTCGACATCCATCTCGCAGGCTTTCGCGCATTTCCCGCAGGAAATACAGTTCTCAGCATTGGCCTCGATCGTGAGCAACGACACGCGGTTCATGAGTGCGTAGAAGGCACCGAGCGGGCAGAGCCACTTGCAGAACGGGCGGTAGATGAGGATGCTCAGGACGACGACCACGATCAGGATGAGCAGCTTCCAGCGGAAAAGCGGACCGAGCGCCGAGCGGATGCCGGCGTTTGCCAGCGAGAGCGGAATCGCGCCCTCGAGTACACCCTGCGGGCAGAGGTACTTGCAGAAAAACGGATCGCCCATGCCGAGCTCGTCGACCGCGAAGGCCGGAAGCAGCACCACCATGAGGAACAGGACGAGGTACTTCAGGTACGTGAGCGGCTTCAGCTTCTTCGTGGAGAGCTTCTTCCCAGGAAGCTTGTGCAGCAGCTCCTGAAACCAGCCGAACGGGCACAGGAAGCCGCAGATGAAGCGGCCGAGCAGCACGCCTAGGAGGATCAGGAAGCCGGTGATGTAGTAGGAGAAGCGGAAGCTCGACGAGCCGACCACAGCCTGAAAGGCACCGATCGGGCAGGCACCGGACGCCGCCGGGCAAGAATAGCAGTTGAGCCCCGGAACGCAGGCGATCTTGCCCTGCCCCTGGTAGATGCGGCCCGTCCGGAAATTCGGCAGGTGGAGGTTTGTGAGCAGCGTCGCCTCCGCCTGAATACCGCCGCGGAAACGGCTGATCATTTTTGATTTTGTACTTTTCTTATCCAATGCCGACACACTCCAGACATAATCGAATCGCCTTCGCGAGAACGGTATCCGCCTCACCACGCAGCGCGCCGAAGCTCAGCATCGCGACGCCGACAACGAGCAGCGCGAGCTGCAACAGCGTTTTATTGATTCTAAGCATTATATACTCCCTTCACACAAAAACTCGTTTTCCATTATACCATGGCATCCATGAAAACTCTGTGAACGCGCATAATTAAGAAATCAGAATGGCGTATGACATAAAAATCCCTCCGCACATGGCGGAGGGTGATGAAATCATATCGAGGGATCAGCCCCATAAGTTTTAACTGCGTTGCTGGTTGTACGCGTTGCAGATGGCGTTCACGTTATTCAGCAGGAAGTAGATGCCGACATAGCTTCCGATGAAGCAGAGCAGCGAGCCGATGAGCATCCAGAGGAGGAGCGTCGTGCCGTTTTCCTGGAAGTGGAGGCCGTAGCGCGGTGCGTTGTCCGCGAGGCGGTTGCCGACACTGTAGAACCAGTAGAGGTCGTAGATGCCACAGGTCAGGATGCCGAAGAGGATGAACTCGAGGAGTCCCGGGGTATGTCTGCCGTCACCATCGCAGGCGACATTGACATCACGCATGATGGTGTAGAACACATACAGCTGGTAGATGCCGCAGGTCAGGAAGCCGAGCAGGATATAGAGCACGAGGCTTCGATCCGTCTTCAGCGGGCCGGTGTACACGCTGCCCGTCTGGCTCTGCGACTGGTAGTAGCGGTTGAAGTTTCCGTCGGCGTCGGCACTGGTCGCTCCACCCGCCGTGCTGTGGCCTGCGGTACCGGTCTGTGCGCCAATGCTGCCGTCCGCAGCGCCATATGCCTTCGCGTCCGCTGCATTGGCTCCCGCTGCCTGAGGGTTACCGCCGCCGAAGGTATTCGTGTCATAACCGCTGCCATCGGTGGCGCCGCTGTTCTTTCCCTGCGCGAGATCAGTCACGCGGTCCAGGTCGCGGCGAAGTCCGTCCGCAAAGTTTCCAGCGAGACCGGCGAATGGATTCAGCTGCTTCTGGGTGATCAGCACGACGAGCAGCACGATGGCGAGGATGGCGAAGCCGATGCCCCAGCTGGCGCTGCCGATCGCATAGTAGCGCTGGAAAAGAGCGGAAAGGATGCCACGGAGCAGGGCCTCAAGCACGAGCATGACGCCACCGGCGATGACGGTCATGAGGAGCGGCTCGGCGTCACGATCGGACCACTTCTTCCAGACGAGGTACAGGCCGCCACCGATGAAGCCGTAGCCGGCGAGCTTCACGACGTTCAGGATGAAGTTCAGGAAGCTGTACATGAGGTTTACGAAGCCGTGGAAGCTAAAGCTGACCAGATTCTGGAGGATGCGGAAAAAGGAAGCGATGGTAGTCCAGATCTGCGGCACGGCAAACAGCACCGTGAGGATCAGCAGGATGAAACCGACCGTTCGGATCGTGCCATCGCCGTCCGGCTCGGACGGGATACCGTTCATGGCCGGACCATGGTTCACCGGAGGTGGCGTCTGCTGCTGCGCGGTTCCGCTGTTCGGCTGAGTCTGATCCGAGCTACCGCTATGCGACTGTGCAGTGCTGCCGTTTGACTGTGTGTCAGTGGCTGTGGCGTGTGTACTATGCGCAGCACCCGAGGTGTTCCCCTCGGTACCGGACGCGGCGCGCCCCTCCTCGAGGCGGTGCTTGTACTGCTCCGTCGTGTTGCCAAGCGGTGTATCTGCCGGCGCGCTCTCCGCTGAAGCTTCTGCATCGGCTGCTGCCGACGTATCTTCCAGGGCTGCACTCGCAGCTGTTGTGCTCTCCACAGTCTCCACGGCTGCATCATCTGCGCCGAGGTCAGAAGCATTGGCCGCGTCTGCAGTTTCCGGTGCCACCGGCTGACCACAGTTCGGGCAGAACTTCATGCCATCCTCGAGTTTCTGTCCACAATTCGTGCAAAACATACTATCACCTCCGTAAGAATGTCTTTCTATGTCGTAAATAAAAGTCGCAGCAGGCGTCCTACGAGGCCGTTCCATGGCGCAAACACCACGATGTCCTGGCCCGGGATGAAGAAGCGCGCGATCCACACGAGGAGGAAGGCCGCGATCATCAGTCCGAGGAGTCCCTGGTAAAGCACCCTCGGGATGCGCTCCCGCAGCATCCACAGGGCGAGCGCCAGCGGCGGGAGTGGCCACAGCGGATGGAAATAGAAGGCGCGCGGGAAGTCGCCCCGCAGCACCGCCGCGAAGGCACGGCTCATGCCACAGCCCGCATCCGAGATACCCGTCAGAAATTTGAACGGGCAGCCGATACCGAGCAGCATCTCCAGCACGATATAAAACAGTGCGATCAGCGCCAGCGCGCCCAGATCCTCCAAGCGATGTTTCATGGCGCTATGATGCCCTCCGGTCCATTACTTGAAAACGATTGCTACTTTATTATACATCAACTGACAGATGCAGACATTAAATTATCGTGAAATATAGACTTTTTTAACCGCCGGGAGTTTATGGGGTCTGACCCCATAAACTTCAACTTTAGATTCTGTTTATAAAAATTTAATGGGGTCAGACCCCTCGGCATCTCGGCTTCACTTACAGGATAATCTGTCCGATCAGTACGACGATGCCGGCGCAAACATACGCGATGGCGCACTGAAGGAGCACCATGCCGACGGCCCAGCGGGTGCCGAGCTCACGCTTCACGGAGGTGATGGCGGCGATGCACGGGGTGTAGAGCAGGCAGAACACGAGGAGGGCAGCGGCTGCGAGCGGGGTCAGAACCGCACGGAGCGCATCCATGCCGCCGAAGAGGATGTTCAGGGTCGATACAACGCTCTCCTTCGCGAGGAAACCGGAAATCAGCGATACCGTGATGCGCCAGTCACCGAAGCCGAGCGGTCGGAAGATCGGCGCGATCGCACTCGCGATCGCCGCGAGGATGCTGGCCGAGGAGTCACTCACCATATGAAGTCCGAAGTCAAAGTTCTGCAGGAACCATACGATGATCGTACCGAGGGTGATGATCGTAAAGGCCTTCGTAAGGAAGTCCTTCGCCTTCTCCCAGAGCAGCTGCAGTACGTTCTTCGCACTCGGCAGGCGGTAGTTCGGAAGCTCCATGACGAACGGCACCGCCGAACCCTTGAAGGTGAAGCGCTGGCTGATCTTCGCAAAGAGGATGCCGACGAGGATGCCGGTGAGGTAGAGCGCGATCATGATCGGCCCGCCCTTCCCCGGGAAAAAGGCCGCCGTGAAGAAGCCGTAGATCGGCAGCTTCGCCGAGCAGCTCATAAACGGGGTCAGCATGATGGTCATCTTACGATCCCGCTCCGACGGCATGGTGCGCGACGACATAACCGCGGGCACGGTACAGCCGAAGCCCACCAGCATCGGCACGATCGAACGACCAGAGAGACCGATGCGGCGGAGCAGCTTATCCATGACGAAGGCGATACGCGCCATATACCCTGTATCCTCGAGGAGGGACAGGAAGAAGAACAGCGTCACGACGATCGGCAGGAAACTGAGCACCGAACCCACGCCGGTGAAGATACCGTCGATGATGAGCGAATGCAGCGCGTGGCTGACATTGGCCGCCGTCAGCAGCTGGTCGACGAGCTGTGTCAGGAGGTCCACCAGCGACGCGAGCGCATCCTGCAGGAAGGCACCGATGACGTTGAAGGTCAGGTAGAACACGAGGCCCATGATGACGATAAACGCCGGGATCGCCGTATGCCGGCCAGTCAGGATCTGGTCGATCTTCGCCGAACGGACCGCCTCCCGGCTCTCATGCGGCTTCGTCACGCAGCGACGGCTCATGCGCTCGATGAAGTCGAAACGCATATCCGCGATGGCGGCGGCACGATCGAGCCCACGCTCCTCCTCCATCTGGACGATGATGTGCTCCACCATCTCCTTCTCGTTCTGACTAAGTGCCAGCGCTTCCTCGACCCGCGCATCCCCCTCGATCAGCTTCGTCGCTGCAAATCGTACCGGGATGCCGGCTGCGACCGCGTGATCCTCGATCAGGTGCATGATGCCATGGACGCAGCGATGAACCGCGCCGCCGTGGTCGTTCTCCGCACAGAAGTCGAGCCGCTGCGGCTTCTCCTGGTAGCGCGCGACGTGCAGCGCATGAGCCACCAGCTCATCGACGCCTTCATTTTTCGCCGCCGAAATCGGCACGACCGGTACGCCGAGGTGACGCTCCATGCGGTTGATGTCGACGGAGCCGCCGTTGCCCTGCAGCTCGTCCATCATGTTGAGGGCGACCACCATCGGGATGTCCAGCTCGATCAGCTGCATCGTGAGGTAGAGGTTTCGTTCAATGTTGGTGGCATCCACGATATTGATGATGCCTTTCGGTCGGTCGTTCAGGATAAACTGACGGGAGACGATCTCCTCGCTCGTGTACGGCGACATCGAGTAGATGCCCGGCAGATCCGTGACCTCCGTTTCCGGATGGCCCTTGATGGAGCCGGACTTCCGGTCCACCGTGACGCCTGGGAAATTACCGACGTGCTGGTTCGAGCCCGTCAGCTGGTTAAAGAGCGTCGTCTTTCCGCAGTTCTGGTTGCCCGCCAGTGCGAAGCTGAGCTTCGTATCCTCCGGAAGCGGATGTTCGCTCGCCTTATCATGGAAACGACCGCCCTCACCGAAGCCCGGGTGCTCGTCATCATCGAAGAACTTTCCGTCCTTCGCTGCTTCTGCCGCATCGAGCTCTGCCTTCGTCGCCGGGTGCTGCTCCTTCTTCCAGAGCTGATGCTCCTTATGCTCCTCCGCCGTGATCGGCCGCGCCTGAATCTGCGCCGCATCCGCGAGACGAAGGGTCAGCTGATAGTCATGGATCCGCAGCTCCATCGGGTCGCCCATCGGTGCAAACTTCACGAGCTGCACCTCTGCCCCCGGAATCACGCCCATATCCAGGAAATGCTGTCGAAGCGCGCCCTCGCCTCCGACCGTCGTCACGATGGCACTCTGGCCGATGTCAAGATCCTTTAATGTCATAAAATCACTCCCTGATGAAATTTATACTCCTGTAAAATCAAAGCTATACCGTCTCGAACTTCCCGTTAAGACAAAATCACTTAGAAACGTCCATTTCCAGATGAAAACTCGTCAGTTTAAAAAGCCGATACCATCTTGTATATCTTTAAAACTAACATTATAATTCGCGATTAGCAAACGTAAAGACGTTTAAAAAAGATTACCGAAAAATCGCTTTAAAAGAATTAAAACGATTACCGAAAAAACACATTTCAGGAGATTCGTATGACACTTGATATGACGAAGGGAAACCCGTTTCCGATCATCTTAAAATTTATGATTCCGCTGTTTATCGGCAATGTCTTCCAGCAGCTCTACAACATGGCAGACACCATCATCGTCGGGCGCTTCGTCGGTGCTGATGCGCTCGCTGCGGTCGGTGCCACCGGCACCATCATGTTTCTCGTGCTCGGCTTCTCGCAGGGCCTCTGCACCGGCTTTACCGTCCTGACCTCTCAGGTCTATGGTGCAAAGGACTACGCACGCGTGAAGCGCAGTGTTGCGAACGGCATCCTTCTCGCCGCGATCGTCATCATCGTGATGACCACGCTTTCCGTATCCACGATGCAGACACTGCTCCGACTCATGAATACACCGGCTAACATCTTCGAGGATGCCCACACCTACATCAGCATCATCTGCATGGGCATCGTCGCAAGCGTCTACTACAATCTCTTCTCCGCCTTCCTGCAGGCCGTCGGAAACAGTAAAGTGCCGCTCTGCTTTCTGGTGTTCAGTGCCTGCCTCAATGTCGTGCTGGATCTTTTCTTTATCATCGTCCTGAAGCTCGGTGTCGCGGGTGCCGCACTCGCCACAGATCTCTCCCAGGGCATCTCCGCCACCCTCTGTCTCTTCTATATCTATAAGAAAGAGAAGGTGCTCTGGCCGGAGCATCACGACTGGCGCATCACCGCCGGTGTCTACCTCGTGGTGATCCGGAAGGTACGGAAGGAACTCGCCGCATCATAAAACCAAATACCGATACCGAAAGGGAGCTTCGCACCGCCAGGTGTAAGCTCCCCTTTTTTCGTCCGAATCGTGCATGATGCAACAAGTCGTCCCGTCATCTGTTTTCAGCGTGGAATCCCCTGTACTTTTTAAGGCGTTCAGACTTCTGGTCGGTACAGTAAAAGTAATGGCTGTGACGTCCGAAGATGCCACAGCCATATATGAAAACTCTCCCCTCTCCGACTCAGCGCCGGAGCTATCGTAAACTGTCGCAGAGGCCGATGCTTCGGCCTGTCACGCAGTCATGCGAACATAAATGGTGCTCAGTCCAGCATGAAGAACTGTGCCAGACTGCTTTTCAGTGATACGATCATGCTGTCATCGGCGGCACACTGTCCGCTCGGAATCGGATCATACTGCCGGATATACTCTGATTTTCCGGTTTTCTCGAAGATGATCGTGTTTGTCTGATCCGGAAGGACCATGCCGTACTTCTGGACCGCATCCCTGTAAATCTGATCCGGGTTCACCGCGTCGTTGATCTTCGCCTGAAGATCTGCGTTCTGCACCCGCAGCTGCTCGAGCTGAGTACGCTTCTGCTCGATCGTCGAGAGACGCGTGGAAACCATCGTATCGAGGTGTACACATTGGTAGCAGGTCAGGAAAATGAAAATAATCGAACAGGTCAGTAACAGACGACAGGCACCATCGAGCACACGCTCCGGAATCAGCCGGAAAAGCGGGGCGATGATGCTTTTATCTTCCTGGTACTCCAGCCGAAGCTGTCCGTCGTACCGGTCCCGATAGAGATGAATCTGATTCCGTCTTCCGCGTTCCTCTACGACCAGAGTCTCACGTACCAGCGGACGTCTCTCCGAAACATCGGCACGAACTGTATTCCCATCCACATACGTTCGTCCCATACTACACTGCTTTCCTTACATGATTCTGACATCTGCGAAATCACGTTCAGACGCAGATATCAGTTTTTACACATTTTTTCAATACTACACGCACCTGTTAATTACCCAAAAGTAATTATTCAGCAATCATTATACATCAGATCGTAAGAATTCATACGGTTTCTTGATATTTCCGTGGATAATTTTTTTAAATGGATGATATAATTCTTTCTAGAGACTTCCCGAAAACCGGGCTTGACAGGAGGATACTATGAATGACCGAATACCGATCGTGCTGAAAGCAGATGGCGACTGCGCCTATGCAGAGGCACTGGCCGCGCATCTGAAGACAGCACTGCTGCATACGACGCCGGATGCACCGGTCTGGCTCTCTGTGAACGCAGCCGGCCTTTCGCTCACAGATGGCGATCAGGCGATGCGTGGCGACTTCACGAAGCTGCAGAAGCGCCTCCAGTACCATAATCTGACGCATGAGCTCCTCGTGAAGGCGACGAAGGTGAAGGGTCGTGAGAATCTGCGTGTGATCGATGCGACCGCAGGCATGGGTGAGGATTCGCTGCTGCTTGCAGCGGCCGGCTGTGAGGTCACGCTTTACGAGCAGGATCCGGTCATCGCCGCACTCCTGCAGGACACGATGCGACGCGCACTCGAGGAAGCGACGCTTCACGAAATCGTCATGCGCATGCAGCTCGTCGAGGGCGACAGCATTGACCATCTCCGAAGGCTTGGAGAAGCAGGCACGGGTTCGGATGCACCAGAGGACGATGCTGGACACGCCTGTCCGGCTCTAACAGCGTCGGCTGCCACGGGGAACGGCGCTGATGCCTCGACAAGCGGTGCAGAAGTCACAACGAACGACGCAGCTGCCACGACGAACAGCGCAGATGAAGCGCTGAAGCGCCCGGATGTCATCTACCTCGATCCGATGTTCCCGGAACGGCAGAAAAGCGGCCTCGTGAAAAAGAAGTTCCAGCTCATCCACTACCTCGAGGCACCAGCGGAGAACGAAGAGGCGCTGATGCAGGCCGCCATCGCCGCGCACCCATTTAAAATCGTCGTGAAGCGCCCCGCGAAGGGCCCGTACCTCGCCGGCCTGAAGCCATCCTACTCGCTCGATGGAAAGGCCATCCGCTATGACTGCTATGTCTTTCCGGAAAACGTATAGTTAAAGAGGCTGTCGTAACAGAGACAGCCTCTTTACATTATCGATCTGATCACCAAAAAAGCCCTCCTGATTTCTCAGGAGGGCTTTCAGTCGAGCGCGAGACGGGGATCGAACCCGCGATCTTCGCCTTGGCAAGGCGACGTAGTACCACTCTACTACTCGCGCAATATGCGTTTATCCGTTTGACCGGATAAATCGGTTTGTCTGGATGATGTTTCTCAATCGCTCCATAGAGCGCGAGACGGGGATCGAACCCGCGATCTTCGCCTTGGCAAGGCGACGTAGTACCACTCTACTACTCGCGCATTTTTAATGTCCCAACCGACTTTCATTTCTGTGAAGGTGGGTGCATTATACAAAAGATCATCAGTGTCGGTGTGAATGTTATCGCCGTCTTAATCATCTTGAGTGCCCAGAACCGGAATCGAACCAGTGACACGAGGATTTTCAGTCCTCTGCTCTACCAACTGAGCTATCTGGGCATCGAGCGGGTGATGAGAATCGAACTCACATGTTCAGCTTGGAAGGCTGACATTCTACCATTGAACTACACCCGCAAGTGACTTCGTGTGTCGCCTTATCGGTGACGCGAGTGTTATAATACTCTACTCCGAAAGCTTTGTCAACACTTTTTCAAAAAAAGTTTTTTGGGTGCCGCTATGGGCGTAGCAGTTCAGACCGGGGCCCGTAGGTTCAGCACCAGAAGCACAGTATGCCTGGCTTCTGGTGCCTTTCCCCCTGAGGTTTCCGTCTGTTTTACATATCCGGATCAGCCTTCGGCGTCTTCTTCGCGTAGTAGATTTTTCCGGTGTGTGCCCACATCTGGGATACGAGGATGCCGTCCTCGCTGTGACGCTTCGTGATACCGACGTTGTAGCCCATGTCGTCGGTGCGGAGGAGACGGCGGATCTCGACGTCATCCTCGATTCCGGTCACCCAGGCCGGGATGTTCAGGGTGATCTCCTCTTCTCCGCAGTTCACAGCCATGATGGCGACCTCATCCTCATACTGTCTCGCATAGACCACATAGTTATGGCCAGCCATCAGCTTCATGAGGGCGCCTCTCTTCAGCACCGCATTACGCTTATGCATACCGCCGAGGTAATTATGGAACTCGATCAGCTCAAGGTCCTCGTGGCCCCACGGATACGGACGGCGGCAGTCCGGCTCGGTCCAGCCGGTCATGCCAGCTTCGTCGCCGTAATAGAGGGTCGGTGCGCCCGGCCAGGTCATCTGCATCATCGCCCCCAGACGGTAGAGTGCCTGCGAAACGCCGGCATCTGCAGCGGCTGAGCCGCTCGTACCGATGCGGCCGACCGTCTGATTCGTGCGCGTCATGAAGCGGCTGTGGTCATGATTCGAGAGCTGGTTCATCGAGCAGAGAATCGAGTTCTCCGGCATGCGGGACATATGGTAGAGGATCGCGTTGAAGAACATCTCACCGTCACCGCGCATCGCCTCGTTTTTCGCGTCGGAGTGCTTCTCCATGCCGGTCAGGAACCAGGTCACCGGCTCCATGAAGGCATCGTAGTTCATGATGGTGTCCCACTCATCACCCTGGAGCCAGCTGAACGGGTCGCCGTAGTGCTCGGCGAGGATGATGGCGTTCGGATTCGCTTCCTTCACCACCATGCGGAACCTCTTCCAGAACATATGGTTGTAGGTCGCGGAGTGTCCGAGATCGGCGGCGACATCGAGACGCCAGCCATCGACGTTATACGGTGGGCTCACCCACTTGCGTCCGATCTCGAGGATCGCTTCCGCGAGATCACGGGAGCCCTCGTAGTTCAGCTTCGGGAGGGTATCATTGCCCCACCACTTCTCGTAGCTGTTGTTGTTCGGCCAGGCCTCGTCACGGTTGTCACTGAACGCAAAATAATCGTGGTACGGGCTGTCCTTGCGCTGGTACGCACCCGCGGCATAAGCATTGGCCCGATCCTTATAGTTATAGAAGCCGGAACGGTTCATCCACTTGTGGAAGGAGCCGCAGTGGTTGAACACACCGTCGATGATGACGCGCATGCCGCGGGCATGGCAGGCCTCGACGAACTCGACGAAGAGCCGGTCGCTGGCGTCCAGGTTTTCACGGCTCGTGGTGCGGATCGAGTAGCGGGTCGCGCGGGCATTGTCATCCTCCCAGTCCTCGACGAGGGTGCCGCCGTCCTTCACGATCTTGCCGATATGCGGATCGATGTGGTCGTAGTCCTGCGCGTCGTACTTGTGGTTCGACGGGGACACGAAAAGCGGATTGAAGTAGATGACGCTGACGCCGAGGCGCTGGATATAGTCGAGCTTCGAGCGCACGCCGGCGAGATCACCACCGTAAAACCGGTGCACGTCAAACGCCTCGACCGGGGCATTCCAGTCCGCTACACCACGCGCTGCTCTGCCGAGGTAGATGTACTCGTTGTCGACGACGTTATTCGTCGGGTCGCCATCACAGAAGCGATCGATGAAGATCTGGTACATGATGGCGCCCTTCGCCCAGTCCGGGATATGGAAGCCCGGCATCAGACGGTACGAGAGCTCACGGTTCATGTCGTCGCAGACGCCGAGACGGTTGAAATGCAGTCGCTCCGGGCCCTTCTGGATGAAAAAGCTGTAGCTCTGGGTGGCCTGACCGACCATGACCTTATGCTCATAATAGTCGAAGCGTGCATCACGCTCGACGAGCTGCATCTTCGTGCTGCTGTTGGCTTCGTGGAAAAAGATATAGACGGCATCCACGTCCTGCCGTGCTGTCCGAAATCGGAGCGTAACGGTATCTCCAGGATTCGGCTCCTCCGGGATGCGGTAGCTGGCCGTCCCCGAGGTGTACAGTGCCGCCTGGTTAATCGTACTCTGGTTCATTTACTTTCTTACTTCCCTACTGACATATTCTCTGTACCCGGCCGCGCATCCGGCCAGGCGCTCTATCTCTCTCCTGTGTCTGATCGATCCCCGGCGAACATTCCCTTCGCCAGGTCGTCGGCACAGCGAAAACAGCCTGGCAGACGCCAGGCTCTCCGAAACTGAATTTACTGATCGAACTCGACCACCCCGATGAACGGGAGATTGCGGTAGCGCTGGTCATAGTCGAGACCATAGCCGACCACGAACTCGTCCGGAATCTCGAAGCAGGAGTACTTCACCGGTACTTCCTTCTCGCGACGGGACGGCTTGTTCAGCAGCGTGCAGATCTCGATGGACAGTGGCTTCCGGTCGAGGAGCATCTTGCTCAGATGGTTCAGCGTGTGTCCGGTGTCGATGATGTCCTCGACGATCATGACATGCTTGCCCTCGAGCGGCTCATCGAGATCCTTCACGATCTTCACGATACCGCTGGAGGTCGTGCCGCCGCCATAGCTGGAGACGGACATGAAGTCGAAGGATACATCCACGTCATGGATGCGCTTCGCGAGCTCGCACATGAACATCGCGCCGCCCTTCAGGATACAGATGAGGTGGAGGGACTCGCCCTTATACGCCTCTGAAATCTGATCCGCAATTTCTGTGATACGTGCTTCGATCTGATCCTCCGGGATCAGGACTCTGACATGCTCAGCCATGATTTTTTCTCCTTTTCACACTGATAACCTCTCGATTCTCCTGTAGAATCAAGATTTTTTTACGATACTCTGCGCTCATCCGGTACGGAAGGTCGAGATGCGCGCCGCCCGGCCCGAAAATCAGGCGGTCGATGTCCCGGTAATGCACGGCGCTCCAGTCCTTCTGGGGCGTTCCGATCCGGCGGAGCAGCTCGCTGTAGACGTACTGCCGCACGAGCTCCGGGTACTCCCTCAGCGCGGTCACGGGCAATGCAATCGACCGTAAAATCGTCGCCTCGTCCGGGGCTTCTGCTGCGCCCTCCGCGCTTTTTTCTGCCAATGCAGGCGGCCTCGGGGTCGTACCTCGGGTCGAGGCACCTGGCTCCGGTAACGTTACCGGTGCATCCTGGAACACAGCCGTCTGTGGGCGGGTATGTGCATCTCGGTCGATTGCATTGGCCGAATCCGGGGCGACCGTCAGCGTCGCGTGCGCGTCCACGTACTGAAGAGCGAGCGTATGAAAGAACGCATCCGCTTCACGAAGGAGCGCTGCGCTGTGTGCGATGTGGGCGCTCGCCTCCGGGTTGATCTCGCGAAGCTCCGGCAGCACCGTGCTGCGGATACGATTCCGGGTGTAGTGCGGATCCGCGTTCGTCGAATCCGTCACGTACGGTATATCATACTGTTTAAGCCACTTCAGTATATCTTCTCTTTTTATGGAAAGCAATGGCCGGATCACGTGATTTCGCCGATTCTCCATGCCCGCGAGGCCGCGAAGCCCTGCGCCGCGCACGAGATTATGGAGGACGGTCTCCGCCTGATCATCGAGATGATGCGCCACCGCGATCCAGGCGGCAGGAGCAGACGGGGCTGGGAGGCCTTTCATCGACCGAGCATCCGGAAGACGCGACGGGGAGCCGGCGGTAAATGCCGGGGAGTCTGATGTTCTGGCGGAATCCGGCACCGGGGAGTCCGACGTTCGGTCGATTGCAGCTGCCGGGGCGTTTGACGTTCCGGCGGACGAAGCTACAGGGGAGTTTAACATCCGGTCGGCCGCCAGAGTCTGCCCCAGCTGCTGCCGTGCGGCCTCGAGGGCCTCGTAACGGAGGATGCGCGCGGCCTCCTCCAGGCTGAGCCCATGCTGCGCCGCGTACGTCGGAGCCGCGACATGCACGGCCTGGAACGGGATGTCGAGCTTCGCGCAGAGCTTCTCCGAAAACGCCTCGTCGCGGTCCGCCTCCGCGCCACGGATGCCGTGATGGACATGCACCGCCCGCAGCGTAAAGCCCATCCGGGCCTGCAACGTGTGCAGCGCATACAGCAGGAAGACCGAATCAGGGCCACCTGAAAGGCCGACCACGACGCCGTCGCCCGGACGGATCAGCTGATTCGCCTCGATATATCGTTTGATTTCCAGCATAAGCGCATCCATGCGAAGCTCCTCTCAAAAACAAAGGTGGAGAAACCTGCGTCTCTCCACCTCATTTTACTAAGTTCTCTCTTACTTTTCATCCGGTTTGATGATGATTTCGTCCGGCAGCTTCAGTCCGAAGATCTCGCGGGCCTTTTCCATCGTGAATTCCTTCGTTTTTACGTAGACCTTTTTCTCTTCCAGCTCCTTACCGTGCTGCTCTTCATCGGCGATAGCAGCATCCAGGCTTTCTTCCTGGGCCTGGTAATCCCGCTCCTGCTGCCGAAGCGTCTTGCCCCGGATGTTGATGGCGATCGCAAGGAACAGCACCACGATCGTGATGCCGATGATCGCCAGACGGTTGCTGGATAGATTTTTACGCGGACGCTGTCTTCGTTTCATAGATACTTAAAAAGGTCTCCTGCCTCTTCCTTATGTACAGTTTCCTGTACCGCCAGAACCTCTGCCCGGACGGATTTCTCACCGAAGCGGATCTCGATGACGTCCCCCACCTTCACATCGTAGGATGCGCGCTGCGGACGGTCGTTCACGAGTACTCGGCCTGCGTCGCAGGCTTCGTTGGCCACCGTACGACGCTTGATGAGTCTCGATACTTTCAGGTATTTGTCTAGTCTCATGATATCCCTAAGTTTATGGGGTCTGACCCCATTAAATTTTTCTAAACAGAATCTAAAGTAGTAGTTTATGGGGTCAGACCCCCTTACGAAATTCTTAAGGTAATGGTCGGTTTCACGAGGAGATATCCCCGCATGGCTCCGATCAAGAAAAAAGAGACGGCCATGTAAGGCCGCCTCCGGATTTTATCCGATTCGTGATTAACCGTTGATCTTATCCTTGAGGGCCTTACCAGCCTTGAATCTCGGAGCCTTGGAAGCCTCGATGTTCATGGTAGCACCAGTTCTCGGGTTTCTGCCCTCGCGCGCTGCTCTCTCAGCGACATCGAAGGTACCGAAGCCGATCAGCTGAACCTTATCGTTCTCAGCGAGTGCATCAGCGATGGTATCAAATACGGCCTTTACAGCTGCATCTGCATCCTTCTTGGAAAGGTCTGCGCTCTTTGCAACGGCTGCTACTAATTCAACTCTATTCATTTTGTTTTCCTCCACGTGATTAAAGGCAGATTTCTAAAAAAGCCCATAATCTCCATATTTAAAAATTGACATAAAAAGTATAATCTCTGCGCCTCTGCATGTCAATAAAGAAACGGCCACCGAGGGGTCAGACTCCCGCGTGGATTTTTCGACCACCTTAAGAATTTCGTAAGGGGGTCTGACCCCATAAACTTTACAGCTGCAGGCGCCGGAGGATCTTTTCGGCGTCGTCCATGGTTTCGAGCAGGGTCCAGGCTTTTTCGCGGGTGCTCTGTCGGAAGACGAGCGTCGCCTGCCGGCCGCTCAGGAAGCGGAGGCGGCCCTGCTGCTCGCGGACAAGGACCGGGATCTCCTCGACGCGGATCCGGGCCTTCGGATCGAGCTGGATCTTCCAGCTGCCCTTCCGGATGTCCACCTCGGTGGCGTAGCTTCGGTGCGCCTCCGCACGGAGGAGCGCGATGCGGAGCAGGTTCGCACATGGCTTCGGGATCTCGCCGAAGCGGTCGATGAGCTCATCCTGCATCTCACTGTAGTCCTCCTCTGTCTCGATGGAGGAGATCCGCTTGTAGACGTCGAGCTTCTGCGACTCGTTCGGGATATAGGTATCCGGGATGAATGCGTCGATATCGCAGTCGATCTGGGTATCGAAGCTCGGCTGCTCCTCCAGCTCGCCCTTCTCCTCCTTCACGGCGGTGTTCAGCAGCTTACAGTACAGATCGTAGCCGACGGCCTCCATGTGGCCATGCTGCTCTGCGCCCAGGACATTGCCCGCACCGCGGATCTCGAGGTCACGCATCGCGATCCGGATGCCCGAGCCGAGCTGGGTGAACTCGCGGATCGCCTTCAGGCGCTTCTCAGACTCCTCCGTCAGCATCTTACCGCGGCGGTACATGAGGAACGCGTACGCCGTCCGGTTCGAGCGTCCGACACGTCCGCGAATCTGATACAGCTGACTCAGGCCCATCCGGTCCGCGTCCTGGATGATCATCGTGTTCGCATTCGGGATGTCGAGGCCGGTTTCGATGATCGTCGTCGACACCAGCACATTGACCTCGCCGTTGATGAAGCGCAACATGATATCCTCGAGCTGCGTCTCCGACATCTGGCCATGCGCATACGCGATGCGCGCCTCCGGGCAGAGCTTCTGCACATGCCCCGCGACGTCTGCGATGTTATTGACCCGGTTGTAGACATAGTACACCTGGCCGTTTCGCGCAAGCTCGCGGTTGATCGCCTCGCGCACGAGCTCGTCGTTGTACTCCATGACATAGGTCTGGATCGGCACACGGTCGATCGGCGGCTCCTCGAGCACCGACATGTCACGGATGCCGACCAGCGACATGTGCAGCGTCCGCGGGATCGGCGTCGCCGTCAGCGTCAGCACGTCGACGTTTTTCTTCAAATTCTTGATGCGCTCCTTATGCGTCACGCCGAAGCGCTGCTCCTCGTCGACGATCAGAAGGCCGAGGTTCCGGAACTCGACGTCCTTGCTGAGCAGACGGTGGGTGCCAATGACGACATCGACACGACCGGCCTTCAGGTCGTCGAGGGACTTTCGGATCTGCTGCGGTGTCCGGAAGCGGCACAGCAGCGCGATGTTCACCGGGAAGCCCTTCATACGCTCGACGAAGGTGTTGTAGATCTGCTGCGCGAGGATGGTGGTCGGCACGAGGTAGGCCACCTGCTTACTGTCCTGCACGGCCTTGAAGGCGGCGCGCAGTGCGACCTCGGTCTTACCGTAGCCGACGTCACCGCAGATCAGGCGGTCCATGATCTTATGGCTCTCCATGTCGTGCTTCACCGCTTCGATGGCGAGGTCCTGGTCGACCGTCTCCTCGTACGGGAACATCTCCTCGAACTCCTTCTGCCAGACGGTATCCGGCCCGAACTGGTAGCCGGACTCCGACTGCCGCGCCGCATAGAGCTTTACGAGGTCACGTGCGATCTCCTTTACAGCATGCTGCACACGTGAGCGGGTTTTCGTCCACTCCGTGCCACCGAGCTTATTCAGCTTCGGCTTCGTCGCCTCCGCACCCGCGTACTTCTGGATACCCTCGAGCCGGGTCGCCGGCAGGTAGAGATTACCGCCGTCGCCGTACTCGACCTTGATGTAGTCCTTCGTCACGCCCTGGCTCTCGATGCGCTCGATGCCGCGGTAGATGCCGATGCCGTGGTCCTCATGCACCACGTAATCGCCGACACTCAGCTCGCTCAGCTTCACGATGTGCTGACCGTCGAGCTTCTTCTGCTTCCGCTTCTTCTGAACTGCGTTCGTGTTGCCGAACATGTCGCCCTCGGTGAGCAGCACGAAGCGCTCCGCCGGGAACTGGTAGCCCGTGTTCAGCACACCGAACATGACCATGATGGCTCCGCGCGTCTCCGCCTCATGTGCCGCACGGATCTCCCGTCCGGCCACATCGAGGATCTGCGCCGACAGGCTGCTGCCCTGACCGCTTCTCATGTTGGCCGCCTTACCCGAGGCCAATGCTGTCGTGCTCTGCTTTGTACCTGCGCTCGACGCATTCGCTCCCGCCAGGTTGCCGGTGCCGGCTGCGCCATCTGCTGACGCGCCGCCTGCATTGGCCTCCGGCACATCCGGGCAGTAGGCCCGCAGATCGTAGTCACGGAGGTTCTGTGCGAGACGCGACGCACGGGTCCGGGACGGGCTCAGCAGCACGATCTGGTACTGCTCGCTCTGCCAGCGCTGAAGATCCTTCAGCAGCATCTCGAAGCCGGACTTACTGTACGGCGTCACCTCGGCCGTCTCGAAGTGGAAGCACTGCTTTGTCTTCAGCGCGCTCAGGTTCGTGCCGAGGGCACTGAAGGCGATCGTCCGTGGCGTGTCGAGCCGCTCCATGATCTGGTCGATGCCGTAGATCAGCTTGTCCGGATCGCGCTCGTCCTTCTCTGCGAGGCCCTGCGCCTCGAGGGTCGCCGCCAGCTTCGCGTGGTGCTGCATCTCCTCCACCCGCGCCTCGAAGCTCTCGCGGAACTCGGTTTCGACCGCCGTGCCCCGCTCCCGGAGACGATCCGGCTCATCAAGGAAGAGCAGGGTACGCTCATCGAAATAATCGAGGAGACTCACCTCCTGCTTCTCACCGGCCGCGCTGTCCGCACGATCGGACGCCGGGTAGATCTCCACACTGTCCAGGGTGTCGATCGAGCGCTGCGTCTCCGCGTCGAAGGTCCGAATGCCGTCGACCTCCGTGTCCCAGAACTCGATGCGGACCGGATTCTCCGAGGTGAACGGGTAGACGTCGACGATCCCGCCGCGGATCGAGTACTCACCCATCGCGTCGACCTCAACCACGCGCTCATAGCCGAGGCACGACAGCTTCGTGGAGAGTGCCTCCATCTCCATCGTCATCCCCGGCTCGACCGTCAGCACGGACTCCGAGAAGTTCTCCCGTCCGAGCACCCGGTCCATGAGTGCGTCAATGCTGGCGACCACGACGCCGCCGTCGTCCTCCATGATGTGCTTCAGCACCTCGACCCGCTGCCGGGTGATGAGCGTCCCCTGGGTATCCGCCTGATAGAAGAGAAAATCCTTCGCCGGGTAGTACCAGGCCTGCTCCGCAAAAGCATGGATGTCGCGCATGAAGCGCTTGCCCGTCGCCTCATCCTTCACGACCAGCAGCTTCCACGGACGCCGGTCGTTGCTGCCCTTCGTCGCCTGGGCTGTCTTTCCGGCGTCGAGGACTTCCGGTGTCGATGCGGCCCGGGTCGCCCGTGCGCTCGTTTTCCGGGTGTTCTGGAGCGACACCAGGAGCTGTGCCTTCACCGGATCCACGGTTCCGGTCACTGCAAGCGGACCCACACCCGCGGTGAGGGCCTGCTGCAGCGCCTGATAGCTTTCGGTTTTCAGAAATGGGTTGATCATCATACTTCCTCTACTGAGCACATGGAGTGCAGGCATCCGGAACAGCCTGCCCGTCGGAAAACGCAGCGCGCACAGGGCAGCACTGCGTCGTCGGTATCATCGGCGCGCCGGCTTATGCCTGCGCGCAGTTCATCGGATTATAGTGATTCATCGCGTGCTCCACGCCCTGGTTCACGATGTCGAGGATGGCATCCGCCACCGCGTCGTAGGTAGTCGCCATCACCGCTGCGTCGTTCCGATCGAACTTCGCGAGCACATGATCCGCGAGGTCCATGTACTCTGGCTTCTGACCGACACCGACCCGCACCCGCGGGAACTGATCCGTGCCGAGGCACTGGATGATGGACTTGAGGCCATTGTGACCACCCGCCGAGCCACCCTTCCGGATCCGCATGCGACCGACAGCGAGGTTGATGTCATCCGACACCACGATGACCTGCTCCGCCGGAATCTTATAGAAGTTCGCGAGCGGCGCGATGCAGTTGCCCGACAGGTTCATGTAGGTCAGCGGCTTCACGATGATGAGCTGCTCCGGCCCCGCCGGCGTCATCACCCGTGCCTTCGTATAGACCCCCTGAAACTTCGTCTCGTTCAGCTTCAGCCCGCCCAGCTTCTCGCAGAGCGCCTCCACCGCCGCGAAACCCGTATTATGACGTGTACCGATATATTTCTTCTCCGGATTTCCCAGACCCGCAATCAGATACATAAAACTCCTCCATATAGCAGTCACCGTTCAGAGCGACTCTCCAGACGCTTGTCTGAATGGTAACGGTTGTTAACGATTATAAGCACAACAAAAGCAGCACCGAAGGATATCCTACTCTCCGTCCGGTCCCACCGTACACGCCATCATAACACAAATTAATATATTTCACATCATATAAGCGATTCCATGAATGGATATATTTAAAGAGACGGTAACAGTTCAGCCGGGGTGATTTTGTAAGGCGGATAATTTTTAAGGGATGTCCATACCGGGCACCTCTTCTCGTTTGCCTGCATGGAGCGGGGCCGATAAGTAAATAGATAAAGGCAATCGAATGGGGTGGGCAAACAAACAAAAAGAGACGCCTGCCGAAGTCCCTTATCGAAAAATGGCGCAGGGCTCTCGCCCTGCGCCATATACTATTGAAATCAATATCCTTCCGTCTCGGAAATCATCTCCGCCTGATACTTATCCAGGATGATCTCATGGATCGCTTCTCTGGTCGAAGATTTGATCGGATGTGCGATGTCTCTGTACTCACCATCCGCCGTCTTTCTGGACGGCATCGCGATGAAGAGACCCTTCTCACCCTCGATCACCTTGATATCGTGGATGACGAACTCATTATCGAAGGTGATGGAGACGATCGCCTTCATCTTGCCTTCCTTATCCACCTTGCGGATCCGTACATCTGTTATCTGCATGCTTCGATCCTCCTGTTACATCTGATACCGTGTATTTTTTTCTACGACGATCTTGATGTCGTCCGGCGTACCGATGTAGGTCGTGTTGGCACGAATCGTGTCGCGGCTCTCGACGATACAGTTCTCGATAACGGTATTATCGCCAATGTATACATCATTCAGGATGATCGAGTTCTTGATCACGCAGTTGTTTCCGACATAAACCTTACGGAACAGAACGGAATTCTCGACGGTACCGTTGATGATGCAGCCACTTGCGAGAATCGAGTGACGCACGTTACAGTCCGGGTTGTACTTCGCAGGAGGATTATCCTCGAGCTTCGTGTAGATACCCGGCAGCTCCTTGAAGAAGAACTCGCGGATATCACGGTTCAGGAAATCCATGTTGGTCTTATAGTACGACTCGACGGACGCGATGTTTGCCCAGTAGGTGTCGATCTTATAACCATAGATGCGCTTTACGTTCTTATAGCGTACCAGGATATCACTGACGAAATCGGTACGATCCTCATCGTGTGCCTTCTCGAGGAGCTCGATCAGCTGACGACGACGGATGACGTAGATACCGCAGGAGATGGTGTTCGCGTCGGTCGCGATCGGTTTCTCCTCGAAGTCGACGATCCGGCCGTCCTCGTTCATCTTTACGCAGCCGAAGCGGGTAGCATCCGTGTTCGGCTCCATGGTCTTCACCACTACGGTGATATCTGCCTTCTTGTTGATGTGATGCTCGAGCACCTTTGCGTAGTCGAGCTTGTAGATGCCGTCGCCGGAAGCGATGATGACATATGGCTCATGAGACTGCTTCAGAAAATCGAGGTTCTGATACAGTGCGTCGGCGGTGCCACGGAACCAGTCGCTGTGCTCTGCGGTGATGGTCGGTGTATAAACATACAGCCCACCCTGCTTACGACCGAAATCCCACCACTTCGAGGAGGAAAGGTGCTGGTTCAGAGATCTGGAGTTGTACTGTGTCAGTACAGCCACTCTCTGAACATGAGAGTTCGACATGTTGGAAAGAGCGAAGTCGATGGCACGGAAGGATCCGGCTACCGGCATCGCAGCGATCGCTCTCTTATTCGAAAGCTCCCGCATACGCTTGTTATTACCACCTGCTAAAATAATACCTATCGCTCTCATAATGTTCCGTCCTCCTTGATGATTGCTCCGCCGCTTGCGAGTAATCCGTCAGGATAATCCTCTACTGTCGTTACGCCATAGATTGCGGTGTTTCTTCCGACCTTTACATTGTCCGGAATCACAGAATTCTCGCCGATGGTGGCCAGCTCTGCGTTGTAAACTCTCTGATCATATACACTCGGCTCGAACTCACCGACACCGATCTCACAGTTCTGACCGATCTTTACGTTCTGTGCGATGACGCCCTTATCGATTCTGGTACCTGCGCCGATGGTTGCACCGGACATGACGACAGAATCGTTCACCACTGCACCGGACTCGATGGTGACACCCTCGCCGATGACAGAATTATGAACCTCACCATGGATCTCACAGCCCTCTGCGATGATGCAGCGCTCTACGTGAGAGTTCTGGGAAATAAACTGTGGTGACGGGTTCTTCGTGTCGGTATAGATCTTCCAGTACTCCTCGTAGAGGTTGAACTCCGGAATGATCGATACGAGCTCCATGTTGGCCTGCCAGTAGGACTCGAGTGTTCCGACATCCTTCCAGTAGCCGTTAAACTCATATGCGAAGATGCGGCTGCCCTTATTGAAAAGATAAGGGATGATGTGCTTACCGAAATCCTCACCTGGAACATCCTTGTTCGTGATCAGCGCTTCACGAAGCACCGGCCATGAGAAGATATAGATACCCATGGATGCAAGATTTGACTTCGGTACCTTCGGCTTCTCCTGGAAGTCGATGATACGGTTATTCTCATCGGTTACAGTGATACCGAAACGGCTCGCCTCCTCCATCGGAACAGGCATCGACGCAATCGTACAGTCGGCATTCATCGCCTTATGGTACTCGAGCATAACCTCATAATCCATCTTATAGATGTGGTCACCGGAAAGGATGAGTACATAATCCGGGCTATAATTATCGATATACTCGATGTTCTGGTAGATCGCGTTTGCTGTGCCTGAGAACCAGTCCGCACCGTTCTGCGACTCATACGGCTGCAGAATCGTTACGCCTCCTCTGTTACGATCCAGATCCCACGGAATACCGATTCCGATGTGGGCATTCAGACGTAAAGGCTTGTACTGCGTCAAAACGCCGACTGTATCTACACCTGAATTGATGCAGTTCGACAGTGGGAAGTCAATGATCGAATACTTTCCACCGAAGGATACAGCAGGTTTTGCGACATTCTTTGTGAGTACGCCAAGGCGAGAGCCCTGGCCGCCAGCGAGCAGCATGGCGATCATTTCTTTTTTAATCACGTCATCACCTCATTAGTAATATAAGTAGTAGAAAAATATCTAGCTGTACATAGTATAGCACTCTACGTCCCGCATGTTAACTAAGAAAATGGTTATTTTGACAGTAGAATAACGAATTTTACATAGGTGTTTCGTAATAATTACACAATTTACCACAATTCAATATGGCATACTGGTTCACCAGACATAAATTTTCTTCTTTTAGAGCAGTTGTTTCGGCAAAAATTTCCGGTACTTTGCATACCGCAGGCATAGCACTCGATACTATCTGTCTGTGACTGTCCAGATGTAGTGTAACTCGGCGGACAGTAGTCGGAAGCCGAGCTACGTCTGGACAGTCACGTCGGGAAATCTAAAAAACGCCGGGGCATCGCCCCGGCGCATTGCGCTCATCATCTGTTTAGATATCGCAGTTACCAACGGTTCTCGGATACGGAACCACATCGCGGATGTTCGACATACCGGTGATGTACATCACGGCACGCTCGAAGCCGAGACCGAAACCACCATGACGCGTCGTACCATACTTACGAAGATCGAGATAGAAATCATACTGATCCATCTCCATGCCCATCTCGTTCATACGCTTCAGAAGCTTGTCGTAGTCCTCCTCACGCTGTGAGCCGCCCATGATCTCACCGATCCCCGGAACGAGACAGTCGACCGCAGCGACGGTCTTTCCATCCGGATTCTGCTTCATATAGAAGGCCTTGATGTCCTTCGGGTAGTCTGTAACGAATACCGGACGCTTGTACAGCTGCTCGGTGAGGTAACGCTCGTGCTCGGTCTGAAGATCCACGCCCCAGCTTACCTTGTACTCGAACTCATCGTTATGCTTCATGAGCTCATTCACCGCATCCGTATAGGTCACACGTGCAAACTCGGAGTTCAGAACGTGGTGGAGACGATCGAGCAGTCCCTTGTCGACGAACTGGTTGAGGAAGGCCATCTCTTCAGGAGCATTGTCCAGCACATACTGAATCATGTACTTCAGCATATCCTCCTCACACTGGATGACATCATCGAGGTCTGCATACGCAAGCTCCGGCTCGATCATCCAGAACTCCGCCGCATGACGCTGTGTGTTCGAGTTCTCAGCACGGAAGGTCGGTCCGAAGGTGTAGATGTTGCGGAACGCCTGCGCGAAGGTCTCGCCGTAGAGCTGACCGGACACCGTGAGGCTCGTCTTCTTGTTAAAGAAATCCTGGCTGAAATCCACCTTGCCGTCCTCGGTCATCGGAACCTGGTCGAGCGGAAGCGTGGTTACCTGGAACATCTCGCCCGCACCCTCCGCGTCGGAAGCGGTGATGATCGGGGTGTGTACGTATACGAAGCCACGCTCCTGGAAGAACTGATGGATTGCAAAGGCCACCAGGGAACGGATCTTAAATACGGCCTGGAAGGTGTTGGTTCTCGGACGCAGATGATCGATCGTACGAAGGTACTCGAGCGTATGACGCTTCTTCTGCAGCGGATAGTCCGGAGAGGACGCACCCTCGAGCATGACCTCGTCGGCCTGCACCTCGAACGCCTGCTTCGCATCCGGCGTCGCCACGAGCTTACCCTTTACGATGACCGCCGCGCCGACACCGTACTTCGCCACCTCCTGGAAGTTCGCCATGGTGTCATGGTAAACGACCTGAAGCGGGGTGAAGAAGGTACCGTCGGAAATCGTCAGGAAACCGAACTGCTTCGAATCACGGTTCGAGCGGACCCAGCCGCCGACCGTCACTTCCTGATCATAGTAGGCTTCTTTATTCTTGAAAATCTCTCTTAATGTAGTAACTTTCATCTCTAACCTCTGTTTCTATCTCGGATGTTCTCAGAAAACCGCGATGATTTAACTGATTATAGCGTAAGGCTTCCCTGTTTTCAATGTCTCTGACCGGCACATCGTCACTTTTCGGGGCTTTTCTGTTACTATTCACTCGTCAACTGGATTCAGGCAGGAGCCGGAGGGGCAGCAACGTAGGAACAGTACTCCGTTGCCGCCCCTTCGCCGCCCCTGGCCAACGTTACTATCCAATATGGTTTGATGATAAAAATACTGGATATGTTTTTTGGCTGTAAGCATGACAGGTGACTGCAAACTATCTACTATTATTTCACCCGGTTCGCCAGTGAAAATTTCCGGGCCGCGCTCGATGATCGTCTAAAAATCGAGCAGTATTCCAGCGCGGCATCCGCACGCAAAGAAAAAATCGTCGATTTTTTTGTTTGTTTGCACGGGGCGGGACCGATATGTAAATAGATAAAGGCAGTCGAATGGGGTGGGCAAACAAAAAGAGACGCTCGGCATAGGCGTCTCACAAAAACCAAACGAGGATGAAGACATCGCCTTGCCCGAACAGTAACGACTGGACATGCGATGCTTTTTTCGAAAATCGTGTATATGGATTTCCTGCCTGAAATCGAAAATCGACAGGTAAAATAGACATGGACGTTCTCATTCTGAAATCGTGTATATTTAATCGGCGATTGAC
>SFND01000031.1 GCA_004554245.1 Oribacterium sp. | reverse complement strand
GGGATGGTGGCTACGCCGCATATATATCGGTTCCCTTATGTCCGGACTATCGGTTTCCAGTCCTCCGGACAGGCGGTTTCACCGCACCGGTATATCCACCGGGGGCGGAGGACCTGGTGACCTTCGACGTGTTCTACCGGAAGAATCCAGATGGTGCGGGCTTTGCGATCTTCGCGGGGCTCGAGCAGGTGCTGGACTACCTCGAGGGGATGCACTTCGATGATGCGGACATCGCGTACCTTCGCTCGCTTCATATCTATGCGGAGGATTTTCTCGACTGGCTGCGGGATTTTCGCTTCCGTGGCACCGTGCGGGCGCTGCCGGAGGGCAGCATCATGTATCCGAATGAGCCGATCCTCACGGTGGAGGCACCGCTCATCGACGCGCAGCTGGTGGAGACAGCGATTCTTGCGCAGGTGAATCACCAGTCCCTCATCGCGACGAAGACGAACCGGATCGTCCGCTCGGCAGAGGGCCGGCTGGTGGCGGACTTCGGCGCGCGTCGGGCGCACAATGTTGACGCCGCGGTGTATGGTGCCCGGGCCGCCTACATTGGCGGTGCCGCAAGTACGGCGACGATGCTGGCCGGGGAGATGTTCGGCATCCCGGTGAGCGGGACGATGGCGCACAGCTGGGTGATGTACCACGATGACGAGTACACGGCGTTTAAGCACTTCGCGGAGATCTATCCGGATAATTCGGTGCTGCTCGTCGACACCTACGATGTGCTGGCGTCCGGTGTGCCGAATGCGATTCGCGTGGCGAAGGAGGTGCTGATGCCGATGGGGAAGCGGCTGAAGGGCATCCGGCTCGATTCCGGTGACCTCGCGTATCTGTCGAAGAAGGCGCGGAAGATGCTCGACGCGGCGGGACTTGAGGACTGCATCATCGTGGCGTCGAACAGCCTCGATGAGTTTACGATCCACTCGCTGCTCGAGCAGGGCGCGTGCATCGATTCCTTCGGTGTCGGCGAGCGGCTGATCACGGCGAAGAGTGATCCGGTGTTCGGCGCGGTGTATAAGCTGGTGGCGGTGAACAGGGATAAGGTCTGCTTACCGAAGATCAAGGTGTCCGAGACCTTCGAGAAGATCACGAATCCGGGACAGAAGCGCGTATGGCGTGTCTATAATCCAGATGGCTACGCGGTCGCGGATCTGATCACGATGGCGGACGAGGTGCCGGATCCATCGCAGCCGATCCCGTATGTGGATCCGGAGAAGCCGTGGAAGTCGATGGCTTTCACGGACTGCACGGTGCGCGAGCTGCAGGAGACCGTCATGGTCGACGGGCGGCGGACGAAGCCGTCCCCATCCATCGAGCAGGTGCGGAGCTACGTGAAGCAGCAGCTCGAGCGGGAGATCTGGCCGGAGGAGCAGCGACTCGAGAATCCGCACACGCACTACCTCGACATGAGCCCGGCGTACTACCAGATGAAGATGGAGCTGCTGAAGGCAGCGCAGGCGACGAAGTGAGCTGAGTTTATAAAAATTTAATGGGGTCTGACCCCATTAAGAAATCATTACGAAAGTCTTAAGGCGATCGTAAGGGGGTCAGACCCCATAAAGTTCAGGGCCGGAGGGAACGCCGGTCCTCATTTTTTTCTTGACATGTGTAGCTTCGTTTTATATCATCTCACTATGGCACTTTACCATGCTACTATAATAAAGCATAGTAACAACTCCTATCATCAATTGTTATACCGAGATTCACGGCCATGTTGTATACTTATAGGAAACCATCGGGAGGTTCGAGATGTCCAGATTTTTAAGCAGTGCATACCGTACGCTGACGCCGTACACGCCGGGCGAGCAGCCGCAGGATAAGAAGTACATCAAGTTAAACACGAACGAGTCGCCGTTTCCGCCGGCGCCGGGGGTGATCGCGGCGGTCAATGCGTCCGAGGCGATGGACCTCCGGCTCTACTCGGACCCGGAGCTGAAGCCGCTGAAGGCGCAGCTCAGCGAAAGCTTTCAGGTGGACGTGTCTGATGTATTCATTGGCAACGGCTCGGATGAGTGCCTGAACTACGCGTTTATGGCCTTCGGCGAGGACGGCTTCGCATTTCCGGACATCACCTACAGCTTCTATAAGGTGATCGCGCAGCTGAATCAGGTGACGACGGAGGTGAAGCCGCTGCGGGCGGATTTCACGATCGACCTCGCGGATTATCTCGGGCCGGAGACGCCGGACGGGGGTCATGCAGGCATCGGGAAAAACATCGTGATCCCGAACCCGAACGCACCGACCGGGATTCCGATTTCGCTCGACGCGATCGCAGAGCTCTGTGAGGCCAATGCAGACCACGTCGTGATGATCGACGAGGCCTATGTGGATTTCGCGGACCAGGCGATCAGTGCGGTACCGCTCACAAAGAAGTATAAGAACCTGCTCGTGACGCAGACCTTTTCGAAGTCCCGCAGCATGGCGGGGGCTCGAGTCGGCTTCGCGATCGGTGATGCGGCACTGATTCAGGACATGGAGACGCTCCGGAACTCGAACAACCCGTACAACGTGAACCGCATCTCGATGAAGTGTGCGGTGGAGGCGCTCCGGGATACGGCATACTTCGAGGCGAACTGTGCGAAGATCCGTGCGAATCGTGCATGGACGCGGACAGAGCTGGAGAAGCTTGGCTTCCATGTGCTGGACAGCCAGACGAATTTCCTCTTCGCAGAGAGCCCGGCGATCTCCGGTAAGGAGCTCTATCTCCGCCTGAAGGATAACGGCGTGCTGGTGCGCCACTTCGATGATCCGAAGATCACGAATTTCAACCGCATCAGCATCGGCTCCGAGGAGGAGATGGCGCAGTTTATCGAGACCGTGCGGGACATCCTCACGTTCTGAGTTTATAAAAATTTAATGGGGTCTGACCCTATTAAGAAAATTTAATGGGGTCTGACCCCATTACGAAATTCTTAAGATGAGATTCAGGGAGTAGATATGAGAGTAGCAGAGATCAATCGGGTGACGAATGAGACGGATGTGCAGCTGTGGCTGGACCTCGATGGGGATGGCAAGGAGTCGGAGATCAAGACGGGGATCGGTTTCTTCGATCATATGATGACGCTGTTCAGCCGGCACTCGGGGATTCAGATGAATCTCACCTGCGAGGGGGATACCTGGGTCGACGATCATCATAGTGTGGAGGATATCGGCATCACGCTCGGGCAGGCGATGTCGGAGGCGCTCGGCGACCGGAAGGGGATTCGGCGCTATGCGAGCATGACGCTGCCGATGGATGAGGCGCTCATCCTCGTGGCGGTGGACATCAGCGGCCGTGGCGGCTTCTATGGTGAAATTCCGTTTAAGACGGAGAAGATCGGCAGCTTCGATACGGAGCTCGTGGTGGAGTTCTTCCAGGCCTTCGCGCTGAACGCCGGTATCACACTGCATATTCGAGAGCTCGCGGGCGAGAACAGCCATCACATCGCGGAGGGCTGCTTCAAGGGACTCGCGCATGTGCTGCGGGAGGCGGTCGAGATCGACACGCGCTTCGCAAACGATATCCCGAGCACAAAGGGCGTACTCGCGAGTCCGACCGGGGAGTGATGTGATCGAGGCAAAGTGATGGCTGCGCTGCACTGGATGACCGGGCGATGACTGCGTAGCGAGCGAGGCATTGGCCACACGATACAAGGGCGATGACTACGCAGCGGACGAGGCATTGGCCACACGATACAACTGCACAGGGGACGCATGGGGGCGGTGCAGGAAGGATGAACATGATGACGGAACAGAAACTGAATGAGCTTTACGAGCGCTTCGGCTACCGGAAGTTCAAGATGACGAAATTTGAGCCTTATGATCTCTACGCGGACAACCGGGATTTTCTGAAGTCCAGTCAGCTGATCACCTTCACGGACCTCGATGGTTCGTTGCTGGCGCTGAAGCCGGATGTGACGCTCAGCATCATCAAGTCGAACCTCGGCGGGGAGGAAAAGGTCTACTACAACGAGACGGTCTACCGTCCGAAGGACAGTCACTACCGCGAGATCCTGCAGTCGGGCATCGAGTGCATCGGACGGATCGACGCGTATTCGGAGGCCGAGGTGATCGCGCTCGCGGCGGAGTCGCTGAAGCTGATCGGGGAGCGCTTCGTGATCCGCGTGTCGGATGCGGCCTTCCTGCAGGAGATGTTCGCGACGATGGGCCTCACGGACAGCACCATCGCGGAGGCGCTGCGTCTCTTCTCGATGAAGAACACGGCGGGCTTCGATGCGCTGGTGCGCGAGGGGAAGCTCACGGAGGCGAGTGCGCGGACGCTGAAGTTGCTCGCGGATCTGTACCGGCCGTTCCGGGAGGGGGCTGCCGAGCTTCACTCCTTTGCGATTTCCAATGCTTCTGCCCAGATGGCAGATCACCTCGCGAAGCTCTGTGATATCCTCGAGGCCTTCGGTGTGCTCCAGTACGTCTATCTCGATTTCTCCCTGGTGAACTCCATGGATTATTACAACGGACTGATCTTCCAGGGTGCGGTCGAGGAGATCCCATTCACTGTGCTGTCGGGTGGACGCTATGATCGTCTCCCGGAGAAGATGGGGAAGAAGGTCGGCGCGATCGGCTTCGCCCTCGACCTTGATACCGTCGCAAACTATAGTCCAAAGCGCCGGGATGCCGACGTCGATGTGCTCGTGCTCTATGCGGCGGGCGACGAAGCGACGCGGGTGGCGGCGGTCATGCGGGCGCTCAGTGCGCGCGGCCTCCGGGTGCGGAGTCTCCGGATAGAGGAGCAGGCGCGCGTCGAGCATAAGATCACCGCGCGGCAGACACTGCGCCTCAGTGACGCGGAGGCGCTGGCGACGCGCGAGGATACAGTTTCGGATGGCGCGGTCTTAGGCGCAGCATGTGATGCTGTGCCGGGCGTGGAAGCATCGACCATGCGGACCGGTGAAATGAAAAACCACATCGGAGAAGGGAGCGGCTTAAAATGATCAATGTAGCACTGGCGAAAGGCCGCCTCGGCGATAAGACTTACTCGATGATGGCGAAGGCCGGCTTCGACTGTCCGGCGATCCTCGAGAAGAACCGGAAGCTCACCTTCGAGAATCCGGAGAAGGGCATCCGCTACTTCTGGGTGAAGCCGTCGGATGTCGAGATCTACGTCGAGCGTGGCGCGGCAGACATCGGCGTCTGCGGTGCGGACATCCTCCTCGAGTACGAGCCGGATGTGTACGAGCTGCTGGACCTCGGCTTCGGCAAGTGCCGCATGTGCGTGGCGGGCCCGAAGGATTTCTATGATAACGAGGAGCGGACGCTCCGGGTCGCGACGAAGTTTGCGCATGTGGCGAGCCGCTACTACGAGTCCATCGGTCGCGACATCGACATCATCAAGCTGAACGGTTCGATCGAGATCGCGCCGATCCTGGGCCTCAGCGATGTCATCTTCGATATCGTCGAGACGGGCAACACACTTCGGGAGAACGACCTCGAGGTGCTGACGGAGGTCGTGCCGATCAGTGCACGCCTCATCTGTAATAAGGTAAGCTACCAGTTCAAGCATGACGAGATCATGCGCTTACGGGACGGTCTCGCGGAGATCGTCGCGAGCGGCGAGAAGGTAGACGCCGTGAAGCTGGAGCATTAGGAGAAGAGACATGATTAAGATTTTCGAGATGGGAAAGATCAGAGACGAGGAGATTTTCGCGCGCTTCGAGCCGACCTCCAGCGTCGAGGATAGCGTAAAGGGCATCATCGCGCGCGTGCGTGCGGAGGGGGATGCGGCGCTGCGGGCGTACAGCGCGGAGTTCGACCACGTCGACGTCGAGGATTTCCTCGTGAGTACGGCGGAGATCGAGGCGGCGCTCGCGAAGGTGGAGCCGGGCTTCATCGCGGTGCTCGAGGAGGCGGCGGCCAATATCCGTGCCTTCCACAGTAAACAGGTGCGGAACAGCTTCATCATGGCGGACAAGCCGGGCGTGATCCTCGGGCAGCGGGTGATCCCACTCGAGAAGGTCGGCCTCTATGTGCCGGGCGGTACGGCGGCGTATCCGTCGACGGTGCTGATGGATGCGATTCCGGCGAAGATCGCGGGCGTCGAGGAGATCGTCATGGTGACCCCACCGAACAAGGAGGGCTCGGTCAATCCGTACATCCTGGCGGCGGCGCATGTCGCAGGCGTGGGCCGGATCTTCAAGGTCGGTGGCGCGCAGGCGGTGGCGGCGCTTGCATATGGCACGGCGTCGATTCCACGCGTCGATAAGATCGTGGGTCCGGGCAATGCCTTCGTCGCCGAGGCGAAGAAGCAGGTGTTCGGACAGGTCGGGATCGATATGATCGCCGGTCCGTCGGAGGTGCTGGTGCTCGCGGACGGCAAGTCGGATCCGCGCTTCGTGGCGGCGGATCTGCTGAGCCAGGCAGAGCACGATAAGAATGCGTCGGCGGTGCTCATCACGGATTCCATGGCGCTCGCCGAGGCGGTGCAGCAGGAACTCGAAGTACAGCTCGCGCAGCTGAAGCGGGAGGAGATCGCGCGGGCGTCCATCGATCACAACGGAAAGATCATCGTCGCCCATGACCTCCGTGAGGGTATCGACGCGGCGAACCGCATCGCTCCGGAGCACATGGAGGTGTGCGTAGACCAGCCGTTTGACTACCTGCCGCTCATCAAGAACGCCGGCTCCGTCTTCCTCGGCCGTTACAATGCCGAGCCAACCGGTGACTACTTCGCTGGCCCGAACCACACGCTGCCGACCTCCGGGACGGCACGCTTCTACAGCCCGCTCGGTGTCGACGACTTCGTGAAGAAGATGCAGTACAGCTACTACACGAAGGACGCCCTCGAACAGGACTACGATAAGATCTCCATGTTCGCGAATAAGGAAGGGCTCACCGCCCACGCCCGTGCTGTGGACATCCGCTTCGGGAAAGAAGACCGGGATTGAGTCGGATTTTTCATAAGGCAAACCGGGATTCAGGCAGGTTCTGCTCCAATCCTGCAGATTTTTCGCAAAACAGCATTAAATAGATGAGATGACATTATCTATTTTGAAATTTGACACAATAAGGTACTTTTAAAAATTTCGACATTACCTGGTTTGACGCAATAAAGGTTCTAAAGAAATATTGACATTATATTTGACGCAATAGAGCTTGTTTAAAAATAATGACATTAGCTATATCCTTAAATATTTTGCATATGTGTAAGAATTTAACGATAGAGGTAATGTCGAATTTTTCAAAAGGCATGTATTGCGTCAAACTTGAAATTACATAATGTCATTCATTCTATAATATGCAGTATTGCGAAAAAGGAAGTACCAGAAAAACCGATTGGGAAAATCAGATTGAAAGGACGACTATGATTGCAATCATCGATTATGGCGTGGGAAATCTCTTCTCGCTGCAGAGCTCTCTCAGAGCGATCGGCGAGGAGGTGGTGGTGACGGCGGATCAGGAGGTCATCCGGCAGGCGGATCATGTGATCCTGCCGGGGGTCGGTGCGTTCGGTGACGCCGTGCAGAAGCTGCGCGACTGCGGGCTCTTCGATTTCGTGAAGGCGCAGGCGGCGACGGGGAAGCCGTTTCTCGGGATCTGCCTCGGCATGCAGCTGCTGTTCGACCGCTCCCTCGAGTATGGGGAGCATGAGGGCCTCGGGCTGATTCCGGGTGAGGTGCGTCCGATCGAGGGTGTGATCCCGGCGCATCTCGACATCCCGCACATGGGCTGGAATGCGTTGCACTTCGTGGATGACTGCCCGCTCTTCCGCGATCTCACGGAGGGCGACTGTGTGTACTTCGTGCACAGCTTCGCGGCCTTCGACTGTGACGCGCATCTGACGGCGACCGCGGAGTACGGTGTGCCGCTGACCGCCGCAGTTCAGAAGGGCAATGTCTATGGCACGCAGTTTCACCCGGAGAAGAGCGGGGCTGTCGGCCTGAAGATCCTGAAGGCGTTTGCTGCACTGTGAGGAGGAACTATGCTGCTGTTTCCAGCGATTGATTTATATGACCATAAGGTAGTACGGCTTCTGAAGGGCGACTACCAGAAGATGACAGTGTACAGCGAGGACCCGGTGGCGACAGCCCGGGGCATCGAGGCGGACGGCGGACGCTGGCTGCATCTCGTGGACCTCGAGGGCGCGAAGGACGGCACGACGCCGAACTTCGATGTGGTGGCGGCAATCTGCCATGAGACGAAGCTCCAGGTGGAGATCGGCGGTGGGATCCGCAGTCTCGAGATGATCGAGCGCTATCTGAATGCCGGTGTCGCGCGGGTCATCCTCGGCACGAAGGCCGTGACGGATGAGGATTTCCTGCGGGATGCGGTGGGGCGCTGGGGCGAGCGGATCGCCGTGGGCGTCGATGCGAAGGATGGCCGGGTGGCCGTCAAGGGCTGGGTCGAGGTCCTCGATGTCGATATGTTCGACTTCCTGTGGAAGCTGCGAAGCCTCGGTGTGAAGACCGCGATCGTCACGGATATCTCGAAGGACGGCGCGATGAAGGGCACGAATCTGCCGTTGTATGAGCGCCTGAGCTGGCTTGACGGCATCGACATCACCGCGTCCGGCGGCGTGTCGACGCTCGAGGACATCCGGGCACTCCGCGACATGGGGCTCTATGGCGCGATTCTCGGCAAGGCGATGTACAACGGCACCATCAAGCTGAAGGATGCGCTGGACGTCGCACGCGGATGATGTGTCGGGCAGTAGGGATGCTTTGGCAGGCGACATCGGGAGATCGGTGAAGTCTTGCTGACAGAACGCAGCGGACGGTGCCTGTGAAAGTGCATTGGCCGAAGGCAGATGATGAGGTAACAGAGATGATTACGAAACGAATTATTCCGTGCCTGGATGTGCGCGACGGGCGCGTGGTGAAGGGCGTCAATTTCGAGGGACTGCGCGATGTGAGCAGCCCGGTGGAGCTCGGGAAATACTACAGCGATGCGGGCGCGGATGAGCTCGTGTTCTATGACATCACCGCGAGCTTCGAGGGGCGGAAGCTCTTCACGGACATCCTGACCGCGGTCGCGCGGCAGATTTTCATCCCGCTGACCGTGGGCGGCGGCATCAACACCGTCGATGATTTCGACCGTGTGCTGAAGTGCGGTGCTGATAAGGTGTCGGTGAATTCGGGCGCGATCAAGAATCCGGATCTCATCAATGCAGCGGCAGAGAAGTACGGTAATCAGTGTGTGGTGCTGTCGGTGGATGCGAAGCGCGTGGACGGAAGCTATCATGTGTTCCTGAACGGCGGACGCATCGATACCGGCATGGATGCACTCGAGTGGATCCGGGATGGCGTGAAACGTGGTGCGGGTGAGGTCGTGCTGAACTCGATCGACACCGACGGGGTGAAGCAGGGCTTCGACCTCGAGATGCTCGCGGCGGTGAATCAGCTCGTGAAGGTGCCGGTCATCGCATCCGGCGGTGCCGGCTCCATCGAGGATTTCGTGACACTGTTTCACGAGATTCCGGACATCTCTGCCGGCCTCGCCGCCTCGATCTTCCACTTCGGTGAGGTGAAAATCGAAGACCTGAAGGCGAGACTCCAGGCGGAAGGCATCCCGGTCAGACGTTGATTCACAGTAAAGATGGGGGCACATTTTGAAGTGTACATTCAGAGTGTTGCTTCCATTTTTTACGTTCTATAGTACAATGTTGACAGCGTATCACAGATGAGGAGAGGGCAGGAATGGCAGTCGAAACATTTGATATTGAGAAGGTGAAGTTTGACGAGAAGGGGCTGGTGCCGTGCATCGTACAGGATGTCGAGACGAAGCGCGTGCTGACGCTGGCGTACATGAACAGGGAGTCGCTTCGTATCACACTGGAGAAGGGGCTCACCTGCTTCTGGTCCCGCTCGCGTCAGGAGCTCTGGCTGAAGGGCGCGACGAGCGGAAACTACCAGCACATCGTGACGATGGAAGCGGACTGTGACCGTGACGCGATTCTCGTGCAGGTCCGGAAGGATGGCCCGGCGTGCCACCGCGGGAATGACAGCTGTTTCGATGATTCTTTATATAAAGAATGGGCGGAGAACCGACCGGAAGTATCGGGGGAAAAGCCGTGCGGGAAGTGAGAAGCTGACGGCAGAGGCATTGATCGAAGAAAATGAGATGTGGGGAAGAAGAGATGGATTCAAAAGACGAGCGAATGGATATATATGACAGCGAGAAGCGCCGGACGGGCCGTGTCGTGCCGCGTAGCAGCTTCCTGCAGGCGGGCGAGTTCATGCTCTACGTGCTGGCGCTGATCGAGCGGCCGTCGGACGGGCGTTTTCTCATCACGCAGCGTGCGCGCACGAAGAAGTGGGCGGCGGGGGCCTGGGAGATTTCCGGTGGCGGGGCGCTGGCAGGCGAGGACAGCTTCACCGCGGTGACGCGCGAGGTGCGCGAGGAGACCGGACTCGATATTTCAGCGGTGCCGGCGGTGATGCGGACGCCGATCTACGGGTACCGCAACGAGGACCTGAAGCGCGGCGACAACTATTTCGTCGATATCTATCATGTGAAGCTGGAGTTCGCGGATGCGGACGTGACGATCGAGCAGTCGGAGGCCATCGACTTCCGCATGGCGACGATGGACGAGATCCGCGCGCTGCACGAGGCGGATGAATTCCTGCACTATCAGCGGATTCAGGAAGCACTCGCGGCGGAGAAGAAGGTGACGCAGGCATGATGTCTGGCTTTTGAAGGAAACGTGCCTGCGGTTCATGATGGTGAATTTCGGGAGTGTAGGCATGTTCTGCGGTATTTTCAGGTATCATGCCTGCCAGGCGAGTACCAAGGGGCAAAATCTGTGGGAGAACGAAGAGCTGTACATGGAAGAGTTTATCAAGGAAAAGAAAACAGTTTATAAAACGCGGGACCCGCTCGGGCAGTCGATCGAGGTCTGTGAGGGGCTCTACAACGAGGAACACATGCGGCTGCTGCTCGTCGATGGGGCGATGCAGTCGGCGCAGTACCTGGATCCGCTGCGTCCGGATGAGCTCGCGTTCGAGTATATGCGCGAGTTCGAGTGGGCGTTCCGCCTGCATCCGTCGGCGCAGCGGGTACTGCTGATCGGGGGCGGCGGCTTTGCCTACCCTCGGTTTTTTCTGAAGCAGTATCCGGAGAAGTCGATCGACGTGGTGGAGCTTAGCCCGACGATCGTCGAGGTCGCGCGGGATTATTTCGGTCTGCGCGCGCTGGAGGCACAGTATTCGGACCGACTCCGCGTCATCGTCGGCGACGGCCACCGATATCTGGAAAAACTGTCCGCAACCTTTGCCGCTACGGATGCGTCTGTGAGGGTGGCCAATGCAGGCGACCGCGAGGCTCATACCGCTGCGGAGGAAGATTCACTCCGCTACGACGCCATCCTGAACGATGCATATATCGGCTATAAGTCGAGCGCATCCATGCAGGCGTCGGCGCAGCTGTTCCACCAGTGCCTCACGGATGGTGGCCTCTACGCCGCCAATATGGTGACGGCGCTTCGTGGCCTCCACTCGATTCAGATGCGCCGCGAGCGGAAGAATTTTCAGAAGGTGTTTGCATACACCTTTCTCATGCAGTGCGATGACGAGAACAGTCCATTCGTGCCGCAGAACAACATTTTCTTCGCCTCGGATACGGCGTTTGAGATGTGACAGGAGTTCTCATGAGAAACTTAAAAGCAAATTATCATACGCATACCACCTTCTGTGATGGCTCCGACGCGGCGGAGGCTGTGGTGCAGGAGGCGCTTCGAAAGGGCTTCACGCATCTCGGCTTCAGCGGGCACATGGATCCGGGCGTCTCGATGGACTACGCGGCCTACGCACAGGAAATCTGCCGTCTGCAGGTGGCGTACCGCGACCGAATCGATATCCTCCGAGGTGCGGAGCTGGACAATGTCTACGACCCGTCCTGTGTGACCGGTGCGGAATACACCATCGGTTCGACGCATTTCGTGCCGGTGCCTGGCTCTTCTGTGTGGTCGACACCGGCTGCCTTCGGGACGCACCGTGAGGGCTCCGAAAACTGGGATCTGATCGGCGTGGATGGAGACATTGGCATGCTCCATGACCAGTGCAGGCAGTACTATGGCGGCGACTTCTACGCCCTGTCCGCGGACTACTACCGCTTCGAGGCGATGGTGGCGACACGGCTGCACCCGACGTTTATCGGGCACTTCGATCTGATCACGCGCTTCAATGATCTCTCGCGCGCAGATGGTGGCCACTTCCTCGATGAGATGAGTGAGCGTTACCTTCTGCCGGCGCGGCGGGCCATGGAGGCGCTCGTGCCGTACGGGCTGCCGTTTGAAATCAACTGCGGCGCAGTGAACCGCGGGCGGAAGAGGGAACTGTATCCACGACCGGAGCTGCTTCGGCATCTCCATGCGCTCGGCGGAGAGATCCTGATCTCCGCGGATGCGCATCAGAAGGAGCTGCTCGACGGCGGCTTCGAGGAGGCGATGGAGCTCGCACGCTGGGCAGGGTTCACGCACACAAACCTCCTCGTGCGTGCGGTGGGCGCCGATGATGCTTCTCGACCTGCGAAGAATACGAAGCCGGATGCGGGAGGAACACTGTACTGGCGGACGACGGCATTGAACGAATAGACAGAGGAAAGAATAGAATGGAAATCAGAAAAAGCAGGGTCGAGGACCTCGACCGGATGATGGAGAAAAAGGCAGGCGGATTGCTTTCGATTATGTAGTGAGCCAGACGCACTGAAAAACTGAGAACGCCCGGAATGTTTCCGGGCGTTTCGTATGCGAAGACCAGTGCTGCTGATTTTTCATCCAGCTATCATGCGCAGTCCATGCGCTTCGCAGCTGAAGGACAGAAGCTTACTCGCATCCTTCATCGTCTGCATGGGTAAGAAATGGGCAGATTTCCTCAGAACAGGTACCGGCCTGCCCATCCCTGGCAAGGTTGCCCTGGTAGCTGCAGGTATGCTCGCCACCATGTTCGTTGTAAAAATCAATCTCCCAGAAGTAGTACTTGCATGCGTGACGCAGATTGCCCATCGTAATATCCATACTTTAACCTCCACCAAGCAACATGAGCGAGATGTTTAACTGATCACCTTCTTTTAAAATATAATCCAGTTTATCGGTCATGTTTTCACCGTTACAATTCACGAAGCATCCGCTGTCCTTATTATCAAGCAGATTATCTTCCATGAAGCGCATAATAAATTCCTTCAGCGTGGTTCCCGGACGAATTTCCGGATCCGTTTCTTCATCCATGAATTTCACATGAATCTTAAATTCGCCATGCCATCCCATAAGGACCTTCTTTCCCTTTGCGCATGCTGATCGTAGAATCGATGAATGATTCAAGCATACGGTTATCATCAAACACATCCTTCGTAATGCTTATATTATCCAACGAAATGAGTCTTTAGGCAAGCGGAAATGATGTAAACGTTTGACCTAATCCGAAAAATAAGTTATATATTACATAAGCTGGATGTTAAATGTACTATGCTGGAAATGGGAATTATTCGGGACATCGTTTGCGATTTTAACGGGATAAGATGGGAGAGGACATGAATGATCGATATTCCCGGCAGGAACGTCTCTTTGGAATCGGGAAAGACGGACAGGAAAAGATAAGACGAAGCAGGGTGGCCATCATCGGACTGGGAGCACTCGGAACCGTCATCGCGGAAGAACTTACAAGAGCCGGTATCGGCTTTTTGTGCCTCATTGACCGGGATTTTGTCGAACTGCATAACTTACAGCGCCAGATGCTGTACGATGAAGAAGATGCGCGTATGCACAGATTAAAAGTGGAAGCCTGTGCACAGCATCTGCACAGCATCAATTCAGAAGTGCAGGTGGAGGCTTTTCCGGAGGATTTTAATTATGGAAATGCAGAAAGCTTTCTGCAGGATGTAGACCTCATCCTGGATGGTACGGATAATCTGGAAACACGCTATCTTATCAATGAAGTATGTGTAAAGCTCCGTAAGCCCTGGATCTATGGCGGAGCGGTAGAAGCGCAGGGCATGACGATGAGCTTTTTACCGGGAGGAGCATGCTTTTCGTGTGTAACGGGAACGGTAGAGCCATTTATGAATCAGAGTACACAGAAAACCTGCAGTACAGCCGGCGTTTTATCTCCGGCGACGGCCATCGTAGCTTCGCTGGAAGTGAAGGAGGCACTTAAAATTCTGGTTTCGGCAGATACGCTGGAACAGGGGCTGATCACATTTGACTTATGGAAGAATTCCTTCCATCAT
>SFND01000015.1 GCA_004554245.1 Oribacterium sp. | reverse complement strand
CTGCAACACTGAGTTTTCATAAAGAAAACTCAGTCGTTTGCAGAGAGCCTACTGGTTCTTAGGGGGACAATTTTAGATTCTTCCGAACTCGAAGTACTGTGCTTCTGTTACCGGCCCTCCGGGTTTTAAATCGTCGCAACAAAGCGGTCGAACGCGGCCTGGCCTTCCGGCGAGCGCTTGTAGACGCCGGCGTCCTCGAGCACCTGCATGAAGACGATACCGATCTCATCACGGAGGATACCCTCGAGGTTCTCCTCAGTGAGCTGCACGCCCTGTGCCGCGTACTTCGCGCGGAACTCGTCGACCCAGTCGGCGTGCTTCGCGAGCGCTTCATCGGCACGAAGATCCTTTCCAGCGAGAATCGCCTCGCGAAGGTCTGCCATCTCGCCCTTCAGACGGCTCGGCAGTACCGCGAGACCCATCACCTCGATGAGGCCGATGTTCTCCTTTTTGATATGATGGAGCTTCGCATGCGGATGAAATACACCGAGCGGATGCTCCTCCGTCGTGATGTTGTTCCGAAGCACGAGATCCAGCTGGAACTGATCGCCCACCTTGCGCGCGATCGGCGTGATCGTCGAGTGCGGTGTGCCCTCGGTCTCCGCGAAGATGAACGCGCTCTCATCCGTGTAGCCTCTCCACTTCGTGAGGATACGATCCGCAAGCTCGGCGAGACGTACCGTATCCGGACCACTGAGACGGATGACACTCATCGGCCACTTCACGATACCCGCCTCGACATCCTCGAAGCCCGGAACCGTAAAGCTCCGCTCCACCGGTGCCTTCGCCATCGCGAAGGTATAGTGACCACCTTGGAAGTGCTCATGTGCGAGGATGGAGCCACCCACGATCGGAAGGTCTGCATTGGACCCGACGAAATAGTGCGGGAACTGAGCGACGAAATCAAACAGCTTCAGAAACGCCGCCTTATCAATCTTCATCGGCGTGTGCGCCGCGTTCAGCACGATGCAGTGCTCGTTGTAGTACACGTATGGCGAATACTGGAAGCCCCACTCCGCGCCCTGAATCTCGATCGGGATGATACGATGATTCTCACGCGCCGGATAGTCCACACGACCACTGTAGCCCTCGCACTCATGACAGAGCTGGCACTTCGGATACCCCGTCTGCTTCGCCTTGCCCGCCGCCGCGATGGCCTTCGGATCCTTCTCCGGCTTCGACAGATTGATCGTGATATCGAGATCACCGTACTCCGTATGCGTCTGCCACTTCACATCCTTCTTCACACGGTAACGACGGATGTAGTCCGTATCCCGCGAGAAGGTGTAGTACCATTCGGTCGCCTCCTTCGGGCTCTCCTCATAGAGACTCGCAAATCTCGCCTGCACCTCCGACGGACGCGGGGTCAGCGCACCCATCAGACGCGTATCGAAAAGATCACGATAAACCACCGAATCACCACCCGTGAGCCCGTGCTCCACCGCATAATCATCCAGCGCTGCCAGTACATTCTCCAGGTACGTACCATCGGACACCATCCCCAGCGCATTCACCTTCTGATCCTCGCTCGCCTCCGTTTCATCGAAGGCAATGCTGTCGGCCTCCGCGATCACATCCTCCCTGGTCGCCGTCACCTCCGTGATGCCCAGCTCCAGCGTCACCGTATTCAGCGCCCAGATGATATCCGCCTCCTCAATCAGCCCCGTCTTCAACGCATACGCCACCAGATCCTTTACAGCCATCTGAATGTCCATAGTTCTATCTCCTTACATAAATCATTTCATAACGTAAACAGGCTATTGCCGAAAGCCGGTATCGGGCAGTCTTGCGCATTCAAAGAACAGGTAAGGTCGAGCCCGGACTTGTGGTCCGAGCTCGATCCCTTCGGGATACCGATCGAAGATCGGTACATGTACGTTCCGGCCTTTGCCTGATGCAAAGGCCTGCTCTGAAGGGATGTACACGATGGACGGACAGGTGCTTTCCCTGTCCGATCCATGTGCACATCCCGAGGGTTCTGTCCTTTGAACTAAGTGGGACGCCCGATATCGGTTTCGGCAATAGCCTCAAAGTATTTAAGAATTATATCCGTTCGGATTCTTCTGCTGCCAGTTCCAGGAATCGCGGCACATATCCTCGAGGTCGAACTCCGCGGTCCAGCCGAGCTCCTTCTCTGCCTTCGCAGGGCTCGAGTAGCAGGTCGCGATGTCGCCCGGACGACGCTCCCGAATCACATACGGAAGCTCCTTGCCGCAGGCCTTCTCAAACGCATGGATGACATCCAGTACCGAATAACCATGACCGGTACCCAGATTGCAGATGAATACACCATCCTTCTTTGCGAAACGCTCGATGGCCTTTACATGACCACGTGCGAGATCCACGACGTGGATATAATCACGAACGCCTGTACCATCCGGTGTATCATAATCGTTACCGAAGACATTGATCTCCGGAAGCTTGCCGATCGCCACCTGTGCCACGTACGGAAGCAGGTTGTTTGGGATGCCCTTCGGATCCTCACCGATCAGACCGGACTTGTGCGCACCGATCGGGTTGAAGTAACGAAGCAGGATGACATTCCACTCCGGATCTGCCGTGTGAATATCGGTCAGAATCTGCTCCTGCATCCACTTGGTCCAGCCATACGGATTCGTGCAGGTACCCTTCGGACAGTTCTCCGTGATCGGAATCTCCGCCGGATCGCCGTATACGGTCGCAGAGCTAGAGAAAATGATATTCTTGCAGCCATGCGCACGCATCTCGTCGGTCAGATTCAGCGTGGAACCGATATTTGTGCGATAATACTCGATCGGCTTGTGCACAGACTCACCGACGGCCTTCAGACCTGCGAAGTGAATGACCGCATCGATCTTATTCTCATCGAAGACTCGCTTCACCGCTGCACGATCCATCATATCATCCGGATAAAACTTCACCTTCTTACCGGTGATCTCCTCGATCCGGTCCACGGCCTTCTGATTTGAATTATACAGATTGTCGATGATCACAACATCATAGCCTGCGTTCAGAAGCTCCACACATGTATGGCTTCCGATATATCCAGCACCACCTGTTACAAGAATAGTCATAATATTTCCTCCTCTAAAATTAAATAATGGAAGGGCCATCGCCGATGCTGACCACGTAGAAGGTGCAGTCATAGCCGATGCGCTTCTTATACGCCTCGCCGACCTGCTTCTCGAAGGTCTCGATGGCGTCGTCCTTTACGATGGAGACGGTGCAGCCGCCGAAGCCGCCGCCGGTCATACGAGAGCCGATGACACCCGGTACCTTCCATGCCTCCTCGACGAGGACGTCAAGCTCCTCGCAGCTGACCTCGAAGTCATCACGAAGAGAGACATGGGATGCGTTCATGAGCTTTCCGAACGCCTCGATGTTCCCGGCCTTGAGATCTGCCACAGCCTCGATAGCACGGTTGTTTTCATAAACCGCATGCATCGCACGCTTCTGGACGATCGGATCCGTGAGGGCGGCCTTATGTGCCTCGAAGTCAGCATTGGACAGATCACCGAGGGTCTGGATACCGCACTCCTTCGCGAGGATCTCGCGTGCCTCCTCGCACTCACGACGGCGATCGTTGTAGGCGGAGCCGACGAGCTTATGCTTCTTATTGGTATTCGTCACGACGAGCTTCATGCTGTCCAGCACGACCGGTGCGTACTCATAGTTCAGCGTCGCGCAGTCGAGGAAGATGGCGTTATCCTTCTTACCCATCGCACTCGCGAACTGATCCATGATACCGCAGTTCATGCCGGCGTAGTTGTTCTCGGCGTCCTGACCGATCAGGGCGAGGTCCACATTTGTGACCTCTGTAAAGCCGAACAGATCACGGATGATAAAGCCGGTCAGCACCTCGAGGGAGGCACTGGAGCTGAGGCCCGAGCCGTTCGGGATGTTACCGTTGACCACGATGTCGAGGCCACTCTCGAGCTTGAAGCCACGCTTCTCAAACGCCCACATCACACCCATCGGGTAGGTGATCCAGCGCTCTTCCTTCAGTGGATTGAACTCGTCGAGGGAAGTCTCGATGACACCGTTGCTGCTCAGGTTCACGCTGTAGAAACGAAGCTTCCGATCCGCACGACGACGGGCGGCCGCATAGGTACCGATGGTCAGTGCGCACGGGAAAACGTGACCACCATTGTAGTCCGTATGCTCACCGATCAGATTGACACGGCCCGGTGCGAAGTAACACTTCACGCCATTCGTATCACCAAATTTCTCCTCAAATGCCTTCAGCGCATTCTCCTTGTACGAAAGATCCATCTTTTCCTCCTTGCCGCCGCGGTCGTCCATGGTACCGACTCCCGAAAAACACCGAAATCCCACGAAACATAGGCTTTCAGCACAAGGGCAGCTACGATATCCGCGCACGCGTGGTAAAATTTTAACACATACAGCTATTATTATAAAAAAGAGGTTTTTCACAGTCAACGCGAAAAACCTCTTTCAATCTGTAAAAATCTTAGGTGGGGAATCGTTCAGGCAGGGACCCGGCTTGATTTCAACGGTCTCTACGTATGGCCTCCGTTGCCGGCTCTCCGGGTCCCCTGCCTGAACGGTTACGACTGATCGTGGATGATGTTCAGAAAATGCCGATGGAATTCAGCGCGATGATCCAGAGGAAGATCGTGAACATGGAGCTCACGGTGCTGATCGCCAGCATTTCTCCGGCGAGCTCGCCGTCGCCGCCCATGCTCTGGCTCATCGGGAAGATCGCGTTCGCAAGCGGGGTCGCGTACAGCGAGAACAGGATGAAGAGCTCGATGCCGCGGAAGCCGAGGAGGTAGCAGATCGTCGTGACAATCGCCGGCAGGATGACGAGCTTCAGCACGGTGCAGATTGTGATGAGCTTTAGGTTCTTCCGGATGTCCGGCAGCACCAGCGTCGCGCCACAGATGAAGATCGCGAGCGGCGAGGTCATATCCGAAATCGACTTGATCGGCTTCAGGATGCAGGCCGGCAGTGAGATATGCAGCGCTCGGAACACGATCCCGGCGATGGCACCGATGATGAGCGGATTCGTGAGGATATTCCGGAGCATCTTCGCCGCACTCGTCTTCTCTCCCTCCGTCCGTCGGAAGTACTCGAGGATGAAGACCGCCGCGATGTTGTAGATCGGCACGCAGCACGCGATGACGATCGATGCGAGCGACCCTGCCTCTTCTCCGTACATGCTGACGGCGAGGGGTAGTGCAAACATCAGGGTGTTGGACCGCCAGGTGGCCTGGGCCACGACGCCTCGCTGCTGGTTTCCCTTCACGAACAGCGGTGTCAGCAGAACGGTGAGCAGGATCGCCGCAAGAAGGATCACGACCGCGGTCAGCGCCAGCTTTGTGTTCGTCTGAAAATCCGCCTTCGAATTATAAAGACTGTTAAACATCATGAGTGGAAAAAACGCCTTGAAGACGATCTGGTTCAGACGCTTATAGAAGGTCTCATCACCGAACCCCAGGTGACGGATCAGATATCCGTACGACATATAACAAATAAACGGTACGACGGCGTTCGCCGCCACGAAAAAGCTTTCCATATATTTCCCCTTTCCATTTCACTCATGCTGCTACGTAGATTTTTTACCGGTCTTCGGACTCTTCCATCCCTTCACGACATGCTTCACGTGAAGATTCGGCTTGCGGCGGCGGGCCGTACGCGTCGCACCGGCACGCTTCGGCTTTTCGTCGCCGGAAGCTTCCGGAGATGGTGACGATGCTGCGTCGGAGGCATTGGCCGGATGAAGCTTCGCGTGCAGCTGACGACGCCGGCGGCGCGGCTTCTTCCCCTCGCGCTCGACGCGGAATCGGTTGATCTCGTCGAAGATGCGGGTGTAGTCGCGCTCGAACAGCTCCTCCGACATCTCAAGGCGGAGCGTCTCATACGGCACGCCCGCGAGGATCTTTTCGATCACGTCCTTCTTCGAGATGCGGTCATACTTATGCTTCAGATGACGATACACGATGTGCTGCAGCTCCGGACGCCAGAGAAGGCTCAGCTTCCGCGCCGGATCGATCCCAGGATTCGGCTTCGGGCGGCGCAGCACATAGAAATCCGCGCGTCCCTCGACCTCCTCGACGGTGATGATGCCCCAGCTCGCCGGCACATGCTCCTCGACGTGCATCGCGTGGCGCGTGCCGACGACGATGATGTTCATGTCGAAGTAACGGTCGTAGTCCTCGACCTGCCCCGCGAGTCGCGTGTAGGTATCGGCATCCGACTTGATCTCGATCCCCACGAAGCTGTCCGGTGTCACCATGATGACATCCGCACGGCTCCCGCCCATATTCTTTTCCTCGATGATCCGGATGCGCCCGTAGCTCTCCTCCAGGAAAGCAAACAGCGGCTCACGGATGTCCCTGTCCTTTAACATAGTGCACCCATTTTCTACTCGTGAAATATCTGACAGCCCTGCGCCATACAGCGATTTCCACGACGCGTTTTTCAAACGCATATCCTATTTAGAATATCTTTTCAACACGATGAAGTAATGTTCAGAATGTAAAACAATCAGGTATTATCATAGCACGCGCTCGGCCTGCCGTGAACGCTCAGGGGGCATAACCCGCACGGTGACCGTTATCGTATAAAACACAAAATCTTCAAACAAAATTAATTGTTTTTTCTATGATAAAAGGGTAATATGTAGCGGTATATCGAAAATGTGAAACCACTTCATAAGGAGAAGTACTATTATGGATTTTAAGGAATTTTTCGAGCAGAATAAGAAGGCCTGCATCGGCGGCCTGGCAGGTGCTGTCGTGATCCTCATGGGTATCGCGGTCGCAACCAGCCATACCGGTGGTGACAGCACGGTCGAGACTGCAGCCGCTTCCACTGAGGCAGCCGAGACGACCACCGTCGAAACCGCACCGGTCGAGGTTACCCGTGGCGATTTCTATGATAAGCTGAATTCCGGCAATGCAGTCAACGTACTCGTGCTCGGCGACGGCTTCGCATACGGCGACGGCGCGACGAACCTCGAGGACAGCTGGTCCGAGCAGCTCTCTCAGAAGCTCGGTGATACATTTAAGTCAAACGTATTCGTAAACAACTACGCGCTCGCTGGTGACAACGGTGCCTACGCCGGCTTCGTCATCGCAAACGAGCTCACCACCGACGTCGAGTATGACGCCGCTGTACTGAGCTTCGGAAGCTACGACGATCAGGACACCTTCCCGGCCTTCTACGAGGCCCTGATCCGCGCCCTGAATAAGAAGTTCCCGGGCATCGAGATCATCTCCCTCATCGAGCCGTCCAGCGTGACGAACCCGGACGGTCCTGCGGCGGCCAATGCAGACGCCATCAAGAACATCACCTCTCACTACCTCGGCGAGACCATCGACATCGCGAAGGGCTTCGAGGATGCCGGTAAGGATGTGAAGAAGACCGTCGCAAAGGATCAGATCAACCAGAACGACGAGGGCAACGACATCACTTCCGATGTCATCCTGTCCGCGATCCAGGCATCCGCTGCCGCTGGTGATCAGAAGGGTGAGACCCAGACCATCCAGCCGCTCGACGAGAAGATCTCCGAGCTGGAGAGCTTCGCTTATATCCCGGCAAGCAGCTTCGCAAAGCTGAACGACACCACCTACGAGATCCTCTCCGATTACGTAACCGACGCCGACGGCAACAAGCTTCAGGGCCTCCTCGGTCTCGACTACGATTATCTGACCGGTGACAATGATGTCTACGTGACCGTCGATGGCCAGCCGTTCGGTCGCCACAGCGTGAAGTTCGACGGTGCCGAGTCCGAGCAGCACATCGTGCTCATCAACGATAACTTCACTTCCGCGGATCACGTTACCATCAAGTTCGCGACCAAGGAAGAAGCCGATACCTTCGCAGGTATGAGCATCTGTGGAAACATTACCCTCCCAGAGAGCTTCGATAAGTTTGAAACCATGGCAGCCGAAGACGAGCTGAGCGCCGAGGATCTCCTCGCAGCTGTTGAGGAGACCAACGCAGACGGTACCCCTGTTCTTCAGCAGGCTGGCGCTATGGAGGAGGGCGATATCGCGGTCGGCGGTCCTGGCTCCGGCGTCGTAGCGGAGGGTGGCGTACTCGCACCGCAGGAGGCTGTTCCAGAGACCACGAAGTACGAGACCACGAACCCGACCCGCTACAACAGTGAAGGTATCCTCGAGGAGAAGTATAACGGCGAGTGGTATGAGGTCGAGCTCGATCCTGTGACGGATCCGACGGCAGGCGTATACGCAGCCGGTGTCGATCATCCGGGTGCACAGCCTGCCACCATCGTCGGCAAGAACGCAAAGCGTAAGTCCAAGGCGGCCGGCCCAGGCGGAGACACCGAGGAAACAACGGTAAGCAGCGCAGCAGCCGCAGCTGCCGCAAACGGCACCACCGCTACCCAGGCAGCCGCTGCTGCCGGTACCGAGACCGCTGCACAGACCACTGCAGCCGCAGCGGACGCTTCCAGCTTCGCAAACCCGGGTGCGCAGGTCAAGGCCGCTGGTGACTACAACATCAACGAAACCGATGCAAACGGCAAGGTAATCGCAAGCAACGGCCGCCTCTCCATCAGCAGTGGCGACGATGACGAATAAGTCATAGAGCTTGCATCAAATCTTGACGATCCTGATCGATCGAATGGATTACATATTAAAAAGAACGCGGAGGACTCTCATCGGTCCTCCGCGTTGTTGTTTCTGTAGAATAGCTCAAATATGACAGCTACTCTTCTTCAAATGAAATGCACGCAAATACATATAAAAGTGTGATATTTCTCACACTTTTATTAATAATAATGTGATTTTTTATTTCTTCTTCACCATACACCGTTTCTTGAAGAACGAGATGCCGTAGCACAGGATTTCATCGTAGTCGTCCTCGTATTCCTTCGCGTACATGCGCTCATCGATCTGCTGCAGGGCGACGTCGCACGCACGTTCGAGCTGGCCGAGGGACTTCGTGTATTTCGCTTCGAAGATCGCGACGCGGGCATGGATGCCATCGTGCACGACCACGTCGCTGCGGCCCTCGCCATGTTCCTTATTCGAGTCGACCATATAGCCGGCACCGGTAAAAATACCGGCGAGGAACGCATGGTAGAAATCCTCACGGTAATCATGGTAGCTGATGGTCCGGCGAAGCAGCGCATTCATCTCCTTCGTGATGGCCACACTGTCGCCCTGCCACACGGCGTCGAACAGCGCCGTCCGGTTCCACGTCTTCGCGCTGTCATCAAACCAGCGCATGACCGTCATTTCGAAGATGTCACGAATCTCTGCATTCGGGATCATCAGGGCAATGCACCCCTTCGGAACCTCTCCCTCGATGTCTTCGGCACGTGCGACGGTCAGATAGCCACTGAGGTACAGCAGACTCCAGAGATTATCCTCCGAAGAATGGATGAGGTCATAGGTCAGGTTCTCATCCACACGCTGAACGATGACGCCGCCGGCCATCAGAGTCTCCAGCTTCTGCGTGATGTCGCTGCCTGCAACGTCGATGAAGGAACGGATGATCGCGTTATCACTGGTGTTTTTCCAGTAGCTCACCGGCTCCGCTTGCGGGTCCCGCTGCAGCTCCAGCATATAGTTCATCACATCCCACGGACAGTACACATCCGAATCCCCGAAGTGGTAGCCATCGTACCATCTCTTCACACGATCTGCCCGGTCGGAGACATTGGCATCCTCCAGGATGCGGTCGACTTCCTCCTGCAGGAAGCCGAAATACTCGCCCAGACGGGCGTGCAGAACATACGCATGCTCCTGATACAGAAGTGCGATTTCATACAGAAGCTGACCATACGCATCCTGGAAGTTCAGGCCATCCACCTGCCGAAGCGTGATGAAGACCGTCGGATACCGGTTCATCCATGCAGCACACAGCGCAGGATACGATGCGATTTCGAGACCCTCAAACAGCGCCCGATGATCCTTCCGGATGTCGAAGAAAGCCTCCAGCATGCTCATACCCAGGGTCTTACCGAAACGACGCGGACGAGTGATGAGCATGACCATAGGTGTTCGCTCTGTAAGAATCTCTTTGATCATCCCCGTTTTATCAACGTAGTAATATCCTTGACTTCGAATCTTCTCGAAATTCGAAGTACCAACCGGAAAATATAAATACTTCATGTTTTTTACATAACATACATTGTCATTCTACTTACGCTTTTCCCATCTGCTCCAGGCAACATTTTTCTTTTCCCTCCAGACGCTGTCGACACGTATTACCATCGTTTCCTATAACCCTCACCCATATGCCAGCGTCTCTTTTGGTTTGTTTGCCCACCCCATTCGACGTTCTTTTTCTATTTACTTATCGGACCCGCCCCATGCAAACAAACAAAAATCGACGCCAATGCATCCTGACCGGAGTGAAATCGGATGAAAAACTTGTGATCGGAGTTTTAGAAAGGCGGCATGCGGATCACTGTCATAACGGTTTCCGAAGTTTTCACAAAAACCATTTATAGAATTCTTGCGCCATTAGTTTTTTTGATCTTTGTTACAAACAAGCGATTTTCGGGCTGAGAGCCATTAGATGATTTTCGCAAAGAAAGGATTTCAAAGAGCGATGCCATTATGTTTTCTGGAGTTTGTAACAAACAGGGCATTTTAAAGGTTCGTGCCATTAAGTGACTTTTACAAATCATTAATTTCAGTGATCTGTGACATTAGATTATTTCACAGAATAAGAAATATAAAACTCTGTGACATTAAGTATGCGGCGACGAGACTGGCTCAGCTGGGCGAATGAGGAGCAGACTCAAACTTCCCAAGGGGAGCCGTGGGTGTCTGAACTGTTACACATAAGCAAGGGTTGGGTCACTCAAAAAATATGCTTGGCGGTGTCTCACGCCCGCTCGCTAACGCCTTGACCTTCATGCTAATATAAATCACAATATAAGCACGAAAGCTTGGTATAATATGGAGCGATGAATGTGTGACGATATATGGAGGTATTATTATAAATGCAATTAACACCAGTACAGGTTAGAGATTCGTTGATGGAGGAGCTAAATGATGCTCGTCTGCTCGCTGTTGCCTCTGAACGTATGGCGCACTTCGATCCTGCCTCTTTGATTTCCGAAGAAGAAATGAACCGGCGCCTCGGTATTTCCGACAACGATCTCACGGGTTTTGACGAGGTGGATATCGAATGAAACATTCAGATTTAGAATTGTGCAAAAATAAAAATAATTCCTGTGACCCATCCTTCTCTTCTTCGGTGATTAAGGATGTAAGGAACAGAAAACAGGATATCCGATTCAAAAACGAAAGGAAATAAAACCATGAGAAAGAATATGATCAACAGCAGCATGAAGAGCATCCTCCTCGCGGGGATCCTGATCGCGACGGTCGCGACGACGGCGTGTGCGGGTGTGAAGGCGCAGGGCGTGACACCGAAGACCACCGAGACAGAAACCAGCGGTCCATCCGTACCGACCGCGGATATGAATCAGGAAGCAGCGAAGCCGGAGGCAGGCATGGCGTTCGATGACGCATACACGAAAACCGACGCAAATCAGGAGGCGGGCATGGCGCTCGATGGCGCATATACCAGCGCTGACGCGTCGGATCTTCAGATCAACTACTACGATACCGAGGAGGCGGGTGGCATCATGACCCTGGAAGCCGCGAACCACTGGGCGCGCTTCGATTTCTTCTCGAATCCGACGATCGGCGAGGACTGGAGCTACACCATGGATAACAACATCCTCGATGTCGAGAAGACCTACACAGCGAAGGATCCGTCCGATACCATGAATATCAATGATGGCACCACCCGTTTCGTGCTCACCCCGAACGCGCTCGGCACCGTAACCGTCACCTTCAACTACGGTAAGGCCGGCGCAGAGCCGGATGACACCATGATCTACACCTTCGTGGTCGATGATGATCTCCGCATCACCCTCGTGAAGGCCGAGAACCCGCACGGCGATAAGAGCATGATCGTGCGTCCGGTCGTAAAGTAAACAAAAAAGCGATGACTCTCCTTTTGAGTCATCGCTTTTTTGTTTACCTGTTTTACAGTTCTTCGACGGCCTTCGTGAAGATCTCGCCGGCGGCGCGGGCGAGCTGGGCAATGTCGTGAATCCGAACCTGATGATGGCCATACATGAGGCTGAGGTTCCCGAGGTTTTCTGTTCGTCCGAGGAAAAGTCCGTACACGAGGATGCCTTGGGCGCGCATCTCCGCGATGGCGTCGGCGGCGTCATCGACCGCCGGGCGGCCTTCATAGGCACTGCCGAAGGGGTACTTCTCACAAGCGGAAAGGCGCGTCGAGTCATCCGGGCTCGCATCCGTCAGGACGATCAGGATGTGTTTTCGGTCACCGGGGCTCCCGCCGGCAGCCATGCCGGGTTTCAGTGCAGACGGCCCGCCAGCACCGGGCATGCTGTGATTTCGCACACCTCCATGCTCCGTTGACATGGTGGCTTTCTGTGCTTCCAGGCGTCGATCAGCTGCCGGCATGCCCGTGCTTCGTGCTTCAGAAACAGCGAGGTTTCGCCGGCTTCCGTGCAGGAGCTCCTCCGCGGCGAGGCGCAGGCCGAGGCCGTCGCGGTTCCAGCCGGCGGCATAGAAATGAAAGAGGTGCGCGCAGTCCCGCTCGGAGAAGTCCTTCATCTTCTCAAGAACAGTGTAGCCGCGGAGCGAGCGGAAATTCCAGACAGCGGCCGGCATGTGGCAGTTTTTCAGCGCTTCCGCGAGGATCCAGGCCTCGGCAGCGAGCTGCTCCTGCATCTGCATGCGGGAAGCGCTGGCGTCGAGCAGCAGCGTCACATCGAGCGGCATCTCCCGCTCCGGGCGCTGCTTTTCGAAGACATCCGGGTCATGCACGACCGGCATGCGCCAGGCGCGCACCGGATCGAGGCGGCCCACAGGGGCATGCACTGCGACGTTCTCCCGAAGATCCGACAGCGTGAGCTCGAGGCGCGCCGAAAGGCGTCGCACGAGTGAACGCGCAAGCTCTCCCTCCGACTCGAAGAAGCGCCGGTTCGCGAGCGCCTGCTGCGCACTGTCCTGCCGCACCTTCGCCGTTTCAGAGTCGAAAAAGCCGCCACGCGACGCTGCCACGTCTGTCCGGGTGCCTGTCCCCGAAGCTTTTCCTGCCCCATCTTCCGTTCTCTGATTTGTCCGAGTGATGTCGTTCATCTGTGCACCAGATTTCTCGCGCAACCAGGTCAGACCATCCGAAGAGCCCATACCGAACTTCCCATCCGTCACATACACGTGGCAGCCGCGGTGCCCGCCGACGCAGAGCCGCGCCTCGAGCTGCTGCAGATCCTCGTCCGTATACAGCGAGCGTCCGAAGCAAGCTGTGATGTAGGCGCGCTCACCCGTCGCCCCCGCGCCGCCGTGCTTGCCATCCGAAGCCACTGGCGTCCCGGCGGAGGCATTGGCCGCGTACGTGTTTTTCATCATCAACGTGTCGGTGTGCTGGTGCTCGGTTCTGAAAATGTGCTGCAGAATCCAGGCCTCCACCGTGTTCAGGCGAATGTGCACGGGCTTGACTTCAGCCTCTCCGCGGTAGGCGAAGAAGCGCGTGAGGATCGCGCGAAGGGTGGCGGCCACCTCGTCCGAACTGAGATCCGGGTCGAGCTCGAGGGCAGCGGCGAGGGCCCTGCGGTCGGGCGCATACACCCGCGTTTTCCGGCCGAGCACGCGGCTCCAGCGGATCGTCTGCTGGTCGAGGAGGCGCTTGTTTTCCGCCATCCACTGCTGGCGATTGAGATTCTGAAGGTGCGCGAAATACGCCTCGGCATGCTGCACACGAAGCGTCTCAAGTGCGGGACGGGATGGCAGCTCACGCGCATAGACGTAGGACTCGATGCCGAGCCAGAGGGTGTCACTGAGGATTGCCGCACGCCGGCTCCGGGACACTTCCTCGAGCAGCGCCTCCGTCGGACGGTCGAGCCACTTATGTGTGAGCCCGATGACGAGGTTCATGTAGAGGTCCGCGCTGCCATCCTCCGTAAACGACAGAAAATCCGGCGTGAAGGCATAGTCTCCCGCTGCCGTCCACACCAGATTTTCCGCTCTTTTCCGCTCGTCTTCTGTTCCAGCCATACCTCACCTCAGTCAAATACTTCTCTCCCGCCGCGGTCCGGGATCCGTGCAGTGATCACGTCGCGGATCAGCTGCTGCTCATGTGGGTCGAAGCACTTGTTGACGATGCCCATGTCGAGGGCCGTGCGGATCGAGATACCGAACTGCATGAGGCCGATCGCATCCTGCAGGCCGCGCAGGTCCACCGCCCGCTCCGAAATCTCCGCGTGCTCCGCCTTGTCATTCAGCTCATAAAAGAGCTTCACAAACTGGTCACGCCAGCTCTTCCGGATCGTCGGGAAGCGACCCTCGAGCACACGGCAGAGGTTCTCCTCCGAGATGATCGGCATCGCGATGACGAGAAAACGCGACGCCAGCGCCTCATTGAGCTCGCGCGTGCCTTCGTAGCCGTAGTTCATCGTCGCGATGAAACGTGTCGCCGGATGCAGCTGCAGCCGCTCATAGCCCGGCACATCGATGACCCGCCGGTGATCCAGCACACTGTGCAGCACCGCCAGCGCCTCGTTCTTCGCCATGTTGATCTCGTCAAGCACCGCGAAGCCGCCGTATTTACCCGCGAGGTAGACCGGCCCCGGTTTGAACACGACCCGACTTCCATCGAAGCTGTCCGCCCCGATCATCGACGCCGCATCCATCCCCACATGGAAGGACACATCCCACACCGGGCGCTCAAACAGCGCCGCCAGATTCTCGCAGAGGATGTTCTTGCCCGTCGCCTTCGGCCCCGACAGCAACAGATTCCGCCCGCTGAGAAGCGCCGCGATTGCCGCCTCCCAGATCTCCCGCCCATAGTACGGGCACTCCGGCGTCGGGATTCTCGCTTTCAAATCCTCCGAAAGTGCAAGTGACCTGTCATTATTTATAGAACACGATACATCATTCAGAAGTTCAGCATCGACTCCATCTATCATCAGTAAATTTATCAGCTGTTCATTCATCATTCTTGCCCCTGCATGTTTGAGAAACACTGTCTAACGGCAGGTGGTGAGGGCGTGATCGGTTTCACGTCCCACCACCTGAAGTTTAGATGACTCTATCACTCGTAATCGAAGTTCAGAAACATAGGTTTGATTTCGACGACTTCATCGTACTCCTTCTGCGAGACGGTGACGCTCGAGTTCAGGGCCTGCAGGTCCTTCTTCACGAGGGCGAGGGCGTCCGCCGGTGTTTCAGCGCGGCCCTCGCGGATCACGCGGATCATGCGTTCGAGCACAACCGGGTGGGCATAGCGGGCCGGCACGTCGAGAGCTTCACCGACGAGCGCGCGCTCCATCTGTGCGACGGCAGAAGCATTGGCCTCACGCACCTTCTGCACGTTGTTCTGTGCGTTCGGCAGCACACGCGACGCGGCGAGCAGAAAGATGATCGCGAAGCCGAAGAACACGACGTAGATCGCGGTCGTACCGCCCTGCAGGAGTCGGACAATGCCGAAGGCCGTCGCGCAGATGGCCATGATGAGGACGACGAGGGCCACCCATTTCGCGCTCGGATTCACGCGCTGTACGATGCGGAGCTGCTTCGCAGACGCGGAGAGCTGGCGGTACAGTGCCGGCTGCTTCTCAAGCGTCGCCTTCTCCGCCTCGAGCTTCTCGATCGTTGCTTCGGCAGCCGGCGTGAGGTGCTCGGCGTAGCGCCGCTTCTCTTCCTCTTCCGCGGCACGCAGCTTCTGCTCGGCCTCGCGGCTGTGGGTCGGGAGCTCCGGACAGCGCTTCGCGACCTCCTCGAGAAGCGTGTCCGCGAACGGCTCAGCCTGCACAGCACAGCGGATCTGGTGCCCGCTCTTCAGCTCCACGACGATGTACGCCATACTGCCGAAGATCCCCTTGCCGGTGAAGCCGCCCTTCGACATCGCGACCTGCTTGAAGATGCGGTTCATGTCCGTGAAGAGGACGTAACGGCTCCGGTCCAGCATCAGCGAGGACAGGAACACGGCCCGATCGCTGACGCCGAGACGCCCGATCTTCACCATGTGCTTCTTTTCGATATTCAGTTCCTCCGGAGACAGGTCCGTGGCCACGGCTGATAAAAACATTCCCATAATTTCGTCAATCCTTTGCTGTAGATTTACAAAAGGCGGAAGTGCCACCGCCTCCGCCTTTCGCATGAATATTCAGTTTTAAGTTTATGCCTTCGCAGGCTTCTTCGTAGCCTTCAGGAAGAGACCGAGGAAGAGAATGGCGACGATGATGCCGATCGGATAAGCGACCATGGTGTTGTAGATCGTCGCGCCCTCTTCAGTCTTCTGGTTCACGAAGCCACCGAGACACTCCGGAGCGAGGATGAAGTAGGTCGCGCTGACGGCGCTCATGAAGGTCGCCGGTACAGCGGTGATCCAGTAGTTCTTCTTCTCGCGGAAGAGGTACATCGATGCGGCCCAGAGGACGATCATCGCGAGGGTCTGGTTCGTCCAGCTGAAGTAACGCCATACGATGGTGTAGTCGAGCTGGGAAATGATGGCACCGGCACCGAGTACCGGGATCGTCAGCATTAACCTCGTCTTCCAGTTCTTCATGTCGAGGCCAGCCCAGTCGGCGATGGTCAGACGTGCGGAACGGAAGGCGGTATCACCAGAGGTGATCGGGCAGGCGATGACGCCGAGCATCGCGAGTGCGACACCGACGGAGCCCATGGTCTTGACGCAGACGTCGTAAACGGCGGCAGACTGACCACCTGCGAGGCTCTCCTGCAGTCCGGTCGAAAGTCCACCGGTCTTCTCATAGATCGCGCAGCCGGCAGCGGCCCATACGAGGGCGATGATGCCTTCGCCGACCATCGCGCCGTAGAATACGAAGTGGCCCTGCTTCTCGCTCTTCAGGCAACGTGCCATCAGCGGGGACTGGGTAGAATGGAATCCGGAAATCGCGCCGCAGGCGACGGTGATGAACATGAAGGACCAGATCGGGGTTCCCTTCGGGTGCATGTTGTAGAAGTTCGTCCAGATCTCAGGGATCGTGTAGGCCGGATTCGTCATGATACCGAAGATAACACCGACAGCCATCGCGATCAGGCAGATACCGAAGATCGGGTAGATACGTCCGATGATGGCATCGATCGAGATGAAGGTGGCGATGAAGTAGTACAGCAGGATGATGGCGAGCCAGAAGGAACCGTTCGCCAGCAGTCCGGTGCCGGTGCCTGCCGGATCGATCATCTTGACGATCAGGCTGGCCGGGCCCTTCGCAAATACGGTACCGACCATGACGAGGAGAACGACCGAGAATACACGCATGACGTTCTTCATAGCACCACCGAGATACTTACCGGTGACCTCCGAGATAGAGCCACCGTTGTTTCGCTCGGAAAGCATACCGGAGAAGTAATCATGGACACCACCGGCGAAGATGGTACCACAGGTGATCCACAGGAAAACAACCGGGCCCCAGAGTGCACCCTGCAGGGCACCGAAGATCGGGCCGAGGCCGGCGATGTTCAGAAGCTGAACCAGGAACAGCTTCCACTGTGGCATGACGACGTAATCGACGCCATCATTGATTCTGACGGCCGGTGTTTCACGGTCATCCGGTCCGAAGGTGCTGTCGACGAGCTTACCATAGGTAAAATAGCCGGCGACGAGTGCGATCAGACATAAGAAAAAGCTAGTCATACAAGCCTCCTTAGCGCAGTGGACATACTAAGGCCATACGGAATTGCATGGACATATCCCCCTCCACTGCTTTTATTAATTTCCATCTTAGTCTTCTGAAATTTAATATTCAATAGTTTTTGTGAAATCAATTTTCGAAATTTTAGATGTTTCGAAATTTTCATGCAGATTGTACGAAAATATTTTTCATTTTTGAGCAGAAATCATCTTGAATTCTGGCGGAAGCGTGATTCACGGGGTGTCATGGGGGCGAGGGTTTACAAAATCAAGTACAGCCGCCCGGCCCTCTTGACAAGTGAATTCCATCAATGGTACATTAACACTCCAAAACCATGTAATGGAGTGGATTTTTCTGAAGCGACAATGCGCGCTTTATTTTTCGCCACACAGCCGGGAGGCTCTCCCCGCTGCGTGGCCTTTTTTTGCGCCGTTTATGGGGTCTGACCCCATTAAATTTTTCTAAACAAAATCTAAAGCTGGAGTTTATGGGGTCAGACCCCCTTACGAAATTCTTAAGATGATGCCCGGCAGCCGCGGGGTCTGACCCCATCGGACATTCGGCATCCCTGTTCCGGGGCCATGACGGGGTCAGACCCCCAGCCGTCCCGGGAAGCCAGGATGTGCAGCTACTATAATGAAGTAAAGGAGAACTTATGGACCAGACATTTATGAAGGAGCGTCCGATCGTGCCGCTCGTGATTTCCATGGCGATTCCGATGACGATTTCCATGCTCGTGAACTCGCTCTACAACATCATCGACAGCTACTACGTCGCGCGTATCAGCGAGCAGGCGATGACCGCGCTGTCCCTCGTCTACCCGGCGCAAAATCTGCTCATCGCGGTGACGGTCGGCTACGGCATCGGCATGAACGCCGTGATCGCGTATTCGCTCGGCGCGGGGCTTCAGAAACAGGCGAACACCGCCGCGACCCTCGGTCTTCTCGGAAACATCCTTCACGGCATCCTCATCAGCGTGCTCTGCATCTTCGGGATGTCGGCCTTCGTAGGACGATTTTCGGACAATGCTGACATCATCCGCCTGGGCACCGAGTATGCACGTATCGTCTTCCTTTTCGGTGTGCCGAATGCTGCCGCGATTTCCTATGAGAAGATGTTCCAGGCGATCGGCCGCATGAAGGTTTCGATGATCAGCATGCTGATCGGCTGTCTCGTCAATATCGTACTCGACCCGATCATGATCTTCGGCTTCGGTCCGATCCCGGCCATGGGGATCGCCGGCGCGGCCTGGGCGACCGGCATCGGACAGGTCGTCTCCCTCCTCCTCTACCTCGTCGTCTACTACCGCGACCTCGCGAACATCCCGGTCCGCATCGCTCCGCGGAAGATGCATCAGGTCGGCGCCACCCTCGTAAAGGTCTACAGCATTGGCATCCCGGCAGCCCTCAATCTGGCGCTGTCCTCCCTGATGATCACCGTACTGAACGGCATCCTCGCCGTCTACTCCGCGTCGTATGTGCTCGTGCTCGGCGCGTATTACAAGCTGCAGACCTTCATCTACCTCACCGCCAACGGGATCGTCCAGGGCATGCGACCGATCTGCAGCTACAACTACGGTGCCGGCGAGTTCCGGCGGCTGAAGGCGATTTTCCGCACCGGACTCGCGATGGTGAGCGGTGTCATGGTGATCGGTACGCTGCTCTGCATTCTGCTGCCGAACCAGCTCATCGGGATTTTTGCGTCCAATGCTGACACCATCCAGCTGGGGCGCGAGGCGCTGCTCATCATCTGCCGCGGCTTCGTGCTGTCCGGCGTCTCCGTCACCATCTCCGGCGTCCTCGAGGGCCTCGGCAAGGGCGCGGAGTCCCTCGTGATCTCCCTCGCTCGCAATATCGTCGTGCTCCTGCCACTCGCCTATGTCCTGAGTCAGGCGATCGGCGCCGCCGGCGTATGGCACGCCTTCTGGATCACCGAAGCCACCGCCGCTGTCCTCTCGATCCTCCTCTTCCGCCGCATCATGCGGAAGATCCAGGCCGAGGCGCAGAACTGACGGGGTCTGACCCCATTAAATTTTTCTAAACAAAATCTAAACTTGGAGTTTATGGGGTCAGACCCCCTTACGAAATTCTTAAGACGGAAGGTTAAACATGACACAAACCGGGAGTGCATCGTAGTGATACACTCCCGGTTTTGTATTTCATGATCTATGGATATCCAGAAACTCCAGGGCGGGTGCCAGATGGAGGCATTGGCCTGAAAGGGTCTCCGGCAGTTGGTCACCAGGTGCGATGCGCATCACTCCGTGATGGCCCAGACACGTGCCGGGAGGCCGGTCGCACCTTCGATGCGCGGGTAGGAAATGAGGACGACGGCGCCAGCAGGCTGCACCTGATCGAGGTTCGCGAGGACTTCTACCTGAAGCTTGCCCTGGTCGAGGACATAACGCTCGCAGGCGAGATCACCCTCTGCCTCGGCGACCGCGGACGAATCCGTGTCGAGGGTCTCGTGGCCATTGGCGGCGGCGTGGCGGACCTCATAGATGTACTTGAGTGCCTCGAGCGACCAGCCCGGTGCATTCTCATGGCCGTCGGCATCGATGCCGGACAGTGCGTCGATATCCGGCCACTTCTTGTACCAGTCGCTGCGAAGTGCCACCAGTGCCCCCTCCGGGATCTCGCCGTACTGCGCCTCATATGCGCGAATGTCGTCGACCGTTACCGTGTAGCGCGGATCCTGCTTCGCCTGCTCGGAAATGTCGATGACCACCAGCGGGAAGATGAGATCATGCACGTCGTACTGCTCGGACAGTGCTCGTCCCTGCACGAAGTGTCCCGGGAAATCGATGTGGGTACCGAACTGACCCGGGAACTTGAAGGTCTGGATCAGGCACTCCAGCTCCGGCTTGCCCCAGTCCCACACCGTCGTGCCCAGCTCGACCGAGCCCTCCGGGATGCCCGACCAGTACGGACTCTCGTTGTTTAATGAGTGGGAAAGCTCTACCCACTTATACTGCTTTGCTTCCTTTAATGCATCCCAAAGCTTGTACTCTGCCATAATATCGTCTCCTTTCGGGTAACCTTTTCTTACGTGATGAAATCATCATAACACCTCCGTTTGATCATGCCTAATACCGGATATTTCGAATCAGTTATAGATTAATCCTATAGTTAAAAGGCGTTTATTTATAAGTGCAGGCATGCTGACTGCCATTCTATTCCGTATGATGGGTTCCATTTCAACGGCAGCGGTCAAACCCTGTTCGTTATGTTTCAGGGACTCTTTCAGACCTTGCTCTTACGCCTGCCGATGTCGTATTATATGAGCATACAGACAGATGCCATCTGATTCCGTGATGGGCATTCCCATATTCTCTGAAAGAAGGTATGAAATGAAAATCACCTACATCGAACACTCTTGTTTTCTGGTCGAAACAGCGGAATGCTATATGTTGTTTGACTACTACTGTGGTGACGTACAGCTTCCAGAGCTGGATCCTGTAAAACCGCTGCTACTCTTTAACAGCCACGCGCACCCTGATCACTTTTCGAAGGAGATTTTCACACTGCACGAGCGATATCCGAGGTCTTTCTTCGTACTCTCGGCTGACATCCCGGTACCGGCGGCCGTTCAGCCTTTCACCTGTTCAATGCTTCCACACGAGCACCGTCTCATCCAGCTCGCAGGCGGGCGGGCAGCTGTAGTGCCGACATCCGCTGACAAGCTGGTTCAGCCGATGGACACAAAACAACAGGAAGCTGTCTTTCGTGCAGGCATCCTGCGAGCGAGCGAAACTTCGATGAAGCCTCATCCTACATCAGAGGCGAGAATGGATGATAAGGCACCGGATGCACCGAACGTACATAGTATCACAGATGCTTCGATCATCGACGTTTCCATCGACACTCTCCGCTCGAATGATGAGGGCGTCGCGTTCATCGTCCGGCTCGGCGACCTCCGCATCTACCATGCCGGTGATCTCAACAACTGGTGGTGGGACGGCGATGTGGAGGATCAGAAGCTCGCGGACATCTACCACGAAGAACTCGAGCGCATCCGCGGACGACATTTCACAGCCGCCTTTATCCCCCTCGATCCTCGCCTCAATGGCTGGTGGAAGGGCATCGAGGATTTCATGCACTATGCCGACGCCGATCGGATCTTCCCGATGCATAACTTCGGCGAAAAGGGACTACCGAAGAAGTTCCTCGCCCTCGACTGTGCTGCCGGCTATAAGAACCGCATCTGCGATGTCGAGGAACCGCTGACCCGCTGGAAACTCTAAGATTTTTCTCAATAGGTGTCTCTGAAGATTTCAGGCATTATGCTTTTTCGCAATAGGTGTCCTGAAAAAATCCGGGCATTATGTTTTCTCAAACATCGCCCTGCTTCATGGGCTGTTTTTCCTTATTTTGACGCAATAGAGCTTCCTTTTAGAAAAGGGACATTACCTCAGGTAATGTCCCTTTTCTTATTATGACCGATTTTGTGTCAAATCTTTCGAAAATCTAATGCCCTTTTTTCTGATGCTCTTTTATTGCGAAAAAACATAATGTCATATTCTATTCAGAGCGCGATATCGTCAAACTTGGTTAATGTCTTTTTTCCCCAGGCCCCGGTATTGCGTCAAATTCAGAAAAAACTAATGTCACAGAGCCTGCGCAGGCCTGTTCTGCAAAAAGAGCTCCGATATCGCGCTTACGTAAAGGCCTTTTCTTCGCTCAGTGCGAGGCTTCCATCAAACCCGCTCATCATCATCGAGAAGCAGCGTGGTGTGCCGTTCGCATCCACGAAGGAAATACCGTGGTGCGGTGTATCGCCTGGGAAGGAAAGCTGCAGGTAGATCGACTGACCGGCTGCGAGCTTCGGTATACTGCTCTTCTCGGTGCCATGGAAGTAGATATCGTCGGATCCCGCCTCAAAATCCATTTCCAGTGTGTAGATACGAACGTCGGTCAGTGTCTCGGTCGCTGTCAGCTTCGCAAACTGGCTGTATGCATCGTTCTCAAGCACGATCATCGCCGCGCGGTCCGCCGCACTCAGCATCCCACCATCTACAAAGGTTCCCGTAACTGCCAGATTTCCAGTGCTCATACTTTCCTCCTTTTCTGCTGCATCCGCAGCCGTTGCATCCCCCATCGCGAGGCTGAGCTCGCGCACTTCGTCGTCGCTGCCGAAGAGGTCATAGCCGCCGAGGTGCTGGTAACGCATGTACTCATACCACTCGTCGGTCTTCTCATTCAGTTCCTCCACGCGGCGGATCTGGAAGCTGCTGTAGTGCATCTGCCCGAGGTCCTCATCATAGAACTCGACGCAGAACACGAGGCCCTGCCCATTCATGCCGAGCCAGGTGCAGCGGCCCTCATAATTCAGATAGATTTCCGCGTCCACACACGCATCCTGATACAGGAACTTCGACGGATCGTTCGGATCGAAACCGAGGTAGAAGCTATCCGTGTAGCTCGTGCCGGCATCGGTATCGAAGCTCGTCTCCGTCGTGCAGCCCTCGTTCTCGTAGAGGCCCATCACCGTACGGCTGAACGTGTCGCTGCTCCCAAACATGTTCTTCTCAAGTGCTGCTGCGATTTCGCCTGCATTGCCCTCCCCGATCGCTTCGATGTTCACGATCTCGCAGGCCGGCTCGGTCAGGCAGAAGTGGCCGCCCCACGCGCCGTGGTAGAGATCGAGGTAAGCGATCATGCCGTCGTTCGAGACGAAGGTCGGCACGACATGCTCGCCGTGCATGATGGTCAGCAGCTCTGCGCTCACGTAATCCTTATAGACGCCGTCGACCTCATACTCCTTGCCATAGTCAATGCTTCCGACCCCGAACGCAGCCTCGGTCCACTCATTCTGCTCGATGCGGACGGTCATGCGGCCATCCTCGTAGTTGACGAAAAGCGCATCGTCGAAGCTGAGCTTCAGATCACGGCGCCCGGCGTTTATCACGTCCTCGCCCGTGCCCGCTTTGCGCTTGTCTTCAAGCTCGTCTTCCCAGTCCTCTCCGGAGAGAACACGACCCGAAGCAGCATCATACTGATAGATCGTCTGCATTGGCTTAAGCTCGCAGTTGTAGAGACCGCCGCCCGCCATCACGTGGACCGGCACCGCGACCACGAGCTCGCCGTCGTCGTCCAGATACATCGGGAGGTCCGACGTGATGTTGTCGTCCGCGAGGGTCTGCATGCGGTACTTCATGAACTCGGCGTAGAGGCTCTGGCGTTCGGCCTCGCCCGCGCTGCTGTAATAATCGGAATCGTACATATAGCGCACGGACTGGTCGAACTCGTAGGCAGCGGCCCTTCGGATCACACGAAGAAGTGCGGCCTCAACGGTTTCGCCGCTCTGCAGCTCGAGGGTCAGCGGTGCGTCGTCCTCGTCATCGTCAAAATCGTCGAAATCGTCTGCATCGGTCGGCACACCACGCACCAACAGCTGCGCGAGCTCCTTCGCCGACATGCGCGTGCCGTCCGTGAGGTTCAGGTTGTACGCGTAATACTCGGTATAATCGTCGAGGTTGCTGCTCTTCGTGAGGACGAGGCTCAGCGTGTCGCCGTTCAGGTAGCTGTCGTAGTCGACCTCGATCCAGCCCACGTAGTCGTCCTCCTTCTGGCTCGTCACATCCTCGCAGGCCGCCGCGATCGCCTGGTTGATTTCCTTCGCGCCGGCGCTGTCGGAGCAGATCTTCGGCACATGATAAGAAACATCGGTCCGATCCGCCGGGCCGTCGCTCACCTCGCCCTCGAAGGTGTAGCTGTCCTGCACGAGCGTCTTCAGCAGCTGCTCCTTCTTATCCTCGTCGAGCGCCGTGAAGTCGATGTCCTCCGGGAGCGCCGACGTTGATTTGTCCGTGCTCTCCACCTTCGACGTAGTGCCGCCGGACGGCTTCGGCCCCGCCTTCGGCGGCTTCTTTCCACAGCCCGTCAGAAACGTAAGGAGAAGAAGTGTGCTGAAGAGGCACAGCCTCAGGAAGCAGCCGGTACGAAGCTTCCGGCTCGAACACCGACCCGCGCTCACTCTTCTCACATCGCCTGCGCTGAACTTCTCATGCTCTTTTCTATGCATCACACGCCTCCTTTCCAGACGAGAATTACAGATACGACGAAATAGCCGGGAATATACGACATCCCCAGTCGTTTCTCACTCTTTAAATCACGAACACCCGCAGGATGGCCACGCGCTGCCCGCCACCCGCTCTCTACTATTAATCTATCATAAATAGAAGGAAAATGTTCTTCGTTTGCGCATTTTTTCTTACAAATCAGTGAATTTTGCACAAATTTAATAGTAGCCATGAACCACTTAAGGCCTGCAGTTTATGGGGTCTGACCCCATAAACTTCTGTTTAGATTCTGTTTAGAAAAATTTAATGGGGTCAGACCCCCTTACGAAATTCTTAAGATGAGGACTTCGCGGCGTTCACGTTCTTCACGACGAGGGCGGTGAGGGCGAACAGGGCGATGACGTTCGGCACGACCATGAGCTGGTTGAACATGTCGGAGAGCTCCCACACGAGGTCACTGGAGGTCAGGGTGCCGAGGAAGATGAAGACGAGGGCGATCAGGGTGTAGACGCGGCTGCCGCGGTCGCCGAAGAGCCAGATCACGTTGATCTTTCCGAAGAGGTTCCAGCTGAGGATCGTCGAGAAGGCGAAGAAAAAGAGGCAGATGGCGACGAACATCGCACCGAGGCGCTCGCCGAAGACGGTGCCGAAGGCGGTCTGCGCGAGATTGGCCTTGCCGATGGTCTCCGGAATCACACCGCCCGCGAGGATACCGTCACTCGTATACATCGTCGAGATGATGACCAGCGCGTTGAGGGTCAGCACCACATAGGTGTCGATGAAAACACCGACCATCGCGACCACACCCTGCTCATGCGGGCAGGAGACATTGGCCAGCGCATGCGCATGCGGGGTCGAACCCATACCGGCCTCGTTCGAGAAGAGACCGCGCTTCGCACCCTGGCTGACCGCGGTCTTCAGGGCATAGCCGAAGCCACCGCCGATGATGGCCTGCGGCTGGAAGGCGTAGCGGAAAATCATCGCGAAGGTCGCCGGCAGATACTGGATGCGCAGCACGAGCACCGCGAGGCCGCCGATCAGGAACACGAGCGCCATCACCGGCACGACCTTCTCGGTCACGGACGCGAGGCGCTTGACGTCGCCGAGGAAGATGGCACCGCAGAAGATCACGAGGGCAATGCCGACGATCCACGACGGCACACCGAAGGCGGTACTGATCGTCGAGCCGATCGAGTTGGACTGCACCATGCAGCCGAAGAAGCCGAGCGCGAGGATGATCGCCACCGCGAAGAAGCGAGCGAGGAACTGGCCGAAGTGACCGCGGAATGCAGTCGTGATGTAGTAGACCGGGCCGCCGTGGATACTGCCGTCCTCACGGACTACTCTCGTCTCCTGCGCGAGGATCGCCTCCGCGTAGATGGTGGCCATGCCGAAGAAGGCGATGACCCACATCCAGAAGATCGCGCCCGGGCCGCCGGTGAGGATCGCACCACTCGCGCCGACGATGTTGCCGGTGCCGACCTGTGCCGCGATGGCGGTCGCGAGGGCCTGGAAGGAGGACATGCCGGCGGCGTGTTTCTTACCGGAGAGACTCAGCTCACCGAAGGTCTTCTTCATCCCATAGCCGAAGTAGCGGATCTGGACGAAGCCGGTCCGGATGGAGTACCAGAGACCCACGCCGAGAAGCAGGATCACGAGAACATAGTCGGACAGATAGGAATTGATCGTCTGGACAAGTGATAGCAGCATAATGTAGAACCCCCTGAAAATCATGATGTGCTGTCACTTCGGAGAATTGAAAGATGGTATCGCGGTCTGGTGCCCGGCCCCATGCAAGCATGGGCTTTGGCTCGTTTCTCGCGAAAAAAAGAGCCTTCCGTTTCCGGCAGGCTCAAGAACTTCTACGCAAATACAAATACGTGTACGACATTGTACACACGATGATTTCACTTGCAGCTTCGTTCTTTTGCCTGAGAGATTCGGCGCATGCGCACCTTACACCTTCGGCATCCAACTGAATGGAATTCTCCAAAGCGCCCTCCATGTTCGGTTTCTTGCGATTCCTAACACTTCAACGGGTGAAACAATGTGGTAACACTACCATAAGTCTATACTATATGCAAGTGGTTTTTTCAGCGGATAAAGTTCGTGCGTGCACTCTTCTCCACCTCCGGGTGGTCGATGCCCGCCTTCCGTCCCGCCTCGATGCACTTCAGCATCCACGCCATATTGCGGGCGAGGTTCCGCATAGTCTGCATACCCTCGAGGTCCTGTCCGGCTTCACCCGGCACACGGCCATGCGCGACATTCCAGTAGGTGGATGGCACGGTCGGCATGTTGTTGATGCCGAAGTACTTCTCGAGCACATCGACGGAGGCAGTCGTGCCGGCACGTCTCGCTACAGCGACTGCTGCGCCCGGCTTGAACGCGAAGGCTGTGCCGCCGGCATAGAATGCGCGGTCGAGCAGCGACTGGATGCGGCCGCTCGGGTGCGCATAGTACACCGGTGTGCCGAAGATGAAGCCATCCGCTTCCTGTGCCTTCGCGATGAAGGCATTCGTCACGTCATCATCAAACACACAGCCCTTCTCCGTGCACTGGCCACAGCCGATGCAGTCCCGGATCGCCTGCCCGCCGATCTGGAAGATCTCATAATCGATTCCCTCCTTCTTCAACTGCTCGCCGATCTCCGTGAGCGCACGATTCGTATTCCCATCTGCCTTCGGGCTTCCGTTCAGCATTAAAACCTTCATATCTTACCTCCATGTAAAAAATCTATGCGGACAGGGGTCTGACCCCGTGCGGGCATCGCGGTCACGCCTCGCCGACCAGCTTCACCACGCGGTAATCGTGGTGCACGGCCTCGAGGTACTTCCCGAAGACGTCCGCGGTTCGGAGCTTCAGCGACGAGGTGTTCACGCACGGGTGGCAGCCGACATACTCGCCCTTCAGGACGTCCTCGTCAACCAGCAGCTGCACGTGATTCTCCGTGTCGTTCATGAGGCCCATGATGCTCACTGCGCCCGGGTGGATCTCGAGGAACTCCATCATCTGCTCCTCCTTCGCGAAGCTCAGGCGCGCGGAGCCGATCTGGTGCGACAGCTCCTTCGTCTTGAAGACCTTGTCGCCCGGCATCATCAGCAGGTAAAACTCCGTCTGCTGGCGGTTGCAGAGAAACAGATTCTTGCAGATCAGGCAGCCGAGCGCCGCGTCGATCACCTCGCACACCTCCATCGTCGTCGCCGGCGCATGATCTGTCCGCTGGTACGAGATCCCCAGCGAATCGAGCAGATCATACACACGCATCTCCTTCGGCTCACGCCCCTCCGCCGTCGCCGGCCGTCCATCAAATAATTGCATCTTTCTCTCCTCTTTAAACTTAATGGGGTCTGACCCCATAAACTTTTGTTTAGATTTAGTTTATAAAAATTTAATGGGGTCAGACCCCCTTACGAAATTCTTAAGACTTGAGTTCCTGGGTGCGCACCAGGGCGGCGTAGGCGCCGTTCCGGGCCATGAGCTCGTCGTGGCTGCCGAGCTCGATGATGCGGCCGTCGTCGATGACGGCGATGCGGTCCGCGTTCTTCACGGTCGCGAGGCGGTGCGCGATGACGATCGTGGTGCGGCCCTGCGAGAGCTTCTCGAAGGTCGCCTGGATGCGGGCCTCGGTCACACTGTCGAGCGCGGAGGTCGCCTCGTCGAGGATCAGGACCGGCGGGTTCTTCAGGAAGATCCGCGCGATGGAGATCCGCTGCTTCTGACCACCGGAGAGCAGGACACCCCGCTCGCCGACATTGGTTTGATAGCCCTCCGGCATCGCTGCGATGTCGTCCGCAATCTCTGCCTTCGCAGCCGCAAGCATCACCTCTTCCATCGTCGCATCGAGACGACCGTAGCGGATATTGTCGGCAATGCTGCCGGCGAACAGGAACACATCCTGCGAAACGACGCCGATATTCTGGTGCAGGGACTCCTGCGTCACCATGCGGACATCGTGCCCGTCGAGGTAGATCGCGCCGTCCGTGACATCGTAGAAACGCGGAATCAGCTGGCTGAGCGTCGTCTTGCCGCCGCCGGAGGAACCGACGAAGGCCACGGTCTCACCCGGCCGGATGTCGAGCGACACGTCGTGCAGGATGCCCTGCCCCTTCTGGTACGCGAAGGACACGTGATCGACGCGGATCTCACCCTGCACGTCCTCCAGCGCAAGCGCGCCCGGGCTGTCCTGGAGCTCCGGCTCGGTCCGCATCAGCTCCACGAAGCGATGCAGTCCCGCCGTGCCGTTCGCGATCACCTCCGTGGTATTCGCGAGCTTCCGGATCGGATTCACGAAGGCCGACACATACATGCTGAACGCGATCAGGTCAATGACGGTGAGCTGGTCGTTCATGATGAGGGCGCCACCGACCGCGATGACCACCACGGACATCATGCAGAGGCAGAACTCCATCGTCGAATGAAATTCCGCCATCGCGCGGTGGAACCCGAACTTCGCGCTCCGGTAGCCTGCATTGGCCTTCTCAAACTTCTCGAGCTCCTCCCCCTCGTTCGCGAAGGCCTTCGCCGTCCGGATGCCGGACAGACCCGACTCGAACTCGGTGTTGATCAGGGAAACCGTTGACTTCACCTTGCGCGAGGCGTCGCGCATGTGGAAACGGCAGCGCAGCACCACCGACAGGAAGATCGGCAGCATGAGCGTCAGCACGAGTGCGAGCCGCCACTGGATGGTGAACATGATGACGAGCGCGCCGAGGATCGTCACCGAGCTGATGAAGATGTCCTCCGGGGCGTGGTGCGCCATCTCTGTCACGTCGAAGAGGTCCGTCGTGAGGCGGCTCATGAGCTGGCCGACGCGGTTATGGTCGAAGAAGCTGTAGTTCAGCTCCTGGATGTGCCGGAACAGGTCGCGGCGGATGTCGGCCTCGACGCGCGCGCCGAAGTTGTGGCCCCAGTACGTGATCACGTAGTAAAACACGGAACGCAGCACGTAGGCGGCGGTCACGACTGCCATCACCGTCCAGAAGGTGCGCCAGGCGTTCGCCGGCAGCAGCGTGTACATGCACCAGCGCGACACCGCCGGAAAGGCGAGGTCGATCACCGCGATCGCCAGCGCACTCACCATGTCGAGGTAAAACAGCTTCCGGTGCGGTCGGAAATACGAGAGAAAAATCCGGAGTTCCGACCAGTTTTTGAAGTCTTTTTGTGTTGTGTTCTGATTCTTAAGTTCCATACATCACCTGCCTGGCAGTTTATGGGGTCTGACCCCATTAAATTTTTCTAAACAAAATCTAAAGTTAAAGTTTATGGGGTCTGACCCCCTTACGAAATTCTTAAGATGAGAAATTTCGCGTGGGCGGCCTGCGTCCACAGGGGATATTCTAGCAGATTCCGTACTATAAAACTACAAATCACATGTCAAAACACACGCCGGAAATGATCAAAAAAAGAGCCGGAGGTCTCCCTCCGGCTCCGCATCCTTAACGGAATTATTTATTTTCCTTCGCAGCGAGTGCAGCGGCTTCCTTCGTCGCCGGTGTTACCAGCGCCTTCTCTGCCGGTGCCTCTGGCTCATCGACCTCAGCTGCCTTGCCATGCTGATGTGCGGTTACATGAAGCACAGTATCGGTAAGCGGTGTCTTGATCTCAAGCTTGCCTTCCTTCGCGATGTCGAGATCACCGACGGTCAGTCTCGTGCCGACCGGATACTTCGCAAGATCGATCACGATATGATCGACGAGGTCCTTCGGATAGCCGACGAACTCGACCTCCTCACAGGTCTTCGTCACGAAGCCCTGGGCCTTCTCTGCATTGATAAACTCGATGACTGCCTTCGAGTGGATCTTTTCATCGTTCAGCAACTGCTGGAATGTAACATCGATATACTGATGCTTCATCGCATCGAAATCCACGCTCTTGATCAGAACGGAATACTTCGTACCATCGACCGAAAGCTCTGCCTCGGAGCCGACATGATGATCCTGGAAGAACATGCCGAGATCCTTCTGCGTCATGATGATCGCGAGGGACTCCTTCATTGCCTTACCACTGATCGAACCGGTCGCATAGCCTTCTCTTCTAAGCTTCTTTCCCTTGACGTTCAGATCTCTTGTCTTCGCCTCTAATGTCTCCATAACTACCTCCTGTGGCCTCTGCCACTGAAAATGTTATCCACGTCCACAGTGGGCGCGGTAGAAACATCGTAACATCCCCGGCAAATTTCCCGCGAAAGATTTCTGCTCTTACAGGATGTAAGGGCCGTGGTGATACGGTGCACAGACAACTATCTGTAACGCCATTATGGTAGTCCTTTTTCGACTTGAAGATTCACTAAATTTGAATTTTTTTCAGGGGCTGTTTTCGCCATTTTTTCGGTGCAGACTTCACAGAATCGACATATTTTCGTTTGGCTTTGGCCAATGCAGGCGGCCTCGAAACAGGTGGCTGCACGTAAGGATGGTTTCGGTCAATACATGCAGCGCCCCTCTGGGCCCTGTCTGCACAATGGTTCGATTCAGATCCCGAACTCCACCAGCGCCTGGTCGAGCTTCGCGATGTCGGCGTCGCTGAGTGTCCAGTCGAGGGCGTGGCAGTTCTCGATCGCGCGGGCGCGGTGCTGTGTGCCGAAAAGGGCCGTCGTAAGGAAGGACTTCTGAAGCGCCCAGTTCACAGCGATCTCCGAAAGCGGTACGCCGCCGCGGGCAGCGGAGATCTCATCCATCACGCCGAGAAGTTTCTGCGCCTTGCTCCAGCCCGGCTCGCGGAAGAACTTGTAGAAGCGGTTTCGACTGTCCATGGTCTCATAGCTCCGGAGCTCGCGGTACCGTCCGGTGAGTAAACCGCCGCCGAGGACGCCATAGCCCATCGTCGCCATGCCGTGTGCCTCTGCGTACCGCATCTCCACCTCACGCTCGCGCTCCAGCATGGAATACTGCACCTGGATGAAATCGATGTCCGCATACTTCGCGGCCTCCTCCATCTGCGCCACACTGTGGTTGGAGAGACCGAGGAAACGGACCTTGCCCGCCTTTTTGAGCTCCATCATCGCCCCGAGCGTCTCCTCCGGTGTCGCATCGTCCTGCGGCCAATGCAGGATGTACAGGTCGATATAGTCGGTCCGGAGGTTTCGAAGCGACGCGTCGCACTGTGCGAAGATGTGGTCGCGCTTACCGCAATGCACGTACTGCCCGTTCACGAAGTCATTGCCACACTTCGTCGACAGGATCACATCCTTCCGAACACCCATCTTCTCGAGTGTCTCGCCCAGGATCCGCTCCGCCGCGCCCGCGTTGTACGCCGGCGCCGTATCGAAGATATTCACGCCCTGCTCAAACGACGCCCGGATCGCATCCGTCTTCGTCTCCTCCGGATTCTGATCCCAGCCCGCACCACCGATGCCCCAGGTGCCGAGACACAGCTCCGAAACCTCCAGCCCCGTCTTACCAAACGCCTTATATCGCATGTTTTTCCTCCTCTAGTTTATGGGGTCTGACCCCATTAAATTTTTCTAAACAGAATCTGAACAGAAGTTTATGGGGTCTGACCCTATTAAATTCACCAAATGAGATTTTTGCCAATTTGATACAGCATTGGCGCAGGCAGGTGCCGATGGCGCAGGTGCATCAAGCTTACAGCAGCTCCCTGTAGGTCTCGATCACCTGCGCGGCGCCGAGCGCTCGAAGTGCCTCCGGGTCGGCCGTCCCCGCCACAGCGATGACCTTCGCCGCACCGGCCGCCACTGCAGCCTGCACGCCAGACTTCGCGTCCTCGAACACATAGCTTCGATGGATGTCTGCGTGAAGCTTCTCCGCCGCGCGCAGGAAGATGTCCGGCGCCGGCTTTCCTGGGAAGCTGTGGTCGTTGTACGTCACCTGCTCGAGCGTGAACCAGCGCGCGAGGTCGATCTGTCGGAAATAAAACTCGACATTTTCGATCGGCGACGAGGTCGCGATCCCAAGCTTCACGCCCGCGGCCTGCAACCGGTCCAGAAACTCTGGCAGCCCGTCCCGTAGCTGATAGATATCTGCATGCGAAACGCAGATCTCCCGGTAGGTCTCCTCCTTCTCCTCGACGAGCTGCTTCACCTCCTGTTCGCTGAGCCCCTCCCCGAGGAAATGCCGGATCGTCACATCCGCATGAATCCCGTGGATGTACCGATCGAACTCCTCCTCCGTGAGATCCCGCCCGAGATGCCGCTTCATAAACAGACTCCAAGCCTCGTTATGGTAGATCTCATCATTCACCATCGTCCCATTATAATCAAAAATCACCGCTTCTGGATATTCCATCATCATTACACCTCCTATAACAGCACCTTGGCTGTCCTGCTTTCACTACACCAGCACTTTCCGCTCGCCAATGCAAACGCCCTGTCGATCGTCACTTCGGGGGAGTTTATGGGGGCAGAGCCCCTTAATTTTTCCTTACGATGCTTCAGAAATTCTTAATGGGGTCTGACCCCATTAAATTTTTATAAAGTCCCTCATCGTCCCATCTTCGCTTTCACCTTCTCCGGCACGTCGATGATACCGAAGCGGTAGAACATCGCGTAGATGTAACTGATACCACGGATGTCGCCGAGGTCCTTCGGGCGCTGGATGACCGGCACCGTTGTTTTCTGCGGTTGCGGCTCCTGTTTCCCGAAATCTGACATCACGCCGTGCTCTGCTGAATTCCGCCCATCCGGCATCTTCCCGAGTGCCAGCATCGCCTGCTGCCCGGAATCTGACATTCCGCCGAGCTCTGCTGACTTCTTCGTTCCCGACACCTTCCCGAGCGCCAGCATCACCGAGCTCCACGCAAGACTTTTGCTCTGCGCGCGGCGATCGATCCAGAGTTCCCGCGTGAACTCGCCGCTCCGTCCGCGCCGCAGCTGATAACTGAACCCGAGCCCCGACCAGGTCTTAAACTGCGCGCCCGCGTAGGCCTGCACCACGCCCCAGAGGTTCTCCTCCGTCGGTGCTGCCCGCCACTTCTTCATCGCGCGGTAACGCCGCTGCCGCTCCGCCCCGGCGCTGATCTTCTCGACGCTGTCCGTCGCTGCAAAATACACGCCCTTCTCATACGGGAGATACGAGTTCACCGACGGAATCGAGAGCCGAAGCTCCTCCGCCGTCGCCTGCACCGCCGCCCGGTAGTCCTGCCGCGCCCGGTACGCCTCAAACGTCGCCCGTACCTCCTCCGCGATCTCCGATTCGTACACCTCCGCCGTGATCAGCAGCTTCCGCACCTTGATCGGATTCAGCGCAAGCTCGTCCGCGATCGCCTGCAGTGACTGCCCCGCATCGTACAGCTCCACTGCTGCGTCCATCAGCTCCTCGAGGTTTCGCCCCGCATCATAGTCCGGCCGCTTCCGCTTCCTGCCACCGCCCGGCCGCCGCTTCCGCACCCTCGCCGCTTCCGCACCCGCGGCCAATGCCTCCTGCTTCACATCTTCACCTCCACCGATCGGCTCTACGCTTCCGCTACGTCGTCTTTCCGTCGCCACTACGCTCTCGCCTCTTCCACCATTGAACTCTCGTGTCATCACTATCTATATATCATATCACAAACAAAGCCGTATGGAACATCCATTCCACGCGACTTTTTTGTTCCGGCTTCGCAGGCGTCACGCGAAGGTCCTGTGCTACCGGCGGAAACATTGGCCGCGGTCAGCCGAACGAATCGTACTGCTCGTCGCGCGGCATGACCAGCGCGAGGTCGGTTTTCTCCTCGCCGTCGGCGGTCTCGACATCCATCAGCAGAGTCCGCGTCGGCAGATCCATGTCCGTCTCGAGCTCGGTCAGGATGTAATTCACGCCCGCTTCGCGTGCCTCATCCAGCGCCTCGTCGAGTGTCCCACCCTCACCGAAGCAGTCCTGCAGGTCCACATAACGCACGTGGTATCCCGCCGCCGTCTTCTTAATAATCGCCGGAAAATAGTATGTCATTTGCATTCTCCTTCGTTCACATCTAACGCTTGTTCTTCATAGCGCTTTGCCATCCATCACCCGCATGTCGGCGCTGGTCCGTCAGCGCTGGTTCCTCCTCCATCCGCGCTGCGGCGATTTCCTTACAGAGGGCGAGCCACTGGCAGTCCGGGCAGGCCTCGTCCAGGCGATGCAGACTGATCGGGCAAGTCGCATCCGTGAACGCGCGCCACGTGAGCCGCTGCCCGTACTGAAATCCGGTCAAGCACAGCACATTTTCATCAAAGAGTGGCGGATGCGTCGAGGTACAGCCCTCGCCACGCCGATTCGGGCACTTCGCGCAGAGATCATCTGCGCCCCGCGTGATGCAGATCTCCGTCTCCGGCTCTGCCATCAGCCGCGCCTGCATCGCCGCCATATTCCGACTGAACTCGTCTGAGTAGCCCTTACCCCTGAAATTCAGAAGACAGACACCATGATGTGGTCGTAAATGAATCATCGCTTCGCTCCTTTTCGTCCTGATCTTATTCTCACCAAATCATAAATCACCCGCGGCATTTCTCCTAGCTCTTTTTTCGGAAAGACGTGCTGAAAAAGAACGGGGGACTGATCAGTCCACCGTTCGCTCCTTATATATCCGGGGAAGCTATGATTTTAAGCATACTGTACACGCAGGGCTTATTTCAAAAACTGTGTATACCGATTTCTCTGCGAAAAGCAAAAATCAACAGTCAAAATAGACACAGCCGCTTTGATTCTGGAATCGTGTATATTTCATCGACAACGGACATAGAAAATGGGCGCACCGTAAAAAGCGCGCCACTTCTGCGACGCGTTCACTTTTCGAATTTGAAATCACATGCGGTCTGAAAATATTCCGTCGGGGCATCGTCTTCGTAGCCTTCTGGCGACGGCGCGCCACTTCAGGATGGATTTCATCCCTCCGCGCCAGCATATCGTCCTTACAGCATGACCAAGATGCGCCGTCGACGGTCACGCCTGTCTTTACGACATGATCGAGTTTGCACCGTCGACGATGGCGCTCTGGCCCGAGAAATAGCAGGAATCCGGGCCGGCGAGGAAGGCGATGACCGGTGCGATATCCTTCTCCGGGTCACCATAACGCTTCATCGGGTTCAGGTTCACCTGCTTCGCGTACTCCTCCGGGAACTTCTCCGCCCAGGCCTTTGCGGCTGGCGATTCTGCGCCTGGGAGGACAATGTTTACACAGATGCCGTACTGCCCCCACTCCTTGGCCGCGATCTTCGTCAGTCCGCGCAGCGCCTCCTTGTTCGAGCCATACGCGAGCTGTCCGGCGATACCAAACATACCGGTCGCCGACGCGAAGTTAATGATGCGGCCCTCGTGCTGCTCCTTCATATAAGGGAACGCCGCCTGCATATAGTTCAACGAACCGATCACGCCACTCTGCCATGCCTTCAGCATATTGTCGTAGCTCGTCTCCTCGACCGGCGAAGACGGCACGATCGCCTGAGCATTATTCACGACAACATCGATCGTTCCATACTTCTCGACGGCCGCCTTCACGACCTCATCCACTCTCGCTCTGTCCGCAGAGTCACAGCTCATCGCGAAGCCCTCTCCGCCAAGTTTCTTGATTTCTGCGATAGTCTGCTCGATCGGCTCCAGACGACGCCCCGTCGCGATGACCTTCACGCCCCTCTTCGCGAGACAAAGGGCGATGCCCTTTCCGATTCCCTGTCCCGCACCCGTCACGATCGCTACCTTTTCATTTAACTGCTTCATGTGCCATAGAGCTCCTATATCATAATATATCGATTATATTAGTTTATGGGGTCTGACCCCATAAACTTTTGTTTAGATTCTGTTTAGAAAAATTTAATGGGGTCTGACCCCCTTACGAAATTCTTAAGAAAAAAGCGGCGCCTCCGAGGGAGGTGCCGCGAGTGCGTGCGTTTATGAGGCCACGCTCTGGTGTCGAGCCCCGCCCCAGTATGGTGCGGGCTATGGTCATCACAGATGAAATTTTCAGTAGCCGGCGCCGTTGTCGGTGTTCTTCATGATCTTCACGAGGCGGCTGGTGCCGAGGCGGTCCGCACCGAGGCTCATGAACTTCTCGGCGTCGTCGAAGGAGCTGATCCCGCCGGCGGCCTTCACCTTCACGCCCGGGCCGACGTGCTCATGCATGAGCTTCACGTCATCGAAGGTTGCGCCCGCAGTGGAAAAACCAGTCGAGGTCTTGATGAACTCCGCGCCCGCCTTCGTCACGATCTCGCACATCTTTATCTTCTCTTCCTCTGTGAGGAGGCAGGTCTCGATGATGACCTTCAGGATGTGCCCGTCGCAGGCCTCGTGGATCTGGCGGATCTCCTCCTCCACTTCGTCGTAGCGTCCATCTTTCAGGAAGCCAATGTTGATGACCATGTCGATCTCCGCTGCCCCGTTTGCGATGGCGTCCTTCGCCTCGAAGACCTTCGTCGCGGTCGTGCTGTAGCCGTTCGGGAAGCCGATGACGGTGCAGATCGGGAGTCTGCCATCGACGTAGTCTGCAGCCTGCTTCACGTAGGCTGCCGGGATGCACGCCGACGCGCAATGGTACTTGATACCATCATCGAGGATGGTCTTTATGTCTGCCCAGGTCGCAGTCTGGGTGAGCAGGGTGTGATCTACAATCTTTAATACATCCGTGGTGTTCATTTAGTTTTACCTTTCTTTTCATTCGTTAAAGTTCCACCAGGGGACTCGGAGGGCCGGCAACTGAAGCACAGTACTCCGATGCCGGTGAAACCTAAGCCAGGAACCCTAAGCGGCACTAGGCCCTCTGCAATCACAGAGTTTTCCTCATGAAAACTCTGCGTTGCAGTGGGTTCCAATGAGAGATAACCCCAAGTGCCACTAAGGGGACCCGGCTTGATTTCACACGTCCTCTCCGTATGGCTTCTGTTGCCGGTACTCCGTAGTCCCCTTAGCTGAACTGTTTCATTAATTCAGTTTATCGAGAATCGAGTGGCCGATCGTGCCGTCCGGCATGGCGATGCCGAAGTTGTCCGTGATGGTGGCGCCGATCACGGCGAAGGTGTCGGCCTCCACCAGCGCGCCCGGTGTCTGCATTGACCGCGAGTACGCGAGGAACGGCACCTTCTCTCTCGTGTGGTCAGTGCCTGTGTAGGTCGGGTCGTTGCCGTGGTCCGCGGTGATGATCAGAAGGTCGTCGTCCCGGAGCATGTCCAGCAGCTCGCCAAGCTTCACATCGAAGCGCTCGAGCTCCTCACCGTAGCCGACCACGTTGCGGCGGTGGCCCCAGAGCGCGTCGAAATCCACGAGGTTCACGAAGCAGAGACCCTCGAAATCACGCTGCGCGATCTCGATCGTCTGCTCCATGCCGTGCACCGAGCTCTTCGACTTGTTGGACTCGGTGAGGCCCTGGCCATCGAAGATGTCGAAGATCTTGCCGACGGAAATCACGCTGAGGCCCGCATCCTTCAGTGCATCGAGCGCCGTTCTGCCGTACGGCTTCAGCGCATAATCGTGGCGGTTGCTCGTGCGCTTAAACTCGCCCTTCTTCCGTCCTACATACGGGCGGGCGATGACACGGCCGACCTTCCACTCATCCTTCATCGTGATCTCGCGGGCGATCTCACAGCAGCGGTACAGCTCGTCGAGCCCGAAGGTCTCTTCATTGCCGCAGATCTGCAGCACTGAATCCGCCGAGGTGTAGACGATCATGTGCCCCGTCGCGATCTCCTCCTCACCGAGCTCGTCGAGGATCTCCGTGCCGCTGGCCGCCTTGTTGCCAATGATCACACGTCCGGTTCTGCGGGAGAGCTCGTCGATCAGCTCCTGCGGGAAGCCGTGCTCCGTAAAGGTCTTAAACGGCTTCGTGATGTGCAGCCCCATCATCTCCCAGTGCCCCGTCATCGTGTCCTTGCCGTTGCTCGCCTCGCGCAGCTGTCCGTAGTACGCAAGCGGCTTCTCCGCCGGCGCGACGCCATGAAGGCTCTTCAGATTCGCCATGCCGAGCTTCTGCAGATTCGGGATCTTCAGCGCCTCGAAATGCGCCGCGATGTGGCCGAGGGTATCTGCCCCCGCATCATCGAACGCCGCGGCATCCGGCATCGGCCCAACCCCCAGCGAATCGATTACAATCGTAAATACTCTTCTATATTTCTTCGCGTTCATACGCATACCTCCTTCGATCGTCAGGTAGCAACCCCTGAAAATCAGGGGCTTACAATACACTCCGATTATAGCAGATGTGACGCCGACGCGCAGTAAAACTCTGCGCGGCAGTTTATGGGGTCTGACCCCATAAACTTCTGTTTAGATTTTGTTTAGAAAAATTTAATGGGGTCAGACCCCATTACGAAATTCTTAAGATGCGCACGAAAACGGGGCAAACGTTCAAGCGGATCGAAAATCCGGTCAAACGTTTGCCCCCGTCACATTACTTCGTCCAGTCTTCCACTTCCAGTTCGTTCACCCGGAAAAACTCTCTCGTATTATTCGTCACCAGAATCAGCCCGCGCGATCTTGCGTGGCCGGCGATCAGCATATCCATCGGACCGATCGGCGTTCCCTTTCGTTCCAAATCCGCACGAACCGCCCCATATTTCTCTGCTGCATCACTGTCAAAGGGCAGAATCGAAATAGCCGATAAGAACAGCGTGATCGCCGCACGGTTACGCTCTACCGCCTGACTCTTCTCTACACCATGCATCAACTCCCCATACGTGATGGAGGAAATGCACATATCGTCCGGCTCATGACACAGAAAAGCCTTGATCACCTCCGGCGGCTTGTGCTTGATCGTGTAGATACAGATGTTTGTATCCAGCATATACTTCATATCACTTCCCGCTCCTGTACTACCGGCTGTTCCCTGCCATCACACATGAAGTCATCCGAGAACAGCTCCAGTCCACTCAGGAACCCGGCCCACTTATGATTCTTCGGCATCAGTATAACGACGTCACCGACTTTATTGATCGCCACCTCGTCACCATCGAAGCGGCACTCCTTCGGAAGTCGAACCGCCTGACTACGACCATTTTCAAACAATTTTGCTGTCATCATGATACCCCACCTCCTTATGCCTTAAGTATATACCATGATATATACTATGTCGAGCTATTCTCATTCAGCCCTGTACTTTTTTTCAATCTGGCACTGATACTTTCAAATGCTTCCTCAATTTCCACACCACGTCCAGCTTTTGCATCTGCCAGCCCTGCTGCCATTCTCTGGTCAAATTCCGTCCTGGTCAACGTCTCCACCCCTTCTTGCCGGATGCCATCCCTTCACACCGGAAGCCACATTTCGTCTTCCTTCATGTCCGTCTGGATCGCCTCCTCATCCTCCGCGTACCGTGCCTGCGCCTCCACCAGTTCACGATATTCCGCCGCGCCTTCCGCAAAAAACGACAGCGTTTTATCTGGAGTCACGATGCCATCATTCCACATATCCATGATCGTGATATAGGAGCTCCAGCGATACTGCTCCGGCCGGTCCACGATCTTCGCCTTCACCGGATTCAAGTGGATGTAGCGACTCGTCTGCAGGAAATAGCCATCCGTTTTCACTAGACAGGACACATAGCGTCCCTCGAAAACATGCCCCTTGTAGCCGTAGCGCCGGTTATAAAACATCGCATACCTCTCTGCAAGGCTCTTCATAAAGAATCCTATTCCAATGTCTCCAGTTTCGACCAGGAGATGAAAGTGATTGTTCATGAGACAGTATGCGTGAATCCGGCACGCCTTCTTCTCCGCCTCGCTCTCCAGGATCTGCAGAAAGATCTTAAAATCCATCTCATCCTGAAAAATCACCTGCCTGCGAATCCCTCGCTCCATCAGATGATATGTCGCGCCCGGATACCACTCACGTCGTTTTCTAGCCATAAAAGCACCTCAAAAATCAATTAATATTTCTTTCCATATTTATAGGGACTATCTGTCTACTAAACAGGACAATCCATAAAAATTTGTCTGCCAAATGGGTTGCGCTTCATCTGCATCCAGAATATGGGGGAAACTAAAATCTTCCGTGTCCACAGTTATGGATACAGTACAGTGTTGACTGTCCAAATTCATGGCAGATCATGAATCCGTAGTAATGGTTGTCATAGGGAAAGAAAGCGTCGTTGAGTCCAAGGTCTACCACGGAGCAGAACTCCAGATGGCAACACGGTCAACCTGTTTATCCGCTCAACGACTCTAAAGAATATAAGCTCATTCTATCACGAAGATCCCGAAATGTGTATGGTCGTCAAACAGACTATATTCCCCGGTTAACCACACGATTTTCCGTCATTTCTCAAAATCACTTTATAAAAAATTAATGGGGTCTGACCCCATAAACTCCAGTTTAGACTCTGTTTAGAAAAATTTAATGGGGTCAGACCCCATTACGAAATTCTTAAGATGCGCACGAAAAGGGGGCAATCGTTCAAGCGGATCGAAAATCCGGTCGAGCGATTGCCGCCAGTGCATCACTTTACGTGACTATACATTATGTTACTTTTGTTTACTTCACTTTTTCAGCTGTCGAGGCCCGTCATCTACAGTTTTGATGCGGACTTACGAATTCCGCTGCAAGCTTGTTAAACCAGTTTATAGAGTCAGACCCCCTCTTCCCAGCCTTTGCAGATGTCGCACCAGCCCTTCGGCTCCGTGATTTTCTCCAGTTCCTCCGGTGTGAGCTTTACGGAGGTGAATCCGTTACCGCCGGCCGGATGGACGTACGCGAAGCGCTTCATCGAGATGTCGAGCCAGATCGGAATCTCCTCCGGAACTGCAAACGGACACACACCGCCCGGCTGAAATCCGGTGATTTCCTCCACCTGCTCGCGCGGAATCATGTGCGGCTTCGTATGAAACACCGCCTTAAACTTCGAGCTGTTCACCTTTCCGTCGCCCGCCATGACCACGATCACCGGCTTCTCATCCACGATAAACGACAGCGTCTTCGCGATCTCCGGCTCCGAACAGCCGATCCGCAGCGCCGCATGCTCCACCGTATCGATCGTCTCCGCATGCTCCGTCAGCCGATCACCGAAGCCCTTCCGCTCCAGAAAATCCTTCACCTTCTCGTTTATCATCCGCGCCACACTCCTTCGCGCATCCGTTCGGTCACCCTCACAGACTGCCCGCTATCTATCTAGAATATACATCATGTCATCAGCCATCACTATACCCCCGATCGCCCGATTTCGCCAATACGATTTCACTATCGTTCGTGATAGATCCAGCCTATATATACCTGGAGTTTATGGGGTCAGACCCCATAAACTCCAGTTTAGATTCTGTTTAGAAAATTTAATGGGGTCAGACCCCATTACGAAATTCTTAAGATGTTATTCTGAATAACGTTCAAAAGTAGGTTTCATCTTCCATCCTTCGCCTTTCCGCAAGTTCGCAGAAACTTTTTTTCTTGAATTCTTGTCTTTCCATATCTCATGCACTATACTGTATGTGTTTTAACCTACGTCACGCCGCAGGCGAGCACGTTACTCAAAGTAACACACAGTGCATCTGCAGATCACCGGTCTGCCACTCCTGCCTGCCAATGCACCCGCCCGGAGCCTAATCACTCCGCGGCAGTTTAGATTCTGTTTAGGAAAATTTAATGGGGTCAGACCCCATGAAGTTTTCCTTACGAAATTCTTAAGCCGGCTGTAAGGGGGTCTGACCCCATTAAATTTTTATAAACTTTCAGAATCGAGGGTATATATGAAGAAGCTTTCTACTCAGAAACTGGCGGATACGATCGCGTCACTGCGGAAGTCACAGAAGATTTCGCAGCAGGAGCTGGCGGATCGTACCGGTATCAATCGTGCGCTGATTTCTCGGATCGAGGGGCAGGCATTCACGCCGTCGATCGAGCAGCTCGAGCAGCTCGCGGGCGCGCTGCACTTCGATCTCTGCGATATGTTCGAGGACGACAGCATCCACCCGCTCGCGCCGGTGTCTCCGATGAACATCGTGGTGGCCGGCACGGGCTACGTCGGCCTGTCGCTCGCGACGCTGCTCGCACAGCATAATCACGTCACCGCAGTCGACATCATCGAGGAGAAGGTACAGGATCTTAACGCCTGGATCAGCCCGATCCAGGACGAGTACATCGAGAAGTTCTTCGCCGAGGCGAAGGCCGGCACTCGCAGGCTCGACCTCCACGCCGTCCTGAACACCGATCTGCACGCCGACGGCGCCGGCTCTCACGCCGCTTCCGCTGCCGACACCGCACCGGCCAGCGACGGCACCACCGGCATTGGCCCGCAGAACCCGTCCGACGCTGCCTACGCGTCCGCGGATCTCGTCATCATCGCGGCACCGACGAACTACGACAGCAAGAAGAACTACTTCGACACGAGCGCCGTCGAAAGCGTGATCGAGCAGGTTCTCGCGTGCAACGACCACTGCTACATGTTCATCAAGTCCACGATCCCGGTCGGCTACACCGCCTCGATCCGCGCGAAGTACGGCACCAGCCGCATCCTCTTCTCCCCGGAGTTCCTCCGCGAGTCGAAGGCCCTCTACGACAACCTCTACCCGTCCCGGATCATCGTGTCCTGTGACGAAAACGACCCGGCCTCCGTCGACGCCGCGCACCGCTTCGCCGCCCTCCTCCAGGAAGGCGCGATCAAAACCGGCATCCGTACCCTCTTCATGGGCTTCACCGAAGCCGAGGCCGTCAAGCTCTTCGCGAACACCTACCTCGCGCTCCGCGTGTCCTACTTCAACGAGCTCGACACCTACGCCGAGACGAAGGGCCTCAACACCCAGCAGATCATCGACGGCGTCTGCCTCGACCCGCGCATCGGCGACTTCTATAACAACCCATCCTTCGGCTACGGCGGCTACTGCCTCCCGAAGGACACGAAGCAGCTCCTCGCAAACTACCAGGACGTCCCGGAGAACCTGATCCAGGCGATCGTCGAGAGTAATCGCACCCGGAAGGACTTCATCGCAGACCGCGTGCTCGAAATCGCCGACGCATATGAGGCCAATGCAGGCTACAACAAGCAGCAGGAGGCCCTCCAGGAGGAAACCGTCGTCGGTGTGTATCGCCTGACCATGAAGGCGAACTCCGACAACTTCCGCCAGTCCTCGATCCAGGGCGTCATGAAGCGCATCAAGGCGAAGGGTGCCCGCGTCATCATCTACGAACCGACCCTCGAAAACGGCAGCACCTTCTTCGGAAGCCGCGTCGTTAACGACCTCGCCGAGTTCAAGTCCGAAAGCCGCTGCATCCTCGCAAACCGCTACGACACCGTCCTCGACGACGTCCGCGAAAAGGTCTACACCCGTGACCTCTTCCACAACAACTGACCCCGCCGAAAATTTAATGGGGTCTGACCCCATTAAATTTTTCTAAACAAATTCTAAAGTTAGAGTTTATGGGGTCAGACCCCCTTACGAAATTCTTAAGATGGGCCAGGGCAACCACCCCGAGCCAATCACCCCCGGGGTCTGAACCCCATCACATGAATATGGAAAATATGGATAACACAGAGAACACAAAGAAATCAAAGAAAATAGAGAAAACCAGCGTATCCCTCGACGGAAAATCCATCCTCGTCACAGGCGCAGCGGGCTTCATCGGCTCGAACCTCTGCGCGCGGCTGCTGCGCGACACGCAGGGCGCGACGATCGTCGGCATCGACTGCATGACTGACTACAACCCGCTCGAGCTGAAGGAGTACCGCCTCCGGAAGGTTGAGGAGGCCGCGCAGTCCTCAAAATCCCACTGGGTCTTCATCCGCGGCGACATCGCAGACAAACCGCTCATCGACGAGCTCTTCGCGACCTACCGCTTCCACGTCCTCGTCAACCTCGCCGCCCAGGCCGGCGTGCGCTACAGCATTGACCACCCGGACGTCTACATCCACTCGAACCTGATCGGCTTCTACAACCTCCTCGAGGCCGCGCGCCACGACGACGCGATGGAGCACTTCGTCTACGCCTCGTCCTCCTCCGTCTACGGCGGCAACAAAAAGGTCCCGTTCAGCACCGACGATCCGGTCGACCACCCGGTGTCACTCTACGCCGCGACGAAAAAGAGCAACGAGCTCATGGCCCACGCCTACTCGAAGCTCTACAACATCCCGTCCACCGGCCTCCGCTTCTTCACCGTCTACGGCCCGGCCGGCCGCACGGACATGTTCTACTTCTCCGCGACGAACCGCCTCGTGAAGGGCGACAGCATCCAGATCTTCAACTACGGAAACTGCAAGCGCGACTTCACCTACATCGACGACATCGTCGAAGGCATCACCCGCGTCATGGGCGGCGCGCCTGAGAAGCAGAACGGCCCCGACGGCCTCCCGATCCCGCCATACGCCGTCTACAACATCGGCGGTGGCACCCCGGAGAACCTCCTCGACTACATCACGACCCTCCAGGAGGAGCTCGTCCGCGCCGGCGTCCTGCCTCCGGATTACGACTTCGACGCCCATAAGTCCCTCGTGCCAATGCAGCCGGGCGATGTGCCTGTCACCTACGCGGACAGCACCGCCCTCGAAAGGGACTACGGCTTCCGCCCGGAAATCAACATCCGCCAGGGCCTCCGCGCCTTCGCCGAATGGTATAATACCTTCTATATGTCATGACGCACCAGAGCCCGGCGGATATCCGCCGGGCTCTGTTTGTTTATAGGGTCAGACCCCATCACGACATCCGTTGCCTGCTTTCCTCCGCGGGCAACGGATTTTAGATTCTTGCCAGTAGCTCGGATGGAGTAAAAGCCATCACCCTGCTCTGCGTAAAATCTTTAAGGTTTCTCGTAATAATATAGTCGGCATGGATAGCTTCTGCTGTTGCGCTCTGAACAGCATCCTCAAAGTCTTTCCACTTCATGGTTACTGCCCTTTCCAGAACAGCCGGACTAAAATCAGCAAACTCAAATATGAGACTCAGTTTGCGGAAAATCTCTGCAATCTGGTCTGGAGTCATCTGCTTGCGCATGACATACATCATATTGGCATAGGTCAACGTGGAAATGTATCCCCTTGCCTGTTCTGTCTCACACAGCTTCCAGATCATAGAGGAGTCTTTTACGAATTCCGGACGGTTAATCAGCACATCCAGAATAACATTCGTGTCAATCAACAGAACCATATTTCGTCCTCATGCTTTCTGCCTTGACTTCATCCAAATCATAGTCTTCTTTCAGAATTCCAGTAAGGGAATCTGTAAGATACGACACAGTGGCATCCTTCGGAATGAAACGTCCGACTTCCCGGCCATTCTTCGTCACGATAATTTCCTGCCCTGACATTACAAGGCTTAAATACCTTCCGAAATTATTCTGCATTTCGGTTGCAGTTGCGGTCGCAGTAATCATAACAGCACCTCCTTATTAGCTAATTTTATTATATGATATTTTAGCTAACTCATAAAGACCTATCAAAATTTTCATCTTGTTCCGGCCAATGCAGACCGCGGTCACGGGCTCATCGACTCGGAGGAGCTCGTCACCCAAAACACCTTACACACTTCCCTGTCGCTCTCCACGTCCCCGACGTCATACCGCTTCCCCGGCATCGCAAACGCGTGCATCGGCACCTGCCGGCTGAGCCACGCCGCGAAGATTCCTAGAGCGTCCGCGCCGCACCCTGCGGCCAATGCTTCCGGAATCCGCATCACGTCCTCCCAGCGATAAAAATAAAACGTCAGCACAGCTAAATCGTCACCATAGTTTATGGGGTCTGACCCCATTAAATTTTTCTAAACAAATTCTAAACTTGGAGTTTATGGGGTCAGACCCCCTTACGAAATTCTTAAGATCATCTCACGTCAACAGCCAGTCGATGACGTTCACGACCTTTATGCCCTCGTAGTTTCCGAGCGAAAAGCGGTCGAGCGTCAGCACGATCTTTTCATAATTATCCTGGATACTTCTAAGTGGCCGCATCTCCCGCTCAAACGTCTCCTCTGCGGTCATATCCGCCGTCACCTGATAATAGGTAATCACGCCATCCTTCTGCGTCACGAAATCGACCTCAGTAGAGCCATATTTACCGATATTGACCTTGTATCCTCGTCTGGCAAGCTCCAGATAGACGATATTCTCGATCGTAAATCCGAGATCATATCGTTTTCTCGGAAGAATGTGGTTTCGGATGCCCATATCCACCATATAGTACTTCTGGTTGATCTTCAGAAGCTGCTTTCCTACGATGTCAAATCTCTCCACAGGATAAAAAACGAAGGACTCCGTTAAGGCTTCCACATAATCACTTACCGTATTCTGCGATACCTTCCGCCCCGACGAGATCAGATAGTCGGTGATGCTTTTCATCGACACCGGGCTGCCAATCACGCTGGCCAGATACCGTGCGATCGTCTTCAGTAAAGTGATATCCGTCACCTTACGTCCACGCCTCTCCGCTTCTCTCCGCTCCTGCCGCTGCTCGATATCCTTTACGATCACCGTGTTATAGATCCCCTCCAGATACTGATCGATTTTCTCGTCCGTCCGATCCATCACCGCAACATACGGAATCCCACCTGTCTTCATGAACTCCGCAAAGGCATCCTCCTTCGCCATCCCCGTCACCGTCCTATATTCACGGAAAGAAAGCGGCAGCATCCTGATCTCGATGTACCGACCTGACAGAAGCGTCGCAAGCTCACTTGACAGCATATATGCATTGGAGCCTGTGATATATATGTCCACACGCTCTCTGATATACAGACTATCTACCACCTTCTCAAACGAAGGAACCTCCTGAATCTCATCCAGAAAAATATAGCTTGTTTTGTCGACACAGAGCCGTTCCTTAAGATACTGATGCAGCTTCCTGTAGTCCTTCAAATCCTCGTAATCCAGGTTTTCAAAATTGATCGAAATAATCTGATCCGATGTGACACCATGTGCCAGAAGCCTATGCTGATACTGCTCCAGAAGAACAGACTTCCCACAGCGGCGAATCCCGGTCACGACCTTTATCTGCTGCTCATCCTTCCATGCCCACAACTGATCCAGGTATTCCTTACGCTCAACCATAGACGCACCTCCTTTTCTCCAGTATGGCACATCCTCTGCCGATTTTCAATTTATTTTCCCATTTGGGAAAACATTTGTGTATTTTCATCTATTTTTCTCATTTTGGCATCTTTTCGTTTTTCCACTCATCTGCCTAAACTAAGATTCCTTTCGCCAATGCAGCCGACCACCTCGTCTTCACTTCTCATCAACTTTTCGTCCCCTCAACACCCGACATACACTTCGGTAGCTCTCCACGTCCCCGACGTCATACCGCTTTCCCGGCATCACAAACGCGTGCATCGGCACCTGCCGGCTCAGCCACGCCTCGAAACTTCCCGGAGCGTCCGCACCGCATCCCGCGGCCAATGCTTCCGGAATCCGCTTCACGACCTCCCGACCCCTGTTGATTTCAACTGGTATTCTATTCTTTCTGCTCCACAATTTTCTCTGTCCAACCTACAATTTCTTTTGCATATAGTAACGCATCTCGTACATGTCGTTCTTCAATGTCAAGTTCATTTGGATACCGTACTGCGATTCCATATGGCGTTAATGCATCCGCATAATCATAATACTTCTCTGGAATTTCCACCTTGTTCTTTATTTGCTCCAGAAGAAATGAGAGATTGTGTTTCTTCGGCATCCCGCCTTGTGCACCATACGATATAATGATTGCTTTGATTGCTTTCTCTACCGCCTGCTGGCAGTGATAGCAAATGATTTCCGATGGCTTTGGATAGTACTGTTTATCAAGATGCTCCGCTACTCCAAGATCTGTTTTTGCAAACTCAATCCACATGATGTCTTCATGCTCCATATAGCAGCACCCCCTTCTGTACCACCTCACTCTCCACGGAAGCGATTTTTTCTTTTCTGTCTTCAAATGTCTTTTCCGTATTTACTATGATGTCAACAGATCGCTTTTGCTTATGCCTTATCGCCTTATACGCTTTAGCCGTAAGCCCAAGCATATCCTTTTGCGAATCATCCACAATGATATAAAAATCAAAATCGCTGTCTGCATTCTGTTTTCCTTCTGCAAAAGATCCAAACAAATAGATTCGTATTGGCATTAAGTCTTTAACAAAACTATTTGTTAACTCATTAATCTCAGTTGTAGGCATATGTTTATCCTCCTCCCTTTAAACAAGCTTTTCACCATCACTCCCTTTTAACAGGGACTGGATTTAATATTTATGGTACCCGGCCCTATTGTAGCCTCCCCTTCTAATTGTTTCCTTTAGTATACCATACGCTGTCTATACTTTTGACCACCCCACTTCCCCTCAAACACCTGACCCATTATACTCCTTACTCACGAGGTTGCCCCGCCACCATTTCTTTACTTCTTTATCAAAATCAAATTCTACCGGCTGTTTTTATTAAATATCGTTTTTACAAGTACATTTGTTCTTCTATATTCATAATATTACTATCTACTCAAAAAATCAAGTGCTACTTATGTTGCCTTTCCCTATATTCTTGCTCCTCTTTCACCGTCAAAACATATTCATCCTCGCGCAAATCATTTCCATCTTAATCTATACGTTTCACAATTCATCCGATGCCCGCTCTCTTCCACGGGCACCGGCCTCCCTCCTCTTTATTCTTTACTCGTCTTCATCTCTCCATATTCCAGTATATCGCGATTCTTTCGCATGTGTGTCCGTCCCCGTACGGGTTCGCTGCGTGTGACATCTTTTCATACTCTTCCTAGTTATCGAGGAGCTTCGTAAACTCGTTATAGATTACCTCCTCCGAGGTGCCGACCAGCTTCAGCGTTCCCGCCTTGATGCCCTCCGGACGCTCAGTGGTATCACGCATCACCAGTACCGGCTTGCCGAGTGACGGTGCCTCCTCCTGGATTCCGCCGGAATCCGTGAGGATCAGGTAGATATGGTGCATGTAGTTATGGAAGTCCAGTACGTCCAGCGGTTTCCCTCTTGTTCCAATTTGTATATGCATGTACCGGCATTTGTTTAGCCCTCCTTTCGGAAAGTAAACTGTTTAAATACAGGAATCGCACCATAGCGGCCTTCCAGATAAGCTTTACTCAGTTTCTTATCATATCTTTCCTTGAATCTATCCAGGGAATAAATCTTGCTGGCATTCGTCCCGTCACGCTCTACGAACCATATTTCGTCTCTGCGGAACAGTTCCTGATCCATGATGGTATCTTCATGTGTTGTGAACACCAACTGCACTCTGTCAGCCTCATGGGCCTCCATAAACAGTTTTAAGAAATGCTCCGTCAGCTTAGGGTGGAGACTTCTTTCCAGCTCATCAACCACAAAGACTACATCTTCTCTTTTACTCATCAGCATATCTATCAGATCGAACAGTCTCTTCGTTCCGTCAGATTCCTCATGAAAGCTGAAATCAAATACCAGATTTCCATGTTTTAAAACAAGCGTTGTAATTTCCGGTTCACTCGCACCGGCAATGCGAATGTTAAAGAAACCATCTGCAATTCTCCATGTCATTTTCAATTCCGGAAGATTTGTCATCTGCATTTGTTTCTTCAAGGTATTAAAAATCTCATACAGAACGTCCTTAGGGACCATCTGGCTCATTTCTTCCATGGTGATCTGTTTTGTCTTGATTTCGCTGACACCGGTATCAAAAGTTTTGATTAAACTGCTTATGGTATCCAGAGATTCCTCGCTATAATAGGCATCTGTATCAGAAATGCCGATGTTCGGATTAATGACAACGATATGATTTATAATCCATTCAAACACATTTTTGAAGAACAGCAGTTTTGAATTGTCCTCATACTTCTTTCCTCTGTTCATTTTTGATCTTCTTCAGACCAAAAAACTATACGCTCATATTTATGCATGTTTATACCTCCAGCTCCCACTCTCCGAAACCAATCCGCCTTCCTCAAACACCCGACATACCCTTCGATAGCTCTCCACGTCCCCGACATCATACCGCTTCCCCGGCATCCCGAACGCGTGCATCGGCACCTGCCGGCTCAGCCACGCCGCGAAGCTTCCCGGAGCGTCCGCTCCGTATTTTTCTTTATGGGGCCTGGCCCCAATGTCGTCAACTTGCTTTACTATGAAGATGGCCCCAACACCGTACCCAAACGCTATTATTTTTTCAGGATTTCCAGCATCTCTGCCGGGGTAACAATGAAATTTCTGACCGGATAGTGTTTCTGATTTCCCGTCACAAGATAGGCATCGTCTTCACGCTTTTCCATTGCAACCTCATAGAACACAAGGTCATCCATATCAATCAGTATTTCACCGGTTGGTTTTGGCATCACCTCAACGCCAAACTGCCGTACAGCTTCTAACACTGTTGTTGACTGCCTAGATTGACTCCGGGCTGATCTTCTTGCGTGTCATGAGATTGATCTGTATACTGTCATGAGATTAAAAAGAAAGAAGGTCCGGGGTACCCTCTTTGCATGTCGTGTCCCCCGAACCTCTGGTATCAAAACCATGTTCAGTGTATCAAACTTCGAGCTCAGACACAATGAGGTAAACGGTTTTTTATGTTGAGAGCAAT
>SFND01000014.1 GCA_004554245.1 Oribacterium sp. | reverse complement strand
TCGGTATGTTTCAGGTAATCGGCTAAGATTTCCTTGCCAGTGCCATGAAGAAATTCTGTGAAAGAAAATGGATACATGAATATGCTTCTGACTCTACCTACCGGAAAGTCAACGGGTGTATCGTTTTTTTTGCCATCCAGAACAAATTCCAGCAGAGAACCGGCAGCAATTACATACAATTCAGGCCTGTCTTCGTAAAAATAGCGAAGGGCGGTAATGGCTCGAGGGCATTCCTGGATTTCGTCGATAAACAGCAAGGTATCAGAGCTTATTCTCTTTGAAAAATGTAATTCGAGGCGATTGATGATTTTGTTCATATTCAGCTCGCCTTCAAATATTTTTCCTATATCCGGTTCTTTCTCCAGATTCAATTCAATGTAATCCCCAAACTGCTGAGATAGATTTCGTACAGCAGAAGTTTTTCCACACTGACGGACTCCGCGAAGAATCAGGGGTTTGTGTCGATCGGACATTTTCCAGTCAAGAAGAATATGATCTATTTCTCTATTAATGTACAATTTCTATGCCTCCTTACACAATGACTGCGGCTGCTTTCATCAATCTAAGAATATCATCATATTTAGAATTTGCCAATCGTATATTTAAAGATATTTAGAAAATGCCAACCGAAAAAAAGAAAAATATTTGGAAAATGCCAACCGGAAATGCAAATTAATTTTAAAAATGCCAATCGAAGCATTTGAGGACCAGGCCAAGGGAAGAAAAAACAATGCGAAGAGATTGATTCTCAGTGAACCAGGCTCGTCGCTTTTTCAGTAGTTACAAAATACGCAAAATACGCTTACGGATCTGGTTCTTGACGTGTACAGGTGTAACGGGTATAACGGAGCCATGGTAATTAGTTTCGCTGATAAGGATACAGAAAAGGTCTATTATTAAAGTTAGATGGAGGGGATGAACTGGCGGAAATTCATACCTTGCAGTACGCATAAGTCGAGCAGCTGATATTGGGATCAGGCCCCCCGGGAAGAAATGAACATGGGAGATATTTGGAAATGAACTTATCAAAAATACATCACGTCGCAATTATCGTATCAGATTACGAAGCAGCCAAAGAGTTCTATGTGAACAGACTTGGTTTTTCCGTGGTCAGAGAAAACTATCGACCGGAGCGGAAGGACTGGAAGCTGGATCTGCGCATCGATGAACATACGGAGCTGGAGATTTTTGCAGAAGCAGATCCGCCGAAGCGTGTGAATCGACCAGAAGCCTGTGGGCTTCGGCATCTGGCGTTCTGTGTGGACAGTGTGGAGCAGACGGTGAAAGAGCTGGAGGAAGTCGGGATTGTATGCGAACCGATCCGAGTGGACGATTATACCGGAAAAAAGATGACATTCTTTCATGACCCGGATGGACTGCCGCTGGAATTGCATGAGTGAAGGGGATCAGGGCGTCCCCTGCCTCGTGGCCCTGTGTGTCGTTCACCTGCTTCAGGCCGGTGATGTCTCAGTATACCACAGCCAGGCTCTGTGATGGATCCAGGCGCTTGACATAGGCAGTCAGCGCAAAGCGATTCCCGAGCCGGGTGAGCGCGTCCTGAAAACTCAGCTCCAGCAGGTTCGCACGCAGGGTTCTCCGACGTAGGCAGGAGATCAGGAAAGAGGCCTCGATCTGAAGCATATCGTGGGAGTACTTTAAAAACATCGGAGGCGGGTTATCTACGCCGTAGAAGGCGATGACCTTTCCGGCGTCATACAGCGGGACCACCACGAGGGAATGGATGACCTGGCGCTTCAGGTTTTCGTACTGCAGCGGGGCACTTTCCTTCGTTTCTTCCAGATCCCCGATCACGATCGCCTTACCGTCCTCGAAGTGACGATACCAGTTGGCACAGACCTCCAGCGGTACGTTCTGCAGATTGTCCTTCTCCGGGGTGACACCCGGTGCGCACCACTCATAGGTGTTGTCGTCGCCGCCACTTTCGTTTCGCTCGAAGATGTAGGTCCGCTCACCGTTGAGGAACTTTCCCAGATGCTCCAGGATGATATGGATTCTCTCGTCCGGCGTTTCCGCAGCGATGGCTGCCTTCATACTCCGGTTGGCCAGCATCTCCATCTCCTGGTACATTTTGACCACCGCATCCTGCCGTCTTTCTTCCGTGAAATCGCTGGTGACATCGATCGCGATTTCCACGCGATATTTTCTACCGGTCTCCGTATCCTCTTCATTTAAATTCTGAAAAAAGGTGCATATGTTCTTCAAAGTAGCCATGGCTGTTTCCTTCATATCCAGATGAAAACGTCACCGGGACAGAAAGCAAGCCCGATGATGATGTTTACCTCGTCTATTTTAATTTTGTCATTTTCCTTTGGCGAACACAAGTCATACGAAATTTTTTGCTGTATATAGCCATGATCTGGGCAGGTTTCACAAGAAGAATAAAAATGTTTTTTATATAAAAATATGTTGACAAAGCATTTTTTATTTCGTAGAATAAAGATAACAAAAGAAGAGATGCGATGGCGATGCTTCATCAAATTGATTCTTAACTCAGTGTGATGCAGATGGTAGAAAGTCATAGGCGATGCTTCAATGATTCGAGATCTGCATTTAAATAAAATAAGGGAGGGTACTCCGATGGGATACAGAAGCCCGAATGATCAGTAAAACCCCAGTACTAGTGAAGATGACCTGGTACTGGGGTTTTACTTTGTCTGTTTTTCTTTCTATGGCGTGCCCGAAATTTCACAGAAATTTCACGCGGCCTTCCTTGACACGAATATCGAAAAGTATATCATGTAGTTCGTTGAATCAAGACAAAAGAGGCTTCTTATGGAATATTTCAACTACATCGAACACTACTTCGACATGGCGTCTGCCGTGCCGTTTTTCCTCGTTTCGCTCGCCGGACTCATCTTCGTGATGGGCGTGATTCTCGCCCTCGCGCGCATCCGGCAGGAGATCGATCGTCACGGCGCGTCTTCAGTCGCCGCAGCGGACGAGGCCAATGCAGTCGACATCGACGCAGGGACCCGCCCGCAGAGTCGTACCCGGCACCAGTACGCCGACCGGATCGACGACCGTCTGAACGGTCGGGAACATTGGCCGGATACGGATCCGGCGACAGAGACCCGCCCACACAGTCGTGCCCGCCGGCCGCTGCTCGATCCGGTGGATACGCGGCCGCACGAGTTCATCGAATCCTTCTACGAGATGGCGTTCGCGAGCACCTCGATTCTGCTCCTGCTGTCGCTCTACTACATCATCGGCGATCGCATCAATCTCCACACCGTAAGTAAAGTCTGGAACCAGTACAAGGACTGGGTGCTCATCGGCTTTCTGCTCGTGTCGATGCTCGTGGATCGCATCTTCGACCGCGTCCTCGTGCCGCTGCGCTACATCTCTGCGCAGAAGCGCGGCTCGGTGCGGCTGATGGCGTCGATCTACGTCATGCTGATCCTCATGTACATCCGCTTCATCTATGAGGACTACAATTATGAAAACCTGATTCTCTACTTCGTGATGCTCGTCATCGGTCGTCTCGTCTACTTCGACGTCACCTGGGATGGCTTCCGAAACGACTGTCTCGGCCTGTTCAGGAATCTCCCGGTGCTCCTCCTCATGAGCGCCTACTCTGCCACGGTCGTCTGGTACGGTTTCACATCCGGCTTCCTCATGAAGGCCAACGGTGTCATCGTCAGTACCCTGATCGCGCACCTCTTCATGGACATCTGTATCTTCCTCTTCGACCGCTCGCACTTCTTCGGCCTCTTCCTGCGCTGAGGCCTGCGCCGCCCGCAGCACGCGACCTTAAGAATTTCGTAAGGGGGTCTGACCCCATAAACTTTTGTTTAGATTCAGTTTAGAAAAATTTAATGGGGTCAGACCCCGCGGTGGCGCTTACTGCCGGCACGCGGTATAATGGGTGAAACTGCTGTGTTACAGCGCAGATCGTCGGGGAAACATCTGCTTAAATACGTCTGCTGCTCATCACCGGAAGGTGGCGAGTGTTGCAAACGAAAAACGAAAGGATTTTATCTATGAACGAGAATCAGTATTTCAGCTATCTGGATGTCGGGCTGCCGGAGGCAGTAGAGAAGATGAAGCTCAGCGGAGAGCTCGAAGCTGCGGTTGACTGTATCGACCAGCGCCTCGCGTGCACGAATCTGCCGGAGAACCTCCGCTACTGCCTGCTGGCGGAGCGCGAGATGATCCGCCGTATGCCGGCTGACTTCCCGTACACCCGCGCGGAGGCGATGGACATCATCCGTGCGGAGATTCCGTCGTACACGGAGGAGGAGTTCGACGCGGCAGTCGCGTGCGGCCAGATCCGTTTCATCTATCTCCATGGCGAGATGCGGATTTTCAACCGTTTCTTCTCGAGCATGTGCAAATCCGTGCCGGAATTCCGTGATCGAACGAAGGTGGCACTGAACGGCGGCGAGAGCTCGGGCCGTGGCAGCAAGGGCGACCTGCGCCTGAACCGCTCGATGCGCATCATGAAGGAGCAGGGAGCGCTCGCGAACCGCATCACCATCCGCGCTACCGTGAAGGTAGAGGATGCGGCATTCAAGCCGGGCATGCTGGTGCGCGTGCACGTTCCGATCGCCGCAGCCTGCGAGCAGCAGAGCGACATCCGCATCGAGTCGATGTTCCCGGAAAACGGCCAGATCGCGCCGGAGGACGCCGAGCAGCGCACGGTTTACTGGGAAGAAAACATGCAGGAAAACCACGAGTTCAGCGTGACCTACTCCTACGTGCACGCCGCGAAGTGGCATGACGTGGAGACGGTACTGCACGGGATGCCAATGTCTCAGGGCGCGATGCAGGATGCGGGCAGCGCGTGCTGTGAAGCAGCACAGCAGCCGAGTGGTGTGCCGGAGCTGCCTTGCCTGAAGCCGGAGGCGCTTGCAGAGTACGTAAAGGATACTGCAGAGCTGGCGCCGCATATCGAATTTACACCGTACATCCGGGCGCTCACCGAAGCCTGCGCACAGGGCTGCACGACCCCGCTTGAAAAGGCGAAGAGCTTCTACGACTTCATCACGAAGAACTTCAGATACACCTACATGCCGGCGTACTTCACGCTGGACAGCATCGCGGAGAACTGCGCGCGCAGCTTCACCGGCGACTGTGGTGTCTTCGCCCTGCTCTTCATCACGATGTGCCGCTGCGCCGGTATCCCGGCTGAGTGGCAGAGCGGCTTTGCAGCCGAGCCGGAATTCGTCGGCGGACACGACTGGGCACGCTTCTACGCCGAGCCATTCGGATGGCTCTTCGCAGACCCGTCCTTCGGCATCGGTGCCTGTCGGAATGAAAACGAAGAGCGCCGCCAGTTCTACTTCGGTAACCTCGACCCGTACCGCATGGTTGCCAACCGCGCCTTCCAGGCACCATTCACCGTGGACAAGCGTTATTTCCGTACCGACCCGTACGATAACCAGTACGGTGAGATCGAGACGGAAGATCGCGGCCTGCGATATGATGAGTATACGCGGAAGGCTGAGATCGTAAGTTTCGAAGAACTCGCATAAAACATATGGTACGAAGAAATCGGCCAGGGAGGGGACATTTGAATGAGACCAGACATTTCGACCTGAGTGCGGCGGCACTTCACATCATCGCCATGACTTTCATGCTTATGGATCACCTCTGGGCGACGCTTCTGCCGGCGCAGGAGTGGCTGACCTGTGTGGGACGCCTCGCCTTCCCGATCTTCGCCTTCATGACCGTCGAGGGCTACTTCCACACGCACGATTTACGGAAGTACCTGCGCCGCATGCTTGTGTTTGCACTGCTTTCCGAGATTCCGTTTGATCTCATGTACGGCGGTACCTGGTTCTACCCGGTCCACCAGAACGTCATCTGGACACTTCTGCTCGGTCTTCTCGGTATACATCTGATGGAGAAGGCGCGGAAGAAACAGAAGCTGGCGCTTTATGTGCTGACCGTGGTTCTGGTCGTGACGTTCGGTGCCGTGCTCGGCACCCTCGGCATGGTGGATTACTACGGTGCCGGCGTGCTCACGATGTTCGTTTTCTATCTCTTCCGTGGCCGTAAGTGGTGGTGCTTCCTTGGCCAGCTCCTCGCCCTGTACTGGGTCAATGTCGAGCTCCTCAGTGGTTTGATGTATCAGGTCAACATCCTCGGCACCGAAATCGAGCTGTGTCAGCAGGGCCTCGCCCTCCTCGCGCTGATCCCGATCTGGCTTTACCGCGGCCGCCAGGGCTACCACAGCAGGCCGTTTCAGTATGCCTGCTACGCCTTCTACCCGGTACATATGCTCGTGATCGTGATGGTACTGAATTTCGTGAACCGATAAGACAAGTTTTTGTGGGTTCTTATCGTCTCGAACACTGATTTTGACATTGAAAATATCAAGCGTTCACGTTAGAATGACATTCGACTGTTTCATTCACAGCCGATAAAACTTAAAGCCAGGAGGAAAAACGATAAGAAATAAAAAAGGATTCACACTTTCGGAGCTCTTAATCGTCGTTGCAATCATCGGTGTACTTGTTGCGATATCAATTCCGATTTTTACTTCGCAGCTTCATAAAGCAGAGGTGGCGACAGATTGGGCGAATGTAAGAGCATATTATGCTGAAATTCAAGCTGACTACATTTCGACAGGAAAGTATAATAATAAGGTTCCTAATTGGTGGGGGAAGGAAGAATATACCGGTTCATATAGTTCAATCACATTTTTAGATGGAAAAGTAGTATCTATGAAGGCGGGAAGATGCGTGGTCGGTTTTAAAGAGGGCTTTGGCTATTCTGTGGCATATACATGTAATAAGATAGATCACCCACAATGTGCGCTGACGTTGAGTAATGAGTAGATGATGTCGGATTCAGGCTGCCGTGAGGCGGCCTTTTTCTATATATTCCGTTCGCCGTTCTCCATTCTATGCTAAAATATAACTTAGCTGATAATGTGTCATGGGGCTTCGGCTCCATGTTTTTGTATGAGGGTTTTGATATGACAGATGCAGAGCAGAGAGAAGCGGCGCGGCAGTTTATAAACAGCTGGCGGAAGGGCGGCGGTGAGAAGCAGGACTGCCATATGTACTGGATGCAGCTGCTGCAGGATGTGCTCGGTGTTGAGAATGTGATGAAGTATGTCCTGTTTGAGAAGCCGGTCAAGCTGCCGGAGGGCGATGGTAAGGTACATACCCGATACATCGACGCCTACATCCCGGATGTGAAGGTGCTGATCGAGCAGAAGGGCTCCACGCATAAGCTGGACGAGAAGGAGTATCAGTCGGGTGGCGAGCAGCTGACGCCGTATGAGCAGGCGAAGCGTTATAACGATAACTTGCCGCTGTCGGAGAAGGCGCGCTGGATCGTTACGTCCAACTTCCTCGAAATCTGGATCTATGATATGGAAGCGACCGTCCCGGAGCCGACGAAGCTCAGCCTTCCGGAGCTCCAGAATAAGTACACGCTGCTGGATTTTCTCATCAAGAAAGACATGAAGCAACTGTCCCACGAGATGGAGGTATCCATTCAGGCCGGAGACATTGTCGGACTCCTGTATAGTGCCTTCCTGAAGCAGTACGGGATTTCGGACACGATTCCGAAGAAGGAGACGAAGGAGGAAAAGGCGAAGCGCGAGCATAAGTTACGCAGCCTCAATGCCCTCTGCGTGCGTCTGGTATTCTGTCTTTATGCCGAGGACGCCGGCATTTTCGGACGCCATGGCATGTTCCACGATTACCTCGCCGGCTATTCGGTGAAGGACTCACGGCGCGCGCTCATCGAGCTCTTCCGTGTGCTCGACACGCCGATCGCGGAGCGTGACGAGTATCTCGAGGCGGAGCTGGCGCAGTTCCCATACGTGAACGGCGGCCTTTTTGCGGACGAGTCGATTGAGATACCGCAGTTCAATGCTGAGATCAGGGCGCTGATCCTGGAGAGAGCGTCGGAGGGCTTCGACTGGAAGGACATCAGCCCGACGATCTTCGGCGCCGTATTTGAGTCGACGCTGAATCCGGAAACGCGCCGCGCCGGCGGTATGCACTACACATCCATCGAGAACATTCACAAGGTCATTGACCCGCTGTTTCTCGATGATCTGAAAGCAGAGTTTCAGGACATCTGTAAGATCGCGCAGCCGAAAACGAAGCGGAACAAGCTCGATGCCTTCCAGCATAAGCTCGCGACCATCGTATGCCTGGATCCGGCAGCAGGCTCCGGTAATTTCCTGACCGAAACCTATCTCAGCCTTCGCCGACTCGAGAATCAGGTCCTCAAGGAAAGACTCGACGGACAGATGACTCTTGGCGATGAAGAACTGAACCCGATTCAAGTCTCTATCCAGCAGTTTTACGGCATCGAGATCAATGACTTCGCCGTGACGGTCGCGAAGACCGCGCTCTGGATCGCGGAATCCCAGATGCTCGAAGAAACGAAGAGCATCGTCTACGGCTTCAACAAGGATTTCCTCCCGCTGAAAACCTACGTGAACATCACGAAAGGTAACGCGCTGAGAATTGACTGGAATGAGGTTGTGCCAAAAGAAAAACTGAAGTATATCATGGGGAATCCACCGTTTGTCGGAACTAATTATATGTCCGATGCGCAGCGTGTTGACATGGATAATATCTGGGGGCAAAAGCGTGGAAAGTTAGATTATGTATCTTGTTGGTATATGAAAGCTGCTGACTTTATTTCTGAGACAGAAATCCAGGTGGCTTTTGTATCTACGAATAGTATATGTCAAGGTGAACAGGCTACATCATTATGGAAGGAGATATTGGTCAAAAAGGAGTGTCTGATTAATTTTGCCTTTCGGACTTTTCGGTGGGATAGCGAAGCATCTGAAAAGGCAAATGTCCATGTCGTTATAGTGGGATTTTCGAAAGCTGAAAGAAAGAAAAAATGGATATATGATGGTGATAATAAGCATTTAGCAAATACCATAAACCAGTATTTACTGGATGCCCCAGTCATAATAGTTGAAGAAGCGTCGTCTCCATTATGTGATGTGCCAGCTATTGTTCGCGGAAGTCAGGCGACGGATAACGGTTTCTACCTATTTACTGAGAATGAAAAAAATGAGCTCTTGAAAAATGAACCGAAAGCTAAGGGATATATTAAGCAATTTATGATGGGGCGAGAGTTTATTAACAATATTAAGCGTTACTGCCTGTGGATGCCAGACATAAGTCCGAAAGAGTTACGCTCAATGCCATTAGTATTGAAAAGAGTTGAAGAGGTAAAACAGTTTAGACTTGCAAGCAAAAATGTGCAAACTAAGAAATCTGCAGAAGTTCCATGGAGATTTGGCCAGTATCGGATTCCGTCAAAGGAGTATATCGCATTTGCAAAAGTATCAAGTCAAAGAAGGAGATATGTACCCTTCGGCTTTATGACTGATGATGTGATTCCGGGAGATAAACTATTTACAATCCCAGATGCATCCCTGTTTCATTTTGGAGTGATAAACTCAAATGTACATATGGCTTGGATGAGAACTGTATGTGGTAGAATGAAGAGCGATTATAGCTATTCGACCACCATTGTTTATAATACTTTCCCGTGGCCTTCTCCAACAGACGCTCAGAAGCAGAAGATTGAAGAAACAGCGCAGGGAATTCTCGATGCGAGAGCGCTGTACCCGGACTCGTCATTGGCTGATCTTTATGACCCGCTGACCATGCCGCCGGAGCTTCGCAAAGCACATACGAAAAACGACATCGCCGTGATGCAGGCGTACGGCTTCAGCACGAAGATGTCGGAAGCAGATTGCGTCGCTGCACTCATGAAGATGTATCAGGAACTGGTGGAGAAGTTGGAACTGTGACTCCCATCCGGGTCACGGAAATCAAGGAAAAAGAGTAATGTGGAAGGTGGTGTGCTATGCCTGAACAGCAGAATATTGAATGGAAAGAATCCTGGAGGGATGAATACCTGAAGTGGATATGCGGCTTTGCGAATGCTCAGGGCGGCAAGCTTTATATTGGCTGTGATGATAGCGGAAAGGTCGTCGGGGTCAGTGATTCCAAAAAGCTGATGGAAGACATTCCGAACAAGATAAGAGATGCTATGGGCATCGTTGTTGATGTCAATCGGCTCACAGAGGGAGACAGGGAGTATATTGAGATCGATGTTCCGCCGTATCCGATCGGCATTTCCTGCAAAGGCGTATACCATTATCGTAGCGGCAGTACAAAGCAGGTCCTAACCGGACCGGCGTTGGAAGCTTTCCTGATGCGAAAGCATGGCGCAACATGGGATCATTCACCTCTTCCTGTTTTCAGGGCTGAGGAAGTGGATGACCAAATCGTTGAGCATTTCAAGAAGCTTGCGGCAGACAAGGGCAGAATCGATCCGGCTCTTTTGAATGAATCTAAAGAAGTCCTGATGGAAAAGCTGCGTCTTACGAATGGTGATTATCTGACGAATGCGGCTATGCTTCTCTTCTGTAAGGACCCGGATAAGTATCAGTTGGGCGCTTATATCAAGATTGGCTATTTTGAAAGCGACTCCGATCTGCTTTATCAGGATGAAGTCCACGGCTCTATTTTGGAACAGGTCGATAAAGCGATTGAATTGATTTTATTCAAATATATGCGCGCTAAGATTACATATGAAGGGATTTACAGGCGAGAACGTTACTTTGTACCGGAGGCAGCACTAAGAGAAGCATTGCTCAATGCTATTTGTCATAAGCAGTACGAGTCGAGAATTCCGATTCAGGTCAGCGTTTATAATGACAGGCTTTACGTGGCAAATGTGGGACGTCTGCCTGAAAACTGGACGTTGGGAAATCTGATGGGTAAGCATGCGTCCTTGCCGTATAATCCTGATATTGCGCATATCTTTTACCTGGCAGGCTTCATTGAAAGCTGGGGCCGAGGTGTTGAAAAGATCTGTGATTCTCTGAAAGCAGACAGTCTTCCGATGCCAGAATATACCGTTCATCCCGGCGATATCATGATAAAGTTTACCGGGCCAGAGGATAGAATTGTCAGGGTGAATAATAAGGTGAATGATAGGGTGAATGTTCACGTGAATGATCGGGAAAGTACCCTGTTAAATTATCTCGTTCAAGATCCCGGCTACACGGTAACACAACTTGCTGCAATGATGAATGTCAGCCGAAAAACAATAGCGGGATATTTGAAAGCCTTGAAAGAGAAAGGCACTATCGAGCGCATCGGAACAACGAGAACGGGTTACTGGAAGATCAAGTAAACAAAAGCAAAACAGCATAATGAATGAAATGAAGGCGTCGGTGTTATAGTCGGCGCTTTTTCGTTGTATAAAAAGAAATGACCGGAATGACGGAGATGAGACTGCAATGGTGTTTCAGTGAGGGGCAGAGCTGACTTAAAGTCATAGCTCTGAAACAGGGCTGCTTTGCGTCAAAATCCGGAAAATCACTTAATATACAGGCTCGCGGAAGAGCCGGAGATAATGTCACAGGCGACACAGTGACACATTTTGCGAAAAGGGTAATGTCACAGGCGACACAGGGACAACTTTTGTGAAAATGGGTCATGTCGCAGTCTGCGCAGGGACATCTTTTACGCAATGGATAATGGCAGAAGCTTCCGGAGAGCGCGGATTGTGACAATGCGGACGTGCATCTACCTGCGAAGAGATATAAGAAACGGCCGCCAGCATTGGCGACCGTGGAACTTACTTCTCAGTGAAGATGTGGCGGTAGATCCAGCGTACGAACGGACCGCAGTAGAACATCTGGTAGAAGATGGCCATCGGGAAGTTCATGCCCCAGGTCTGGACGAAGGTACCGAAGGTTTTGTCTTCCTTGAAGAGGATGGTGGCGATGAGGCTCATGATCGGGCACATCATGGTGCAGATGCAGAGGGAGATGGCGTAGGTGATGAAGGCCGGGCGGTCATCCGGGCGCATGACCTGGAAGGCCAGGATGTGGGCGATGCGACCGACCATGAAGAGCTCGAGGACGAAGGCGATCGGGACCATGATCGGCACCTCATGGAAAGCGGCGAGGAAACACATCGTGGACACACCGCCGGTATTGAGGGAGATGTTATAGACGATCATCCCATAAACCATGACGAAGGCCATGATGGCGGTGAATACGACATTCTGAAACTGGGTTTTCGGCATAAAAAATCCTCCTGTGATGAAACCAGTGTTGTTCGTTATCATCCGGGAGGAGTGTGCGTTTCCAATATAAACCTGTGAAATTGTCTGTCGCGTCACTTTAGCATATATCTGCGCGGCGTGTATTTCCTGTTTGGCACATCGGATACGACAGGAAAGAATGTGGTATATATCGGCCAGGCGGGTGCTAGAAAAAATGGAGAGGGGATACTGAATCGTCTCCAGGAACACAGGCAGAAAAGGGCGTTCTTCTTCATCTGGAACGAATGGTTAAGGATGTCGGAACGGTTACGGCGGATGGAAAGCAGACGGCAGATGGATTTGTGGTCTACAAGGGAAGCCATATTTCACCTACGGATGATCATACCGTCTCTGCTACGATTAAAGAGAAAAGAAAGACAGCCCGGGTCGACGAGAATGGCGTTCTTCTGGAAAACGTATTTTTTACGAGTCCATCCTCTGCGGCCGTGTTTGTGATCGGAAAGAGCGCAAATGGGCTTACAAGCTGGAAAACGAAAGATGGAAAGACCTTGAAGTCGCTGGAAGAGGATGACGGAAAAGGAATATGATTATGAGTATGTGGGAGCAGGTGACCGGAATGGTGCCTGCTCTTTTGAACCTTCGAAATCAGCTTCCAGCTAGATCGGGAAGGTGAATAAAGGCTGCTCGGAGGAGTTATTGACTACCTGGATTGTTGGCATCATAAAAATTTTTTTAACGAGGCAAAAAGCTGCTTTCTCGGCGGGAACTCGTGCTTTTTTATAGTCTGTTTCGGGACTATGGTCTGTTTTCGGACATTTTCAAAATCCAGAAGGCACGTTACACTCATAGATACTCGAGACAACACTGGGAGATTCTGAACAATTCAACTTGGAAAACAATCAATTCAGACTCTTTTCGGTGGATAAATGTCACATGAAATTGTAAATGGAACTCAGCTTGGACGGGGGTACGAGATTCATAGCTGTCTAAAAAATGAGGCAACAAAAATCTCTTGTGTCCTTGACAAGGGGTACAATTCATTCAGAGTTCACGGAGATCATCTCAAAGAAAGGAACATGGACTATGGTTATAACAACGAGAGAACTTGCCAGGAGAGATTTTGAGTATCTGGATAAGGAAATTAAAAGGCTGGAGAATAAAATCAAACTGCTTCCAGAAGGAAAACTTGTAGTGTACAACGTGAATGGGCATCGTCGCTGCTATCAGGCATATAAGGATCCGATGACGAATAAGAAGGTTCGAAGATATATTTCAAGTCGGGACAGGACGAAGATTCAGCGGATGATTGAAAAAACGCTATGTGTAGAAGCGCTCATCGATAAAAAGGAAGAGTATAGAGGCCTGAAAATGTATCTGAATGTCTGTAAGAACGTGGAGTCGCGAAAAGACAGGAGAATTGCAGAAGTACCTGAAATTCGGGAGTACACAGACAGGCTTACAGCATTGCCGACGAAATATCAAGAGTGGGAGAGGGCAGAGTTTCCGACCAATCCATTTCCAAATGAGGTGGGAATCAAGAGCGTGCTCGGCGTCGAGGTTCGGTCAAAATCAGAAGCATATATTGCATCGAGATTAAAAGCGCGAGGTCTGGCGGTGCGCTATGAGTGTGAACTGCAGCTCAATAATCGTAAGATATATCCGGATTTCACTATTATGGATCCCAGAACGGGGAAGATTTATTACTGGGAGCATCTAGGATTGATGGATGATGAGCGCTATGAAGAGCATGCGATAAAGAAGCTTCATGAGTATGCAGTCTCTGGGTACTATCCGATGATGGACCTGATCATCACGAGCGAGACGAAAGAGCGCCCACTGGATCTTGGACTCGTGGATCATATGATCGATTATTTCTTTGCGTAGATAAAATTTGCGAGTCCTGGATATAAAGAATCGTCTCACAGAATAATTCTTTGATGCATCGTGGAAAGGTCACTGCGCGCATTGCTGTGTTAACCAGGATTCGGATCGCTACGGGGCAGTGTGATGACAGCGTGGATTTTCGCAAATGTCGCAAAATCACGCTCGTGGGCATTAGGCGTTGTGGGAGTTGACGCAATAAGCGGGATGCAGAGAAAAAGGCATTATCGAGATTTGCTATAGAGAGCTTTCGAAAAAATGAGCATTATCGAGATTTGCTATAGAGGGTTCTTGAAAAATAAGGCATTATGATATTTCGCAGTAGATGGGTATGAAAAAATAAGGCATTATCTTTTTCGGAAAAGTGACGCAATACAGCTTCCATAGATAAAAGGACATTATTTTCGGTAATGCCCTTTTTATTCGAAGCGGACTATTGTGTCATAAACGCAAAAATGAGGTGTCTTAGCCGGGCAAAAGCTGGAAAAAATAATGCCTTTTTGAATATGAGAGTGATATAGCAAAAAAGAGTAATGTCCTTTTAATCCCAAGCATGCTATAGTGTCACTGGAGTCGAATCATGGAAGTGTGAGTGGGGCAAGAGCGAGGAAAGGTAATGCCTTTTTAGTCCGAGACACGATGCTGTATCACAGGTTCGAGACATGGAGGTGCTGGCGGTGTGAAAGTGAGGAAGAGTAATGCTCTTTTATTCATAACTGGCTATGGTGCCATGCATCTGTGACCGGGGCGAGCAACCGGGGGTGATAATAAATCGCGAAAACAAGTCTGGACCTCCGCAGTAGGATTTTCTCTCCGAAAATGCTACTATATAGAAAGTAGACTTTGGCATGCCTGTGATATCTCCCGTCGGCGCACGGGGGACTATGTGCCGGGAAAGCCGGTGGTTTCGTCGCCGGCACACACCCTGTCCTTGCGAGTAAGGATAGAGGTAGACAGGCCATCCACTGGCAGTCATGTTGCACCGACTGTCTGATCAAGCTGAGCGAGGTCCAGCACGGTCATCCACAGGCAGTCCTGTTTTAAAAGAACGTACGAAGAGAAGAGGTAACAGATATGCGAAATTTTGATTATGTAACGCCGACGAGGCTGATTTTCGGTGAGGGTGTGATTTCGGAGCTTCCTGCGGTGATGAAGCCGTTCGGCAAGCGGGTGCTGCTCACCTATGGTGGCGGCAGTATCAAGCGGATGGGACTCTATGATAAGGTGAAGGAGCTGCTCGCGGATTTCGAGATCTATGAGCTTTCGGGCATTCAGCCGAATCCGAAGTATGATCCGAGCGTGCTGGAGGGTGTGAAGATCTGTAAGGAGCAGAAGATCGACGTGATCCTCGCGGTGGGCGGCGGCAGCGTCCTCGACTGCTCGAAGGCGATCGCTGCGGGTGCGAAGTACGAGGGTGAGCCGTGGGATCTGATCAGCGGTCAGGTGCTCGCACAGGACGCGCTGCCGATGGTGGATATCCTGACCCTTGCAGCGACCGGCAGTGAGTATGATTGTGGGGGTGTTATCTCGAGAACCGAGACCAACGATAAGATCGGTTACATGGATCCGCATCTTTTCCCGCAGGCCTCCATCCTCGATCCGACCTATACCTTTACGGTGCCGAAGAAGCAGACCGCAGCTGGATGCGCAGACGCCATCAACCACATCATGGAGCAGTATTTCTGCGAGGAGTCCTCACAGCTCAATGACGGCATGATGGAGGCAGCGTTCAAGAGCCTCATGGTGAACGGTCGCAAGTGCATCGAAAATCCGGAGGATTATACCGCCCGCGCTGAGATGATGCTGGACTGCACACTCGCCTGCAACGGTATTTTCTCCCTCGGCAACAGCCGCTCCCTGTGGCCGTGCCATGGCCTCGAGCATGCCCTGTCCGCGTACTATGACATCACGCACGGCGAGGGCCTCGCGATCATCACGCCGAGATGGATGAAGCACATCCTGAACGATCACACCGTCGACCGTCTCGCGAAGTACGGCGTCAATGTCTTCGGCCTCGACGCAGCACAGGACCGCTACGACATTGCAAACCAGGCGATCCAGGCGACCTATGATTTCTTCGCTTCCCTCGGCATCCCGATGCACCTCCGCGAGGTCGGCATCGACGACAGCCGCATCGACGAGATGGCGCACCACGTCGCCGAACTCGAGGGCCTCGACGAAGCCTGGGCTCCGCTCCAGGAAACGGACATCGCCGCGATATTCCGCGCATCACTGTGAGTTTAGAAAAATTTAATGGGGTCAGACCCCATTAAATTTTTATTAAGATCAAAAATCGACCCCTAAGAACCAGTAGGCCCTCCGCAAACGACTGAGTTTTCTTCATGAAAACTCAGTGTTGCGGAGGGTGCTAAGGAAAAATACTCCAACTGGTTCTAAGGAGTCGATTTTGATTTGTTTACGGCTTCTACGTATGGCTTCGGGCACTTGCCCTCTGCTCATCCCGCCGGAAATTATGCCTTATTTTTCTCGTAAATCACGAGGAGGCCCTTCAGGAGCAGGTCCTCGTCGAGGATGATGTCCTTTTTACACTGGGAGACGATTTTCTTTGCGAGGCCGCCGGTGGCGATGACCGTGGTTTTCTCGCCGAGCTCTTCCTCGACGCGGTCGATGATGCCGTCGAGGGCAGCTGCGCTGCTGTAGAGGACACCGCTCTTCATGCACTCGACGGTGTTCTTACCGATGACGTGCTTCGGTGCGTCGATGCTGATGCCGCTGAGCTGGGAGGCACGGGCGGTGAGGGCATCGAGGGAAACACGGACACCCGGCAGAATCATGCCGCCGATGTACTGCTTCTTACTGTTAACGACAGAAACTGTAGTCGCGGTGCCCATGTCAATCACGATGAACGGCACCGGGTACTCATTGAGGCCGGCGACGGCGTCAGCGACGAGATCGGCACCGAGCTGACCAGGGTGATCCATGAGGATATTGAGACCGGTCTTCACGCCAGGCCCCAGTACCATGACTTCCTTCTTCAGAATCTTCTCCGCCGCGAGCTTCGCGGTGTTCGTGATCTGCGGCACAACCGAGGAGATGATACATCCCTCGATGTCGCTCCCCTTTATGTGGTAGATGTCGAGGACGGTCTTCAGGTCGACGGCGTACTCAAGCTCCGTTTTCGTCCGAACCGTCGAGAGGCGCTCGATGAAATAGGTCTTCTGATCATCGATGCAACCGACCACAATATTCGTATTTCCGATATCAATCGCTAAAATCATAATATTCTCTCAATGTTATTTTAGATGTAAATGGAAAAGAAGTCCCGGAGGGCCGACAAATGAGGCCATACGGAGAGATCGAGTGAAATCAAGTCGGGTCCCCTTAGCGGCACTTGGTGTTATCTCTCCCTGGAACCCTCTGCAACGCTGAGTTTTCATAAAGAAAACTCAGTGATTGCAGAGGGCCTAGTGCCGCTTAGGGTCCCCGGCTTAGATTGAACCGATCTCGGAGTACTGTGCCTCATTTGACGACCCTCCGGGACTCTTATCGCAGCACAGCTGAAAACTTACGCAGCTTCTGTACGGATCTGTGCGGCGGTGATGAGGTGCGCTCTGGAGAGAGCCGCGCCGATCGCACCGGTGATGATGGTGGAAGATACCATCTCGCAGACCGCGTTGATGCCGACCATGAGGCAGCAGCCGATGATGACGTTATGGCCGCCCATCAGGTTCTGAACATACTCGGTGTTTCCGAACAGTCCGACGAGTGCAGACATGAAGAAGAGGGTGTTCAGGAAGGCTGAGAAGAAGCCGGTGACGGCGCATGCCACATAGGTGTTGCTGACCTTCCGTACGCCACGGAAGATGTAGCCGAGGCAGATGCCGTCGAGAAGACGCGGGATGAAGCGCTGCACGAAGGCAAGGAACGGGTTAATGCTGAAGAGCATGACGCCCATCGTGCTGGTTCCGCCGACGCCGATGCACTGCAGGAAGCTGGTGAGACCGAATACACCACCGGCCACCGCGCCGCCGACGGGTCCGAGTACGATCGCACTGATCGCTACCGGGATCACGTTAAACGAAATCGCGAGTGGGCCAATGTTTAAGTACCCGAGCGGTGTGTAGGACATCACCAGCAGGATGGCGATCATCAGGCCGAGTAAGGTGAGCTGTGCAGTAGTGAACTTGTTGTTTTTCATTTTTGTTTCCTCCTTGTTACCGTTCCGTTTCAGATGCGATGAAGATCAATCGTACACGGATACAATACGGTGATGGAAAGCGGAGCGTTTTCTGGTCCGCTTCACATAGTGGTGCCGGAGATCCGGCGATTTGCGTTGCCTTCAGTTACATGAAAGAGAGAGCTCCGATGAGGTACCGGCACGGTGATGATGTGTCCGGTCGTCAGCATTGCCCGCAGCTTAGTGTGTAAGCTGAAGAATTTTATCCAGGATCGCCATGGCTGCATCCTCCTTGCTCATAAGCGGGAGTGATACGTCCGAATCCTGTGTAATCAGAGTCAGGACATTGGTGTCGCCCTGGAAGCCGGCGCCGCTTACCTTCAGGTTGTTGGCGGCGATCATGTCCAGGTGCTTCTTCTCAAGCTTGGCTCTGGAATTACTGATCATATTTTCTGTTTCCATCGAGAAGCCGCAGAGGAACTGCCCCGGGTGCTTATGCTCGCCGAGGTACTTCAGGATGTCGTCGGTTCGCTCGAGCGGTATGGAAAGCTGATCATCTTTTTTCTTTAATTTGTTGTCGGCGACGGTCGTCGGGCGGTAATCCGCGACGGCGGCAGCCTTGATGATGATGTCCTGCTGATCGCTCACGGAGGTCACGGCCTCAAACATGTCGCGTGCGGTCGTGATCGGAACGAAGTGCACGAAGTGTGGCGGCTCGATCGCGGTCGGTCCACTGACGAGTGTGACCTCCGCTCCTCGAAGCATGGCCATCTTCGCGATGGCATAGCCCATCTTGCCGGAGGAGTGATTCGTGAGATAACGCACCGGATCCAGGGCTTCCTGGGTCGGGCCGGCGGTGACGAGCACCTTCTTTCCGGCGAGATCCTTCGCACAGGCGACTTCCCGAAGGATATACTCGAGAAGCTCGGCCGGCTCCGGCATCTTGCCGGCACCGGTGTCGCCGCAGGCGAGGTAGCCGCAGGCCGGGGTGATCACTTCATAGCCGAAGGACTGCAACTTCCGGAGATTATCCTGCACGATCGGATTCTCATACATGGCGGTGTTCATCGCCGGCGAGATGAACTTGTGGCAGCGACAGGCCATGATCGTGGTGGTGAGCATATCATCCGCGAGACCATGTGCGATCTTTCCTATTACATTGGCACTCGCCGGGGCGATCATCACGACGTCTGCCTTCTTCGCGATGGAGACGTGCTCGACTTCAAACTGGAAATTTCGGTCGAAGGTGTCGATCAGGCACTTGTTTCCGGTCAGGGTCTCGAAGGTGATCGGGTTGATGAAGTTCGTGGCGTTCTTCGTCATCAGCACATGCACGTCGGCATGAAGCTTGTGAAGCGCGCTCGCAAGATATGCGATTTTATAGGCAGCGATACTTCCCGTTACGCCGAGAAGCACGGTCTTTCCCTGCAGCATGATGTTCCTCCTGTCCGGTCGTGATGGACTGTTTTGCGGTACAATTATAACATAGATTTTACAGAGTCACTGATTTTTTTCGGGTACGTAGAAGTATACTCGAAAGCTGAAGGTCTGCATGATGATAGCTGAGCTGTTATTGACAGCTTCCAGGAATACGAAATATTTTCAAAAGTTAGTTGACACTAACAAGCGCGTATAGTAATATACAGCTATGGTTAGTAAAGCCTAACCGAGACAACGACAAGAATCTGTTTGAAGCGATGCCGGATGTTTTGATTCAAGCACCAGACATCCGGCACCGCTCATCAGGCAGGAGACCTCGAGCATCTGATACTGATTTCAGCTGTGAGAGGACAGGCACCAGACGCAGTAGACCGAAGACAGGAGAGCGATATGCCGGAACAGCTTTTAATCGAGAACTGCTCGCCGACGCTGGCGGGGATGAAACCGTCGAATCTGATCAGTCTTCCGTATCCGAATCTGGAGCAGGCGCGGGCGGATATCCGTGAGATGAACCGGATCTTCGTACGCAAGGGCCTGCGGGCGGTGCCGATGAACTACCGAAAGGGACGGGTGCTGCTGTACCTGTACCGGCCGGAGCATCTGCGGCGGGTGCTGCAGCAGGAGAGGGTGCGCGCCTTCCTGACGGGCTTCGGCTATGACTGCGACGACATGGCGCGTTGCATCGCGACCCTCAGCCGTCGGATCCACGCCCGGAAATCGTCGGACGAGTTTCCGCATGAGATCGGCATCTTCCTCGGCTATCCGCTCGAGGATGTCGAGGGCTTCATCAACCATAAGGAAGAGGGCTGCAAGACGGTCGGCACCTGGAAGGTGTACGGCGATGTCGAGCAGGCGGAGGCGTCCTTCCGCAGATTCCGGCGCTGCACCACGATCTACCAGCGTGCATGGGCGCAGGGACGGACCCTCGAGGAGCTCACCGTCGCGAGCTGATGCCCTGTGACGCGGCCAATGCAGGCGGCCGGAGCGCACATACCTGCGCGGGCAGCACCACCTCACGGTGCCGATGTGAACGGCGGAGCGATGATCGCACGTCGGTAGCATTGAGCGAACATGACCAAATCGGTCGCTGACCATAAGCAGTGGCTGTTTGGATATATATGAAGGATGAATTTCGACCGGGCTTCGGATTTCTGCCGGAGCGACCGACTCGCCCTCGGGCGTCGAGGCATGAAATGAGCGTGTGTCTGAAATTTTTCTAAAGATGAGAGGAGGAATAATGAGCAAAGTTGCGGTTGTTTTCTGGTCTGGGACCGGTAATACCGAGCAGATGGCGAAGGCTGTTGCGGAAGGCGCACAGGAAGCCGGTGCGGAGGTGACGGTACTGGGACCATCCGAATTCTCTGCAGGAGACGTAGCGTCCTATGATGCGATCGCCTTCGGCTGCCCGGCGATGGGTGCAGAGGTTCTGGAGGAGGTAGAGTTCGAGCCGATGTTTACAGCGGTGGAGGGCTCACTGTCCGGAAAGAAGATCGGTCTCTTCGGCTCCTGGGGCTGGGGAGATGGTGCATGGATGGAGGAGTGGAAGAACCGTTGCGACACAGACGGCGCGGATGTGATCTCCACCGTGATCTGCCAGGATGCCCCGGATGAGGCGGCGCTGGCAGAGTGCAAGGCGCTGGGAACAGCACTTGCGTAAGAAACACTTTTGCGGGAATGCGACGCGCACGCGTGCGATCGAACAGCGCCTGCAATAAGAAGCACTTTTGGTATACGTACAAGATTCAAACTCTGATTTACATATGGTGACGGGGACTCCTGAACCGCGTGCACCATACTTCCTGAAAAGGAATTCTATTACCTAAGATAAAATTCATACTCCATGTAAAACCGTCGTATGTGATGATGCATACGGCGGTTTTCTGTTGTGCCCGTCTGCGTGGCACCGGCCTGCGGGCTGCACCCGCCGCAGGGGGGAGAAGACAGGTGGGGACCGGGACGGCGATGACCCGGCGTTCAGTTATAGCGCATATCCGGAAATGGAATAAAAGACATGATTGACATGTCTTTTACATCGTCGTATCATATAGCCCATGAGAGAAAAAGACGCAGACAATAAAGTCTTTTAGCTACGGCCTCAAATATGCGACACGAGGATATGTGATTTTTTGAGGGTCTTTCATAAAGTGAAGGAATAACAAGAGGAATCAAATGTCCGGCGATGTAAATGCTTGACTTTTACACGTTGTAGTGCTAACATACGAGCCAAGACAAAGAGGTCTGCGTCCGAAAGGATTCGGACCTCTTTGTCTTTTTACTTTACGGGAGTCACATGTCGGTAACGAAGACAGGGAGCGGAGGCGAGAAGATATGAAGAAAATAATCGGGTTGATCCCGCTGTATGATGACGAGAAGGAAAGCTACTGGATGCTTCCGGGCTACATGAAAGCCCTCGAGGCCTGTGGCGCACTTCCGATCATGCTTCCGCTGACGATCGATCGGGCAGAGATGGATGCCTGCTTTTCTCTCTGTGATGGCATCCTGATGACGGGTGGTCATGATGTGGATCCCAGCGTCTACCACGAGGAAGCGAAAGCGAGCTGTGGTGTGAGCTGCAGCCGGCGCGATCAGATGGAAAGCTACCTCTTCGATCGCTGCTACCGGGAGGACAAGCCGGTGCTCGGTATCTGCCGTGGTATCCAGCTGATGAACGCCCTCCTCGGCGGTACGCTCTATCAGGACCTGCCGACGGAGCATCCGTCCAGCGTGGAGCACCACATGAGCCCGCCGTATGATCGACCGATTCACACGGTCGACGTGAAGAAGGGCACCCTGCTCGCCGACATCGTCGGCCCGGGCCCCTATGCGGTGAACAGCTATCACCATCAGGCAGTGAAGCGGCTCGCCCCGAAGGCCGTCGCGATGGCGTACTCGGAGGACGGACTGGTGGAGGCCCTGAGCGTGCCGGATCGACGCTTCATCGTCGGCGTGCAGTGGCACCCGGAATTCGCCTACATGACGGATCCGAAATCGCGAAAGCTCGTACAGGCCTTCGTCGATGCGTGTCGGAAGCCTTAACAAACATGTTTCTAATCGGCGAACGCCGTTAGGATAAATCTCGTGAAGCGAGGCTTCACAGCAGAAAGATGAGAGGAGAAAATTATGAAAAAGAGTGCACTTGTAATGGCAGTAACGATGGCAGTCCTGGGTCTCACCGCGTGCGGAGGCTCCGATACCGCAGCGACGACCGCAGCCGCAACCACAGCAGCTGCTGACACCACGGCAGCCGCAGATACGACCGCAGCCGCAGCAGAGACCACGGCAGCCGCTGCTGACAGCGATAAGGTATGGCAGATCGTTACCGATACCGCATTTAAGCCATTTGAGTACACCGATGACAGCGGAAAGCTCGTCGGTATCGATGTGGATATCGTCGCAGCCATCGCTGAGGATCAGGGCTTCAAGTATGAGATCAAGTCCATCGGCTGGGATGCTTCCATCGCCGCATGTCAGGCAGGTCAGGCAGATGGTATGATCGCCGGTGCGTCTATCACCGATGAGCGCAAGTCTTCTGGATGGATTTTCTCGGATGGATATTATGATGCAAACCAGAGCATGGCCGTTGCGGAGAACTCCGACATCACCGGCTTCGATGGCTTAAAGGGGAAGAGCGTCGCTGTCAAGACCGCATCCATGAGTGCAGATTACGCAGAGAGTCTCAAGGATCAGTATGGCTTCGAGATCACCTACTTCGAGGATTCACCGACCATGTACCAGGCTGTCGTCGGCGGTCAGGTCGCAGCCTGCTTCGATGATACGCCGATCATGGCGTCCAACATCAAGGATACCGGCCTCGGCATGAAGATCGTCGATGGTACCGGCAACGATCCTGCAGAGTATGGCTTCGCGATCTTCGATTCCAGCAAGCAGGAGCTCGTCGATATGTTTAACGCAGGTCTCAAGGACATCAAGGCAAATGGCAAGTACGATGAGATCATCGCGACATATCTCGGCTGATTCGGGCATGTCGTCTGATCGATGATGCAATGGGATCCGAGCAGGATCCCGCCGGATGATGCGATCACTTGACTTCATAGAGCAGAATACAGAATATCGTCGCAGTACATCAGCCTGACCCCTACAGACTGGTGCGCTGCGGCGTATTTCCATGAAGATGGAAATGGAACGGTTGGTGACATCCGAAGATCTACATCGGTTTGAACGGTGCGGATAAGCGGATGCAGATTATAGAAGGGTGAGACACTATGGCAAAAATTATATCGGCCTACGGAAGACTGCTGGTGCTGGCGATGGGCCGCACGCTCCTGCTGGCATTTCTGGGACTGCTGTTCGCATGTATACTCGGTATGATCTTCGGACTTATGAGCGTCGTGAAGAATAAGGTATGCAATATCATCGCGCAGATATTCGTCTTCATCATCCGAGGCGTACCGATGATCGTCCTCGCGTTTTTCGTGTACTTCGGTGTACCGTATCTGCTAAATAATATACTGAAGATCGGTCAGGGCTTCACGATGTCGGCACTGCAGGCTGGTACCATCTGTCTCGCACTGAACTGTGGTGCGTACATGGCGGAGATCATCCGTGCCGGTATCCAGTCGGTCGACGTCGGGCAGATGGAGGCTGGACGGTCCCTCGGTCTTCCATACTGGACCACGATGCGGAAGATCATCATGCCGCAGGCGATCCGTACGATGATCCCGAGCATCATCAACCAGTTCATCATCACCGTGAAGGATACCTCCATCCTGTCGGTCATCGGCTTTCCGGAGCTCGTCAATACCGCGAAGAACGTACAGGCGAAGACCTTCATGTCTTTCCAGACATGGGCCATCGTCGGCGTCATGTACCTCGTCGTCATCACGATCCTGTCCTATATCGCGAAGATCGTGGAGGGGAGAATGAATCGCGGCGTAAAGCGCTGAGACAGTGGAAGTGAAGACATGAACGAGTACGGGCTTTGCCGGCGGTAGATCGGCAGTGCGTCTCGTTGCGGAACAGCGTGTGCGGGCAGAGATGCCGCAGTGCGATGTTCGAAGAAGGGAGGAAAAACCGTGATTTCAAGCGATAAAAATGTTAAAATAAAGGTAGAAAACCTTCGGAAGTGCTTCGGTGATCTCGAGGTCTTACGGGACATCTCGACCGAGATCCACGAGGGCGAGGTCGTCGTCATCCTCGGCCCGTCCGGCTCCGGTAAGTCGACCTTTCTTCGCTGTCTGAACAGGCTCGAGGAGGTGACGGCCGGAAAGATCCATGTGGATGGGGTCGACATCACCGATAAAAAGGTGGATATGAATAAGGTCCGCGAGAACATCGGTATGGTGTTCCAGCATTTCAATCTCTTCAATAATATGGATGTCCTGCATAATCTGATGCTGGCGCCGGTGGAACTGAAGAAGTGCAGTAAGGCAGAGGCCAGGGAGCGCGCGATGGAGATGCTTCAGCGCGTGGATCTCGCCGAGAAGGCCGAGGCATATCCGTCCCAGCTCTCGGGTGGACAGAAGCAGCGTGTCGCGATCGCGCGTGCGCTCTGCATGAAGCCGGACATCATGCTCTTCGATGAGCCGACCTCGGCCCTCGACCCGGAAATGGTCGGCGAGGTACTGGCCGTCATGAAGCAGCTGGCGGCGGACGGCATGACGATGGTCATCGTCACCCATGAGATCGGCTTCGCCCGTGAGGTCGCAGACCGCGTCATCTTCATGGACGGTGGCTACGTCGTCGAGGAGGGCACACCGCAGGAGGTGATCGTACATCCGAAGGAGGCAAGAACGATCAGCTTCATCCAGAAGGTGCTGTAGACGGGAGTAAAAGGGGTCAGACCACCTTGTGAAATCCTTAAGGTGGTCGTCGGCGGTACGCGGGGGTCGGACCCCGGTGGCTCCTGGCAGCAGGATGCGGCGGGCGCAGGAGAGCTGCGTTACTAAAATTTAAGAGCGGAGGGACAGCATGGAAAAATATGTGATCACGATCTCGAGACAGTTTGGTTCATTCGGCAGCCTGGTGGCACGTGCGCTTTCGAAGCAGCTCGGCATCGAGTTCATGGACCGTGACATCGTGGAGGAAACCGCGAAGCGTATGAACACCTCCGTGAAGGAAATCAGCCGGAAGGAAGAGGACATCCGTTCGAAATTCTCCTATCATCTGTATCCGTTCGGTGTCGGCACGACCGACATGGAGGATGAAATCTTCCTCGTGCAGGAGAACATCATCCAGGACTTCGCGAAGAAGGATTCGTGCATCATCGTGGGCCGCTGCGGTGCGTACTACCTTAGAAACGAGCCACGGCTGCTGCGTGTGTACGTGTATGCGCCGTATGAGGTCCGCGTGAAGAACTGCATCGACTACTTCGGCATGAACGAGAAGGAAGCGGTGAAGGCGGTACATGACGCGGATAAGGCGCGGGAGAGCTACCACCGGAAGTACATCCCGAATTTCCCTGGAAACACGGAGTACAGTGACCTCTGCATCAACAGCGCCTGCTACAGCATCGAGGAGGCCGCAGAGCTGATCCAGCACGCCGCGAAGCTGAAGTTCGGGGATATCTGAAGTGAAACATGAAAGCGAATAAGCAAAACAGCCGGGTGATTTCTTCACCCGGCTGTTCTGCTATTCGTATGTAATTTATTTACGGCTGGTCAGCTTGTTAAGAAGCATGACGACCAGTACGATGACACCCATGACGAGGATGATGCCGAGCATGCCGGAAGCCATCATCGGAAGGGTCTGTGTCCATGAAGAAAGATGTAACATATAAGGACTCCTTTCTGTATTTACACAGCTCCGAAAACCTGAAAAGAAGGAATGGAGCTGCTCGTTGTTCGTGAGTCATCGTCACGAAACGAAATTCTCTTTACGCCATCAGGGTCAGAATCAGTCCACCCGCGAGGACGGATGCGATCTGGCCGGAAACATTGACACTGATCGAGTACATCAGAAGGAAGTTCTGATTGTCCTCCTCGAGGCCGAGCTTGTTCACGACACGGCCGCTCATCGGGAAGGCGCTGATGCCGGCGGCACCGATCATCGGGTTCAGCTTCTTGCCTTCCGGAAGGAAGAGATTCAGGAGCTTCGCGAAGAGCACGCCACCGGCGGTATCGAAGACGAAGGCCACGAGGCCGAGGGCGAGGATCAGCAGGGTGTCCGGACGAACGAACTGGTCGGCGGTCATCTGGCCTGCGACGGTGAGACCGAGCACGATGGTGATGAGGTTTGCGAGCACACTCTGCGCTGTTTCGCTGAGGGAATTCAGTACACCACACTCACGAAGCAGGTTACCGAACATGAGGAAGCCGACGAGGGCGACACTGGTCGGTGCGACGATGCCGGCGATGATGGTTACGACGATCGGGAAGAGGATCTTCGTCAGCTGGCTGACGCTGCCCTGCTGATATGGCATACGGATCTGACGTTCCTTCTTCGTGGTGAGTGCCTTGATGACCGGCGGCTGTACGATCGGTACGAGGGCCATGTAGCTGTAGGCCGCGACCATGATAGCACCGAGATACTTCGACTTCAGGACGTTTGCGACGTAGATCGCGGTCGGGCCATCCGCCGCACCGATGATGGCGATGGATGCTGCATCCTTCAGATCGAAGAAGAAGCCGGCAGCGAAAAGTGTGAAGAAAATACCGAACTGAGCTGCGGCACCGAAGAGCATGAGCCACGGCTTCTCAAGCAGTGGTCCGAAGTCGATCATCGCACCGATGCCGATGAAGAGGAGCAGCGGGAAGAGCTCGTTCGACATACCTGCGTCGAAAAGTGCTGTGATCGGGCCGACGGTGTCGCCCTGTGTGATCGCGCCGGACAGCGGCAGGTTTACGAGGATCGCACCGAAGCCCATCGGGAGCAGCAGGCTCGGCTCCATCTTCTTCACGATGGCGAGATAAATCAGCAGGCCGCCGATGGCCCACATGACCACCATCTGCCAGTGCAGGTTGCCTGCATTGGCAAACAGTGCAGCGAATGTGTTCAAAAAGTTCATGTTCTACCTCCTGAAAAACATCGTGGCAGAAAAAAAGAGACCCTGCCACAGACCTAAACTGTGACAAAAGTCTCAAGCGAACACATGACATCGGGCGTTTCCGCCGTGCTGACGCTGCCATGCAGCAGTCGCGCCCCAAACCGATCCGAGATGACTGCCCTTTACTCCCCTTTGCTGGAATCAAATATATCAGTGAGTTCAATTTCTGTAAAGCAGAAATTAGAAAAGCAACGCCCTGTTATGACTCCGATATCGAAATTGAATTGTGCACGCATGGAATTATCAGTATCTGCGTGCTATAATTCAGAAATGCTTGATGATGTATCAGGCATAAAATGAAGATGATAAAGTGATTTTAAGCAAGGGCGCTTCAGGTTTTTCCTGGAGCGCCTTTTTGTGATGCTGGATGGAGGAGAGCGTTATGCGTACAGCGGCGAAACTAATGGTGGAGTGTCTGGTGACGGAGGGTGTGAAGTACATCTTCGGTATCCCGGGGGAGGAAAATCTGGAGCTTGTGCAGGCGATCGCGGACGAGCCGCGGCTCCATTTCGTCGTGGTGCGGCATGAGCAGGGCGCAGCGTTCATGGCGGATGTGTATGGGCGACTCACTGGGAAGGCGGGCGTGTGCCTTGCGACGCTGGGACCGGGCGCGACGAATCTCGTGACGGGCGTGGCGGATGCGAATCTCGATGGTGCGCCGCTCGTGGCGATCACCGGTCAGGTCAGCTCGGATCAGATGCATCTCACGAGCCATCAGAATCTCGACCTTGCGAAGATCTTCGAGCCGATCACGAAGCGTACGAAGCTGGTCATGCGTCCGGATACGGTCAATGAAATCGTCCGTCTCGCCTTCAAGTACGCGGAGGGTGGTGCCGGTCGCATGGGGGCCGCCCACATTGACCTCCCGGTGGATATCGCGAAGATGCAGGTGAGTGGGCTCGAGATGCCGCTGATGAAGGATGCGGTCTGCCAGCAGGAGGCCGAGGAGTCGCAGATCCAGATGGCGGCGGAGTCGATCCGTACGGCGCGGAAGCCACTGATTTTCGTCGGCAACAATGCAGTTCACTATGCGTCGTCCCAGGTGATCACGAAGTTTGCGGAGAAGCTGCACATTCCGGTGGTGAACACGATGATGGCGAAGGGCATCGTCTCGGCGGACAACCGCTACTCCATGATGACCATCGGTATCCCGCAGCGGGACTATGTAAATCGGCTGTTCGAGGAGGCGGATCTCGTCATCTGTATCGGCTATGATCTGATGGAGCTGAAGCCGTCGAAGTGGAACGCGGAGCGGAATCATCGGATCGTGCATATCTCGAACTGGCAGGCGGATATCAGTAAGTACTACCAGTGCGAGGTCCAGGTGAATGGTGAGATCGATTCCTCGCTCGCGCGTCTCGGGAAGCTGATGGAGGCGAAGGAGGAGCCGACCTGGGCCTTCGCTATCAAGGAGCGCTTCGAGGAGTCCATCGAGGAGGCGGTGCAGTCAGATGCCTTCCCGATGAAGCCGCAGCGCATCGTGGCGGATATCCGAAAGGCACTTTCCGATCCGGAGGACATCCTGATCTCGGATGTCGGTGCGCATAAGATGTGGATCGGTCGTCTGTATGGCTGCTACAAGCCGGAGACCTGTATCATCTCGAACGGCTTCGCAAGCATGGGCATCGGCGTGCCGAGTGCCGTCGCGGCGAAGCTGGTTTATCCGGAGCGTCGTGTGCTGGTGGCGACGGGCGATGGTGGCTTCATGATGAACTCGCAGGAGCTGGAGACCGCGGTACGGCTCGGTGTGAACTTCGTCGTCGTGATCTTCCATGACAGCGAGTACGGTCTCATCAAGTGGAAGGAAGAGGAGCAGTATGGTCGTGCGGCCTTCGTTGATTTCACGAATCCGGATTTCGTGGCGCTCGCGGAGGCGATGCACTGTAAGGGTGTGCGTGTGAACTCTGCAGCGGAGCTCAGCGAAGCGATTCGGAAGGGCTTCGAGGAGAAGGTACCGGTGATCATCGACACGCCGGTGGATTACTCCGCGAATGAAGAGCTCAGCGCAGAGCTGAAGAGCCTGTAAGTTACAGAAAAGACAGGAGTCTGGAGGGCAGGCACCGAATACACAGTGTATTCGATGGCTGCCCTCCGGGTCCCTACCTTTTACATCATAGCGTATAGTACTTCTGGTGCTTCGCTTCATCCTCGATGAGCACATAGAAGAGGCGTCCGTAGCTGCTGTGCTCGCTGCCCAGGCGCTGTTCGGCATGAGCTGGAGCTCCCAGAGATCGCCACCGAGAGAGAACCAGTGGGAGACCGGATCCACGAGCGTCTTCTCAGAGCGATAGAACTCGACGTAGGTCGGATCCCATGGGGAAGCGGACTTCAGCAGACGATATTGATACCCGAAAAAGTCGAGGGAGCGCATGGAATCGGATGTGAAAATTGTATCAGTATTTGTGCAGAATCGATGATGTGCAGGCGTGGCTCGGATTCCGGCTGCTGTCCGCCGAGCCACGAGCGAACAGTAACACAAGAGGGGAAATGATGCAGTGGTGTGTCTGAAAACACGTGGACATGGAGGGGATGGTCGCGCTAGAATATGTGCAGCAGAAGAAAGAAGGCATCATGGTATGAAAAAACAGAGGGGTAGAAATCGGATGAAGCGGATGGGTGCAGTGCTCCTGTCCGTTTTTTGTGTGCTCGCAGCGGTGCTGGTCCTGCAGACGTCGGGACAGCCGGAGAGTGGAGAGCATGTGGCGCAGGCGGCGACATCGCCGGCTTCGGAGGAAGCCGCCACGCAGGCGGGCAATGCAGGCGGCGGGCAGGATAGTGGCCGTGCCGGGGCAGCGCAGGCGACCGGGAACACAGGGATCGCGCAGGCGGGGACGCTGACGGTGACCTGGCTTGATGTCGGGCAGGGCGACGCGGCGGTGATTCAGTGCGGCGGTCAGTCGATGCTGATCGATGGCGGCAAGCCGGAGAAATCTTCCTATATATATGCGTGGCTGCAGCAGCATGGCCTCAGCTATCTCGATGTGATCGTGGCGACGCATGTAGATGCCGACCACATCGGCGGGCTCTCGGGTGCGCTGAACTATGCGTCGGTCGGGACAGCTTACTGCCCGGAGACGACAGGCACGACGGAGACATTCCAGAGCTTCGTGAAGTATCTGGCGCAGCGGGGTAAGCAGATCACGGTGCCGACGGCGGGCGAGACCTTCGCACTCGGCGGTGCGCAGATTCAGATCCTCGGGCCGCTACACCGTGCGGAGGACAGCAATGATAACTCGATCGTTCTGAAAGTGAGCTTCGGTGCGACCTCCTTCCTCTTTACGGGCGATGCGGAGCGCGCGGAGGAGCAGGATCTTCTGAATAGCGGTGTGAACCTTCAGAGTACCGTGCTGAAGGTCGGCCATCACGGCTCGGATACCTCGACCTCCTATCCGTTCCTGCGGGCAGTCGCTCCGCAGTATGCCGTGATTTCCGTCGGTGCCGGCAACAGCTACGGTCATCCTACGGAGGCGGTGCTGTCGCGGCTGCGGGATGCAGGTGTCACGACCTTCCGCACCGATATGCAGGGTGAAATCACTGCCGTCAGTGACGGCCAGACGATCAACTTCAGCACTGCGAAGAACGCCGTGGCCATCGCGTCGGCCAATGCAGGCGGCGGGAACGCAGATGGCGCAGCGGGTGCGGGCACGACGGCGGGGAGCTATGTGCTGAACACGAACAGCCACAAGTTCCACCTGCCGAGCTGCTCGAGTGTGGAAACGATCAGCCCGAAAAATCGGAAAGATGTGAACGAGTCACGGGAGCAGATCATCAGCGAGGGCTATGCGCCGTGCAAACGGTGTAATCCGTGAGCACGCTTATGCGCCTGCCGCATCAATAATAGAGATATAAATCATTTTACGCATGAATGGGCGTGCGCTATAATCGGCTTAATATTCTGAAGGAGATGAAGCTATGAATAAGGATCTGAAGATCGTGGTGGTATATGGCGGGATTTCGACGGAGCGGGAGATCTCGCTTCGGAGTGGACAGGCGGTGTTTGAGGCGCTGAAGGAGTATGGCTTCACGGATGTGACGCTGTTTGATCTGCACCATGACAACATCGGCGAGCTCCTCGCGATGAAACCGGAGATCGCGTACCTCGCGCTGCATGGCAAGGGCGGCGAGGACGGCTGCATCCAGGGTGTGCTGGAGCTTGCGGGGATTCCGTATACCGGTCCGGGTGTCGGCGCGAGTGCGGTCGGCATGGATAAGATCTATACGAAGAATATGCTGAAGGCGGCGGGACTTCCGACGTCGGAGTATATCGCGGTGCATAAGAGCGAGATGACGGTGGACGAGATCGCGGCGCGGATCGTCGAGAAGATCGGACTGCCGGCGGTGCTGAAGGCACCATGCCAGGGCTCCAGCATCGGCGTCGAGATCGTGAAGGAGGCGTCGGCGCTGCCGCAGGCCATCGAGGACATCTTCTCCTATGAGGACCAGCTGCTCGCGGAGAAGTTCGTGGCGGGCACGGAGATCACGGTGCCGATCATCGGCAACGAGGAGCTCCAGGTGCTGCCGGAGATCGAGATAACTTCAGAACGTGAGTTCTACGACTATAAGGCGAAGTATACGCAGGGGCTCTGCCACCACATCATCCCGGCGCGGATCCGTGAGGCGGATCGCACGGCGGCCATCGAGATCGCGAAGAAGGTCTACCGTAAGCTGAACCTCTGCGGCGTATCCCGCATCGACTTCATCGTCGGTGCGAGCGGCCCGATCGTCCTCGAGGTCAACACCCTCCCGGGCATGACCGCGATGAGCCTCGTCCCGGACGCGGCCCGCGTCGCCGGCATCAGCTTTCCGGAGCTCGTCGCGAAGATCATCGACTTCGGCCTCCACGCGAAGCGCGGCTGAGGGATTTCGTAAGGGGGGTCTGACCCCATAACAAATAAAGAAGCAAAAGAGAAACGTCCCTGGCATATTTTGGTGCCGGGGACGTTTGAAGTTGTATCTTAAGAATTTCGTAAGGGGGTCTGACCCCATAAACTTCAGTTTATTTTTAGTTTAGAAAAATTTAATGGGGTCAGACCCCATTAAATAGAGGCTTATCCGGATATCAAGGTAGAGTGCGAGTACGGTGCATGGAACGGCTGGACCGAGAAGATTTCGACGAGCCTCGTGGCGGGTGCATCCGCAGATGTCATGCAGACGAACTGGAACTGGCTGTATCAGTTCTCTTCGGATGGAAGCAAGTACGCGGATTTAAATGATTACGCCGATGTCTTTAATAATTTTGCAGATTATGATAAGACGACGCTTGATACCTGCGTCGTCGCCGGAAAACAGCAGGCGATTCCGATCTCGACCACAGGTAAGGTTTTCTACTGGAACAAGACGACCTTTGATAAGGCCGGTATCGCGATTCCGACGACCTTCGATGAGCTTACGGCTGCCGGAGAGACCTTTAAGGAGAAGCTGGGCGATGACTATTATCCGCTTGCACTGTTCGAGTATGAGCGCTACCTGCTGATGGTATACTATCTGGAGTCCAAGTATGAGAAGCCATGGGCGGTCGATAATCAGTGCAACTATACGGTTGAGGAGATTACAGAGGGTCTCGAGTGGATCAATTCGCTGGAAGAGCATCATGTGCTGCCGTCCATCGAGTATCTGAAGGGTCAGGGCGTCGATACCATCGAAAAGAATCCAGACTGGGCATGTGGTAAGTATGCAGGATTCTTCGAGTGGGATTCTGCACAGCAGAAGTTTGCAGATGGCCTTCAGGATGGTCAGGAATTCGTTCTGGGCGATTACATCACCGGATTCGGAAAGAAGGTTGCCGGTATGTATAAGATTTCGCAGGCATGGACGATTGCAGAATCCTCTCAGCATAAGAAGGAAGCAGCTCTTCTGATCAACTTCCTTGTGTCCGATCCGGAAGCGGTTAAGATTCTGGGCGTTGAGCGAGGCGTGGTCGTAAACAAGGCGGCTGAAAAGATTCTCGAGGAAGATGGCCAGTTAAAGGGTCTGACCTATGAGGGTAACAAGCTGGCGATGGCCAATGCCAACTATCCGTTGGATCCGAACTTTGAGAACTCTTCTCTGAAGGATACAACCGGCTCCTACTACACGACCATGGAGTCTCTGAGCTACGGAGACGATCCGGCAGAGCTTGCACAGGATCTGCTCGATGATATCAACAGCGTATACGCAGAGAATGCGTACTAAGTTCATATGAGAAGGTGAGAAGATGAAAGGGACAGACTGGAAGGATAAAGAATTCACGATGAAGGAACTCTGCGCTGAAATGCCGGAGATTGCGGCATATGAGACGCAGGAGAATGCGAAAGAAGGCTATCAGGATATTCAGAAGATTTTCGCGCAGGCATATGAAAAAGTGTGTGCACCCCATTCGGGAATTTCTCAGGAAGAGCTGTCCTTTTATCTTCTTGCCCTGGCCAGAACAGCAGCTGAGATCGATGAAGAGGTGTTCGATCATAAGATGAATCTGGTTATGCAGTACAGAAAGGTTCTGAAAAAGAACCTTTCTGTCTTTGAGAGCTGGGATCCGGATTCCGTGAAACGCGTAAAAGAGAGCATAAGAATCGCCTGCGAAAACAGGATGCTGCTTCGCGAAAGGTATGAAGACTATATCGAGGAGATGTGAGATGAAGTTTAAGATTATATGGAAATCTTCAAGAGCGGTATGTATCGAGCTCGTAGAGGAAGGCATCGTCTACACGGATAACTATACGGTTTTCATCGATGGGGAGCCAATGCTGACATCTGATCGCGTGGTGCAGTCCATCTATGGGCTGAAGCCGGACACGGAGTATCGGCTGACACTGTCCAGAGGAGATCAGACATCGGCGGAGATGACATTTCAGACGGAACCGGAGTTTGTCACGTTAAACGTTCGCGATTTCGGTGCGAGGGGTGACGATGTACATAATGATACATTGGCCATACAGGCAGCGATCCTGAGCTGCCCTCCGCACAGCCGTGTGTATGTTCCAGAGGGCATCTATAAAGTCAGCAGTCTCTTCATGAAGAGCGATATCATCTTCGAGCTTGGAAAAGGAGCCGTGCTGTCGGCTTATACGGACCGTACGTACTTCCCGATTCTTCCGGGACTGATTCAGAGCTATGACGAAGCGTCGGAATACAACCTGGCGAGCTGGGAAGGAAATCCGCTCGATTCCTTCGCATCCATCATCACGGGTATCGGTGTTTCGGATGTTACGATCTGTGGAGAAGGAACCATCGAAGGTAATGCGTCCTATGAAAACTGGTGGGAAGGTGAAGGCCGTAAGAAAACAGGCGGAGCGTTCCGTCCGAGGTCGATTTTCCTGAACAGATGTAAGGACGTGACCATCCAGGGGATCAGCATAAAGAACAGTCCGGCGTGGACGGTTCATCCGTACTTCTCTGAAAATATTCGAATTCTGGATATCGCACTCAACAATCCGAAGGTATCTCCAAATACCGATGGTATCGATCCTGAATCTGTGAAAAATCTGGAAATTGTCGGCGTGCACTTCTCACTGGGAGATGACTGTATCGCCATCAAGTCTGGGAAGCGCTACATGGGACATACCTATGTGATACCGTCGGAGAACATCGAGATCAGACAGTGCCATATGAAGTATGGACATGGACATATGGATTTCAAGGAAATATTTGAAACGCTGGATGAAATCTCCTATACAGGCGCAGTGGCGGTCGAAGCACTGTCAAAGCCGGATGCACGGACAGCCGGAAGTGAGAGCGTTCGCTTTCTGGAGAAATATGTGCATTGAAACAGGAGGGCAGAGAGCTGCGCAGCGCGTGAAATATGCGTAAACGGCAAGCGACTTGCGTACGATGTACAGTGAGGCGTCCCTTCCATTCTTAGACGGATGGAAGGGATGCCTCATTATTTTTTTATAAACAGGATTGGAAGTCCTCCATTTCTGCTATGATATAGGAAGCACAAACAAAAGGAGGCTATCATCATGGAATTATATAAGGCACTAAATATTCGAAAGTCCATCCGCTCTTATACGGGTGAAGGCATCACCGACGCGCAGCTCGAGCGCATTCTCACCGCGGCCTACGAGGCGCCGATCGGCATGAAACGCTACGACAGCATCCATCTCACCGTGATTACGAATCCGGAGCTTCTTCATGAGATCGATGCCAATGCAGCTGCCGCGAGTGGAGACCCGTCCCGCCACCCGCTTTATGGCGCACCGATGATGATCCTCGTGTCCTCGAGCCAGACCAGTAATGTGGCAAGCGCCAATGTAGGCATTGTCATCCAGAATATGTCCCTCGCCGCCGTCGAGGAGGGCGTCGGTCACTGCGACATCTATGGTGCCATCCGTGCGCTTGTGAAGAACGAGGAACTCGTGGCGAAGCTGCATATCCCGGAGGGCTTCGTGCCGACCGGCTCCATCATCCTCGGACAGACCGACGAGGTGTATGCAGAACGTGAGATTCCGGAGAGCCACAAGTACAGCATGAATGTGCTGAAATGATTTCGATGTTCTGTAGGAGGATGAAATAAGATGACTGAAATGATGAAGCGAAGCCACGCGCTTCGCGATGATACGACGATACACTACAACTGTGCGCAGGCGGTGTTCATCCCGTTTGCCGAGAAGAAGGGCATAAGTGCAACGCAGGCCACCGCCATCACCGCTAACTTCGGAAGCGGCATGCGTGCAGGCCTCACCTGCGGTGCCATCACCGGCGGACTCATGGCCCTTGGCCTCTATGGCGCCGGCGATGCAGAAGCATCCGCAGAATTCATGCGCCGCATGAAGGACCTCCATGGCGGCCTCTCCGACTGCCGCGACCTGCTCCGCGAGGAGGTACACAGCCCGGCGGAGAAAAAGCCACACTGCGACGGCATGGTGTACGAAGCCGTGGAAATCGTCGAGGAAATGCTGATGGCGAGAGGACTGCTGTAAGCGCTCGGATGCCCTTTCAATTTGACTATTCCTATCCGTCCGGAAAAGTAGTATCATCAACGAAGTTTTAAAATTTCGGGGGTGTGCCGGTGGAAACAAATCCAAACAAGATCGATATGCTGCATGGCGGGCTTTTCTGGAAGCTCGTACTGTTCGCACTGCCGCTGGCGGCGAGCAGTATCCTGCAGCATTTTTTTAATTCGGCGGATGTGGCGGTGGTCGGTCGTTTCGCGGGTGGCGATGCCCTCGCGGCGGTCGGTGCCAATGTTGCGAACGTCGGTGTCTTCGTGAACTTCCTGGTCGGTGCGTCGATCGGTCCGAATGTCGTCGTGGCGACGCTGATCGGCAGCGGACGCATGGACGAGGTGTCGGATGCCATCCACACGGTCATCGCGATGGCCATTACGGGCGGTCTCCTGCTGATGACCATCGGCCTCGTCATCGCACGCCCGCTCATCGAAGCCATCGGCACGCCGGTGGAGGTCCTCAACATGGCGGTGCTGTACTTCCGCATCTACATGCTCGGGCTCCCGTTCATCACACTCTACAATTTCGGCGCGGCGATCCTCCGCTCGATCGGAGATACGAAGCGCCCGCTGATGTACATGATCTTCGCGGGTGTCCTGAACGTCATCCTGAATCTTCTGTTTGTCGTCGTCTTCAGGATGAGCGTGGCGGGTGTCGCGCTCGCGACCACCCTCGCAAACTTCACCTCGGCGGCGCTGGTGTTCCGCACGCTGCTCCATGAAGAAGGGCCACTTCGGCTCCGGATCGACTGCATTCGCCTGCACCCGAGGTACATGAAGCGCGTACTGCAGGTCGGCCTCCCGGCGGGCGTGCAGGAGTCGGTGTTCTCGGTTTCGAACATCTTCGTTCAGGCCGGCGTCAACAGCTTCGGCGCGCAGGCCATCGCAGGTGCGGCCGCGGGCCTCAATTTCGAGTACTTCACCTATGACATCTGCGCCGCGTTCGCGCAGGCCGCGGTAACCTTCTACAGTCAGAACCTCGGCGCGGGCGAGCATGGCCGCTGCCGTCGCGTTTTCCGCCTCACGATGCTCCAGTCCATCCTGTTCACGCAGCTGCTGGCGCTGCCGTTCACGATCTGGGCGCGCGAATTCGCGGGACTCTACACGACGGATCCGGTTGCCATTGACTACGCTGTGAGTCGCATGTACCACGTCATGGCGGTTGAGGGGCTCTGCACCCTCTTCGACACCCCGTCCGGCGTTCTCCGCAGCATGGGCTACGCGATCAGCCCGTCCGTTATCACGATCCTCGGCACCGTCGTCTTCCGTATCATCTGGCTTCTGACCGCCTTCCGCGTCGTGCCGACCTACGAGGTGCTGATGAGCGTTTACCCGGTTTCCTGGGTGCTCACCGGCGGCACGCTGATCGCCATGTACTACCGGGCGCTCCGAAAGCAGCGCCGCCTGGCGTAACGCAGCCGGGAGTTAATGGGGTCTGACCCCATTAAATTTTTCTAAACTAAATCTAAACTGAAGTTTATGGGGTCAGACCCCATAAAGAGACGCAGGAAAGGAATGTAAATGAATCAGGAACGTTTCGAGAAGCAGCGGGAGTTCATCCTGGAGATCGATAAGGAGAAGGAAATCTACCGGCAGACGCATCTGACAAATCACGGGCGTCGCGAGGGGGATGCGGAGCATGCGTGGCACATGGCCATCATGGCGTACCTGCTTCGCGAGTACAGCAACACCGAGGTCGACATCGCGCATGTCATGATGATGTGCCTGATCCATGATATCGTGGAGATCGACGCGGGCGACACCTACGCCTACGACGAGGAGGGGCTGAAGACGCAGAGGGAGCGTGAGGAGAAGGCGGCGGACCGTATCTTCGCACTGCTGCCGGCAGATCAGCGCGATGAGCTCCGGGCACTCTTCGAGGAGTTCGAGGCCTACGAGACGCCGGAGGCGAAGTACGCGCATGCGATGGACAACCTCCAGCCGCTCCTGCTCAATGCCTCGAACGAGGGCGACGACTGGAAGACGCACGGTGTGTCGTTCAACACTGTGTGGGGCCGGCAGCAGAAGACCGCCCGCGGCTCCGAGGCACTCGCAGCGTTTTCAAGAGCTGTCATGGAGGATTTCGCTGACCGCGGGATCCTGAAGGATGATCGCGACGAAAAGCACGAGCGCTAAACAGCTTCTGAGTTTATGGGGTCTGACCCCATTAAATTTTTCTAAACAGATTCTAAACTCAAGTTTATGGGGTCAGACCCCGGGGAAGCGAGGAGAGGAGACAGCATGGGAGAACGGACATTTCGTGTGGCGCGTCCGGAGGATGCGGAGGCGCTGCTGGCGATTTATGCGCCGTATGTCGAGGAGACGGCGATCACCTTCGAGTATGAGGTGCCGAGCGTCGAGGCGTTCCGTGCGCGGATCGCGCACACGCTGGCGACCTATCCGTACATCGTCGCGGTAGAGGAGCAGGAGGCCAATGCAGGCACCGGGCATGTCGATGGCGCTTCGGTTTCGTGTATAGACCGCGCAGAGGCCAATGCAGACACTGCGCATGTCGATGGCGCTTCGGTTTCGTCTGCGCCGGCTTCCGGTGCTGGTGCCGGTGATGTTACTGGGACACACAGGACTTCCGAGCGCATCATTGGCTATGCCTATGTCGGACGTCTGCATGAGCGCGCGGCCTACGACTGGAGCGTGGAGACCTCGATCTACGTCGACCGGCGTGCACGAAAGCACGGGCTCGGGCGGCAGCTGTACGAGCGGCTGGAGGCGATTCTCCGCGCGATGAACATCATCAGCGTGAATGCCTGCATCGCGTACCCGGGGACGATGAACACAGTAGCAGCTGCCGATCGGTTGCAGGATGCACATATAGGCATCGGCGACCCGAACACGGCTGACCGGACACGAAAAGACCTCCGGGAGGGCTCTGCAGACAGCGGCGTCGACATTGGCGAAGATCCGTACCTGAACACGAACAGTCCGGACTTCCATGCGCACCTCGGCTATCAGCTCGTCGGGCACTTCCATGCCTGCGCCTATAAGTTCGACCGCTGGTACGACATGATCTGGATGGAAAAGTGGATCGCGCCGCACCCGGCGAAACCGGAGGCGATGATTTCCTTCCCGGAGCTGCCGGAGGAAGTGGTGGAACGCTGTTTGCGGTAAACGAAGCGCTTAACTCTGCTGGAATTTCGTTTCGAGCGAAATGAATTGCGATACATTTCGCTAAGAACAGTAACATTTCGTTTCAAACGAAATCAGTCTAGAGACATTTCGGTTCAACCGAAATATTCCGTTGTTGTATGTCTCTTCGGACGGTATACTTAGAAAGTAAAAATGTAAAAAGGAAAGAGGCTTAGATGATTCAGACAGAATTCCGCGCGCGGCTTCGTGACCGCCGGGGCCTGGCGGCGGTGCACTATATCCTGATGGTGCTGATCGCGCTGGTGCTTCTGATGTTTGTGGTAGAGGGCTATATGCGGCATCTGCAGGATATCGCGATGACCTACGACTGCAAGGAAGTCGATGAGGCAGTGGCCTGCGCGAAGACGCAGTACTTGATGGACGGGGCACCGGGGGCCGTAGTGTACTACTATGATGCCGAGACGAAGCAGGTGTATACACGGGATCACTTCCCGGCGAAGGATCGTGTAGACCTGAAGGGCTATGGGCGTTCACTGGCGTTTCAGAACCGGCAGGCGCAGACGGGAGCCAGCGGCGTGCCGAACCGGGGCGACGAGCGCTACCGGAAGGCGATCGGTCGCCTCGATGACGGTACGACGACCACGAGCAACGATGTCACGCACAACCGGAGCTTCTTCGACAACATCCGTCAGAACGTGACGGGCCTCGGTGATCCGGATGGCGCGCAGTTCCTCGCCATCAGCTTCTCGCAGGACGGGCAGCTCGCGATGGTACGCTGGCGCGGCCCGGTGCTCTACTACTACGACTATACGATGATGTCCGCGGAAGAGAAGGCGGCCCTCACCGGCGAGGAGCGCGAGCGCATCGCCGAGGACGCCCCGGAAGGTGAAACGCTCTTCTGGAACTCGCAGTACTGAGCGGGATGTGAAACAACCGGCCCTCCGGGGCCCCGGTTGTTTCTGCCCCTCACACGAGGTAGGCGCGGCCATGCTTCCGGTAGCAGTACGCGGAGATGAAGATGGTGACGGCTTCGGCGCATGGCATGGTAAGCCAGATGCCGTTCACGCCGATGAGCTTCGGGAGGAGCAGGATGAAGAGCACCACGAGGATCAGCGAGCGGAGGGTCGAGATGAGGGCGGAGAGGAAGCCATTTCCGAGGGCGGTGAAGTAGCCGGAGAGGAAGACGTTCCATCCGATGAAGAGGAAGACCGGGCTGAAAAGCCGGAGCCCCTCCCAGGTGAGGTCAAACACGTGACCGGGTCCGGCGAAGAGGTGGATGAGCGGCTGCCCGAGGCCGAGCGAGATCGCCATGACGATCACGGAGGTGAGAGCGATGGTCCGGAAGCTGTAGCGCAGCGTCTCCCGGATCTTCGCGGGATTTCCGGCGCCGACGTTAAAGCTCACGATCGGTGCGGCCGCCACGGCGATGCCCATGTAAAACGCGATGAAGAAGTAGTAGAGATACATGATGATCGTGACCGCCGCGACCCCGTCCTCACCATAATGCCGGAGGATGATGATATTAAACAGAAAGGTCGTGATGCCGGTCGACATCTCGGTGAGCATCTCACTGCTGCCGTTCGTGCAGGATTTCACAAGCACGTCGGCGTGCATCCGGGTGCGGCAGAAGCGGATATGGCTGAAGCGGAGGAAGTAGATGAGGCCGATCAGCGCGCTGACGGTGATCGACAGGGTGGTGCCCCAGGCCGCGCCGTACGTACCCAGACGGAACACGCCGACGAGGATGTAATCGAAGATGACGTTCAGCACGAGGCCGGTCATCGACATCCAGAGCCCGACCTTCGGACTGCCGTCGGTCCGCACGAGGTACTCGAAAAACAGCTTGAAGGACATCGGGATGCTGCCGAGGAAGATGACCTTCGCGTACGGCAGGACATGCGCGAGCAGACGCTCACTGCTGCCGAGGAAGCGGCAGACCGGCTTCAGGAAGACGAGACCGAAAATCGTAAAGAAAGTCGCGAGGACGAGCAGGACCAGGGTGATGAAGGTGAAAATCTGATTCGCCTCGTGGTCCTTTTTCTGTCCCATTTTTTCGCCAATGATGGCGCCCGCACCGGTGGCGAGCATCACAGAGGTTCCGAAGATGACGCAGGTCACCGGAATCACGATATTGATGCCCGCAAGTGCGTCGGAGCCTGCGTATTTCGAGACGAAGTAGCCGTCGATCGTTGTGTAGAAGGACAGAAAGATCATGGCCAGCACCGACGGGATCAGATACTTCAGGAATTGCGGGTAGGTCATCTTATTTTCAAAACAGTTCATCATTCTTCTGCTTATCGTGTTCTTCGTGGGCTCTCCGCGGCGTCTGTCTGGACCGCATCGAATCTGGTCCAGTGGTACAGTGCCGTGCCCTCGATAAGCACTCCTTATCTTTTTTATGCTGACTCTAGTTTAAACCATATAGCCACTATACAGTCAAGGGCGCAATGCGGTATCAAAACAGCGAAAAATCAGAAATCTATGTCGTGATCCATCAAAAAAACTGTTATATATCCGCCTGTGCATGCTATAATCACTTCGATTTTAATGTATACAGAATGTTTTCAGAAACGGGGCCTCATGTACCAGACTACGCCGCTTATTATGCTTTACATCCTCATCCTCGCGTTCCTGTTCGGGGCGGTATTCGGGAGCTATATCGACTGTGTGGCGTGGCGGCTCGTGCATCATGAACGGGTCGCGCGTGGCCGCTCGCACTGTGATGTCTGCGGGCATGCGCTCGGTGCCGGCGATCTGATCCCGATCATCTCGTATCTTCGTTCGGGCGGCCGCTGCCGTTACTGCGGGGCGAAGTTCAGCGCGGAGTCGACCTGGGTGGAGCTCGTGCTCGGGCTTGGTTTCACAGCGATCGTCTATAAATTCGATCTCTCCTTCGTGGCACTTCGCTATCTCGGGCTTCTCGTGATCCTGATGGGGCTCAGTCTCGTGGACCAGAAGACCCTCCTCATCCCGGATCGCTTCCACGTCGCGGGCATCCTCTGGTGGCTCCTCACCCTGCCGCTCATCGCGTGCACGCAGGGCCGGGGTCTCACCGAGGCGCTCAGCATCACAGGCGCACGTTTACCGCTGGCCAATGCTCCCGGCCTCCAGGATGGGCTCGGCCGGATCATGCTGGCTGTGGCAGAGCTTTCGCCCGGCGGCGCTTCACTCGCCGCCGGTGCCGGCTCTGTCATCACCACCCACATCCCGATCACCCAGTGGATCCTTACGGATCTCAAGTGGGGGCTCGTCAGCGCCTTCGGCGTCGGCCTCCTGATGCTGCTGATCTCGCTCGTTTTCGATAAGCTCACGGGAAAAGAGAGCCTCGGCGGCGGAGACATTAAACTGCTGTTCATGACCGGGCTCTATATGCGACCGGGTGTGACACTTTTTAACCTGATGCTGAGCTGCTTCGTGGGGCTGTTTATCGCGCTCGGACTCAAAAAGGATAAGATTCCATTCGGCCCGTCCATTTCCATCGCCGTTTTCCTCTCTATTCTATTTGGAAGTGAATTCGTGGCGTGGTATACTGGACTCATATTGTGAAAAAATTTGCCTATAACAGATGAGGAATATATGAAAATCACGAAAGTCGTCGGTATCGACATCGGAAACTACCGAATCAAGATTTCATACATCGTAAAGGGAGAGCTGAAGGACGTCTTCGTCGAGACGCTCCCGGATAATATCGTGAAGGACGGCATGGTCCAGTACTGGGATGCGATGGCGGATTTTCTGAAGGAAACGTTTCGGAGCCACGGCATCCACTGTCGGAATGTCATCTTCACCCTGCCGTCGAGCGGCGTCTACATGCGTGTCGTCGATCTGCCGCGCATGACCGTGAAGCAGCTCCAGCTGAACCTTCCGTTCGAGTTCCATGATTACATCAGTGAGCCGACCGAGAAGTATTTCTACGACTATGCCGTGATCGAGGAGGGTGAGAAGACGATGAAGCTCCTCGCGGTGGCATGCAGCCGTGAACTGATCGACCGCTACCGGACGCTTGCGAAGCATGCGAAGCTGAACGCCGTCGGCCTCGTGCCGGATGTGCTTGGCTTCCAGCGTGTACTCCGCCGCTATAACGCCCTGTTCCGTGTGCCGGATACGAAGGACTATGCGATTCTCGACATGGGCGATCGCAGCTTCAAGCTCCACTTCTTCCGAAACGGTGTCTACGAGGTCACTCGACCGCTCGAGCCGGGCGCACGACGCATCGCGGAGATCGCTGCAGAGATCCGCGGTACCGATGTCCACATCGGCCAGCTCGCCGCCGAGTCGAATCAGGACGACGTTCTCGCGCACGAGAACATGGAGGCTCTCTACGAGAGCAGTGCCGTACAGATCATGCGTGCGATGAACTTCTACAGCTACAGTAACACGAACAACACGATCGACACCCTGTACTACTGCGGTGGTGCCGCGAACTATCCTGCGCTTCTCACGACCATCGAGGAGACGATGAACCTCCCGATGCGCCCACTCACCGACCTGATGCCGTATACCGAGCCGGGCCTCGAGGCCGCGCTTCTCCTGAGCCCGCAGAGCTACGGCGTCGCGCTCGATCCGGAGGCGAAGGTGCGCGCGCTCAGTGACGATGAAATCCAGGAGACATTGGCGAGACAGGAGGTACCGGTTTGACGAACTTAAAAGAACTAGGCAAAGTGCAGATCGGCCGGAGCGGAAAGTACCCGTCGAAGAAAACCATCAACCTCATGTACCGCGAGCACGACACGCAGGACCGCGTCTTCACGCTCGTTCTCTTCGCACTGTTCATGATCTTCCTGTACTTCTTCTCCCGCTACGGCGTGGCAGCGCAGCTCGCGCGTGCCGATGCCGCGGAGGCGAACTACAGCCGGATGGAGCAGAACCTCGAGAAGATGAAGGAGGCAAACAGCCAGTACGCGAGTGTGCGTGCCGACTACTCCCACTACGGCAACGGCTATCTCAACGACGAGGAGCTTTCCCGTCAGGACCGCGTCACTATGCTGAACGTCATCGACGAGCGTGTGCATGCGGCGGGTGGCATCCAGACCATCCAGATCCAGGACAACATCGCCGTGATCACCGTCGGTGTGACCGACGCGCAGCGTCTCCCGGATATCATCCTCTCGCTCGAGGGCTCCGAGTACGTGAGCTACGTGACGGCCCAGACCGCTGCGACTGATGAGGATAAGGATAAGCTGTCGCTCTCTGCGGATGGCACCCCGGATCAGCCGCTCTTCGTGACCGGTCAGCTGACGATCTACTTCCGTACCCCGGAGGAGGTCCGTGCAGCCCTCGACTCCGGTGAGGTATCCGCGACCGGCGATCAGGCCCTCGATGCCGGCGAGAACGGCTCCGCAACCGGCCAGAACGCTTATATCCCGAGCATTCAGAACGCACGCCCGGACCAGATCGGTGAGACCGAGGCGGCGTTGAGCACGACCACGTCTTCGGCCAATGCAGGCACCGGGAGCACGAGTGCCGAGGCCGCTCAGGCGAAGGCAGAGCGTGCAGCAGCGCAGCGCGCCGCAGAGGAAGCGGCGAAGCGCCAGGCTGCACAGGCCGCACAGGCAGCGCAGGCCGCCGCACCGCAGCCGACTGCAGCCGTGCCGCAGACTGTCGCCGTACAGCAGCAGCCCGCCAACATTGACACACCGACGGAACACCCGTTTACCGGCGGCAGCATCACGATCCAGGGCGGAAGCCCGTTAGGCTGAGGGAGGACAGAATGTTAAACAGAGCTTTTACGAAACGTGAGAAAGTCCTTCTTCTCGTACTGGTGATGATCCTGCTGGGGCTCGTGTACTACCGCTTCGTGCGGCTTCCGGTGCAGGAACGCATCGCGGCGGCGGACACAACGGTGCTCGAGCAGCAGATGGAGATGGAACAGCAGAAATCCGCCATCATCAAGCAGATGCAGGAGGATATCGAAAACGGACAGAAGGAAGTGAACGGCATCGTCGCTTCCTATGATAATCTGAAGGCGGAGTCGGCCGCACTCAATACGATCTTCGCGCAGGCGACGAGCTTCAATTTCAGCTTCGAGCAGCCGGTGGCGACGGATGACGCTGTGCGTCGGACGATCAATATCAGCTTCACTGCGACGAACTATCAGATCGCGCGCCGGATCATCCAGCAGGTGCATGACTGTGCCTACCGCTGCCTCATCACGGACATCAGCGTCAGTGCGGATTCTGATAAGATGCAGCAGTATGCGAACCTCGAGAACTCGACGATCAGCGGCAGCATGAGCGTCACCTTCTACGAGACCCTGAACGGTGCGACCACCACGAACGGCCTCACTACGAGTGACGGCAGCGCGGTGCAGAGCAGCTCTGTCGGCCTCGGTAATTCCTCGCTCGACCTCGCACAGAGCAGCCTGGAAACCATGGCCGAGTCCCTCGCCGGTGATGCGGCAGATACGATCGCCGCAGGCGCAGGCTTCTAAGTGTGCTACTCAGGTGTTCGATGACGGTCGGTGGACAGAAGTCGCCGGGTGGGAGAAGAGAAGGAATGCGTGAGCATCGAAGAAGTGAACAGAAGAACTTTACAGAAAGGAGAGCAGCGATGAATGCAGTGCAGCGGAAATTACAGGATCGAAGCGGCGCAACCCTCACCGTTGCACTCCTTTTCTTTATCATGTGCGCAGCCGCCGGCTCCGTCATCCTCGCCGCGGCCACGACCAGCACCGGACGACTCGCGGAGCTGCAGGCCAGCGACCAGAACTACTACGCGGTGGTTTCAGCGGCGAAGCTGATCCGGGATGAAATCGACGGACAGACGATCTCGGTCGGACAGAAGGAGACGAAGACCGTTACGACAACCCGAACCGAAAAAAAGGAGACGGATGCGAGTGGTGCAGAGGTTACGGTCGTGGAGGAAACGACGAAGACCGAGTACAGCTATTCGGCACCGGAGTTTGAGCATTTGGAGGATACGACAGCCGGGGCGGGGATTACGTCGGCAGCGACGGCTGGAACGGCGATCACTTCGGAAACGAAATTTGAGAGTTTTCCGAATACAACAGGGGTGAATGGCTTCTATTTACTGGATGCCTTGAAGAATACAAAAACGAATGATACGAAGGGGCAGAAACGAACGGGCGCGCTGACGACGGTGGATTACATGAAGGATGCGTCCGCTCCCCAAAATAAAAAGGATTTAAATACAAAGGGGATCATCAGCGAAGCGGACTACAGCGCCGCTAATGATGTATTCACCAGCGCACTGATGAACGGTACAGACAATATTTATACCGATACCTTTACCATGACGGCAGACTTGAAAAACTTTACCGTCTCTGGCAATGCCGCGAGTTCCCTCCCGGTCGATGTCCGTATCGTCATGAACGGGCAGGGAAATATTAAGGCTTATTTCAAGAACCACGTGGATGCAAGTGCGAAGAAGCAGGGCAATGAATATCGCCTGATGCTGACACTGGATGCGAAGGAAGGCTTTGTACAGTCTGACAGCTCGAACGGAACAGCCGAGGATGGAAGTGAAAGCACGAGCACAAAAACAGAAGGAGACACAACCACCGAAACCACTTCTGTAACACGGCACAGCTATGTCACCTGGGGAAACCCGCAGATCACGAAGGATACGAGTAAAGATGTCTGGTAAGTTGAAGAACAAACTGAAAAGTAAAAAGGGTGAAACCATCACCGAGACCCTGGTATCTGTTCTGATCGCCGCGGCTGCGATGATCCTCTTCGCCAGCATGATCACCTCGTCGCAGCGCATATTGCAGAAGAGTGAGCGCATCATGGACGCGTACTATGATGGCGAAACGAAGATGGAAGCGGCGATGGCGGCCGGTGCTACGACAGGCAGAAGTAAAACCGGGGCGGCGATCCCTGCGGATACAGAAGGAGCAGGTGAAGCTAAAACCAGTGGCACAACAGATGCTGGAATCGAGACCGGAACCGGCACGGTGACGATCAAACAGGCAAATAATACCCTGCCTCGGTATGGAATCAACAATAACCATAAGAGTGGGGAGATAAGTGTAAGCTATGCCACAAATCAGCCGAAGAACACTGGTACCAGCACGAGTGGCATCGAGCGTTTCGCAATCGCAGAGTACAAATCACAGAACTGATGGAAGCGGATGGAGCAGAACAGATGAAGCAGAAACTACTTCATAAATTGAATAAGCGGCATGGCTTTTCGCTCACGGAGATGCTCGCCACGGTGCTCATCATGGGCTTCGTCGGGATCATCATCACGACTGGCGCTGCAACCGTACAGCGTGTGTACCGTAAAGTCGTCGCACATGCCAACGCGCAGACAGCATTGACCACCACCATCACCCTGATGAAGGATCAGCTCGCGTTCGCGGATCCGGAGAGCATCGGAGATGCTTCCGGGACAGGAACAGGTTTCGGAAACAGTCAGACGATCGTTTTTCAGAACCTGAACAGCGGCGAGCAGACGATCACGCTCAATCCGGGCACCGCATCGGGCACAGCAACCATCGACCCGAACGCGGCAACCGGTGGTACGAATGGAACGACCGGCGTTGTGAATGGCGCGACCGGGGGCGCGGCAGATGCCGGCACGACTGGTGGGGGCAATAGCCCAAACGGAACAGGTACAGCGAACCGGGGCTTTACATTGACCTATACCGCAGGTGACGGGACCGGAATCAGCAGCACGACCCTGCCACTCCTCAGCGACAGCGCGATCACCAGTGACCTCTGCGTATGCTTTGATGGCGATGGCAGCGGCTTTTCCTGGGATCCGGCAACGAAGGTCATCACCGTGACAAATCTCGTCGTGAAGGACACACGCACCGATACCGTGCAGGCGCACGCCAGCTTCAAGGTGCTCCTCGTGAACGGCAAATGATTATAAACAATCGATACAGGATGTCTGAATGAAATCAGGCATCCTTTTCTAATGGCGATAAACGACCGATGTAGGATGGCGGGGAGAAATCGGGCATCCTTTTTATATGGAAGTAAAGCATCAGTGAAATTCTGGTAAAATCTTGTATTTCGGCTTCTTTTGATTGTAATTAGAGGAAAATAACTTAAAATAAAGTGGAAAACGTATGCGACCGCATCCACGCGATGCGTTCAATATAAAACACGGAATGGAACAGACTTCAATGACAAATGCAATAAAGAAAAGACTCGACAGAAAAGGCTTCACGCTGGCGGAGGTGTTGGTCACCGTCGCGATCATCCTCATCCTCGCGGGTGTCACCTTCGTTTCGGTGGTGCAGTACCAGAAGAATCTCCGACTGATGGAGATGGACGGCACCGCGAAGGAAATCTTCATCGCCGCACAGAATCATCTGAGCGTCGCACAAGCCTCCGGTGACCTCGACCGCCTCGCGGAAAAAGCGAAGAGTGCGACCGGCACGACGGACTCGACGATCGGCACGAAGCTGGATACTGCCTCTGCCTATGCGGACAATGCCAGCGGTGAATACTATTATGCGATTCATAATGTGACGAACGGCATCGAGAGCTGTACGCCCTCGGGCAGTGGTGCGATCCTTCAGATGATGCTGCCGTTCGGTGCGCTCGATGAAACGGTCGCCACCGGCGGAAACTACGCCATCGTCTATGAGCTGAAATCCGCTTCTGTCGTCGCTGTCCTCTATTCCGGCGCGGGCAATGCCTCCTTCGGAAATGCAGCAGTGATCAATCTCGATGCTGACGACGTTTCGAAAATCAATGAAATATACAATGATAAACCGAAACGTAAGAGCTATCAGAAGGGTGATGTCACCGCCATCGTCGGCTGTTACACCGGCACCGCAGGCAGCGCAGCCATCCCGACCGAAACACTCGAAGCACCGAAGCTGGAAGTGAAGAACGAAAATAAGCTGCATGTACTTGTGCGTGGAAACTACAGCGCGAAGGATGTCATCACCCTCACGATTCATGGCGTACAGAGTAATACCACGGCCATCATGCAGCTGAACTGCACGGATAATGGGAGCAACGAATTTGACATTACACTCGATGACATTACGAGTGACAGTACACGCTTTACGAAAATTCTGAGCAGTGGCCGATTTACGCGAAGCAATGAAACCCCAGACACCACATTTATCCCAGGAGAGAATATCGAAATCAGTGCAACAGCACGTGCGACCGATGCCCTGGCGACACCGAAGACCTCTGCAGTTTATACGACCAGCAGCTTATTTGCTGACGTGAATGACGGACGAACCGTTTACATTCAGAATCTGCGTCACCTCGAGAACCTGAGTAAAGACATTTCAGATTTCGTAGGATGTCTGACAGATAAGTCCGGCACTACGAATGGAGACATCACCGCGATCCAGAAGAACGATATCACGATGCTCTCCTGGGACGGTTTAGCGTCTGCACATTGTCTCTATGGCGCTGGAACACTGAAGGATACGTATGTCGCAGTCAATGTGAATTACCCATTAAGCTATGATGGTGGCCGTCATGAGATTTATGGCCTTTCCATCGCGCCTTATTTGAACAGCAGTGATCAGGCAACGCATAATGCAGGTATCTTCGGTAATGTGACAGCTACCCTGTCGGTGAAGAATCTGATATTACGAAATGATAAAATTCCAGCGAATGCTTCGGGAGAGAAGGCTTTGTCAACCGATGCTGGCATGCTTCTCGGCAAGACGAGTGCGAATCTGACGGTGGATGGTGTCCTCGCATACTATCATGAGACAGAGTATAACGAAGCAAATGATTCTGCGGTAGAAGTACAGGCATCGCAGGTAGCGGGTGGTCTGATCGGCCTCGTGGCCGGCGGAAGGCTCGAGGTCAAAAACTCAGCTGCCGCCGTGTATGTGAAAGGCGGAAGTGCCGCTGGTGGTCTCATCGGAAGTGCGGATGGTGCAGCAGATGGCTCCACCATCGTGCAGAGCTATGCCGGCGGACATACCAGGGATGGCGCGTACGATACGGAAGTAGAGGGATCTGCCCCGAAGAATCAGGGCCCAGGAAGATATAATGTTCAGGCGAGCGGCTATGCCGGTGGCTTTGTTGGTGTAACCACAGATAAGGTCGAAATGAATGCCGTATATTCTACGGCATCGGCGTATGCATCTTCTGGTGATACACATTCAAATTCCTTCGCTGGAAGCGGTACTCCGAATATCCAGAAGACTGCGGATGGTAAACAGAATTACTATGCTATCGGACCACATAACGGCAATGACGCATCCACAGACGATACGGCAAAAGCAGAGATCAAGACGGAACAGTTGCGCCGTCAGGCCACACCGTACGATCGGAAGCGGATACTGAAGGCGTCCGAAACAGAGCACACGACGATGGATAAAACCAGCTACCCACTGTGCACCGTGCTGAACCTGTGTGAAGGGGATACAAGCATAAAGGATGCCGACCTCCCGTGGTTTATCAAAGAGCATGTCGGCGACTGGGTAGTAAAAAAGAAAGATGGAAATCTGGTAATAAAAAATGGCGCGGATGATGTACGTCTGGAATTGGACTATTCAACGAGTGACACGAGCTCTAAAATGATTCTTTTTCGTATTGAGGGTGTACAGTCAAAGAAGAAAATTGACTTTGTCATGCGTGTGGCAAAGGATAATCCGCTTACTTACGATCCACTGTTATATGTGCAGGAAGGTAATGGCTGGCTTGATACGTTTTGGATTAAAGATAAGATTAAGGTCGAAAAAGACGGCGCGGGATATAAATATAAGTTTTATCTAGATGATATAACTACCACGCAGGGACATTTTGCTTTTTTGACTAGCATGAAGCCATTTATTCTGGGTGAAGATTTAAATATTACCGTATCTGAATGCACATTAAAGAATGGCGGAGATAACCGGTTTATCGGAGGATATGACCAGAAAGTAATTGAAACGAAAACTGTAAACAGTTTATATGATCATGTGGTAGGAGATACTGCATATATCAGCAACGCTCGCCATCTGGAAAATCTGGATGAAAGAGTTTCGGGAATTAATAAGAAGAACTCTGTCAAGATTACTAATGCTGTGTTAATGAATGATATTCTGTGGAAAAAGCAGCTGGGTACAAATGTTGCAGAAGAAGATGGATTTGTCGAAAAGATAAAATCAACAACCATTGATCCAGCTTATAAGGATAGATCATCTGTATGTACTTATAATAATGGTGTGGTCACGACAGACGGCTGTTTTGTTCCTATCACAAATTCTGAGTTGCAATCGTTTGATGGAGCGGGTCACACGTTGACAAATATGGATATCTATTGGCTGAACGATGGTGATCACCATACAGGTCTGTTTGGTCAAGTAAGTACTGGTTTAAGCGTGAGCAATCTCACATTGCATCAAGTGCGCTCCATTTGCGCCAGTGAGGCGTCTTCAGCTGCCGTCATTGGCAAGGTGGA
>SFND01000013.1 GCA_004554245.1 Oribacterium sp. | reverse complement strand
TCTTCGGATGATTCAGATGACCATCGATGGCGCGCATAAGGCGGGCAAGTGGGTCGGCATCTGCGGCGAGCTCGGCGCAGATACGACGCTGACGGAGCGCTTCGTCGAGATGGGAATCGATGAGCTGAGCGTCGCACCATCCATGGTGCTCAGCGTGCGTCGGAAGATCTGCGAAATGGCGTGACGGCGTTCATAAGGCGAAAAACAGAAGAGACGAAACGCAGAAGGGGCAACCACACGAGATGTGCCGGTTGCCCCTTCTGCGTTTTATGAAGGCAAATACACAGTGCGTCTGCGCTGTTTCTGGCAGAAAGCGCACTTCGTTTTTTATATGGAAGCTCAGTTCGACTTGATCTTTTCATCCATGACCGTGGAGTCGTTCGTGGAAACGACATAGGTGATGCGATCACAGCGAACCGTTGTCAGTGAGTAGTGGATCGGCTTATCATTCTGATCATAGCTGATTTTATGAATCGAAAACAGCGGGTCGCCGACGTTACACTTCAGAATATCTGCGCTGTGGCTCTGTGCAGCCTTGCCGTCGATTTCGAGGACGGAATGCTTCGGCCGGATATGATAGCACTCATCCATCACCTGGTAGAACGAGCGATCCTTCGAAAGCGTCGTGATGAAGTCCGGGAAGCGGGCATCTTCGATGTAGAGCTTATCGACCGCGATCGGTTCGTCATCCTGCCAGACCAGACGCTCGATATAGACGACCTTCGTCCCCAGTGGAACCATCAACTTTTCTGCGATATCCTCATCCGCGTACAGAAACGATGCCTGGATGATATCGTGTCTGGACGCGTGTCCACGGCTCGACAGACTCTCCTTGAAGCCGCGGGTCTTATTCAGATACAGCTTGTCCTTCTTGAAATTGATGAAGGTGCCCTTTCCCTGTACCTTATTGACATATCCCTCATCGGATAAATTCTGTATCGCCTTTCGAATCGTGATCTTACTCACATTATACTGGGCACTCAGCTCGTTCTCCGTTGGAAGCTTATCTCCCGGCATGTACTGCTTCGACAGGATACGGTTTTTAATATCCGCCTCTACCTGCAGATAGAGCGGCTTGCTGCTATCCATGATCGTCATTGTTTTCCTCTCCCCTTCGCATCATCGATGATATAATTTTAATGCCATGTCATCATATCATAACATATAATCACTTGGCTTGGCCAGTCCTCTCGTGGGAAATTTAATGGGGTCTGACCCCATTAAATTTTTCTAAACAGAATCTAAACTCGAGTTTATGGGGTCAGACCCCCTTACGAAATTCTTAAGACAGAAAAACAGCCGGGTGGAAACACCCGGCTGTTCGTTTACGATGCTGTGTTTTTATGGATTCGGTGGGCTCTGTGGATTCAGCATGACGGAGGCGTAGAAGATGCCGTCACGCCACTCGAAGCGGGCATCGCCGTCGTAGCGCTGGGCGATGTAGCGGATCGAGACAGTGCCGACGCCGTGACCTTCGTGCTTCGTGGAGACGAGCTCGCCCTCGTCCCAGATCGGCTTCCGGCTGCAGGTGTTGTCGACCACGATGGAGAGGCAGGCGTCGCCGTTCTGCTTTACGATCACGCGGATGGCCTGATCAGAACGGATATTCGCAGCCGAGGACACGCCGACGCGCGGATCGATCGCCGTGGCCGCGGTGGAGGCAGTGAGGCTGTCGGCTGCGGCCGGAACAGTATCCACCTCGGTGACGAGTCCGCCGGCATTGGCCTCGGCAGAAGCAGCGCCCGACGATGCGCCACGACTCAGCTCAGTCTTACAGGCGTCGACGGCATTCTCGAGGAGGTTTCCGAGGAGGACACAGAAGATCGGGTCCGGAATCAGAAGACGCTCCGGGAGCTGTACACGGGCGGTAAAGCGGATCCCGGCGGCTTCCGCATGCCCCGCGTAGTAAGCGACGACCGCGTTCACGGTCGGGTTGTTACTGTAGGTCTTCGACGGCGTATCCACGTGCTCTGCAGTGTACTCAGCGAGGTAGGTCCGGATCCCATGGAGGTCATTCCGGTCCGCCAGTTCCTTCAGCACCATGCGATGATGGCGGAAATCGTGGCGGGCGCGCCGGCTCTCCATGATGCGCGTCTTCAGCATCTCGAACTGCTCCGTCTGGACGCGCAGGAGATTTTCCATGGTCTTGTTTCGCTCGTTCGTGATGATCTGCTCCTGCAGATTCTTCATAAAGAGGATCAGCAGATGACTCAGCATGAACATACAGAGCAGCAGCAGGATACGGGCGAGCAGTGCGAGACTGCCGACATGGCCGTCCCGGATCGTGCCGGTGAGCAGCAGGATCATCGTGGTCGCGACGAACGGAAGCAGCCACGCCGTCATCCAGAAATCATGGATCTCGACGGATATCAGCGTCCTAAGGATCTCGTGCAGAAATGTAGACATCGGAATCATGGTACTGAGCGTCATGACGAGCGTCACGACGCCGGCCTGCCAGCTGTAAAAATCGAGGGCGATGTTGTTCTCACAGAGGAAGAAGGTCGCGGCGCGGATCGCCAGCAGATAGTCGATCGTAAAAATAAAATGAAAGAGGATGATCCACCTGTCCGTCCTGGAATTCAGCATCATCAGCACGAGAAACAGCGGGGCCGCGAGGTACTGCACGTACACCGCAGGGAAGCCGAGCTTCACCAGAAGCCCGAAGATGCATAGATATCCGCACTCCCAGAGGAGTATGCGTAGAAGGGTGCGCCGCTTCGAAGAGCGGAGACTGTCCAGCGCCGGCAGGTACCCCACGAAAAGGAACGGAAATGTATTCAGTGCTTCGTTGATGATCAGTTCGGTCATAGCGCCTGCCCCTCTCTCAGCGTTTTAAAGGTATAGTCGAGGTACCGCTCACGTACATCGCTGTACTTCAGTCGGCTGATCGCGATGGTGGCACCGCACTTCATGTCGAAATGGTCGCTCTGCAGCTTATGCACATCCTCGAAGTTCACGAGGACGCCCTTCATGCAGTCGCAGAACCAGTCGAACGGAAGCAGCAGCTGCTGAAACTCCTTCTGGCTCAGATTCACCTCCAGCGTCCCGCCATCCTTCATGTACACCATGATCCGCCGGCTCACGTACTCCGTGTAGGCGATGTTATGCAGAAACAGCCGCACATTTTTCCCCTGAGACGGCACCATCACATAGCGGTCGCGCTCGATCTGGTCCATGTTGCAGCGGTCCAGCGCCCGCGTGACCTGCGCCTCATTCACCGGCTTCAGCAGATAGTAGGTCGCATTCACGTCGTAGCTGTCGATGGCGAAATCCGGCGACGTCGTCACGAAGAGAAGACTGCAGTTCGTATCCTGCTCCCGGATCCGCCGCGCCGTTTCCATGCCGGTCATACCGCTCATATAGATGTCGAGAAAGATGATATCGTAACGTGTCGACTCGAAGTGCTCGAGGAAGGCCTCCCCGCTCGCAAACAGATCCGTCTGATCACAGAACAGTCCATGCGTCGACAGGTAGTGCGCGACCAGGCCCGAAAGACGCTCCGCCTCGCCCTTGATATCATCTACAATCGCGATCTTCATACCGCTCCCCCCTCTGATCAGGCTAATGCAGTCGACCTGCACGCTCGTGGCTTTCACCGCTGCAGCTTCGTCCGCCACAGCCAGCCCCTGCACGCCGTGGCACGCTTCCGGCGCCTTCGGCTGATGCAGTCGACCTGCACGGTCGTGGCTTTCACCGCAGTTCTCCGCACCACGACCGTGCGATCTCTGATCACATTATACCCCATCCTGGAAGGGAATCGGCATCTTAAATAAATTATAATCCTTCCCCGAAAGAGCGACAGTACATCTTGTGTATGCTTAACTTCATCTTGCGATTTCGCGGCGGTCCATGCCTCCGGCCTCCGCATCGTCATGCCGCAGTTTCTGTAACTGGCTTTCACAAAAAGCGTTTCCCAGTCGGATAAATATCCTTCCATTTAAAAAGCGGCAGGCTCCACACGGTCCGCCGCTTTTTGAATCATAAATTACTGCCAGCTTCATCTGTTTAATCTCCATGTACTATTTATAAGGCGTGATGGTATAATTTTAAAAAGTATAGTTAAAGGAGATAAGAAGATGAAGTATGATTTTACGTCAATTATGGATCGTGTCGGTAAAGACGCGATCGCAGTAGAAGCGCTCGGTCAGATGAAGATGGCCCCGAAGCCACCGAAAGACGGCTTCGACATCATCCCGATGTGGGTAGCCGACATGAACTTCCCGACCGTTCCGACGATTCCGAAAGCCATCATCGAGCGGGCGAAGCACCCGGCATATGGTTACTTCTCCCCACGCAAAGAGTATTACGACGCCATCATCCAGTGGCAGAAGAACCGAAACGGCGTCACCGACCTGACCCCGGAGTGTATCGGTTATGAAAACGGTGTTCTCGGCGGCGTGATTTCAGCACTTAATGTCTACTGCTCCAGAGGCGATAACGTCCTGGTTCACAAGCCGACCTACATCGGCTTCACCAACAGTCTGACGAACAATGGCTATCACATCGTTCACAGTGATCTCGTAAAGGATGAGAACGGCGTATGGCGTATGGATTTCGACGACATGGAGAAGAAAATCGTAGAGAATAAGATTCATGCAGCGATTTTCTGTTCACCGCACAACCCTTGTGGTCGTGTATGGGAGCGCTGGGAGATCGAAAAGGCCATGGAGATCTATAAGAAGCATGATGTCATGGTTATCTCAGATGAAATCTGGTCCGATATCATCACCACCGGCCATAAGCATATCCCGACACAGAGCGTATCGGAGGATGCGAAGATGCGTACCGTTGCGCTCTATGCACCGAGTAAGACCTTTAACCTCGCCGGTCTGATCGGAAGCTACCACATCATCTATAACAAGCATATCCGTGACCGCGTAGAAAAGGAGTCCAGCTTAGGACACTATAACAGCATGAATGTCCTCTCCATGCACGCGCTGATCGGTGCTTATCAGCCGGAAGGATATGAGTGGCTTGAAGAGCTCCGCGAAGTCATCACCGGAAATATCGATTATGCCTGCAACTATATCCGGGATCACTTCGAGGGTGTTTCTGTAGCCCGTCCGGAAGGAACCTATATGCTGTTTGTTGACTGCAGCGAGTGGTGTGAGAAGCACGGAAAGACCATCGAAGATGTCGAAAAGGCTGCATGGGATGTCGGCGTCGCCTGTCAGGACGGTCGTATGTTCCACGGCCCATGCCACTTACGTATCAACCTCGCACTTCCACTCTCCAGAGTTCAGGAAGCATTTGACCGCCTCGACAAGTACGTATTCAACGCGTGATGAAGAGGCGAGCCGCTACGTGCACAGCCATTACAACTTCTGCAGGACCATTGACATCGACGCCACCATCGCCCTCGTCACTCACCTCGTGCAGGACCTCAGCAGCGCAGACCTCCGGCACATCCTCCGCCGCGACATCCTCTCGGAGGACGACTGACCACGCCGTCTTCCCAATCAGTACAGAACTCATATAACTGAAGAGGTATGAATACAGCGCCGGGCGGTTAATATAATTCAAATTATCATAATCTAAATTATATTAACTGCCCGGCACTGCTATGTCCTCGGTCAATGACTCCGTCCTCCACATCCTCATGCTCCGCTCAGTTAACGATTATTCCATCGAAAAACGCAATCAATCCACACTTATTCCATCGAAAAACGCAAATCTCCCACAGTGAACCACGTTCTCCGCGATTCACTGTGGGTATTTTTATGTCCTCGACCAATGCCTCCGCCCTCTACATCATCGCTCCGCCGTTCCTGTGACTGGCTTTCGCAAAAAGCGCTTTCCGGTCGCTCCTGCCATTATGTTTTTCGCAGACTCGTCGTAAATCGTCCTCCTGCCATTATGTTTTTCGCAGACTTGCCTCCTGGCAACCTTATGACATTAACTCTGACGAATCCCGGCAGAGAATTCTCGAGCAGATTTCCGGTTTTTGACGCAAATATACCATTTTCTCGACCAGTGACATTATCTCGCCCCACGACATCTCGCTGAAAAAGCTTCGGCAAGGGCTCTCGGCGCACTAAACATAATGTCACGCCTTCCAGAATTGTCCCCTCTGCGAAAAAACATAATGTCATGCAGCCAGAAAATCGTCTCTTTGTAAAAACTCCCTAATGTCACGACTTCTGAAATCGAGGGGATTGCGAGAAAACTCAAAAAAGTTAATGGCATGCGCAGCGGAAATCCGGAATTTGCGAAAGGTACATAATGTCACACCGTCTGGAATTCCAGGGCTTGCGAAAAAATCTAAAAAAGTTAATGCCACGTAGAATGGAAAACCTCACTTCGTGAAAGCCTCATTTTGCCAGTACATTGTGGTGATTGACCGAACAAGCTATAATCAGATATAGTCTACCCTCGCAGTGAACCGCGTAAAAAACAACACTCACTGCAGGAACTTAACATGCATTCATCCCACAGGAGTTGTCTATGTGCTGTCGCTTTTACATCGATAAAGAAAGTCCGGAAATGCAGACAATCATCGCGCAGATGAACCGCTCCCCACTGATGCAACGCTGGCCATCCACACAATCTGAAGCCTTTGTTCTCGACGCCCAGACATCATCTCTGCAGGCCGGCCTTCCTCACTTCGTCGTCCTGACACGCGAACCCGCAGACAGCATACGCTTCATCCATGACCGCATGCCGCTGATTCTGTCCGAAGATCATCTTTTTTCCTGGCTTGCTCCGACCACAAACCCCGCTGACATCCTCCCGCATGCCATCACCGACATGACCTTCTTAAGAATTTCATAATGGGGTCAGACACTATATACCCGTAGAGGTATAAATACAGCACCTCCATTTTCTCAAAGATTGACACAATCAAACATCGATAATATAATTCAAATTATCATAATTCAAATTATATTAATTAAGAAAGGCGGACTATATGGACTTCATCGGGAGAGCGTCAGAGCTCGCGACGCTGAATGCGGAATATACGCGAGAGAGTGGTTTCGTCATCGTGTATGGACGGAGACGGGTCGGAAAAACGACGCTGATCAAAGAATTCATAAAAGATAAGCGTGCGTTTTATTTTCTGGCGACGACGGAAAGTGAAGCACAGAGCCGGAAGCGCTTTGCCTCCGTCCTTTCACGTGGCATGAATAATCCGATGCTCGCGAAAGTCACGTTCGATGACTGGCTGGATCTGTTTCAGCTGGTAGCAGACGATCATCCGGATGAAGAAAAGGTTCTGGTCATCGATGAGTTTCCCTATCTCGTGAAAACGAACCCGGATTTTCCGTCGATACTGCAGAATGCATGGGATGAAATACTGAAAGATCACCATGTGATGCTCATCCTCAGCGGCTCACTGATCAGCATGATGAAAAAGCATGCCTTGTCGTATGACAGCCCACTCTATGGACGAAGAACCGCGCAGATTCGCCTGATGCCGCTGCCATTTACCGACGTATACGTAACGCAAAACATGTCCTTTGAAGATACCGTCATGCAGTATGCCATCACAGGCGGCGTGCCGAAATACATGGAGCTCTTTCAGCCGGACGAGCCACTGATCGAGCAGATTCAGCGTGTGATACTGTCGAAAAACGGTTTCCTCTATGAAGAACCGGATTTCCTTCTGAACGAAGAAGTGCAGGCGCCGGTGAATTATTTTTCTGTGCTCAAAGCAATCTCAGACGGAAACCACAAGCTGAGTAAAATCGGTCTTAGCATCGGACAGGACAGCGCTGCGATCACACCGTACCTGAAGACGCTGATGGACCTCGGATATGTCGCGAAACATGTTCCGATCACCGAGAAAAATCCGGAACGTTCCCGAAAAGGCCTCTATTATGTGAACGATAACTTCATCCGATTCTGGTTCACCTATGTATATCCTTTCAAAGGAGAGCTGGAACTGGGAAATCAGCAGATCGTGCTGGATCAGATGGAAAAAGACTTTCAGCAGAAGTTTGTGGCCTTTTCCTATGAAAGCATCTGCCGCGATATTTTCGCAGAACTGTGCCGCAGACAGCAGATCGAGTTCACACCATCCCGCATCGGTGCATACTGGTGCAACGACCATGAAGACGACACCGAAATCGATGTGGCTGCCGTAGACAACCGAAACAGACGTCTGTTCCTCGGCGAGTGTAAATACCACCAGAAGCCGGTAGATGTCGCCGTGTACACATCCCTGCAGGAGAAAGCCAAATCTCCGGATCTGGCAAAAGCCTTTAAGGATTACGAAATCATCTATGGACTCTTCTCAAAAAGCGGATTCACAGACCGCCTGACCAGCATCGCAGAAGAGAATCCACGGCTTCTACTGATACAGGAAGATCAGCTTCTCTAGCTTCGAAGAGTTATAAATACAGCACTGGGTTGTTAATATAATTCAAATTATCATAATCCAAATTATATTAACCACCCGGCGCTGCTATGTCTTCGGCCAATGCCTCCGCCCCTTACATCATCGCTCCGCCGGCGCGCAGCAGTGCCCGAAAGTCAGCGCGCCCGCGCCTCCCGGCAGTCGATGAAGATTCACACTCAAAACTGACCCGGGTCAATTTTAAGTGTGAATCTCACCGTGAAATAACCGCACAGAAACCTGTACAACAGCCAGAAAAAAATAAGCCCCGACGCAGACGTCACTGTCCGCCCGGGGCTGCCATATTATTCCACGTCATCTTACGATACAAATATAATTTCTACCAGTATTATCCTGAAAGTTCTGTTGATATCTATACTGTCATGCTTTTTAAAGCCTTCAACTGATCTCGTTTCGCATAAATCACATTCAAAATATAAAGCGAACCAGAAGACTCATCAGCTTTACTTCAAGCTCCTTTCCAGATCATCAAATACATCATCCATAGCTCTGCCCTGCTTTGCGATAGCCTGAGAATAACTATGCTGAATCATCGCAGAAATAATCTTTGTATTTTCTTCAATTTCTGCCAGTTCTTTTGCTGTATCAGAATCGATTTTCTTCACATGATTTTTATAATCTGCCCAGGTTTTCATAATTCAAGTCCCCTTTCGAAACGTGTAGACTACCTCATAAACATGATGGCGTGCATGCTGTAAAAAGTCAATCGGCGACTTCATTTGAAATCCTTACTAAAGTTCTTATCCAATGCCTCCGCCCTCCACATCGTTACGCCGCCGACTGACCACGGGCTCAACAGTAATTCCTGCAAGCTCCGGTTTTGAGAATTACGTGATGGGGAATTCCAGGGATTGCGAAAAAATCGAAAAAAGTTAATGCCACATAGAATGGAAAACCTCACTTCGTGAAAACAAATAATGTCCCCCCCTCGATCAAAACGACCTTTTGCGTCAGGCGCACAGAAAATGAAATGATTGTATCAAAACAGCAGCAGGAATGTGATAAAATCAGAAGCATATTAAATCTCGTATTTACGTAGCTCATCTTTAACCGCCGGAGGCCTGCCTATGGACTTAGTATTACATACCGATGCTTCCTACAGGAACGATCTGGACACGGGTAAGTTCGCGCGTATGCTGGACGATCCGTCGCAGTGCTATAAGTTCTACTGGCTGGAGGCAATCCTCAACCTGCTGCCGACCGAGGAAGGCGACATCAGCTTCGAAAAGATCATCGACGAGATGATCTGCGACGCGTGGTACTCCGTGACGCGCTACAAGCTGCATCTCGGCCCGACGATCCGGGGCAAGTGCGAGAATGCGATGGAGCGTCGGCTGAATTCCAGTAAGAGCAACCGCCTCCCGGAGTGGGATCTCTACTTCGGTAATCTGGCCGCGCTCCAGTATAAGATGTATGAAACCGTCTTCAGCCACGAGCAGATCCAGAAGGCCTTCGAGAAGTGTCGCCGCGATAATCTCAATGCGATGTGGGCGGTCGAAAATCTGTATATCCCCGGAAATACCGAGGAGCAGTTCACGAACATCCTCGAGCACAACCTGAGACCGGTCTATGACGCCGCGAAGCTGCAGGGCTACGGTCTGTGGAGATATACAGATTATGTGGTTATCCGGTAAGAGAAATGTGGAAAACCATGTCGCTCTGAATGATGAATATGTCTCCGATGTCGCGTTAAGACGTAAAACAGGACACTTGTAGGTGGATAATTGGAGAAACCTCGTGGATGCATAGAATTTCACTGCAGGGTGGGTCAAATCTGAGTGTAAAACGGATCAGTTTTAAGTGTAAAAAATGATGACGAACGAGAAAAACCAGACGATAGCATATTATGACGATCCCGCCAACGCCTATGCGGATCAGACGCTCCATGCGGACATGAGTGAAAGCTACGAGCGTTTTGAGAAGTATCTCACGCCGGGCGCAGCGGTGCTGGATGCCGGCTGTGGAAGCGGTCGGGACAGTCTGCACTTCATGCAGGCCGGTTACGCCGTGACCGCCATCGATGCGTCGAAGGAAATGTGTGCATTTGCATCGCGGCTTCTGCAGCAGGAGGTCCGACAGCTGCGCTTTCAGGAGTTGGATTACGATGCATGTTTCGACGGCATCTGGGCGTGCGCGTCGCTGCTCCACGTACAGGAGCGGCAGCAGGGTGAGGTGTTCCACCGACTGATGTGCGCACTCGTTCCGGGCGGCGTGCTCTACGCATCCTGGAAATACGGCGAAACGGAGCGCACCGAAGCGTCGAGCGGCCGCCTGTTCTGCGACATGACAGAGCAGAGGGTGGAAGCATTGGCTCAGGTGGAAGGCGGTGCCAGCATCGAAGCGTGCTGGATATCCGAAGATGTGCGCGCGGACCGGCGAAGCCAGAAGTGGCTGAATGTGATTTTCAGGAAGGAGACCTGATGATATGAGTTTAATAGGAGTTGCGAGTGCGGATTCCGTCTGGCGCGGCATGGAGTACTATGAAGATAAAATGGTGGCTTCATGGAATGAAGCGGCCGATGGTACTTATGATGGCGTGGTAGAGGGTAGCAATGGAAACAGCTATGTCGTGCATGTCGATAAGATTCATCCTAGAAAATCCACGTGCACCTGTCCTTTCGCCGAGGGGCGACGTGTTGTGTGTAAGCATATGATTGCGCTGTATTTCACAGCGGAACCGAAAGTGGCAGAAGATTTTAAGAAACAGGTGGAAAATTGGGAGCGCGAGGAGGAAGAGCGGGCGAAGCAGCATTACGACGACTTGAGAAAATATGTAAATAGTCTTAAAAAACGGGAATTGCAGATTCAGCTTTACGATGCGCTTGTAGAATTAGAGGAGATAAAAAATCGTCGGTGGTATTGAGGCGGAGCGCACGGAAATGGCCGGTGTCGGTCTGTTTCGCGGCGTGACGATGTCGAGGGCGGAGGCATTGGCGCAGGACGGTGGTGCCACTTTCAAAACTTGATAATTTTTTGAGTTTTGAAAGTGAGGATGTTCCACATAGTGGATCCACACGGAAAGATTTCATCCAGAGTGCTCCAATTTCTCCCAAAATGCAGGCGAAATTGGGAGAAAGACGAATTCTTTTGGGAGAAAGAGACGCGTTTTCCCTTAGAGTAGGCGTCTTTCCCTTAAAATTGGGTCGAAAATAAGGGAAAGTCTGCACGCACAGATCATGGCGCGGCAGCCTTCTTTTATTTAGTCTTAGACGGATCCGGGTGGGTCAATTATCAATATAAATTGCGATGGTCTATGCATAGGCGTGACGATGTGGAGGGCAGAGGCATTGGCCCAGGATGAAAACAGAGGGAGGTAATGTGATGAAGCTTCATAAGAAATCGCTTGCAGAGCTTCTACAGGTGCGGGCACTGGGGAGACATGTGGGGCGCGATCCGCTGACGCTGTTCTGGACGGCGAGCGGGATCGAGCTTGCGTTCACCGGAACGGAGCTGTGGGTGGATTTTTACGCGGATTTTGAGTGGATGCAGCCGTGGATCAGTGTGGAGATCGATGGTGCCTGGATCGCGCGTATGCCGGTGAATCCGGGAGAGAGCCGGGTGTGTCTGTTCCGCGGGATGACGGAGGGAACCGTGAAGCATGTGCGTCTGATGAAGGAGGTACAGGCGATGGCGGAGGATCCGAAGCATCTGCTGCAGATTACCGGGCTCGAATATGCGGACGGTGAATTCCGGGCGCTTCCGGAACCGGCGCTCCGCCTGGAATTCGTCGGCGACAGCATCACGAGTGGCGTGGGTGCGATCGGGGCGGTATCCGAGGTGGAGGATGAGATCGCGGATTTTTATTCGGCGGTCAATAACTACAGTCGTATGACGGCGGATGCGCTGCATGCGGAGTTTCGCTGCATCTCACAGAGCGGCTGGGGCATCGTATCCGACTGGAAAAACGATGTGCGCAATGTGATGCCGTCGGTCTATACCGAGGTCAGCGGTGTTTCGACCGGTGCGCAGAATGTGATGGCGGGGGCGCAGGAGGAGAATGACTTCGCTTCCTGGCAGCCAGATGCGGTCATCATCAACCTGGGTACCAATGAACAGGTGGCGTTTGATAAGCCGGCATGGACGATTCCGGAGACCGGGGTCCGGCATAAGCTTCGGCGTCTGGAGAACGGTGACTTCCATCCGGAAGATGTGGAGTGGATCGCGCGCGGGGTTCGCGATTTCCTGGTGCTTCTCCGTGAGAAGAATCCGGGCGCGAAGCTGGTCTGGTGTATCGGCATGATGGGGAACGAGATCCTGCCGGTGATTCAGCGGGGCGTGATGCTGTATAAGGAGCACTCTTCGGATGAGAACTGCTTCCTCCTGGAGCTGCCGGACACCACGGCGGAAACGATGGGCGCGCTGCAGCACCCTGGCGTGAAGAGCCACCAACGGGCAGCAGAAGTACTGACGCGCTTCCTCAGCAGCATCTTAAGAATTTCGTAAGGGGGTCTGACCCCAATGTCGTCAACTTAACACTTAGACTCACGCGAAAGCGTGGGTCTTATTTTTTGCAAATATATTTATCAAAAGACTTGACAAAACCTCCCAAAAGTGAGGTCGCTTCGCGACCTTGTCAATCAAGGGGATGTTCGCAGCGGCGCGAACCCTTAACCGCACTTCAAGGAGGTCAGTCTTATGAATCGAATCAACATCTGCAAAAACATTATTCAATCCATCCGTGATTATATCACAAATCCGGATAACCTCGATGCTTATCGTGAAAAAAATCGCTTCGTCCGTAAGCGGAAACTATCGATTTTTCATGTAATCATGTACCTGCTCTTCACCTCGAAAGCGTCCATGTATCAGAACCTTTTCAAAATCCGAACGGAGCTGAAAAACCTTGAATTTCCTGATGTTTCCAAGCAGGCGCTCTCCAAAGCCCGCCAGTCCATTCATCCGGATTTATTCCTTTCACTCTTTAACATCTCCGTAGATTTGTTTTATAAGCAGCAGCCTCAAAGACGGACATGGAATGGTTACCATCTTTTAGCTGTTGATGGTTCCAAGATCGAACTGCCGAATTCGAAATCCAATTTCGAATTCTTTGGCGAAATGTCGACCTATCCAAATCCAGAGCGACGCTTCACTTCGGGGCTGGCATCGATCATCTATGATGTTCTGGATGATTACATCGTTCACGCTTCTCTCAGCCCGTATTTTGCCTCAGAGCGTACGGCAGCGAAGGAGCACATCGCAAATCTTGAAGCACTTGATATCTTCACCGATAACAGCATCGTCATCTTTGATCGAGGCTATTACTCTGAAGGTATGTTTCGCTTCTTTTCTGAGCGAAATCATCTTTGCCTTATGCGCCTGAAAAACAACGCAAAGATAGTTAAAAACTGCAAAGGAGACACTATATCCATCCTGTCTGGCAACCCGAAACTCGGAACGAAAGATGTAAAGATACGAGTCGTCGAGGTCGACCTTCCGAATGGAACCAAAGAATATCTCGCCACAAACATCTTTGATCCAGGCATCACGCCGTCGATGTTCCGTGAACTTTATTTCTATCGCTGGCCGATCGAAGTAAAGTACAGAGAGCTCAAAACCCGCCTATGCCTTGAAGAATTTTCAGGAGCAACTGCCGTCTCGATCATGCAGGAATTCTATATCAATGTTCTTCTCTCAAATCTTGCATCGCTTATCAAAAACGAGGCCGACAATAATCTGCAAATCCCTGCAGAAAGCGCCAACAAGCACCGATATCAATCGAACAGGTCCTTTATCATCGGCTGTCTCAAAGGCTTACTTCCTAAGATTCTGTGCAGCATTCTCAAACCGACCTGTATCGATCGATTATACAAAGAAACGCTCCGAACCAAAGGAAAGGTGCTGCCAGGAAGATCCTATCCGAGGAAAAAACTCAAACTGGTGTGCCGAAAGCATTTCAACAACAAAAAGGTAGCGTTTTAATTCTGCTCAAAATCAATACCGCTGAAGGAGTTTCTTAACGAAGCTCTGTTAAAGCGCGCCTTCTTTAAAGATTTTTCGCTGGTATTCAATTTTTCGCCACCTTTGTTATATCATCCTTCTGGTAACCAATCTTAAGTTGACCTTGGGTTGACTACATTGGGGTCTGACCCTATGAATGGAACACAAAATGAGCCGAATGCCAATTTTCGTCTCATTCGAATGAGACGAAAGACAAAATGCGTTGCATCTGGCGTGAGCGGGGAAGGGGGCCAGGCTGCAGCATGACGATGTAGAGGGCAGAGGCATTGGCCTCTATAGAGATGGTGGTAATGAAATCCCCCTGTTCGGGTGTGAACAGGGGGATTTCGTCTACGCTGTGAAATTTCGGGATTCAGCTGAGCTGACCGCCAGGGGGATGACGGTGTGTCGCTGTGGACAGGCCGGGGCACCGCGGGGTTATTCTACCGCCATCATGGTGCAGGCGGTGATATAGCCGTTTGCATCCGTCGCGCTTACGCTCATATAGTTGTAGTCGATATGGCGGGCGAGGAAGTCGGAGATCGACATCACGTCATCGTAGTTATCGCCCGGACCAACATAATAGCTCACGGTTACGAGGCAGTTCTTCGCGAAGCGGGCGTTCGTGATGATGCCGCACTCCATCGGTTCCCAGACGCCCGGGGCACTGCCCTGGTGATAGATCGGGATGAAGGCGTCCGCCGCATAGCATGGGCCATAGTCCGTCAGCTCACTGATATACGAGTCCTTTACTTCGGCGAAGTTGTAATACGGAACGCCGTCCGGCAGGTAGTAGCAGTACTGGCCGTTCGCCATGTGGATCGCATACGCCGGCATGAGCACTGGGTAGATCATGTCGCTCGTGTACCAGGATGCGTCGGCGCAGTACGCGTAGAAGTTCGCGATACCGTTCTCGTCGATGTTGACGCAGAGGGTTTCGCCATCCCCGTTCAGGGTGAGCATCGTCTGCTTCGACATCATGCCGTTCGCATCGAAGTGATAGAGCTCTGCCTTCTGGTCGTGGTTCTCATCGAGCCACAGCCAGCAGTTCTTCGCGAAATCGCCGTCGTCGGTCATGTAGGCCCAGTCCTGGCCCATCGGCACCCACTGTCCCGCCATCGCCGCGATCGGACTGATCGTCATCGCGCAGGCGAGCAGCGCCGCAAAAAACTTCATTTTCTGTTTCATAAAAGCCTCCTTTCTGAGTGTACGCTTAAATGGTCAGCATGACCGGTCATAGCGGATCAAACACTTGCCGGGTCGCAGCTTAAAGGCTGGAAAGCACGTGCTGATCGCCGCGCACTCTTACATTCACGAACATGGTGTATCTACTACAAACTTACCATGTTTTCAGGCGGAGGTAAAATACAAATCGGCGATGGGAAGATAGAAAAGAGAGGGGCGTGGGACCATTTTCGCGAGGTCACGAAAATGGTCCCATGCCCCAAGTCACCCCCCAAGTCACCCCTCAAGTCAGCTTCGTTCCCTCGACTTTGCGCACCGTGGTCATCAGTGCTTCTGTACTTTCGTCATAACCGATTTTAAACAGTGCTTCGGAGAGGAGCGGGTACACGTCGGTTTTTTCGTCCTGTTGCGCATGTGCGTGAGTGATATGCGCTGCTATTTCACGGAGGTCGGTGAGGATGCGAAGCTTGAGCGCGCGGACCTCTTCTTCAGCGGTCCACAGCGCCTGCATATCATAGTCGGCGGTTCTGCCGCATGGTGCCATGCACTGGCTGCACCCTGGCGCGAGCCGGGCTTTCTCTGCGCGGACGTTCTGTATCAGCGTTTCGAGGGCGGCATCGCTGAGGCAGGCATCGGGCGCGGTGGCCATCAGTCCTTCCGTCATGATCGTCCATGTTTCAGCGGAAGCGACCGCCGGATCATCGATGGCTCTCGCGAGACCGATCAGTGCGCCGGTCAACACATCCTGCAAGCGGACGGTCACATCGTTTTTCTCTGCCATAATGCACCCCGCTCAGTCCAGAATCTTTCCGTCGATGCTGATCGTGACCACCTGCCATGGGATGAACTTTCCGCTGGCCTGCAGTGCCTTCTTCGCGGCCATTTCGAGACCGCCGCAGCATGGCACCTCCATACGGACGATGGTCACGCTCTGGATGTCGTTGTTCCGGATGATTTCTGTCAGCTTCTCGCTGTAATCGACATCATCGAGCTTCGGACAGCCCACCAGTGCGACCTTGCCGCGGATGAAGTCCTGGTGGAAGTCTGCGTAGGCATATGCGGTACAGTCGGCGGCGATCAGCAGCTTCGCACCATCGAAATACGGCGCATTCACCGGCGCAAGCTTAATCTGTACCGGCCAGTTCCGAAGCTGAGATACGGCCTTCATGTGACTGCCGGTGGTCGCTTCTGCTTCCTCTGCATGCTGCATCATGCGGACTCTGGAGCCCGGGCAGCCGCCCTCGTGCATATGCTTCATCTTTTCCTGCAGCTCCTTTTTCTTCTTGTTTTCCTGAACCGCCGCCTCATCGTACGCCGCGGCCTCACGCTCCTCGAAGCTGATCGCGCCCGTCGGGCAGGTCGGCAGGCAGTCGCCCATGCCGTCACAGTAGTCGTCTCTCAGGAGCTTCGCTTTCCCATCCACGATGCCGATCGCGCCCTCATGGCAGGCACTGGCACAGATTCCACAGCCGTTGCATTTATCCTCATCGATATGAATAAGCTTTCGTATCATCTCGTCATCCTCCGTTTTATGTAAACCAGATTTCATCATCCCGATGGAGACATTGGCCCGGCATCGAAGATGATTTTGCGTTTGTAACCCGATCATAGTATATTTAAGCGGAATTGTATGTTTGATTTCAAACAAATCGGAGGGGCAATGCAGAAATATTTACCGATATTACGGAGCTGTCCATTTTTTAACGGCATGCGAGATGATGAGATTCTGTCGATTCTTCACTGTGTGCAGGCGTCCACGACCACGCGGCCGCGCGGCTCTTATATCCTGCGTGCGGGTGACACGACCGAGGTGATGGGCCTTGTGCTGTCCGGTTCCGTGCTCATCCTCCAGGAGGACCTCTGGGGGCACCGGAATATCCTCTCGAAGTGCACGGCGGGCGACTTTTTCGGGGAGCCCTATGCGGCGACGTCCGGCACGGTTCTGAACGTCAATGCTGTCGCCGAGGACGATTGTACGCTTCTCTTTCTGAATGTGAAGCGTCTTCTGACGAGCTGCCCAACCGCCTGCGACCATCACCAGAAGCTGATTCGAAATCTGGTCAGCGTGCTGGCGAACCGGCTGCTGGTCTTCAATGATAAGATCACGCACGTCAGCAAACGCTCTACCCGGGAGAAGCTCCTGTCGTATCTTTCCTCTGAATCCGTCCGGCAGGCCTCGCTCTCCTTTGACATCCCCTTCGATCGGCAGCAGCTCGCCGACTATCTCTGCGTGGACCGCGCCGCCATGTCCGTGGAACTCTCGAAGCTGCAGAAGGAAGGCATTCTCAAAACGAATCGCCGGCACTTCGAGCTGATCGTCGGCAGCGCATCTTAAGAATTTCGTAATGGGGTCTGACCCCATAAACTTCAGTTTAGATTTTGTTTAGAAAAAATTAATGGGGTCAGACCCCATTAATTTCCGCGGCATAAAATCCCCCTGTTCGGTTGTGAACAGGGGGATTCGTATATGCTGTGAGATTTACGGCGGGGATTCGGCTGAGCCGTCCGCCAGAAAGATGACTGCGCATCGCACTGGACATGGGCGGGTACCGCGCGTTTATGCTATGCTCGGCATCGTATAGTTCATGGATTACTCCAGCAGCTCCTTCGCGGAGATGCCTGGGCTGGTCATGGCGTGGGTGTCGAGGATCTTGTCGATGTTCTCCTGGGTGAGGATGCCCTTCTGGAGGATGAGGTCCTTCACGGAGGCACCGGTGCGGATCGCTTCCTTCGCGATGTCGGCGGCGTGCTCGTAGCCGATGTGCGGGGTCAGGGCGGTGATGATGCCGACGGAGTGGTCGACGTAGCTCTGGCAGCGCTCGCGGTTTGCGGTGATGCCGACGATACAGTTGTCGGTCAGGGTGTTCACCGCGTACGTAAGGAACTCCACTTCATGGGTGAGGTTCCAGAAGATGATCGGCTCGAAGGCATTGAGCTCGAGCTGACCGCCCTCGGCTGCCATGGTGATGGTGAAGTCGTTGCCCATGATGTTGAAGGCCACCTGATTCACGACCTCCGGGATGACCGGATTCACCTTGCCCGGCATGATCGAGGAGCCGTTCTGCTTCGCCGGAAGGTTGATCTCGTTGAAGCCGCAGCGCGGACCGGAGGACATGAGACGCAGGTCGTTACACATCTTCGAGAGGTTGACGGCGCAGGTCTTGACGGCACCGGAGACGGCCACGAAACCGTCGAGGTTCTGGGTGGCGTCCACGAGGTTGAAGGCCTGCACGAGCTGGAGGCCGGTGACCATGGAGAGATTCGGTACGATGCGGCGGAGGTACATCTCGTCCGCATTGATACCCGTGCCGACGGCGGTGCCGCCCATGTTCAGACAGCGCATCTCGTCCTGTGCACGCTCCAGGCGGGCGATATCTCGACGTACGGCCTCACTGTAGGCCCGGAACTCCTGTCCGAGTCGAATCGGGACCGCGTCCTGCAGCTGAGTGCGGCCCATCTTCAGGACATCATCGAACTCCTCAGCCTTATCAGAGAGCGCCTTATAGAGACGCTGCAGCTGGATCTGTGCCTTGATGAGGAGCTTGAGCACGGCGATCTTACCGGCGGATGGGAAGACGTCGTTCGTGGACTGACCGCAGTTTACGTGGTCGTTTGGATTTACGAGGGAGTAGTCGCCCTTTTCACCGCCGAGGATCTCGATCGCACGGTTCGCGATGACCTCGTTCGCGTTCATGTTGAGGCTCGTGCCTGCGCCGCCCTGGATCGGGTCGACGATGAAGGCGTCGCGGAACTCGCCGGCGACGATCTCGTCACAGGCCTGTACGATAGCGTCCGCGACCTTCTTGTCGAGGAGACCGATCTCGAGGTTCGTGATGGCGGAGGCCTTCTTGATTTCTACGATGGAGTTGATGATTTCCGGATGCATCTTCAGTCCGGTGATGTGGAAGTTCTCGGAAGCACGAAGTGACTGGACGCCATAGTACGCGTCCTTCGGGACGGTGCGATCGCCGATGGAATCGTGTTCGGAACGGAAATTTGAATTTACAGCTGCCATGTGTATATCCTCTCTAATGGTGGTTAATCTTCTTGTCTTCACTATAGCTTCGTGTTATGTTATTTTCAAATACTTATATGATAAACTGCCTTATAGTCTGCAGACTATAACATGCCACGTTTGGCGGTGCGTCTGCAGCCCGGACCGCCCATCGTCCTGGGCAGGCCAATGTCGTCTGCCGGACAGTTCGTCGTCCGTCCGGGACGCGGTGGTGCCAGGCAGGAAGTGGAGGATATATGTTCCAGTCGATGCGCTATATCTATGAGGTTTATAAGGAGATGAGCTTTTCCCGTGCGGCGCAGAAGCTCTTTATCAGTCAGCCGTCACTCAGTGCGGCGGTGAAAAAGGAAGAGGAGCGGATCGGCGCGCCGATCTTCGACCGGAGCACGAACCCGATTCATCTCACCGAGGTCGGGCAGGAGTACATCCGTGCGGTGGAGCGCATCATGGATGCGGAGAACAGCTTCGAGAGCTATGTGCGTGACCTCACGGAGCTCCGGCATGGCGCGCTCAGTATCGGCGGGACGAACTTCTTCGTATCGTATGTACTGCCGCCGATCCTCAGTCGCTTTACGGCGAGCTATCCGTCGATTCATATCAACCTCGTCGAGGGCTCGACGAGTGAGCTGACGGAGAAGCTGTCGGCGGGCACCCTCGATCTGCTCCTCGACAACAGTGAGCTCGATTCGCTGGTTTTCGATCGGAAGGTGATCCAGGAGGACCATCTCCTCATGGCGGTGCCGGTAGACTTCGCGTCGAACATGGAAGTCGTGCCTTATGCATTGACTGCGGAGGACATAAAGGCCGGACATCACCTCGCGGCCGAGCGGACCCCGGTACCGATGCACGTCTTCCGCGACGACCCTTTCCTGCTGCTGCACGAGCGGAACGACACACGTGAGCGCGCCATGACGATCTGCAAGGAAAATCATTTCATCCCGAAAATCCGACTCGAGCTCGACCAGCAGATCACCGCTTACAACCTCGCCAGCTACGGCATGGGCATCGCCTTCGTCGGCGACTCGCTGATCCAGAACATACCGAAGGCGAAAAACCTCCTGTTCTATAAGCTCGAAAACCGCGACTCCGTCCGCCAGATCAGCTTCTATTATAAGAAGAACCGCTACGTGTCGCGGGCACTTGCCGCGTTCCTGGAGATGATCTGAAGCTGTAGGCATGATTTCATTTTAAAGCGCTTACCATGCCTGCAGGCTTACATTTCGCCGGAGTGCGTGGTAAGCTGGTGGTGGATATCGACGAAAACTCTCATCCTGGAACAGAGTTTCAGGAGACCGCCGGGGGCGAAACCGGAGGCGACGTGATGAGGTCACGCCGGAGACATTGGCGGAAGCAGGAGGTGACGCATGAATAATCTGGTGAGCATCGGTCGGATGGCAGAGATGAATGGCATCACGGTGGCGACGCTTCGGCTCTACGATGAGATGAATCTGCTGAAGCCGCGGCGGACGGACCCGAAGACGGGCTACCGCTACTACGACATCACGCAGAACGCGCGGCTCGATATGATCGCGTATATGAAGGAGCTCGGGATGAGTCTGTCCGAGATCCAGAACATCCTCGAGAAGGAGGATATCACGCTGATCGAGACGCTGCTGGTGAAGAAAAACGAACAGCTGCATGAGCAGATGCGGGAGCTGAAGTCGCGGCATGCCGCCGTGGAGCGCGCGATCGCGTCGATCGAGAAGTACCGGAAGTCGCCGACGAACGGCACGGTGTCGCTCGAGTACATTGATCGCCGCTATACCTATGGGCGCCCGTGCCGCCACAATTTCTATGCGATGGACGCGGATTCCTTCGAGGAAGAGCTGATGGGGCTTCGACAGGAGCTCGTGAAGAAGGGCTTCCTCCACGTCCACTCGTATAATGTCGGCACCTCAATCACGCTGGCGAACTTCGAGGAGGGCCGTTTCGTCCCGGAGGAGAGCTTCGTCTTCGTGGACCACAAGGACCGGGACATCGTGCCGGGCGTGAAGGTCCTCGACAGCGGTATGTTCGCCTGCATCTACCTCGATTCCTTCGACGAGGAGATCGCATACGCGCTGAAGCTCCGCGACCACTGCCGCGCGCAGGGCTGGATCCTCGACGGCGACTACATCTGCGAGATCATCACCGAGTTCAACGTCTTCGACTCAGAGAAGCGCAGCATGTTCATGCGCCTCCAGGTACCGGTGCGTTTCGTTTGATATTTAACAAACAGAATTCGCTTGACTCTCTTCCGACCGCAGACCTTATAGTGGAGATATCAGAAAAGTTCGTGTTTGATGAGACCCACAGGGTCTGCAAAGGAGGAAGATATGGAGAAGATTAAGGTCGTTCAGTATGGCTGTGGTAAGATGGCGAAGTACATCATCCGCTATCTGTATGAGCATGGCGCACAGATCGTAGGTGCGATCGATGTGAATCCGGCTGTGGTGGGCATGGATATCGGTGATTTCGCGGGGCTCGGTCTGAAGACCGGCATCCTCATCTCGAACGACGCCGATAAGGTGCTCGATGAGTGCGATGCAGATGTGGCGATCGTGACGCTGTTCAGCTTCATCAACGACATCTATGATCATGTAGAGAAGTGCGTGGCACGTGGCATTAACGTCATCACCACCTGTGAGGAAGCGATTTATCCGTGGACCACGGCAGCGGCACAGATTAACAGGCTCGATGCGCTGGCGAAGGAGACCGGCTGCACCATCGCGGGCAGCGGCATGCAGGATATTTTCTGGATCAATATCGTCGGTCTGGTCGCAGGTGGCATGCATAAGATCACGAAGATCAAGGGCGCATACAGCTACAATGTCGACGAGTACGGACTCGCACTCGCGAAGGCACACGGCTGTGATCTTACGAAGGAAGAGTTCGAGGCGCAGATCGCGCATCCGGCAGCATTTGAGCCGTCCTACGCATGGAACGCGAGTGAGGCCATCTGTAACAAGCTTGGTCTGACGATCAAGTCGATCACACAGAAGCATGTACCGTACATCATCGACCACGACATCTATTCCGAGACCCTCGGCAAGACCATCGAGGCGGGAAAGTGCATCGGTATGTCTGCAGTCGTAACGATCGAGACCATGCAGGGCATCATCGTAGAGGAGGAGACCATCGGTAAGGTTTACGGACCGGACGACGGTGATATGTGTGACTGGAAGATCTCCGGCGAGCCGGATACCGAGTTCCACGTAGTGAAGCCGGCAACCGTCGAGCACACCTGCGCGACCATCGTAAACCGTCTCCCGCAGCTCCTGAACGCACCGGCAGGTTATGTCACCGTCGACCAGTTCGACCCGAACGCATACCTCACCTACCCGATGGAGTATTATATCTGATGCAGTAATCAGGATTTACATAACAGCGCAGCCGGGGAATACTCCCCGGTTGTTTTTTATGGCGATCTGCTTTGCGCACGGAGCGGAAATATCGGCAGGTTCCGAATAATCAAAACGCCGCGGCCGGAGAAAGAGCTCCGTCCGCGGCGTATATATTATCCGGTGTGTATATTATCCTGCGTACATGATGCCTTCGAATAGGCTGTCTTCTTCGACGCCGTTCACGTGGTACGGCCAGCCGTCGGAGTGATCGATGTGGACGCGGTAGATCGGCTTCGTGAGGTTGATGTGGTCGGTACTCCGATCCGCGATCTGGAAGTACTTCCACTCGCTTTCATCGTTGATTCCGAGGGCCGATGCGTCGATCGTCTGAAGATCCACGAAGCTCTCGCCATCGGTGCGCATATCGAAGAGGTAGGTACCGGCCGGAACGGTCTTCGTGCCGGTCTTCTTTCCGCTCGCGTCGACGACGTCGAGCTTAAGATCCTTTTTCGCGCGGATGGCGAAGCTGGTCAGAATCGTGTAGAGCTCGTCATTCGCAGCCGGATAGCCATCGGTACCGACATGGCAGGATCGATAGCCGTTCGTCGTCCCGAGGACTTCGAGACGACGTGAAAGCACGACATCGGAAGGATCGGTGAATGCCGGTCCACGGAGGCAGCTCGTATCATAGCTGTCGCCCTCGTCCCAGGTATAGTCCACGCCACCCAGGCCTGCATTTTCGGTGCGGCTTTCATCGAGGCTCTTTGTATCCACATCCACGACCTCCAGCATCGAATAGTCATTTTCAGCAGACGAGAAGGTATAGAGGTAGTGCTTTCCGCCGGCAACCACGATATAGCTGTCCGAAGAGTAGCTGTAGCCCTCCGGGCGGATGCGGGTGTTGCCGATCACGTACTCCCGGGCGTAGCTTCCGTACTCGTCGTTGTAGTCGAAGTCCACGTCGATCGCCACACGCTTCCCGTCGCCTGCATTGGCCTCATACGAACGGGCCGGAAGCAGCGGGATGACGTAGTCCGCGCAGGTGTCGAGGTACTTCGCAGCGAAAAGCTCCGGTGCCTCGTCAAAGTAAATGCTGACTTCCTGCGCACCGTCCGCGTAGGTGCCGAGGACGTACGGCGCGAAGAAAAGGGTAATGCTTTCGGAATCCATGATCCATGGCGTGCTCGCATACTCCTCATCCCCGAGGGTTGCGAGGTACTCGCCCGCGTTCGTCAGCATATACGAGTCGTTTGCGTACTTCTCTTCGAACTTGTCGCGCACGAGCTCGATGAATTTGTCCTTCTTCGACACCACATCGGAGAGCTTCAGCTCCCGGCCACTCACCACATCATAGTTCAGTCCGTAACTGTAGTAGTAACCGTGCGCGCCGCCATGATAATCCTCGAAGCTACAGAGTACGCTCACGATTCTGGAATCCGCGCGCATCACATGCGGCTTAACGCTCTCACTCATATGGCCCTCGTAATCGCTCCATTCAGCGGTCAGCTCCTGGTACTCCGTGGAGAGATCCGCGATCGACTTCTGTGCGCGGGCGGTTTCGTCCTTCGCCGCCTGCACGAGGGCACGCTGGAGCGCCGGATACTGCTTCGCCGTCTCTGCATCCAGCTCGAGCGTGAAGTAGTCGTACTGCGCCATCGTCGCATAGCTGTCCGGTTTGCAGGCGCTCAGACTGCGCTCTGCCACCGTGAGCGGAATGTGCTGCACGCCCTGCGCGTCGCCCTGGCCTGACGCATCTGTGCCGGTACCATCTTGTTTTCCTGTGGTGTCGCCCGCTGCATCCTGCCCGTTTCCGGAAGCATCATTCACGGCGCCTGGCCCCTTTTGGGAAGCATCCTCATCTGCGCCCGGATTCTGCCCCGTCGCATCCGCTGTTTCTGTCGCCTCGACCACGGTCGGACCTTCCGTCGCTGCCGGATTCTTCTTCGATCCTGAACATGCCGACAGTGAGATCGCCATCATCATAAGCCCCAGCCCGAAGGCAATGTCTCTCTTTCTCATCCGTCACCTCCTCGGTGCCTGTATGGCACGCTCTTCTGTTGGAAGTCCGCGCACGGAAGCGAAGACCTCCCGGTGCCTGCATGGCACCCTTTTCTGTTGAGACCCGCGCACGAAGCGCACAGCCTCCCGGTGCCTGCATGGCACCCTCACGTACAGTTGTAAAATCTATTTATATCATATCAGATTTAAGTCCAGATGTGCGAAATACTGAGGATTTCTCACTCGAAACCGGATGCGGGAGAGAAACTATACACGATTTTCGAAAAACGCATCGCATGTCCAGTCGTATCGAATCTGCGGTATTTCGGCCGGCTCGTCCATGAAAATTTCCGGGCCGCGCGCGGTGGTTCACTGGGAATCGAACCGTATTCCCGCGCGGCACCACCAGATACAGCGCCCCGGCACGTCCGGCGACGGTGCCATCATAAAATACGAAGTCCTGATTCTCTGAATACAGCACCCTGTGCTTCCGGCGACGGCAGGGCTTCGGAAGGTATGCGACGTACTGGTGGCACCGGAGTACTGTGCGGCAGTGAAGACATTTATGGACCTTGCGAGCATCCCGGAGCGGATGGCGCACGACGACATCCTCGACACCGAGTATAAGATGGTCGACGGCAGCTGGCATCGCCTGTCCTTCCTCATGAAGAAGCGGGATGAGACGGGACGTGTCACCCACGTGCTCTGTGCGGTGCGAAGCATCAGTGATGTGAAGCGACGGGAGCTCGACCTCGTCTACCAGGCGGATGCGGCGAAGCGGGAAGGTGAGATGAAGGCCCGCTTCCTGTCGAATATGAGCCACGACATCCGGACACCGCTGAACGGCGTGATCGAGCTTCCGTTCGCTATCGGCGAGCAGAACGCGATTCACCCAGAGGAACAGAACTTCGACGAGATTCCGGTGGCGGGCATCCGCGCGCTTCGTGAGTGTATGTCGGAGAACGATGTGCTGAAGCTCTCGGACGAGCTGTAAAAAAGCATGGAACGCCCGGCGAATCGTGCTATAATGTAAATAAGTTGTAAATGGAAGTATGCATATCTATAGCGATATAGGTATGCATACTTTTATGTTGGAACATATATATCCCGGACACATGCAGGCGATAACCCGCAGTGATCGCAGAGGATGCCCTGTACGGTCGGGAGCATGGCCTGTATGTTTATGTAGATGAACTGGAGAGATTTATGGAGCAGAGTACCGCTATCAAAAAGAAAACCACCACCCGTGACATGACGACGGGCAACATCGCGAAGGAGATCATGCTTTTCGCGCTGCCGCTGATGTTCGGCAACATCTTCCAGATGCTGTACAACACCGTCGACTCGATCGTCGTCGGCAACTACGTCAGTACCGAGGCCCTCGCGGCGGTCGGCGCGACCACGATGATCGTCAACATGGCGGTGTTCTTCTTCAACGGCTTCTCGATCGGTGCCGGTGTTATCATCGGCCGCTATTTCGGCGCGAAAAACATGGAGCGACTGCATGATTCCATCGAGACCACCATGGCCACCACCTTCGTATGCTGCGTGCTCTTCACCATCATCGGTATCCTCGGCGTACCGTTCATGCTCAACTTCATGGCGACTCCGGACGACGTCATGGCCGACGCCAGCACCTACCTCCGCACCTACTTCGCGGGCATCGCCGGCCTCCTCATCTACAACATCGGCTCCGGCATCCTACGTGCGGTCGGTGATACGCGCCGCCCACTGTACTTCCTGGTACTGACCTCCGTCATAAACATTGGCCTCGACCTCCTGTTCGTGCTGCAGTTCCACCTCGGCATCTTCGGCGTGGCGCTCGCGACGATCATCTCGCAGTTCATCTCGGCGGGACTCACGCTGCTTCTGCTCCTGCGCACGAACGACATCTACCGCCTGACCCTCCGCGACTGCCGCATCGACCCGAAGATGCTCCGGCAGATCCTGGCGGTCGGCCTCCCGGCGGGTATCCAGTCCGTCATCACCGCGTTCTCGAACGTTTTCGTCCAGTCCTACATCAACAACTTCGGTTCGGCCTGCATGGCCGGCTGGACGAGCTACAATAAGCTCGACGCCTTTATCATGCTCTTCATCCAGAGCATGGCCATGGCTTCGACGACCTTCGTCTCGCAGAACATCGGCGCCCAGAAGGTGAAGCGGGCCAATGAAGGCACCGTGGCGTCGGTGGTGATGACCCTCATGCTGAACGTCGGCCTCGCCGTGTTCCTCTGGGTTTTCGCCCCACCAGCCGTCGGACTCTTCACCCCGGACCCGGATGTCATCTTCTACGGAACGCTGTTCCTGCGCCAGAACGTGTTCTTCCTCCTGTTTAACAGCGTGAACCACGTCCTCGCCGGTGCCCTCCGCGGCCGTGGCGACTCCACCGGCCCGATGATCATCATGCTGCTGAGCTTCGTCGCCGTCCGCCAGACCTACCTCTTCTTCATGACCCGCTTCATCGCGAACACACCGGCCAGCGTCGGCTTCGGCTACCCGGTCGGCTGGACCACCTGTTGCATCCTCGAAACGATCTACTTCTTCCGCCGCTGGAGCCGGAAGAACTGATCGAGAGGGGTCTGCCCCTTCCTGCACACCATTTCACGACGTGAATTCAGCCGGAACCCCGGGGTCTGACCCCTGACGAAGTGGGGTCAGACCCCTTGCCCGCACACCATTTCACGAATTAAATTCGAGGCACAACATGGAAAAATACTTCGACATCAACGAATCCGGCTTCAGCATTCGCTGCAAGCTCTACTATAATAAGGACCTTCATGACCTCCCGCACATCGTCGTCGCGACCTACGGCTTCGGTGGCAACAAGGATAACAAAGCCATCGAGAAATTCGCCGAGCGTCTCACCACGAAGTACCACGGCTACGGCGTCGTCTGCTTCGACTGGCCATGCCACGGAAAAGACGCCCGCAACAAGCTGATCCTCGACGAGTGCTGCACCTACCTCGACCTCGTCACCCGTTACGTGCGGGAGACCATGCACGCCGAGGACGTCTATAACTACTCCTCGAGCTTCGGTGCCTACATCACCCTCCGCTACCTCGCGGAGCATGGCGACAACCCGTTTAAACGCATCGCCTTCCGCTGCCCGGCGATTAAGATGTACGACTCCATCGCCGCCGGCGTCACCCAGGAGGACTGGGATAAGCTCCGGAAGGGCAAGGAGATCCTCCGCGGCTTCGACCGGAAGATCAAACTCACCGAAGACTTCTTCGACGATCTCCGAGCCCATGACATCAGCAGCTGCGACTTCATGGATTACGCCGAATCCATCCTCATGATCCACGGCACGAAGGATGAGATGGCCCCGATCGAGGTCACCCGGAAGTTCAGCGACGACAACGTCATCGAACTCATCGAAGTCGAAAACGCTGATCACCCCTTCAGCAACCCAGCCTGCATGGACCTCGCCATCCAGAAGATCATCGAATTCTTCGCTCCCTGACACTGGCCTGAGGATGGCCAGCGTCAGCCCTGCGGGCACCGGGCACAGCCCGGTGAGATATCGCTACGGAATAAGCGGATGCTTATTCCTCCGCTCCTTGACTTCCTTAAAATTCTATGAAATTTGGGCATATGGGCGGTTATGACAGGTATTCATTCTTGTAAACAGCGGGTAAAACACTTATAATGTTTCTGTGTTTCCCATTACGGGAGAAATGTTTTTCGGCCATCCATGGCCGATACATAGGAGGAAAGTATTTATGAAAAAGAGAATGATTGCCGCATTTATGGCCGCATCCATGGTTGCTTCTCTTGCAGCATGCGGTTCCAGCAAGCCAGCAGAGACCACAGCAGCATCTGCAGAGACCACAGCTGCAGCAGAGGCAGGAACCGAGGCCGCAGCAGCAGAGACCACAGCAGCCGCAGAGGCTACCGGTAAGGACGCTTCCGACGTGAAGATCGGTATCGTAACCGATGTCGGTGGTGTAAATGATGGTTCCTTCAACCAGTCCGCATGGGCAGGCCTTTCCAAGGCAGCAGACGAGCTCGGCTTCCAGGCTTCTTACCTCGAGTCCCACACCGACGCTGATTACAAGCCAAACATCGAGACCTATATCGATGAGGATTACGACATGATCATCTGCATCGGCTACGCACTCGCAGATGCACTGAAGGATGAGAGCGCAGCGAACCCGGATATGAAGTTCGCCATCGTCGATGATGCTTCTCTCGCAGATGTTCCTAACGTAACTTCCCTTATGTTCGAGCAGGCACAGGCTTCCTACCTCGTAGGTTATGTAGCAGGTAAGACCACCAAGACCAACACCGTAGGTATCGTTCTCGGTATGGCGACTGACCTTATGAACCAGTTCGGTTACGGCTACGTTGCCGGTGCGGTCGATGCAAACCCGGATTGCAAGGTTCTCCAGAACAACGCAAACTCCTTCGCAGATACCGCTGCTGGTAAGACGGCTGCAAACAACATGGTTGCACAGGGCGCAGACGTGATCTTCCACGCAGCTGGTGGTACCGGCCTCGGTGTCATCGATGGCTGTAAGGAAGCCGGCATCTGGGCGATCGGCGTTGACTCCGATCAGTCCTCCATCGCTCCGGAGACCATCCTTACATCCGCTATGAAGCGTGTAGATAACGCTGTATACGATGTAGCGAAGGCAACCGTAGAGGGTAATGTTGAGCCAGGCGTAAAGACCTACACCCTTGCAGACGCAGGTGTTGATCTCGCTCCGACCACAGACAACATCGACCCGGCTATTCTCGCTGAGGTTCAGGATGTGAAGCAGCAGATCGTAGACGGTAAGATCACTGTTCCGTCAAACAAGGCTGATTTCGAAGCTAAGTACGGCGACATCTACGAGCTCGACTAAGTCTCGATCGTTCTATATGAAAACCGCAACCGGGTGGCACGCGCCACCCGGTTTTTTATAAAAAAATATAGAATTTCATTGTCATCTATTATATTATAAGTATAAAGAAAAAATGCGAACGATTATCGATTTCTGAGAGGCGATGACAGAATCACATCCGACTCCGAATCCGACTCCGATCGTTCGTTGGCATGATACAGAATACGAGGTAATCTATATGAGAGATATTTCCATGGAGCGCGTAAATCAGACGCGCGAAGCGATTCTGGAGACCGTAAAGTCCCCGACCCTGACACATGAGCAGAAGGTAGCGACGATGGCGAATCAGGCGGATTCCCTGCTCGAGGTGCTGAACCTTCCAGAGGGACTCGATGAGCTCCTGAACCAGCCGATCGACCGTCAGTGCATCTGCGACCTCAGCGAGGGCCACGCACCGCTGCGCCCGCGCTACATCATCCCGAATTACGAGAAGTTCATGAAGGAGGGCTCCCGCTTCCTGAACCTCGAGCCGCCGAAGGACCTCTTCGAGGCGATCAATGCACTCGAAATCATCTATCGTCATGTCCCGTCCGTGACCAATTTCCCGGTCTACGTGGGACAGCTCGATGAGCTCCTCGACCCGTTCGTACAGGATATGGACGAGGAACTTGCGCAGAAGCTGATCACCCTGTTCTTCGTCAACATGGACCGCACGATCCTCGATTCCTTCTCCCACGGCAACATCGGCCCACGCGACACAAAGGCCGGCCGTCTCATCCTGAAGGCGATCGAAGCGACCCGGGATGCCGTACCGAACATCACGATGAAGTACGATGAAGCGGAGACCCCGGATGACTTTGCGCTCGAGTGCGTAAGAGCAGCGTTGGCTTCCGCGAAGCCGTCCTTCGGAAACCACGCGATGTTTAAGTCCGAGCTCGGCGAGGAGTATGTCATCGCCTCCTGCTACAACGGTCTCAAGTTCGGCGGCGGCTCCTACACGCTCGTCCGCCTCATCCTCGGCAACATCGCGAAGCGCGCGAAGAACATCGAGGACTTCCTGCAGAACCAGCTCCCGTACGTGATGGACATCCAGGCACGCTACATGGATGAGCGTATCCGCTTCATCGTGGAGGAGTCCGGCTTCTTCGAGAACAACTTCCTCGCGAAGGAGGGTCTCATCCGCCGCGACCTCTTCAGTGCGATGTTCGGTCTCGTCGGCCTCGCAGACGCCGTCGACATCCTGCTGGAGAAGGAGGGCCACCCGGAGTGGCGCTTCGGCCGTGATGACGAAGCGACGAAGCTCGGCGTGCGCATCATGGACGTGATCAAGGACTTCAACGATCACCACTTCAACCCGTACTGCGAAGCGACCGGCGGCCACTTCCTCCTGCACGCGCAGGTCGGCATCGCCTCCGACGTGAACGTCACCCCGGGCACCCGCATCCCGATCGGCGAGGAGCCGGCGAACCTGGTGGATCAGCTCATGATCCTGTCGAACTTCCACCACTACTTCCCATCCGGAACCGGTGACATCTTCCCGATCGACATGACCGTGCACAAGAATCCGGACTACGTCCTCGATATCATCAAGGGCTCCTTCCGGCAGAACCTCCGCTACTTAAGCTTCTACGCGAGCGACTCCGACGTCATCCGCGTCACTGGCTACCTCGTAAAGAAGTCTGAGATCGAGAAGCTCGAGCAGGGCCAGAACGTCAAGCACGACACCACCGCCCTCGGCCTCGGCGCGAAGCAGAACGGCCACATCATGGAGCGAAAAGTCCGTTAATACGGCACCCATGAGGAACATCCACACAGCGAGGAGAGCAGACCAGCAGAGGTCTGCTCTTTTCCCTTCTTTCGGCCAATGTTTTCGCTGGAAAATCATCATGCCTATAAAAGCCGAAGAAAAAACAGGCATGATGGGTGATTTCGAGTCCGAACATGCCTACAGTGAAGAAAAAAGGAGAGAGTAATGCGAAACGATCCGAGACGCGCGGGCGGCCGCGTGCCCGTTAACAAAATCATCCCGTTCAGCTCCGTCGACGGCCCAGGCAACCGTACCGCCGTCTTCGTTCAGGGCTGCAATTTCAACTGCCACTACTGCCACAACCCGGAGACCCGCGCCGTCTGCATCAGCTGCGGCGACTGTGTCGCGACCTGCCCGGCCGGGGCCCTCACGCGCTCAGCCGAAGGCCTCGTCCTCTTCGATCCGACGAAGTGCGTCGGTTGCGACACCTGTATCCATACCTGCACCCATGACGCGAGCCCGCGTATCCGCTACATGAACGCGGAAGAGGTGTACGCCGAGGTGCGGAGAAACGTCCCGTTCATCCGTGGTGTCACCGTCTCCGGCGGCGAATGCACCTTCTACCCGGCATTCCTCCACGACCTCGCGATCCTCGCGAAGAAGGATGGCCTCGGCTTCCTCCTCGACTCGAACGGCAGCTATGACTTCGAAGCCGACCCTGCGGAGCTCCTGTCCGTGATCGACGGCGTCATGCTCGACATCAAGGCCTACGACGCCGCAGACCACCGGGCAGTGACCGACGTGGACAACACCCTCGTGCTCAAGAACATGCGCTTCCTCGCCGACCGCGGCCAGCTCTACGAAGTCCGGACCGTCATCGTCCCGGAGCTTTTCGACACCGAAAAGACCATCGTCGACACCGCCTGCGCGCTGCAGCCATACCTGTCACGGCAGAAGCATTGGCCAGCAAACGAGGGGACGAGCATACGCTACAAGATCATCAAGTACCGCCCGTTCGGCGTCCGCGAAGCGTACCGCAGCTTCACCCCGCCGACCGACGCCTGGCTCGAGCACCTCGCCGACCTCGCACGCGCAGAAGGCATGACCGACATCGTCATCATCTGACACTGCTTCAGTACAATCGGATAACCCGGAGGACTGCCATCAGCAGCCATACGTAGAGACCGTGTGAAATCAAGCCGGGTTCCCTTAGCAGCACTTCAACAAACCAGTGTAAAACGCGCGCGATTTATGATATTCTAAAGAGTATCAACAGAGTGAAAGTACCGTCTCTGTCCTGGCTTTTCCGACAGAACGGCCGTGTCAACCAGCAGTAAACGGTGGGCGTTTCGCCATGGACACACTGCTCGAAATACATTAAAGAAGGGACACAATGCAATGAAAAGCAACATGGATGTAAGCACTGTCGTCATCGAGATGAAGGACATCGTGAAGAAGTTCGGAAACTTCACTGCGAACGACCACATCAACCTGACCGTGCACAAGGGCGAGGTTCACGCGATCCTCGGTGAGAATGGTGCCGGCAAGTCGACGCTCATGAACGTACTGTACGGTATGTACCGACCGACCTCCGGACAGATCTTCATCAACGGAAAGGAAGTTTCCATCGATAACCCGGAGAAGGCCATCGAGCTCGGCATCGGCATGGTGCACCAGCACTTCATGCTCGTGCAGCCGTTTACCGTCACCGAGAACATCGTGCTCGGCGCAGAGCCGAGAAAGGGACTGACCGTGGACTTAAAGACCGCGCGTCAGAAGATCGTAGAGCTCAGTGAGAAGTACGGCCTCATGGTCGACCCGGATGCGAAGGTCGAGGATATCTCGGTCGGCATGCAGCAGCGTGTCGAGATCCTGAAGGTCCTCTATCGTGGTGCAGATCTCCTCATCTTCGATGAGCCGACCGCGTCACTGACCCCGCAGGAAATCAACGAGCTTATGGACATCATCCATAACCTCACCGCCGCCGGCAAATCGATCATCCTCATCACCCATAAGCTGAAGGAGATCAAGGAGTCGTCCGACAACTGTACGATCATCCGTCGTGGTAAGTACATCGACACGGTCAGCGTCGCCGATGTCAGCGAGGATGACCTCGCGGCGATGATGGTCGGTCGTCAGGTCACCAACAAGGTCGACAAGAAGGAGATGGAGCCCGGTCGTGTCGTCGTAGAGGTGAAGGATCTCCACGCGAAGGACTACCGAGGCGTCGAGGTCCTGAAGGGCCTCAATCTCGAGGTGCATGCCGGTGAGATCCTCGGACTCGCAGGTATCGACGGCAACGGCCAGTCACAGCTCGTCGAGATCCTCACCGGTCTCGGGAAGGCGACGAGCGGTCAGGTCCTCATGAACGGCAAGGATGTCACGAATGAGACGCCGAAGATGCTCTTCGACGAGGGCATTTCCTCGATTCCGGAGGACCGTCAGAAGCATGGTCTCGTGCTTGATTTCAGTGTCGCCGAGAACCTCGTGCTCCAGAACTTCGCTGTGGCACCGTACGCGAAGAACGGCATCCTGCAGAAGAAGGTGATCCGTGATCACGCGACCGACATGATCCGTGATTTCGATATCCGCCCGGTGGGCTGTGAGGAGCGTCTCGCAGGTCAGCTCTCCGGTGGTAACCAGCAGAAGGTAATCATCGCCCGTGAGGTGACGAATGATAAGGACTTCCTTATCGCCTTCAACCCGACCCGAGGTCTCGATGTCGGCGCGATCGAGTTCGTCCACAAGTACCTCGTGGCGCAGCGCAACAAGGGCCGCGCGATCCTGCTCGTTTCCTTCGAGCTCGATGAGATCATGAACCTGTCCGACCGCATCGACGTTATCTTCGACGGTCAGATCGACGGTGAGATGATGGGCGCAGAGGCGGATGAGTACAAGCTGGGCCTGATGATGGCAGGAGGTAAGGCAGAATGAAAAAGAAAATATTAGACAGCTCCCTGCTGTACACCCTGATCGCGATCGTGATCGGTTTCATCGTGGGGGCGATCCTCCTCGCGGCGATCGGTGTCAATCCGGGCGAGGCCTACACGAAGCTCTTCAATGGTGTCTTCAGTAAGCCGAAGTTTTTCACCTACAGTATCGTTTATGCAGCACCGCTGATTTTTACCGGACTTTCGGTGGCGTTCTCCTTCCGTACCGGTGTCTTCAACATCGGTGCCGAGGGTCAGTATGTGGTCGGCTCCCTGGCCGCCGCGGTGATCGGTATCCTCTGTCCGCTGCCGCCGGTGATCCACGCGATCGTATGTCTCCTGGCAGCGGCCCTCGCCGGTGCGCTCTGGGGTGCCATCGTCGGTGTGCTGAAGGTAAAGAAGGGCATTAACGAGGTCCTTTCCTATATCATGTTTAACTGGATCGCGTTCTATCTCTCGAACTTCGTCGTGAACCTGAAGACGATTCATACGGATCAGGGCGCGGAGGCGTCGAAGAACATCCTCGCGAGTGCGTCGATCAAGATGCCGACGGCGGTGGCGAAGCTTACCGGCTGCTCCGACGTCCACTGGGGCATCGTGATGGCCATCGTCGCTGCGATCATCCTCTGGTTCGTCATGACGAAGACCACCTTCGGCTATCAGCTGCGTGCCGTCGGTTTCTCGAGAACGGCCGCAGAGTATGCCGGCATCAGCTCGAACCGCGTATTCCTCGCATCGATGTCGCTCTCCGGTCTCCTGTCGGGTCTCGGTGGAGCGGTACAGCTCCTCGGCATGAGCCAGCGTATCCCGCAGTTTGCAGCCCAGGAATCCTACGGCTTCCAGGGTATCACCGTCGCCCTCATCGGTGCCACGAATCCGATCGGCTGTATCTTCGCCGGCTGGTTCTACGGTGCGATGAAGTACGGTGGAAACAAGCTGACCGTAATTCAGGTGCCGAATGAGGTCGTCAACATCATCATGGGTACCGTTATTATCTTCATCGCGATCGCACCGGTATTTAAGTCGATCCTCACGAAGATGACCAGTAAGAAGGAGGCGGCGAAGTAATGCTTACGAATTTAGGACTTTTAATCAATGCGATGCTGATCTCGACGCCACCACTGCTGCTCGCAGCCTTAGGCTCCTGCTTCAGTGAGCGCTCTGGCGTCGTAAACATCGGCATCGAGGGTATGATGACCCTCGGCGCGTTCGTGGGGGCGGCGGTTGCGTACTTCACGGGCAACGGCTGGATCGGTTTCTTTGCAGGTGGTCTCGCGGGTGCTGTGCTCGGCATCATCCACGCGGTGGTCTGTGTGAGTCTGCATGCGGACCAGACGATCGCCGGAACTGCGATCAACTTCATCGGACCGGGCTTCGCGATCTTCCTCTGCAAGGCGATTTTCGAGAACTCCTCGGATTCACCGGCGCTCGATATGATGGCGAAGCTGCCGAAGATGTTTACGAACGACAAGGGCGTGTCCATCTTCCCGGCCGGTTCATTTCAGTACAATGTTATCTCCACCTACTCGGTGGCGTACCTCAGCTTCCTGGTGGTGGCGCTCATCTGGTTCGTGTTCTACAAGACCCGTTTCGGTATGCGGCTTCGTGCAGCAGGTGAGCATCCGGAGGCATGTGAGACCCTCGGCATCAATGTCTATGCCGTGCGCTATGTCTGCGTGATCCTGTCCGGCTTCCTGTCCGGTCTCGGTGGTGCCTTCGTCACCCTCGCGACCGTATCGCAGTTCCGTCCTGCGGTCATCGTCGGCCAGGGCTTCATCGCGATCGCAGCCGTCATCTTCGGTAAGTTCTCCCCGGGCGGCGCCTTCGTCGGCTGCCTCCTCTTCGGATTCTGTAACGGTGTCAAGTCACTGCTCGGCGGCTCGAACCTCATCAGCCCGAACCTCCTCAGCATGATCCCGTACATCGTGACCCTGCTGACCCTTATCTTCTTCGTCGGCGCCGGCCACGTACCGTCAGCAAACGGCAAGCCGTTTGTTCGTTCGAAGTAACAGCTTATTTCCAGCCCCCGGTGTATCCGCACCGAGGGCTGTTGTTTTCCGAAATTTCGTAATGGGGTCAGACCTCCTTACGAAATCCTTATGAAAGCCTTAAGGTGACCGTAATGGGGTCTGACCCCATTACGAAATTCTTAAGACAGAGAGAGCCATCCCGCGGCAGGCTTGCCTGTCACGGGATGGCTCTCTGATTTCTGATTTGTGCTGTCTGGTCGGATGCTCGTCGCTTAGTTGTCGCTTGCGTCGGATCCGGACAGGGTGAAGACGAATCTCTTCTTGATGTCCTCGTCGGATGCGAGGTACTCGTCGTAGGTGGTCATCTTATCGATGAGCTTTCCGTCGATGATCTCGAAGATACGGTTCGCGGTGGTCTCTACGACCTGGTGGTCACGGGATGCGAAGATGATGACACCCGGGTAGCTCTTGAGTCCGTCGTTCAGTGCGGAGATGGACTCCATGTCGAGGTGGTCGGTCGGCTCGTCGAGGATGATGACATTGGAACCCGAAATCATCATCTTACTGAGCATGCAGCGTACGCGCTCACCTCCGGAGAGGACGTTGACCTTCTTCAGACCGTCGTCGCCCTTGAAGAGCATACGGCCGAGGTAACCACGGACGAACTGGGTATCCTTATCCGGGCTGTACTGGGTCAGCCACTCGACGATCGTGTCCTCGGATGCGAACTCCTTCGTGTTGTCCTTCGGGAAGTAGGACTGGCTGGTGGTCACGCCCCACTTGTAGTCACCGCTGTCCGGCTCCATCTCGCCGGAGATGATCTGCATGAGGGTAGTCTTCGCAAGCTCGTTCGGGCCGACCAGTGCGATCTTATCGGTACGGTTCACGATGAAGGAGATATCATCGAGCACCTTTACGCCATTGATGGTCTTCGAGAGGTTCTTCACCTCGAGGACATCGTTACCGATCTCACGATTCGGCTTAAATACGATGTACGGATACTGACGAGAGGACGGCTTGATGTTGTCGAGCTCGATCTTCTCGAGCGCACGTTTACGGGAGGTCGCCTGCTTGGATTTGGAAGCATTGGCCGAGAAACGCTGGATGAACTCCTGCAGCTCCTTGATCTTCTCCTCCTTCTTGCGGTTCGCTTCCTTCTGCTGACGCACGATGAGCTGGGAGGACTCGAACCAGAAGTCGTAGTTTCCGGCGAAGAGGGTGATCTTACCGTAGTCGATGTCCGCGATGTTCGTGCAGACCTTGTTCAGGAAGTAACGGTCATGGGATACGACGATGACGGTGTTCTCGAAGTTGATGAGGAACTCCTCGAGCCACTCGATGGAGTTCAGGTCGAGGTGGTTGGTCGGCTCGTCGAGAAGCAGGATGTCCGGGTTACCGAACAGCGCCTTCGCGAGGAGGACCTTGACCTTCTCGGAGCCCTTCAGCTCGTTCATCTGCTTGTAGTGCAGGTCCGTGCCGATCCCTAAGCCGTTCAGCATCGTCTCGGCATCCGCTTCCGCATTCCAGCCGTCCATCGCAGCGAACTCGGCCTCGAGATCTGCGGCACGGAGTCCATCCTCGTCGGTGAAATCCGCCTTTGCATAGATGGCGTCCTTCTCCTTCATGATGTCATACAGGCGCTTGTTGCCCATGATGACGGTATCGATGACGGAGTAATCGTCGTACTTGAACTGATCCTGCTCGAGTACGCTGAGACGCTGGCCCGGGGTCATGGTGATCTCACCGCTGGTCGGCTCGAGCACTCCGCTCAGGATCTTCAGGAAGGTCGACTTACCGGCACCGTTGGCACCGATGATGCCATAACAGTTGCCCTCGGTGAACTTGATATTAACGTCTTCAAACAGTGCCTTCTTACCTACACGGAAGGTAATGTTATTTGCTGCAATCATGTGGCTGCTCCTTTTCTTGAATTCAACAGAACGAACGTAGTGAATCTGGCAGAGCGGTCATAAAGCGGGATCCATGATGCTGGAAACCGAAATCATCGCTCGCGTAAAAAATAAGAGTGGCTCGGGAAGCCGCTCTCAACTGTCATTAACCTCGAGCATTATAGCCGAGAACCCGCATAAAAGCAATAGATTTGAAGAAAACCGGGGGTTGGGATCGTGATGGTGGTATGCCTTCGTCAGTGCAGATTCGGATCATGGCTGATTCGTACATCAGGGAGCTGATTTATTAAATTTTTCTATTATATAATTCACAAAATCTTCACTTGTATTCTGTGGAATATTTCCTATAATCTACATTCGATGTTTCGGAGAGTTTCGAACAGATCGAAGTCACGGAGCATCCGATGGTCGCTGAGCTGCCGGATATTTCCCGCGGGCGTAATCGCGCGGGTGGGAGATGAAGTGCAGGAGCCGGCATTGCCCGACAGGGCGATGTGCAGGAAATCAGCGATACAGAACATTCAGGAGGACTAGAATTATGAAGAAGAATTATGTTGTGATTGCTGCGATGATGCTTGCGATGAGTATGAGTGCCTGCGGTGCCAACTCGACACCAGAGGCGACCACTGCAGCTGCGACGACCGCTGCGGCTACCGAGGCTGCAACAGAAGCGGCTACGGAGGCTGCAAGTGAGGCTGCTACCGAGGCTGCGGAGGAGACCACAGCGGCTGCAGAGGCAGAGTCCGGTGAGGCTACCAGCGCAGTTTATACTGTAAAGAACACCACAGGTTCCAAGGTGACCGATCTCTATCTCTATGAGGCAGGCTCTAAGGAGAAGGGTGAGAACCTGGCAGGTGAGGGTCTCGCAGATGGTGAGACCGTAACCATCACCCGAGATGAAGATGCGGACAAGCAGAAGGAGATCAAGTACACCCTCGAGTTCACTACCGAGGATGGCACCACTCAGCATTTCGATACCCTGTCGTATGAGACCGTCGGCATCGATCTGAAGAGCGCAGATGCTGCTTCCGGTGCGACCCCAATCGCATTTACAGAATAAAACTCGAATACAATTCGAATAAAATCGTAAAAATTTCGAAACCGCTACGCATTCACTGCGCAGCGGTTTTTCTGTATACTTATAGTATATGGGCATTTCGCTCTGGAGCGCTGTATGCGCGGCCGGCGACATCCATAGAAGCGCCGCTGTGCCGGCACAGTGAAGCCGGGCACAGCAGAAAGACAGATCAAAACCACCAAGGGGGGCACATATGAAATCATCACATCTGAAGAAAATGACCGCGGCCATACTCTCGAGCGCACTGGTACTTGCGTCGAGTACGCCGGCATGGGCCTTTTACAACACGCCGGAGTCGAAGAAGGGTATCTGCTCCTCGCACGTCGACATGGTCTACGACATCCAGCAGCTCGGCTGTAAGCAGGTGACCTTCCAGTTTAACGCAAGCTTCCTGAAGGATGAGCAGCAGATGCGCGCGTTCGACGCGATGATCGACCGGTTCGACGCGGCCGACCTCACCATCACGATGGGCGTCATGAATGATTTCCAGGCGGGCGACCCGATCTGCCCGACACTGACCCCGACGGCGAACCTCTACCAGTACAACACCCTGACGCCGGAGGGCATCGTGCGCACGCAGCAGGTGGCGGAGCAGCTCGCGAGCCGTTACCGTGACCGTGTTTCGAACTGGGTCATCGGCAACGAAATCAACAACACGGTCTGGAACTACCTCGGCGCGGTCGACACGAACACTTACGTGAAGGCTTACGCGGACGGTTTCCGCATCTTCTATAACGCGATCAAGGCACAGAACCCGGACGCGCGCGTCTTCATCCCGTTCGACTACAACTGGACGCAGCAGGGCGGCACGACCATGCCATCGAAGACCCTGCTCGAGCTCCTGAATACCTACTTAAGCGACACCGACTACGGCATCGCCTGGCACCCGTACCCGGAGGGGCTCCTGAATCCAGACTTCCTGAACGCGTCCCCGCACGCGACCGAGTCGCCGAACAGCCCGATCATCAACATGAAGAACCTGCACGTGCTGACCGACTACATGCAGCAGGGGCCAATGCTGAGTCCGAGTGGCGCGGTCCGTCATCTGATTCTGTCCGAAGAGGGCTTTAATTCCGCCTCTGCCGGCGGCGAAGCCGCCCAGGCCGTCGCCATCCAGCAGGCATGGCAGCTCGCGCAGGCGAACCCGTACGTCGAAGCCTTCCTCCTGAGCCGCCTCGTCGACGCCCCGGCCGAACTCGCCCAGGGCTACGCCTTCGGCCTCTATAACTGCGACGGCGTCAGCGAAATCCCGACCACCCGCAAACTCGCCTGGAACACCTACCAGATGTGTCAGTGATGCTTTAGTTGTTTAGATAGGGCCCCGGAGGACCAGCACTCTCTGCAACACTGAGTTTTCATAAAGAAAACTCAGTCGTTTGCAGAGAGCCTACTGGTTCTTAGGGGGACAATTTTAGATTCTTCCGAACTCGGAGTATTGCGCTTCTGTTACCGGCCCTCCGGGGCCTCATCTACGCTGTTACAGCAGCCCCTGCCGCACGAGCTTCTCGAACGCCTGCATCTCATCGGTGACCCACTTATCCTTATGGAAGAAGATCTGCCGGTACATCGTCATGTCGAAGTCGTCGACCTTGATCTCACGCAGCTCCCCGCGCGCGATGGAGTCCTGCACGGAAAACGCCGGCAGGAAGGAGATGCCCTGGTTCTCCTTTACGAGACGGATCAGCACCTCCGTGTTTCCGGTCTCGAAGAACGGATGGATCTGCATGCGCTCCGCCGCGAGGTGCTGCTCCAGCGCATAGCGGTAGTTCGCATCCTTCTCCGTGAGGAAGAAGCGGAGATCGACGAGATCCGCGAGACGTACATGCGACACCGAACCGACACGCTTCTCGCCCGGGATCACCATCTCGGCGCTCGCCACGAAGATGATCGGCTCCGGCTCCTCCAGAATCTTCACCCAGTTCTTATCGTAGACACGACGATCCAGGAAATATACTACATCCACGAGATTATGTTCGAGCATATCCGTGAGCTCCTTCGGGGATCCCGTCTTGATCTCCAGCGAGATCTCCGGATGCTCCTGATAGAAGTAGCGGACGACGTTCGGAATCTTATAGGTCAGCAGCGACTCGAGCGAACCGATGCGCAGCTTATGCTCCTGCATCTTTGAGTTGCCGAGTGCTGTATGGACGTCATCTACGCGCCGGAGGATTTCATTGGCATACTGCAGAAACTCCCGGCCTGGTGGGGTCAGCACGACGCGACGACCGACACGATCGAAGAAACGGGTGTTGAACTCCTGCTCCAGCTGACGGATCTGGATCGTCACGGCCGCCTGCGTGTAGCCGAGCGACTCCGCCGCCTTCGAAAAGCTCTGCATCTCTACGATTTTTACAAAAGAAGTCAACTGACGAATTTCCATAAGGGGCTCCTCCTGACTGAAATATTTCACTGCATAGTCTTTGCTTATTATAGGAGAGAAGGCATTTCGAAACAAGAGAAATATAAATTAATTTTATCGGTGAAATAAAGACTATCTACGTAATTCCGTGCTTTTCTGCTGGCTTATGGCTTGTTATACACTGCGTTTGATATTAAAATGATTTATATATAGAAGGATAGCAAGGGGAGCTGTCAGAGGTCAGATCGAGCACATGTGTCCGACCTGACTCCTGGCAGTTTCCGCTATCCGATACGATTTCAGAATCAAAGGAGAGCAGGGAAGCTATGGACGTTTTCGATATGATCGGACCTGTGATGATCGGTCCGTCAAGTTCACATACCGCGGGCGCGTGCCGTCTCGGCCGTGTGGCCAATAAGCTGATGGATGGGCGGACGCCATCCCGCTGTGACATCATCCTGTCCGGTTCCTTTTCACGTACGGGCCGCGGCCACGGTACGGACCGCGCCATCGTGGGCGGAATCATGGGCTTCGAAACGGACGATATCCGCATCCGTGACGCGCTCGACATCGCGAAGAAAGCAGGCATCGAGATCAACTTCATCCACCAGGATCTCCCGAACACACATCCGAATACCGCGCGCATCACCTACTATCTGCCGGACGGCAGCAGTGGCTTCATGCAGGGTGCCAGCGTCGGCGGCGGAAACATTCGCATCGACATCATCAACGGCATGGAGGTGAAGTTCTCGGGTGACAAGGAAACCATCCTCGTCCTGCACCGCGACGTGCCGGGCGTCATCGCGAACGTCACGAACCTCATGCACCGCATGTACAGCGACATCAACATCGGTGCCTTCCAGCTGAGCCGCCGCGAGAAGGGCGGTGAGGCCCTGATGACCATCGAGGCTGACTCCGTCCCGCCGGAGAAGATCACCGCCGACATCCGCCAGACCCCGGATGTGCTGAACTGTTTATTAATCCACAAGATCTGATGCTAAGCCTTTCAGACAGCAGCGCAATCCGTAGCATCACCATAATGAAAGGAGAAGATTCCCATGCTGAAATACGATTCCATCGCCGAGCTCATCGAGGCGGCGAAGAAGCAGAAGATGAAAATATCCGAGATCGTGCTGGCAGATCAGGCCGCTGCGGCGGAAGCCGATCCGGAGACCCTCTACGCACGGATGGAGCGAAGCTTCGACGTCATGTGCGAGGCAGTGGAGTCCGGCTCTGCGAAGGACCAGGTATCGATGTCCGGTCTCACCGGCGGCGAGGGCTACCACATGTTCGACTACGCGAAGCGTACCGGTGGCGGGCTCTCCGGCAGCTTCATGACCGGCGCGATGGCACGGGCGCTCAGTGTGGCTGGGTGCAATGCTTCCATGGGGCGCATCGTTGCGAGCCCGACAGCTGGCTCCTGCGGGATCCTTCCGGGCTGCCTCGTCTCTCTTTATAAGGAAGGAAGAGCAGAGAAGAGCGACATCGTGATGTCCATGTTTACATCGGGCGCCTTCGGCATGGTCATCGCGAAAAACGCATCGATCGCCGGCGCGACCGGCGGCTGTCAGGCCGAGTGCGGAAGTGCCTCCGGCATGGCCGCTGCAGCGCTCGTCGAGCTTATGGGCGGCAGCCCGGACATGTGCGCGGACGCCCTCGCTATCGCCATCGCGAACCAGCTCGGCCTCGCGTGTGACCCGGTCGCCGGCCTCGTCGAGATCCCATGCATCAAGCGAAATGTCTCCGGCATCATGATCGCCTTCTCCAGCGCGGACATGGTCCTCGCCGGCATCCGCGCCTATATCCCGGCTGACGAGTGTATCGGCGCGATGCAGTCCGTCGGCGACATGATGAACAGTGCCCTCAAGGAAACCGCCGCCGGCGGCCTCGCCGCCACCCCGACCGGTCGCAAACTGAAAGAAAAGGTCTTTGGAGCGGAGGAGTAATTATCAGATTACTCCGTAGCGACATCCCACCGGGCTGTGCCCGGTGCCCGAAGGGCTATCTCTGGCCAACCACAGGCCAGAGATAGGGCCAGGAGGAGTAATCATCAGTTTATAAAATTTTTAGAATCTGGTTTTCATATTTATGCCCCTGTGTTATACTGTCAGAAATCATGTAAATAATTCTGGAGCGTATATGGGCATTATATCGTGGCCAACAGAATAGAACGATCCGAGGCACACAGGGGGGACTATTTCCTCTCTCGTGTGCCTTTTCTATGGGCCTTAAGAAAATCTTAATGGGGTCTGACCCCCTTACGAAATTCTTAAGATGGCCGTAAGCTTCAGAGGGTGTAAATGAAAGGGGATTTTTATGAGTAAAGAAGCTGTAAAAATCGGTGAAGAGGGCATCTATGATGCGAAGAAGCTCGGCACCGGCAAGGTTCTGATTCTCGGCTTCCAGCACATGTTCGCCATGTTCGGCTCGACGGTGCTGGTTCCGCTGCTCACTGGCTTAAGTGTGTCGACGACACTGCTGTTTGCCGGTCTCGGCACACTGCTGTTCCATCTCATCAGTAAGAAGAAGGTTCCGGCATTCCTCGGATCGTCCTTCGCGTTCCTGGCTGGTTATGCAGCCATCGCACCGAACGGTGAGCCGGATCTGCTCCGCTATGCCTGCTTCGGTGTTGCGTGTGCTGGTCTCGTTTACCTCGTACTGGCCGCGGCCTTCCGTGCTTTCGGTACCTCGAAGGTCATGAAGTACTTCCCGCCGGTCGTGACTGGTCCGATCATCATCGCCATCGGTCTCAACCTTTCGAAGTCCGCAGTTGAGAACTGCTCCAGCAACTGGGGCATCGCACTCGTTGCGATCGTCATCGTCGTCGTCTGCAACATCTGGGGACGTGGCATGGTGAAGATTATCCCGATCCTCCTCGGCGTCATCGGTTCCTACCTCGTAGCCGCTATCGCCGGCTTCATCGATTTCGCACCAGTCGCAGAGGCAGCCTGGTTCGGCCTTCCGATCGAGTATGGACGTACCGTATTCTCACTCTTCACAGATGGAAGCCTGGATTCCTCCCTGCTGATCACCTCCGTGATCACCATCGTGCCGATCGCCTTCGCGACGATGATGGAGCATATCGGTGACATTTCCGCGATCTCCTCGACGGTTGGCAAGAACTTCATCCAGGATCCGGGTCTTCATCGTACACTGACGGGTGATGGCCTTGCAACAACATTGGCCTCCCTCTTCGGTGCACCGGCGAATACAACCTACGGCGAGAACACCGGCGTACTGACGCTGACGAAGGTGTACGACCCGATGGTGATCCGTCTGGCCGCCTGCATTGCCATCCTGCTCAGCTTCTGCCCGAAGTTTGCAGCCCTCATCGAGGTGATGCCGTCCGCAACGGTCGGTGGTATCTCCCTGGTACTCTACGGTATGATTTCTGCTGTCGGTGTGCGTAATGTCGTCGAGACGAAGGTGGATTTCTCCCAGTCACGTAACGTCATCATCGCAGCACTCATCCTCGTACTGGCGATCGGTATCAACTACTCCACCGCTGGTGCGATCGTGATTCCGCTCGGTGCGATCACCATCAACTTCTCCGGTATCGCGACCGGTTCACTCGTCGGGATCCTGCTGAACGCGATCCTCCCTGGTAAGGATTACGAGTTCATCGAGGACGAGCCGAACGACACTGGCGTCAACTTCGAAATCGCGCAGGGCGAGTCCCTCGTATGGCAGCTCGCGAAGAAGGCTGGCCAGCAGAACATGATGGACGACGGCAGCACGAAGGAAAAGTAATCATCTTAAGGATTTCGTAAGGGGGTCTGACCCCATTAAAAAAGTATAAACAAAAAGAGCCCGTGGAACGCATGCTCCACGGGCTCTTTTATGAGCTGTCTGAACGGTCCTGTGAACCAGGGCATCAGCAGCTCGTATACTCATTTCGTTTAAAATCAGATATTTGCGCCACCCATCATGAAATCAACGACACGCTTCATATCCTCCGGCTCTGCCACGATGAGCTCGAGCTCGTTGATGTTGGCCTTCGTGAAAAGATTTGCTGTGAAGAGCATCTGGGAAAGCTTAGACTTCAGATTGATACGATCGCCTTCCTTGGAAACGAGATATACATCACCCTTGCACTTATCGAGCACCTCGAAGAGACCTTCTACATTATTGACATTTACAAGCTTCATAACAAACCTCCTTTGTTTGTATTATCGTTCGTGCTTATCGACACTTCCTGATACAGCGTTCATTTATCTGTATCATGCATTGATGATATAGCACATTGTACAAATATACAAGTAAATTTTTGTGTACATTTACAGCTCGCTTTGTGGCGTTTTTCTTATGTATGTGACAGTACGGATTCACCTTCATGTAAAAATTATGCTATACTGCAGGTGATACAGGCAAAAGTCTGTTTAAAAATTAACAAAAACACAAGGCGCATTCAGCGAGCGGACGAGGAGAAAGAATTATGAAATTAGTCATTGGCAACGATCATGCAGCGATTGAGATGAAGAATGAGATCAAGGAGTACCTCGAGGGGAAGGGCATCGAGGTGATCGATGTCGGCACGAATTCTCCGGAGAGCTTCGATTATCCGATTTCCGGCTATCGTGTCGGAAAGATGGTCGCTTCCGGTGAAGTGGATGGAGGCATCGCCATCTGTGGTACCGGTGTAGGCATCAGCCTCGCATGCAATAAGGTCGAGGGTATCCGCGCGTGCTGCTGCAGCGAGCCGTACTCCGCAGAGATGAGCAAGCGCCATAATAATTCGAACGTTATCTGCTTCGGTGCACGTGTCATCGGTATCGAGACGGCGAAGCAGATCGTCGATGCGTGGACCGGCGCAACCTTCGAGGGTGGCCGTCACCAGAGACGTGTCGACGAGATCATGGAGATCGAGGCGACTCAGAAGCTGAAGGTGGCCGACGAGGCATAAAAAAATGGGGGTATGATCCCCCATTTTTTTATTTCAGCAGGTCCTTCACACCGCTTTCCTTCAGTGCGCTGAGAAAGCTCTGCCGGTCGCGGCTTGCGATGAGCTCCTCCGGGAATCCGACTTCCGTAAGGAGCTTTTTCGTCTCCTCGAACTTTCCGATGTGCGGTGCGATGTGTGCGTCGGTCGCGATGGTGATCTGGCAGCCGACCTCCGCGCAGGCCGCGAGGATCTGCCGGCAGCGATCCTTATTGACACCGCCGCTCCACGGGAAGCCGAAGCTGTGTTCGTTCACCTCGAGGCACTTATGCATCGCCTTCGCCGCCTCTGCGAGCGCACGGTAGTCGACGTCGAGGCCGGTGCGGCCGACATGGCCGAGGATGAAGACCTTCGGCTTCGACAGCGCCTTGATATACATGTCCGTCAGTGTGACGCGCGACGCATCGCCGATGAAGGACTTGCCATGCACGCTCGCGATGACGTAATCCATCTGGCGGGTCGTGTGTTCGTAGAGCGTGGTCGGCTCCTTATACGCGTCGCCGACGATCGACGTCGTATTCGGGATGTCCTCGCCGAAGAGCGCGCCGTCCAGCCCCACGATATCCACCTCGCAGCCCGCGAGCAGCGTCACGCCCATCCAGGTCCGTGGCCAGGTCGCCGGTGCATTCGCGAGGTACTGGTAGTTCTTCGCATTTTCGACATCCGGCCAGAGCATCGCTGAGAAGTGGTCGGTGGAGCCGAGCAGCTCGAGTTCGGTGTCCGCTGCCTCCTTCACATTCTCCGCAATCGTGGAAAATGCGTGCCGACTGTACAGTGTATGGGTATGCGTGTCACATTTGATTTCGTACATAGTAAACCTCTCTGAAAACGCCTCGGAATCGCCGGGTCGCGCGGCTCGTGGATGTCGCGGGCGGGTGCCGCAGCACTGCCGTCTGCATTGGCCTCGAAAAAGCGCGCAGAAACACTTCTAAATTGCTTGCAATCATAACACAAGTGCGCTAAATTGCAAATCAGGAAAAAAGAGAGGTGACTATGGGAACATCATTGGTTTCAGATGGAAAGGTGATTCTGCGTAAGGGCGAGGGCCGCACGATCAAGGCGGGCGGTGCCTGGGTTTTCGACAATGAAATCGACCAGTACGCAGGTGACTACGCGAACGGGGATATCGTCCGCGTAGAGGATTTCGACGGCTTCTTCATGGGCTATGGCTTCATCAACCACAACTCGAAGATCCGCGTGCGGATGCTGAGCCGCTGGCGGAAGGAGCCGATCGACGCGGAATTTCTGCGTGATCGCGTGAAGGCAGCGTGGGAATACCGGAAGACCGTCATGGGCGAGGATACGGATGCCTGCCGTGTGATCTTCGGTGAGGCGGACTGGCTGCCGGGACTCACGGTCGATAAATATGAGGATGTGCTGGTGGTGGAGTCGCTCGCACTCGGCATAGATCGTCTGAAGCCGATGATTCTCGAGGATCTCGTGGAGATCCTCCGGGAAGACGGCATCCACATCCGCGGCATCTACGAGCGGAGTGACGCGCCGGTTCGAAAGAAGGAAGGCATGGACGTGTATAAGGGCTTCATCGGCCCGGAGTTTGACACGAATGTCGAGATCACGGAGAATGGCGTCAAGTATATGGTCGATGTCGTGAATGGACAGAAGACCGGATTTTTCCTCGATCAGAAGTATAATCGGCGGGCGATGCAGCGGATCTGTAAGGGGAAGCGCGTCCTCGACTGCTTCACGCACATGGGTACCTTCGCGCTAAATGCCGGCATCGCGGGCGCAGCGGAGGTCGAGGGCCTCGATATCTCGGAGCTCGCGATCCAGCAGGCGACGGCGAATGCGAAGCGAAACCATCTCGAGGACACCGTGCATTTCCGTGTGGCGGATGTGCTCGACGAGCTGCCGAAGCTGAATGCGCGCGGCGAGAAGTACGACGTCGTCATCCTCGACCCGCCGGCCTTTACGAAGTCCCGCGAGGCGACGAAGGCCGCGATCCGCGGCTACCGCGAGATCAACATGCAGGGCCTGAAGCTTGTGAAGGATGGTGGCTACTTCGCCACCTGCAGCTGCAGCCACTTCATGACACCGGAGCTCTTCACGAAGACCATCGCGGAAGCGGCCGGCTCCGTACATCGTCGCCTCCGCCAGATCGAGTACCGCACCCAGGCCTGCGATCACCCGATCCTCTGGTCTGGTGATGAAAACTCTTATTATCTCAAGTTCTATATCTTCCAGGTATGTGACGAGAAGTAAAAAAGAGGTCAGCCCGATGAAAAGGGCTGGCCATTTTTTCTTTCGGAACCGTTCAGCCAGAAGATCCAGAGAGCTGGCTACCTACTTCTTTAGGTGGTCAGAATCAAAGCCGTCGAGTATAGTCGACGACAACTTTTCTTTTTGATCGATAATCTCGTGAAGCTGTCCCGTTCATTTGAAGAAGCAGAACGCTTTATCATCGTCACCCTAGAGGAAGAAGAGACGATCGAGATCGCACAGACGACGATCGAAGTCATCCCGCTGTATAAATAGCTTGCAATGCGCGACTGCTGATGGAGAAGGAACAAGCCACGTTATGAACAGCTCATCAGTTCTCCGACTTAAAGCATTCGGCGCTCTGGCTGTTCTGAGAATACAAAAAGAGGACATCTACTGTACAGTAGATGTCCTCTTTTTTTCGAGGCGAGAGTCGGATTCGAACCGGCGCTCAGGGTGTTGCAGACCCATGCCTTACCACTTGGCTATCTCGCCATATCTGCGATGCAGTGCATCGTTTTTCGACTTCCCATAGTATAGCGTATTTATAGGAAATAAGCAATCACATATTTTGAAGTTGGAACAGTCCCCTGCCTGTCTGAACTGTTACTTGCAGGTATCCGCTACCGCCTTACCTCTATTTTACGTAAATTTAGCGACAGCATGATAGATGCCATCCCGTCCGATGTGGTTATATATGGGGCGTGCGAACGTTCCGCTGTCGAAACAGAGAATCTCTGCTCTGCAGATTTCATAAGCTGTTCGGCTGTAGCAGGCGGAGCTGCACCTGGCTGGAAAGCCAGTTCCGAAAAAAGAAGGTGCAGTCCAGATGACTGCAAAGGAGGATATAGAGTGGCAGAAATTGCACTTCGAAATGTCTGTAAGCAATTTGATGCAACGCATTATGGCGTAAAGGATTTTAACCTCGACATCCATGATCATGAGTTCGTGGTGTTCGTCGGACCATCCGGATGCGGTAAGTCGACGACGCTTCGTCTCATCGCGGGGCTCGAGGAGATCACGGATGGGGAGCTGTGGATCGATGGAAACCTCTGCAACTACCTGGAGCCGGGTGAGCGGGATATGTCGATGGTCTTCCAGAATTACGCGCTGTACCCGAACATGACGGTGTATGGAAATATCGCGTATGCACTGAAGGTTCGGAAGCTGCCGAAGCAGGAGATCGACCGGAAGGTGCGCGAGGTGGCGGATATCCTGGAGATCGGGCAGCTGCTCGATCGGAAGCCGGTCGCACTCTCCGGCGGACAGAAGCAGCGTGTCGCGATCGGCGCCGCCATCGTACGGCAGCCGAAGGCCTTTCTCATGGATGAGCCGCTCAGTAACCTCGATGCGAAGCTGCGTGGGCAGATGCGCGTCGAGCTCCAGAAGCTGCATAAGCAGCTGAACACGACCATCATCTACGTCACCCATGACCAGACCGAGGCGATGACCCTCGGCACGAAGATCGTCGTGATGAAGGACGGTCTCATCCAGCAGGTAGACACACCACAGCAGATCTACGATAACCCGATCAATAAATTTGTGGCCGGTTTCGTGGGCTCTCCGTCGATGAACTTCATCGAGTGTGATGTTTCAGTCGAACGGGACCGCACCGCACTCATCTTCGCCGGCACCGGCCCGATCCGAAAGGTCTACCTCACCGGCCAGCATGCACGCCACATCGGAGAAAAGTACGATGGTCGCCGCGTGATCCTCGGCATCCGTCCGGAGGACATCTATGAAGAAGCAGATGCCCTTGAGGGCGGCTTCGCGGAGAACAGCGTCGATGTCGAGGAGACGGTCGTGACGCGTGAGATGCTCGGTTCCGAGGTCATCCTCTATTTCGATGAACAGCAGGCGACCTGTGCCGTTCGTCTGAAGCCGACGAACCAGACGCAGGTGGGAGAGAAGCTCCGGCTCTACTTCGATATGGATCGTGCCCACGTCTTCGACATGGAAACCGAGGAGAATCTTCTCTATAGAAAGGAGTGGTAAGCATGGGAAAAAGAAAGCATGTTCCACTGACCTCGTACCTCTATCTGGTGCCGAGTCTTCTGATCTTTGCCGTCTTTCTCTTTTATCCGTTTTTTAAAACGCTTTATCTCAGCCTCTTCATGACGAACAAGATGGGGCAGGCGAAGCTCTTCGTGGGACTTCAGAATTATACCGATCTTCTGAGATCGGCCTCCTTTCTGAACAGTCTGAAGGTGACGCTCATCTTCGTCGTCATCGTCGTTTTCGGCAGCATGGTTCTCGGTCTCACGGCGGCGGTGCTCTGCAATCGGGCATTCCCGGGGATCCGGGCCTTCAGTACGGCCTACGCCCTTCCGATGGCCATCGCGTCGAGTTCTGCGGCGATGATCTTCAAGATCATGCTGCACCCGGCGGTCGGCATCGTGAACAAGCTTCTCGGCCTCGACATCAACTGGCTGAACGATCCGGCCACGGCACTCTACTGTGTAGCGATCCTCACCGCCTGGCTGAACAGCGGTATCAACTTCCTGTATTTCTCCGCCGGGCTCGGCAACATCGACGAAACCATCTACGAGCGTGCATCAGTCGACGGCGCGAGCGGCGTACAGCAGTTCTTCAGCCTGACGCTGCCGGGACTCTCTCCGATCATGTTTTACACGCTGGTCGTCAACATCATCCAGGCCTTCCAGTCCTTCGGACAGATCAAGCTGCTGACCGAGGGCGGCCCGAGCGAATCGACCAATGTCATCGTTTACTCGATCTACCGCGACGCGTTTTTTAACTACCGCTTTGGCAATGCATCGGCGCAGTCGGTCATCCTGTTTGTCATCATCATGCTGATCACGCTGGTGATGTTCCGTCTCGAGAAGAAGGGAGTAAGTTACTGATGAGTCAAATCGAAAGTATGGTAATTCCGATGGAAGGCAGGATGTCAGCCAGTGAGCTGCTGACACTGAAAAACGAGATGAATGCGCGGGCGCTGGCACGCCGCCGGGCACGGACTGCGCTCAGGCTGGGTGCCAATGTTGTGTTCGCCATCATTGTCCTCCTCCCGCTGCTGTACGCCATCAGTATCGCGCTGATGCCGTCGAACGAGCTCTTCACCACCGAGCTCAATCTCGTTCCGAAGCACCCGACACTCCGGAACTTCTCGGAGGCGCTGACCACGGTGCCGCTCCTCCGCTTCATCGTGAATTCGTTCCTTGTCGCGGGCACGATCACCTTCGGACAGATCATTTCCTGCTCACTCGCGGCCTTCGCCTTCTCGTTCCTCGAGTTCCCGGGCCAGGGCATCCTGTTCGCGCTCGTCATGGCAACCATGATGGTGCCGGGCGAGGCGACGATCATCTCGAACTACCTGACGGTGGCCGGCTGGGGCATGCTCGACAGCTACCCGGTGCTGATCATCCCATACCTGACCTCTGCGATGGGCATCTTCCTGTTTCGACAGTTCTACATGAGCTTCCCGAAGTCACTCTATGAGTCCGCGAAGCTCGACGGCTGCAGCAACCTGTGCTTCATCGTGAAGATCCTGATTCCGCTCACGAAATCCGCGATCGGCGCGATGGCTGTCTACACCTTCATCAATGCCTGGAACATGTACATGTGGCCGCTGCTCGTCACCGGCTCGAACCGCATGCGGACCGTCCAGATCGGTATCAGCATGCTCGACAGCGTCGATTCCCAGTCCATCACCCTGATGATTGCCGGCGTTGTGATGATCATCATCCCGTCGATCTCGATCTTCATCATCGGTCAGAAGCAGCTCATCCGCGGCATGTTCTCGGGTGCGGTGAAGGGATAACAGGCCAATGGTGGGGTCAGACCCCATAAACTTGAAATATCACATTAGAAACGGGACCGTCCCGATTCTATATATCACATTGCGTAATCCCACGATTACGGAGGAGGAAAATGAAAAAGAGAGCATTATCCTTAGTGCTTGCAACATCCATGACCGCTGCCATGATGGCCGGCTGTGGAAACGGAACACCAGCCGCGACAGATGCGGCACCAGCGACGACGGCGGCCAATGCAGGCGACCAGACCACAGCCGCGGAGACCGCTGCACAGAGTGAGGCGGAAACTACCGAGGCAGCCGCAGCAGCAAGCGTTGATATGGCGGATGCGAAGGACGTAAACGGCACCACCATCACCTTCTGGCACTCCATGGGCGGTGTCAATGGCCAGGCGATCGATACCCTCGTAAAAAAGTTCAACGACGAAAATGAGTACGGCATCACGGTAGACGCACAGTACCAGGGCTCCTATGACGACTCCCTCAACAAGCTGAAGAGCGCACAGATGGGCAACATGGGCGCAGACCTCGTACAGGTGTATGAGATCGGTACCCGCTTCATGATCGAGTCCGGCTGGATCGTCCCGATGCAGGGCATGGTCGACGCTGATCAGTATGACGTATCCGCGATCGAGCCGAACCTTGCGGCATACTACACCATCGACAACCAGCTCTACTCCATGCCGTTCAACTCCTCGACCCCGATCATGTACTACAACAAGGATATGTTCGAGAAGGCCGGCATCACGGAGATCCCGGACAGCCTCGAGGCGATCGACCAGATCGGTGAGCAGCTGACGACGAAGGGCGGCGCAGCGGAAGCGATGTCCCTCGGTATCTACGGCTGGTTCTTCGAGCAGTTCATCGGCAAGCAGGGGCTCGCGTATGCAGACAACGGCAACGGCCGTGACGCAGCAGCGACCGCCGTTGCTTTCGATCAGAACGGCGCGGCGAAGAACATCCTCACCGAGTGGCAGAAGCTGAACAAGGATGGCTATGCACCGATCGTCGGCAAGGGCGGCGATTCCGGACTCGCCGATTTCTCTGCCGGCAAGTCCGCCATCACCCTCGGCTCCACGGCCTCGCTGAAGCAGATCCTTCAGGATGTCAACGGCAAGTTCGAGGTAGGTACGGCATACTTCCCGAAGATCAAGTCCAGCGATGAGGGCGGTGTCTCCATCGGTGGTGCATCCCTCTGGGCACTCAACAACAACGACCCGAAGAAGCTTCGTGCGACCTGGGAGTTCGTCAAGTTCCTGATCTCTCCAGAGTCGCAGGCGTACTGGAACGAGCAGACCGGCTACTTCCCGGTGACCACGAAGGCACAGGACGAGCAGGTCTTCAAGGACAACATCGCGAAGTATCCGCAGTTTGAAACCGCGATCGACCAGCTCCACGATTCTTCACCGAAGTACTGCGGCGCACTCTTAAGCGTCTTCCCGGAGGCACGTGCAACCGTTGAGTCCGAGATCGAGGCGATGCTGAACGGCAAGGAGGATGTGGACACTGCAGTCAAGAACATGGCCGATAAGATCAACAAGTCCATCACCGAGTACAATCTCGTGAACGGTTAATAAGAGGCAGAACATGAGTAAGACAGAAGTTTTTGCACACAGAGGCGCGAGCGGTTATGCACCGGAGAACACACTCGAAGCATTTCTGCTCGCCATCGAACAGGGCGCGGATGGCATCGAGCTGGACGTACAGCTGTCGAAGGACGGCGTTCCGGTGGTCATCCATGATGAAACGGTGGATCGTGTCACCGGGCAGAGTGGCTTCGTCAAGGACTTCACCCTTCAGGAGTTGAAGGAGATGGTGGTCCTCCGGGAGCGCTTCGCGAAGTATCGGGACGCGCGCATACCGACCTTGCGAGAGGTGCTCGACGCGGTCAGACCATCGGGTATAGCCGTCAATATCGAACTGAAAACAGGGATTTACTGGTACCCGGAGATCGAGAAAAAGGTGGCGGCCATCGTGGAGGAGACCGGGATGAAGGATCGTGTGATCTATTCGTCCTTCAATCACTACAGCGTGCAGAAGCTGAAGTCCATTGTGCCGGACGCCGAAACCGCGTATCTCTTCAGTGATGTCATCCTGCGTGTGGACGACTATGCAGCGAAGAGCGGGGTGGATGGACTCCACCCGGCCGTATATCACGTGAAGATGGCGGAGTTCCTCTCGGAGTACCTCGCGAGCGGCCTTAAGACCCGTGTCTGGACGGTCAACGAGCGCGCCGACATGAAGATGCTCATCGACGCCGGCGTCACCGCGGTGATCACGAATTATCCGGACATCGCGATTGCTGTAAGAGATATGATGTAGCTAATGTACAGAGCCCCGGAGGGCAGCCAGCGGAAACACAGGACTCCGCTGCGGTCCTCCGGGGTTCTGACTGTCTTTGTCGACTGAATTTACTTAAATTTTACATAGCCCAAAGTGTGAACTTTACAATTCGACGATATCTTTATGTTTGCTGGCTTATGACTGGACTATAATTAGAAAAAAGTGAACGGTCGCCGGAACGGCCAGAGAGGGGTGTACATGAAACAGGCTATCATTGACATCGGATCGAACTCGATCCGTCTTACACTGTATGAAACGAATGCGCAGGATTTTCAGATTCTCTTTCGGGAGAAGATCATGGCGGGTCTTGCCGGCTATGTGGAGGATGGCAGACTGAGCGCAGAGGGCATCGAGTGTGCCTGCGCGGGTCTACTCAGCTTCCGGACGATTCTGCAGACACTGAACATCGAGGGCGCGCGGGTCTTCGCGACGGCCTCGCTTCGAAATATTACAAATACAGCACAGGCGCTCGCCGTGATCCAGGCGGCGACCGGCTACCAGGTCGAGATCCTGTCCGGCGAGGACGAGGCGCTTCTCGGCTACACCGGTGCGATGCGTGAGCTCTTCATGTCGAGCGGTGCCTTCCTCGATGTCGGCGGTGCGAGCTCGGAGATCGTGACCTTCGACGAGGGAAAACCGGTGGACTACCAGAGCTTCCCGGTCGGCTCACTCAGCCTCTACCGGCGCTGCGTGAAGAAGATCCTGCCGGGAGAGAAGTCCCTCGCGCGGATTCGGAAAACGGTGAAAGAAACGATCTATCTCACGGACGGGCAGCAGGCCCGGCCGCTGCTGGTCTGTGTCGGTGGCACCTCGCGTGCCGTGCTGAAGCTCGCGCGGGTCTACTACCACTGCTCGGAGGACTGCCGCAGCATCACGGCAGAGCAGCTGGACGGCCTCTGTGATTTCCTCTGCAGCGGGGATAAGGCCGTGATTGATCTCATCCTGAAGCTCGAACCGGAGCGGATTCATACCCTGGTACCGGGCATCCTGGTACTGCAGCACATCGCACATGTATTTCAGGCGCAGCAGCTGCTCGTCAGCAGGTACGGCGTACGGGAAGGCTATTTATGCAAGAGAATACTCAGAAACGATACAGATACACCCAGAACAGAGAATTAAGCTGGCTGCGCTTTGATCAGCGCGTGCTCGAGGAAGCTGCTGATCCGTCGGTACCTGCACTCGAACGCCTCAAGTTCATCTCGATTTTCTCTAGCAATCTGGATGAGTTTTTTATGGTGCGTGTGGGCAGCATCTTCGACCTCGCGCGCATGACACCGGATGACCGTGATAATAAAAGTGGCTGGACGCCGGAGGAGCAGCTTCACCACATCTATGAGGTGATCCCGGGACTTCTCACGATGAAGAAGCAGATCTACAGCGCCGTGATGGAGGAGCTCGGACGAAGCGGCATCCAGGATGTCGAGATGGAGAAGCTGGACGCCAGCGAGCTGAAGCTCGTGAACCACTTCTTCAAGACGGAGCTGCTGCCGGTGCTGTCACCGATCCTCATCGGACCGAACCATCCGGTGCCACACCTCACCAACAAGCGTCTTTACGGCGCGGCTCTCCTCGAGGATAAGAAGGGCCATAAAGCCCTCGGGATCGTGCCAATGCCGGAGACCGCCGCACCGTTCCTGACGCTTTCGGATGGAAAGCGCTACGTGCGTACGGAAAATATCCTCCTCCGCTGGCTGCCGACCATGTTCGATGCCTACACGGTGAAGGAGAGCTGTGTACTGGCAGTCACCCGTAACGCCGACATCAGCTTCGATGATGATAAGTTCGACGATAATGAGGCGGATTTCCGCAACCAGATGACGAAGCTCCTGAAGCTCCGTGACCACCTCGCGGTCATGCGTGTCGAGCTGAACACGCAGATTTCCGGAGAATTTCGGAAGCTGCTGTCCTCCGTCGTCCGTGTGGAAACCCATGAAGTCTTTGTGGATAAGTGTCCGCTCAATATGCGCTATGTCTTCCGTCTGATCGGGGCACTCCCGAAGGAACTCTCCATGCGCCTCCAGTATCCGGCACATCATCCGCGCTGGGCCGAGGATCTCCGCCGGGATCAGCCGATGATTTCGCAGATCCGTCAGCGCGATCGCCTCCTGTTCTACCCGTACGATTCGGTGGACCCGTTCCTGCATCTCCTGAACGAGGCGGCTGAAAACCCGAAGGTGCTCTCCATCAAGATCACGATCTATCGTATGGCCTCCTCTTCGAAGATCGCGCAGGCCCTCTGCCGCGCGGCCGAGAACGGCAAGGATGTCCTCGTCGTCATGGAGCTGCGTGCCCGCTTCGATGAGGAGAACAACCTCGAGTGGTCGAAGATGCTCGAGGAGTCCGGCTGCCAGGTTATCTACGGCACCGAGGGCTTCAAGTGCCACAGCAAGATCTGCCTCATCACGATGCGTAGTCACAACCGTACGATCTACCTCACCCAGGTCGGCACCGGCAACTACAACGAGAAGACGAACGCGATGTATACGGACCTCAGCTTCATGACGGTTGACCAGACCATCGGTGAGGACGCGTCGGCCTTCTTCCGCAACATGCTCGTGAACAAGCTCGATGGCGAGTACAAGCGACTCCTCGTCTCCCCATACGGGATCAAGCCAATGCTTCTACGGAAGATCGACGAGCAGATCACACGTGGTCGCGACGGATATGTCTGCATCAAAGCGAACTCTGTCACCGAGCGCGAGGTCATGGATAAGCTTGCAGAAGCCTCCCGCGCAGGTGTCGAGGTGCAGCTCATCATCCGTGGCATCTGCTGCATCCTTCCAGGTGTCGCAGGTGAGACCGAGAACGTACACGTCACCTCCGTCGTCGGACGCTTCCTCGAGCACGCCCGCATCTACCAGTTCGGCCGTGGCGCAGACGCCGAGATGTATATCGCCTCGGCAGACCTCATGACACGAAACCTGAACCGCCGCGTCGAGATCGCGTGCCCGATACAGGACGAAGAGCTTCGTGCCGAGCTCCGCTGTATCCTCGACGCCCAGCTCCGCGACAGCGCGAAGGCGAGCCTTGTCCTCCCGGACGGCAGCTACTGCCGGAAGCACAGTGCGGAGCCGTTCGACTCCCAGGACTACTTCCTGCATACCTCCATGCATAAGCCGACGGAAGCCGTCGCGGAACCGATCCGCCTCGCAGAACGCCTCCGCGGCCTGCTGGATAAATTCAGACGATAAAAAAGAGGCCACAAGTCCTCTTTTGTCTGGAACGACAGGGCGGGAGGAGCCAGGAACGTCGGCAGAAGAAACCATACGTAGAGACCGTGAAGAATCAAAATCCCACCCATTAGAAGTACTTAGTATTTTCCCTGGACCCTCTAGCAACGCTGAGTTTTCATCAAGAAAACTCAGCGATTGCAGAGGGCTTAGTACTTCTTATGGGTGGGATTTTAGAGTCTTCCGGTCTCGGAGTACTGTGTTTCTGCTGCCGACGCTCCTGGCTCCTCCGAATTTCTGATGGGCAGAAACTTAGTCCTGCCGCCCCGGCACGGTCTGAACGAAATTCTGAATCGTCTGCAGCTTCTGGTACTCCGCGCTGTCCTTGATGCCCGGCTGCTTCAGATAGTGCTCCTTGATCTTCTCGAAGGTCTCCGGACTCAGCACATGCTCGATCCGGCAGGCATCCTGACCTGCGGTATACGCACTCACCCCGAGCCGCACCAGCATATTCGTAAGAACCACATGCTTCTCGTAGGTCGCCTTCGCCGCCGCCATCCCGGCCTCCGTCAGCGCGATGTAGCCATTGTCATCCACCGTGATCATGCCCTCTTCACGCAGATGCTTCATCGCCACGGAAACCGACGGCTTCGAAAATCCGAGCAGATTTGCGATATCGATGGAACGCACCACCTGCTGGCTCATCGCCAGCACCAGAATACTCTCCAGATAATTCTCCGACGACTCATGTGTCGCATACGTACTCATATCGAAACTCCTTTTCAGAAACTTGAAGATTTCATCATGTATCCCCGATAGTATAACACATCTGAGCGGATATCCGCGAAAGTTAGATATAACTAATTATTTTAACGAAAGCTATTGACTTGAAAAAAGTTAGTGCTAACTTACTAGCGTGAAGTTAGCTTAGACTAATTAGACGAGACTAATTTATACTTTTATGTAGAGGCGGCGGCCATCAACATCATGTAAAGGAGGTACGATGATGCCATTATCGATGGGAACACAGGGTGAAGAATATGAGATTCAGCGCATCGGAGGAAATGACAAGACGCAGCATTTCCTGGAGTCACTGGGATTCTATGCCGGAGGCAAGGTGAAGATCGTTTCCTGTAATCGCGGCAATCTGATCGTACAGGTGAAGGAGTCGAGACTGGCACTGGACGAGACGATGGCCCGTAAGGTCATGATCAGTGCGTGAAGACGCGATAACATCCGTAGACGAGCACAGGAAGCATCGTGGGTGAGTCCATAGCCACAGCAACACAGTATCATCCGCAGCGTGTCTGCGCTTTATAGATAGATGAGGAGGGAATAGAGTTGAAAACATTAAGAGAGGTTCAGCCAGGTGAGGATTGCGTTGTAGCGAAGATCACCGGTGAGGGTGCCATCAAGAGAAGAATCATGGATATGGGAATCACGAAGGGGACGACTCTTCATGTGCGTAAGGCAGCGCCGCTCGGCGATCCGATCGAGATCACCGTACGTGGCTACGAGCTTTCCGTCCGGAAGGCCGACGCCGAGATGGTACAGGTCGAGACGAAGGCCTGAGCACAGCAGATCCTGAGCGGGCGGTGCCCGGATGGAAGCATTGGCCACGGAGGACGTGGCGGAGAATGAAAATCTTAGAGGGGGAAAATCAAATGGCAATCACGATTGCACTCGCAGGTAATCCGAACTGCGGAAAGACGACGCTGTTTAATCAGCTGACCGGATCCAACCAGTACGTTGGTAACTGGCCGGGCGTTACAGTAGAGAAGAAGGAAGGTAAGCTGAAGGGCCACGCAGATGTGACCATCGCCGATCTTCCGGGTATTTATTCACTTTCTCCATACACACTGGAGGAGGTTGTCGCGCGAAACTACCTCATCAACACGAAGCCGGATGCGATCCTGAACATCGTGGATGGTACGAACCTCGAGCGTAACCTCTACCTCACCACACAGCTGAAGGAGCTCGGGATTCCGGTGGTGATGGCCGTGAACATGATGGATGTCGTAGAGAAGAACGGCGACCAGATCCGCCTCGACCAGATCGAGAAGTACCTCGGCTGTAAGGCAGTGAAGATCTCCGCGCTGAACGGCACGGGCATCAAGGAGGCGACCGAGCTCGCGATTCATGAGGCACAGACCGGTTCCACCGAGATCGTACACAGCTTCTCTGAAGAAGTCATGAATGCGATCCTCCAGATCGAGGAGAAGATCGCTGCGTACGTCCCGGAGGGCGAGAAGCGCTTCTTCGCGGTCAAGCTCTTCGAGCGTGATGATAAGATCCGCCACGAGATGATCGGTGCCGGCCAGAACGTCGACGTCGAGTCCATCATCGCCGCGGTCGAGAAGGCGGAGGATGACGACGTCGAGTCCATCATCACCAACGAGCGGTACACCTACATCCAGAACATGATCGCCGCTGCGTACACGAAGAAGCATGTCGGTAAGCTGTCCACCTCCGACCGGATCGACAGCATCGTCACGAACCGCTTCCTGGCGCTCCCGATCTTCGCAGCCGTGATGTGGCTCGTATACTACATCTCCATCTCGACGATCGGTGCGATCGGTACCGACTGGGTCAATGATGTCCTGTTTGGCTCAGACCCGTGGTCTTTCTTCGGCCTCTGCGAGCTGCCGTCGATCCCGGGCCTTTTCGAAGGCATCCTCAGTGCACTCGGCACCGGTGAGGTATTGACAAGTCTCGTCCTCGACGGTATCGTCGCAGGTATCGGCGCGGTGCTCGGCTTCCTGCCGCAGATGCTCGTCCTGTTCTTCTTCCTCGCCTTCCTCGAGGGCTGTGGATACATGGCGCGTATCGCCTTCATCCTGGATCGAATCTTCCGTCGTTTCGGTCTCTCCGGTAAGTCCTTCATCCCGATGCTGATCGGCTCTGGCTGCGGCGTTCCGGGTGTCATGGCATCGAGAACGATCGAGAACGAGCGTGACCGTCGTATGACGATCATGACCACGACCTTCATCCCGTGCTCCGCGAAGCTTCCGGTCATCGCCCTCCTCGCAGGTGCGGTATTCGGCGGTGCTTCCTGGGTCGCACCATCCACGTACTTCCTCGGCATCGCAGCCATCATCTTCTCCGGTATCGTACTGAAGAAGACGAAGTGGTTCGCAGGTGACCCGGCTCCATTCGTTATGGAGCTCCCGGCGTACCACCTTCCGAGACAGATCGACATCCTGAAGTCCATGTATGAGCGTGGCTCCTCCTTCGTAAAGAAGGCCGGCTCGATCATCCTTCTGTCCACCATCGCGGTCTGGTTCACCTCCTCCTTCGGTATGCAGGACGGCCAGTTCGGCATGGTCGACATGGACAACTCCATCCTCGCGGCCATCGGTAACGCGATCGCCTGGATCTTCACACCGCTCGGCTGGGCAGACTGGAAGTCCGCTGTGGCTGCCGTGACCGGCCTCGTCGCCAAGGAGAACGTCGTCGGTACCTTCGGTATCCTCTTCCATTATGAAGGAGCAGAGGAGCTCGCCGAGGCAGGTGACCAGATCTGGAACCTCGTACAGGCCAACTACTCCGGTGTCGCTGCCGGCTACAGCTTCCTCGCCTTTAACCTGCTCTGCGCACCTTGCTTCGCAGCGATCGGCGCGATCCGTCGTGAGATGAACAACGCAAAGTGGACCTGGAGAGCGATCGGCTGGGAGTGCGGTCTCGCGTACTGCGTCGGTACGGTCATCTACCAGATCGTTGGCCTCTTCACCGGTGAAGCCCACTTCGGTATCTTCACCGTCATCGCCATCGCCCTCGTCGTCCTCGGCATCTGGGCCCTGGTTCGCCCGTACCACGAAGCGACGGAGCTCTCCGACAAGTTCGACTCCGTAGCCGCCGCGGCACAGAAGTAATTTCAGAAGTATTTCAGGTCAATGTCTCCGGGCACCACGCAGATGGTGTAGCTGGAGGCATTGCCCACCGAAGGATCCGACAGATGCTTCCCGGACGATGATGATCACGGGATCGAAGCATCATTCTCAGAAAGGAGGAACTATGGGAGATCCCATCGTGGGAGGACTGATCGCACTTATGGTGATCCTCATCCTCCGAAGTCTTCATAAGGCCGTCGCGAAAAGCGGCGCCTGCGCGTTCTGCAGCTACGCGAAAAACGGTTGCGACCACGTCGGCCATCACGAGCTCGACCTCGAGCGCGCCGAAAGCCGGCTGAACGCCACCCAGAAAGCGATTCTCGCGAAACATCGCAGACAGAATTAACTGAAAGGGGCCAGTGTGATGACGAATCCTCGAGATGATTGTCATTACGCTGGCTTCTTTGCTGTTTCCGCGTTTTAACACATTATAGCCGCGAAGTGCCCAGGAAATTTCCCCTGGACACATCGTTATCATTGTAACAGGGCCGTAAACTGTGATAAAATAGATACAATTTTATGAATGTACGCCCGGAAGGACGTCGGGAGAGGCAGAAAATGAGTAAAGAGAAGTACATGGCATATATCGGTTCCTACAGCTACACGGGCAATGCAAAGGGCATCACCGTCTGTGATGTCGATGTAGAGAAAGGAACCTTCACGAAGCGGACCGAGATCGAGGTGAACAACTCCTCCTACCTCGTCGCATCGAGAGATCAGAAGACACTGTATTCCATCGCGGATGAGGGCGTGGTTTCCTTCCGTATCCTCGAGAACGGTGCACTGCAGAAGCTGAACACCCAGAACATCCGTGGCATGCGTGGCTGCCACCTCGCGATCGACCAGTTCGATCAGTACCTGATGGTCTCCGGCTACCACGATGGCAAGGCGACTCTGCTCGCACTGAATCCAGATGGTTCTGTCGGTCCGATCGTTGATGGCGTCTTCGATAAGGGCATCGGCTCCGTCGCAGAGCGGACCTTCCGTCCACACGTATCCTGCGCACGCATGACGGATGATCAGAAGTATATCCTCGTCGCAGACCTCGGGATCGACCAGGTACGCATATTCCGCTTTGATAAGGTGGACGGACGGATGCGTCAGATCGACACGCTCCGCTGTGAGCTGAAGTCCGCACCGCGTCACTTCCGCTTCTCGCCGGATCGTAAGTTCCTCTACCTTATGTATGAGGTGAAGAATGTCGTCGATGTTTACCGTTTCACCGAGGGTAAGAGGCCGAACGACATCAACCTCGAGAAGATCCAGACCATCTCGACCCACAACGACCCGTCGAACAGCCCGCTGATCGCGGCATGTCAGATGCGCTTCTCACCGGATAAGGATGCGAAGCATCTGTTTGTGTCCAATGCTGGCATCGATACGATCACGATGTATGAGCGTGATGTCGAGACCGGCCTTCTGACCATGAAGAGCTCCCTCCCGGTATCCGGTGTCTATCCGAAGGATTTCTGTATCTTCCCGGATGAGAAGCACATCGCGGCCGCGAACAACGAGTCCGGCACGATCACCTTCTTCTCGATGGATTATGATACGGGTATGCTCGTGATGAGCGCCCGCGATATCCCGGTGGATGAGCCGAACTGCATCTGCATGGTGAAGCTGCCATCCGGTAAGTAAAAATGCGTTTCAGGGGGACATCCATGGCAGGCAATACATTTGGAAAACTCTTTCGTATCACCACCTTCGGTGAGTCACACGGACCGGCACTCGGCGTCATCATCGATGGCTGTCCGGCTGGCCTCGCACTGTCCGTCGAGGACATCCAGCCGTATATGGACCGGCGGAAGCCGGGCCAGAATTTGAAGGCTACCCAGCGGAAGGAGGACGACCAGATCGAGATCCTCTCCGGTGTTTTCGAGGGAAAGACGACCGGTACGCCGATCGCGATGATGGTTCGAAACAGTGATCAGCACAGTAAGGACTACTCGGATATCGCCCACGTGTTCCGTCCGGGCCACGCCGATTACGGCTTCTATGAGAAGTACGGCTTCCGCGACTACCGTGGTGGCGGTCGCTCCAGCGGTCGCGAGACCCTCGCGCGTGTTGCTGGTGGTGCCGTCGCAGCGAAGGTGCTGTCGGATCTCGGCATCACGGTGGACGCCGAGGTGACGGAGCTTGCCGGTATCGACGTGACGACTCCGGCTGGCCAGGAGGCGGCCGACCAGCGCATCCTCGAGCTCCGCGAGGAGAAGGACAGCGCCGGTGGCGTGGTGACCTGCTTCGTCAACAACATGCCGACCGGCATCGGTGAGCCGGTCTTCGATAAGCTCGACGCTCGCCTCGCTCAGGCCGTGATGTCGATCGGTGCGGTCAAGGCCGTGGAGATCGGCGACGGGACGAAGGCAGCCCGCGCCCTCGGCTCCGAGAACAACGATGGCTTTGAGGCCGTCGCGGTGCCGATCGCCCCGATGGAGGTCGATGATGACGACGAGGACTACGAGCACCAGCCGAGCCTCGAGGATGTGAACCGCGCCCGTGCGCTCCATGACGAGACGCCACTCACGGAAGAAGAGTTCGAGGAGATGCTCGCAAGTGGTGAGCTCGACGGCATGGAGGAGGTCTTCCGTGTGAAGACGAACCACGCCGGCGGCATCCTCGGCGGTATGTCCGACGGCGCTGAGATCGTCCTCCGTGCCTACTTCAAACCGACGCCGTCCATCGCCCGCCCGCAGGAAACCGCGAACGAAGAGGGCGACAACATCACGATCGAAATCAAGGGCCGTCATGACCCGACCGTCGTCGAGCGGGCCTGCGTCGTCGTGGAGTGTATGGTGGCCATCACCGTACTCGATGCGCTCCTCGAGAATATGGGTGCGCAGATGGAGTTCCTGCACGAAATCTATCCGCTGGATTAACAGTGGTTCAGTTCAGGGAACCCCGCCGGGGTCCCCTGAACGAACTGTGCCTTGATTAAGCGGGAGAGAAAGAGTATTTTATTAGTAAAGTAAAGCGCTTTACTGTCGCGCGGGCGGGTGCCTCCGCGGAGGACGACTGCATTGGCCGGGACAGTGGCGGAAACGATGACGAGACAACAGGAGGTATGAACATGGCAGATCAGATGTCAAAGGAGTATGATGCAGTGAAGGAGCTCGGTCTCTGCGTACTGCACGTAGGTATCAATGCAAACGGCGAGGAGGATGCACTCAGAATCGCAGACGAGTTCCAGACCCTCATGGGCTTCATCCCGAGAGTCGGCAACAGTTCCATCTTCGCTTCGGACCTCATCGAGATCATGAAGAAGGACGGCCCGGGCGAGAAGGGCCACATCGCGATCGGCTGCCATGACGTAGACGCCGCGGTCGCTTTCTTCGAGAAGCGCGGCATGGGCGTGAAGCCGGAGACCGCAAAGAAGAACCCGGACGGCAGCCTCATGTTTATCTACCTCGATAAGCAGATCGCAGGCTTCGCGATTCATTTAAAGCAGTACTAATCACAGGGATTTATACGAATCTTATGCGCCGGAGGATAATCCTCCGGCTTTTCTCTTGTAAATCCTTTTTCACATGCTAAAATAGATGCGCATATAAACCTGCGACGGCAAGGCACGAAGGATGTGCGACGGTGCCGACGCATTCAAAAAGAAAGGCTATGATTATGGCAGACAAGAAACTTGTCGAGCAGATCACTCCTATGGGGGAGGATTTCGCTCAGTGGTACACAGACGTTGTTAAGAAGGCAGAGCTCACGGATTACTCATCCGTCAAGGGGTTCATGGTCATCCGTCCGGCTGGCTATGCGATCTGGGAGAACATCATGCATGAGCTGGATCAGCGCTTCAAGGCGAGCGGCGTAGAGAACGTAGCGATGCCGATGCTGATTCCGGAGTCCCTCCTTCAGAAGGAGAAGGACCACGTCGAGGGCTTCGCACCAGAGGTTGCCTGGGTAACCGAGGGTGGACAGAAGAAGCTCGAGGAGCGTCTCTGCGTACGCCCGACCTCCGAGACACTGTTCTGTGATTACTTCTCAAAGGTCGTAAAGTCCTATCGTGATCTCCCGCAGATCCTCAACCAGTGGGTCTCGGTCGTTCGTTGGGAGAAGACCACCCGTCCGTTCCTGAGAACCCGTGAGTTCCTGTGGCAGGAGGGACATACCGTGCATGCAACCGCCGAGCAGGCCGAGGAGAGAACGAAGCTTATGCTCGAGATCTATGCGGACATCTCGGAGAACGTGCTTGCGATCCCGGTCGTCAAGGGACAGAAGACCGAGAAGGAGAAGTTTGCCGGTGCCGTAGCTACCTATACCATCGAGGCTCTCATGCATGATGGTCAGGCACTTCAGTGTGCGACCTCCCACAACTTCGGTGCGGATTTCGCGAAGGCCTTCAATGTACAGTTCCTTGATAAGGACAACCAGCTGAAGCCGGTATATGAGACCTCCTGGGGTATGACCACCCGTATGATCGGTGCGCTCATCATGGTACATGGTGATGATTCCGGTCTCAAGCTGCCACCGAGAATCGCGCCGACGCAGATCTGCATCGTTCCGATCCAGCAGAAGAAGGAAGGCGTGCTTGAGAAGGCATACGAGCTGAGAGATCAGCTTCGGAAGTCCGGCTTCCGCGTAAAGGTAGACGATGGTGACAAGTCACCGGGATTCAAGTTCGCGGACTGTGAGGTACGTGGTATTCCGCTTCGTATCGAGGTCGGCCCGAAGGATATCGAGGCCGGTCATGCCGTACTCGTACGTCGTGATACCCGTGAGAAGATCCAGGTTTCCTTCGAGGAACTCGCGGAGGAGACCGGTAAGCTGCTTGAGCAGATCCAGCAGGATATGTACGACCGCGCGAAGACCTTCCTCGAGGAGCATACCTCCAGCGCGACCAACATGGACGAGCTCGTCGATATCGTAAACACCAAGCGTGGCTTCGTGAAGGCCATGTGGTGCGGCTGCCGCGAGTGCGAGGATAAGCTGAAGGAGATGTCCGGCATCACCTCGAGATGTATCCCGTTCGAGCAGGAGACCATCAGCGATACCTGTGTTGTTTGCGGAAAGCCGGCGACGAAGATGGTATACTGGGGACGTGCATACTGATCTGATTTGAATATCGGGTGCCGTAGAGCTGTCGCGACTGCGACAGCTCTTTTGCGCTATGCAGGCATTCCATGTTAAAATAAGTATAATGAAAAAAATCAAATTACCTTCAAATGTAGAATATATCATCCATCAGCTGGAGCGTGCGGGCTACGAGGCCTACGCGGTCGGTGGCTGTGTGCGCGACAGTCTCCTCGGGCGGGTTCCGGGCGACTGGGACATCACGACGAGTGCGCGTCCGGAGCAGGTGAAGGCGGTGTTCCGCCGCACCATCGACACCGGGATCCAGCATGGCACCGTGACGGTGCTGATGCCGGCGGAGCAGGCGGGGGCGAGGTCCGCACCGGTCTGGGAGGGCTATGAGGTCACGACCTATCGGATCGATGGCGCCTACCTCGATGGTCGTCACCCGAGCGTGGTGCAGTTCACGCCGTCGCTCCATGAGGATCTCGCGCGCCGCGACTTCACGATCAACGCGATGGCGGTCAATGACCGGAGCGGCATCGTGGATGACTTCGGTGGTCTCGAGGACCTCGGTCGTCGTGTCGTCCGCGCCGTCGGCGAGCCGGAGCAGCGCTTCCAGGAGGATGCCCTTCGCATGCTCCGCGCCCTCCGTTTCTCGGCCCAGCTCGGCTTCGACATCGATCCGGCGACCTGGGAGGCCGTACGGAAGCTTGCGCCGAACCTCGAGCACGTCTCGAAGGAGCGTATCGCCGTCGAGCTCACGAAGCTCCTGATGTCCGATCATCCAGAGCACATCGCGCTGGTATCGACGAGCGGCCTCTCCGAGTACATCAGCGAACACTTCGCTGACGCCTTCCACGACGCGATCGGCGTGCCGGATGACTATCCGGTCTATCCGTGGATGCCGTCCGACCTTCCGGCCGAGCGCTACCTCCGCTGGGGCGTTTTCCTGCGCGGTGTGCCGGACCGTGCGCGCGGCATCCTCCGGGAGCTGAAGATGGACAATGATACCATCGCGAAGGCAGGCACCGTCGCGCAGCTTTTCCAGGAACCGCTGCCGGACTCACGCTACAAGATCCGGAAGAAGCTGTCGGAAGTCGGCTACGAGACCTACGAAAACTATCTGCGGGCCGTCACCTGCCTGCTCCTCGCGGCACGTGATGCCGAGTGGATGTGGCCGTACCTCGACGCCGCCTGCCCGAAGCAGGAGACCGTGATCATGCCATGCTGTCAGACCGCAACGAAGCCAGACAGCGCCTGCAGCGCACCGGAGAAGCACGAAGACCCTACGGCGGAGCTCCTCGACTGCATCCGACGGGTACAGTTTGAAGTGGCGGCCATCCGCGTCGCGGGCGACTGCATTGAACTGAAAAACCTCGAGATCAGCGGACAGGACCTTATGGCGATCGGCATCCCGCGTGGGCCGGAAATCGGGCGGATCCTGCACGCACTCCTCGACCAGGTGCTTCAGAACCCGTCGCAGAACCACCGCGCGCGACTGACGGAGCTCGCACGTGGCATGATGCAGTGAAGAGAAGAGGACACGAAGAGTCAGCCAGATGAGGACCCGGAGGGGCTCTACCTCCCGGCTGGACTGTTACTAAAAATTCAGTGAAACTGCCGTGAACATGCCCCGACGCCTTGAAGCGGATGTGCAAAATTGATATATTTATAATAGCTGAATTTTTCAGAAAGAGAGGGCAATCTATCTATGTATCAGGATGAATATAAGCGTTGGCTTCATGCCGAGCTTCAGGATGTTGACTTAAAAACCGAGCTTCAGAATATCGAAGGCGATGATGACGCGATCAAGGAGCGTTTCGCCGTTGCACTGAAGTTTGGAACCGCTGGCCTCCGCGGCACACTCGGCGCAGGAACCAACCGGATGAATATCTGGGTCGTTCGTCAGGCGACACAGGGTGTGGCAGACTGGGTGAAGACCCAGGGCGGAACACAGACCGTTGCGATCAGCTACGATTCCCGTCTGAAGGGCTGGAATTTCGCACGTGACGCAGCCGGTGTGCTGGCAGCGAACGGCATCCACGTGCGCATCTACGATGAGCTCATGCCGGTACCGGCCCTTTCCTTCGCCACCCGTTACTATCACTGCAACGCCGGCATCATGGTGACCGCTTCCCACAACCCGGCGAAGTACAACGGCTATAAGGCCTACGGTCCGGACGGATGTCAGATGACCGATGAGGCTGCGGACATCGTTTACCAGCAGATCCAGAAGACCGACGTGCTCACCGGCGCGAAGTACATGAGCTTCGCCGAGGGCGTCAATAAGGGTCTCATCCAGTTCGTCGAGGACGACTGCAAGAACGCACTCTACGAGGCGATCGAGGCACGTCAGATCCGCCCGGGTATCGCGGCGACCTCCGGCCTCAAGCTCGTGTACTCACCACTGAACGGTACCGGCCTCGTTCCGGTCACCCGTGTACTGAACGACATCGGTATCCACGACATCACGATCGTGCCGGAGCAGGAGTACCCGAACGGCTACTTCACCACCTGCTCCTATCCGAACCCGGAGATCCTCGACGCACTGAAGAAGGGCCTCGAGCTCGCTGAGAAGACCGGCGCGGACCTGATGCTCGCGACCGACCCGGATGCAGACCGTGTCGGCATCGCCATGAAGTGCCCGGACGGTTCCTATGAGCTCGTCACCGGTAACGAGATGGGCGTACTGCTCCTCGATTACATCTGCGCAGGCCGCACCGAGCAGGGCACCATGCCGGCGAAGCCAGTCGCTGTGAAGTCGATCGTTTCCACACCGCTGGCCAATGCTGTCGCCGAGCACTATGGCGTCGAGCTTCGGGAGACCCTCACCGGTTTCAAGTGGATCGGTGACCAGATCGCACAGCTCGAGGCAGCCGGGGAAGTGGATCGCTTCATCTTCGGCTTCGAGGAGTCCTACGGCTACCTTGCCGGCCCGTATGTACGTGATAAGGACGCCGTGATCGGCTCCATGCTCATCTGCGAGATGGCTGCGTACTATCGCTCCATCGGATCCTCCATCAAGCAGCGCCTCGAGGAGATCTACAAGGAGTATGGACGCTACCTCAACAAGGTCGATTCCTTCGAGTTCCCGGGCCTCAGCGGTATGGATAAGATGGCCGGCATCATGAACGAGCTCCGCACGAATCCGCCGAAGGATTTCGCCGGTAAGAAGGTCGTGAAGGTCATGGATTACACGAAGCCGGAGGAGACCGGACTTCCAGCAGCGAACGTCCTGATCTACTCCCTCGATGACGGCTCCACCGTCGTGGTTCGCCCGTCCGGCACGGAGCCGAAGATCAAGGCCTACTACACCACCCTCGGAAAGGACCTCGCAGAGGCTGAAGCCGAGAAGGAGAAGCTGGCAGCCGCACTCGAGCCGCTGTTTAAATAAGCGATGATCAAAGATGAAGTATGAAGCATCGTAGGTGCCCGTTACGACAGGACGCACGAGCGGTGCAGATATGAATCAAGCCACGGTGGAGGGCTGCCATCAGAGAGAGGCGGCCTGCCACCGTGTTTTTTATTTGGACCGGCCCGGCGATGGATACGTTTGCGGTCGCTAGAAGTGCAACCCGGGCCTGGTCCTCAGATTTAGTGAGGTGTTTTGTGAAGGAACGAAATCTGAAGCTCGACAACGCAAAGGGCATCCTGATCACCCTGGTGGTGATCGGCCACATGCTGCTCCCGATCCAGGGCACGACCCGCGGCGTCACAAATTTCTTCTATATGATCTACGCCTTTCACATGCCCGCCTTCGTCTTCATCTCCGGCCTCCTCGCGCAGCGCATCTACATCCGCGTGCCGAAGCAGGCGCATGCTCCAGCCGAAAACTGTGCACAGCGCCACCCGCATCACGCGACCAATGTTTCTGCCACTCAGCAGGTGACTACCGTGGGTCACTTCAACGGACATCGCTGGTGCTCGACCCTCTGGCTGTACCTCCTGTTTCAGTTCATCCTGTTCTTCTCGGAGATTCCCGCCTACGGCCGCACGACCCGCTTCCCGGACTTCCTTCATACCTCCGGTGCACCCTGGTACCTCCTCGCCCTGCTCCTCTGGTATCTGATGATCCCTTTCTTCGCCGGGTGCCGAGGAAAAGTGCTTCCGCTCCGGCCTGCATGTTCGAATCGTCGCCACCAGCCGAGTGAGAGGCGGGCGCAGTCGGACGAGGGTCTGCAGGCGGGCAGGGCACAGCGCGGCATCCCGTGCAGTCTGATCGCCTGGATCCTCCTCACAGGCCTGTCCCTCGCCGGCGGCTACCTCGCGAGCGGTGCCCTCGCCGGTATCGGCGACTTCCTCGCCCTCGATCGCGTCATCGCCTTCGCCCCGTTCTTCTTCGCCGGCTACTTCATCGGCCCGGAACGCCTGATGAAGTTTCTCGGAGTGCAGCAGGAGAGTGTAGCGGCACCGAAACGCGCGACCTCCCGGCGTCGGTCTTCGGAAGGGACTTCAAAGCGTGCCGATCGAGGCATTGTCCTGCTCCTGATGGCGCTCGGCCTCCTCTGTTTCGCGCTGATCGGCACGCAGACCTTCGACCGCCTGCTTCCGTACCGAAACGTCGTCTACGGTGCCTGGTACTACCGCTTCCATCCGGAGCAGAACCCAGCCGCCTTTCCGGGCGCGCTCAGCTCGCAGCTCTGGCTGATCCGCCTCGCCTGGTTCCTCGTATCCGGCCTCATGAGCTTCACGCTCCTCGCCCTGATGCCGAACCGGCAGATCCCGCTCCTCACCACCATCGGGCAGCGCACCCTGCAGATCTACATCCTGCACCGCCCGATCCGTGACCTCCTCCTCGCAAGCGGCTTCATCACCGCCGCCGGCCCGGAAAACAGCCTGCACGTCCTCCTGCTCATCGCCCTGTCGCTCCTCATGACCCTCGTGCTTTCCGCCGGCATCCTCCAGCGCCTCTTCGACGCCATCCAGAAGCTTCCGGACCGGCTACTCTGAGTCTTCATAGAAAGGAATTTCAAGAAAAATGTGGGTTTTCGTTAATGGTTTAAAGGTCTTTCAGAATTACACTCTGCTGCAGTGGGCGTGGTTTTTCATGTTCTACTGCATCTTCGGCTGGTGCTTCGAGTCGACCTACTGCTCGCTGAAATCGATGCGCCTCATGAACCGCGGCTTCTGTCACGGCCCGTGGCTTCCGATCTACGGCGCCGGCGGCACGCTTTTCCTCATCTTCGCCTGGCCCTACCGCGCGAACCTCATCACGACCTTCCTGATGGGCATGCTGGTCGGCACCGGCCTCGAGCTCATCACCGGGCCGCTCATGTACCACATCTTCCACATGAAATGGTGGGATTACAGCCAGAATCCGCTGAACTTCCGCGGCTACATCTGCCTCGGGGCGTCCCTCGGCTGGGGCGCGATGGCGCTCTTTTTCGTGCATTTCCTGCATCCGCGTGTGGCGGAGCTCACCGTGGACTGGACCCCGATCGGTTATATCGTCGTCGTCACCATGCTCTACACGCTCTTCGTCGAAGACGTGATTTTCTCTGTACTCGGTGCCCTCGATATCCGGAAGCGTCTCGAGACCCTCGCCGCAAATTCGGAGGAGATTCAGCAGCTGAAGCTGAGTATCTCGGAAGCTCGCGAGCATCTCGAGGAGCTGCAGGAGGCGGCGCGTGCCAATGCCTCTGAAGTGAAGATCGTCGCGGAGTCGGAGGGACGTCTGGCGGCCGCGAAGCTCGCGACCGAGGAGGCTGCCCGCGCTCTGCAGGCTGCCCGTGAGACGGGCACCCTCGCGGCGCGCAGCCTCGCCGAAAGCGGCGTCCAGGCGGCGCGTGCCGCTGTGGACAGCGGCATGCAGACCGCGCGCAGCGCGGCGCAAAGCGTCGCCGACACCGGCGCGCAGGCCGTGCGCACGGTTGCGGAAACCGGCCGCAGCGCCGGTGAGCTCGGCAAGTCCGCCGTCCAGCGCAGCCTCGAGCTGCGCCGTCGCCTCGCCGAGGAACGCCGTCGTCGCCTCGAAGAGCGCCTCGCCATCCTGGAGGATGGCGGTGATGCCCGCAGCGGCCGCATGAACTGGTGGGTCGGCAACACCCTTCGAAACAACCCGACCATGACCCATCACCCACGCCACAGCGCAGACTTCGAATTCTACGCGCGTCTCCGCGCCTCCTCACAGCGCCACCGCGAGAGCTTCGAAAAGATGGAAGCCCGCATCGACGCCGAAAAAGCGAAGGACCGCGCCGCTGAAGAGATATGACATCCTGTCTGACAGCTCAAACCCGCCGATACTTCGGCGGGTTTTTCATATAAATCATGAGAAATATCAAATATTTGATAATTTTGAAAAAAGTGGATAATTATGACTAATTTCACCGAACTTGCGCAGATACTCAGACTATCTACTATTTTCATATTTGATATATATTGGATAAATTTGGACGGAATCATACATACGCTTATTTGCGTACGATCTAAGATCGGCTTGATTCATAAAAAGTAGATATGGATTTTGAAGATATCTTACCTTCATCGATCTCTTCGTATCCAATAATCCTTCTATTTAAAAATCTTGGATAGTTGTCACGCATCAGCTCTTATGAAACTAGCATTTTGATATCCATTATTTTTGAAATACTAAAATAATGGATAGTTTCTTCTGCAAGAATCGATTTTCACCCGCAAAACATATCCATTATTTATAAAAAGAGCTAAAAGTGGATAGTGCTCATTCATTTCCGTCGCTACTGTTCTTCATGCGTCCATTTCCGGTCTATTCGGAACGACACCCGCACTTCTTTTTTTCGGCTATCGAAAATATTCCCAAATACTACTTCAAGCGCGCGAAGCGTTGGGGTACAATGAGAAGAAATGAAAAGCAACGTCTGTACCGGGGGCTGACCCCTGCGTACCCCCGGGCATCCCCTTCCGGATTTCGGAAGGGGTCTGACCCTAATCACTGAACGACACAAACGCCCGCCATCCGCGGGCGAAGGAGGAAGATATGGCACTTTCGAAAAGTATGCAGCAGCTGGTCGCCGGCAACTCCGCGATCCGCAAGATGTTCGAGCTCGGGCAGGAGCTCGCCGCACGCGTCGGCCGTGAAAACGTCTACGACTTCAGCCTCGGCAACCCGGCCTCGCCGGTCCCGGAGGAGGTGCGCGATTCCATCGTACGCATCGCGACAGAGGAAGCGCCGAATTATGTTCACGGTTATATGGCCAATGCAGGCTACCCGGAGGTGCGTGCCGCGGTAGCGGAACACCTGAATCGCCTCCACGGCACCGACTATGACGCCCAGGACATCATCATGACCGTGGGTGCTGCCGGCGGCCTGAACGACGTCCTCCGCGCACTCCTCGACCCGGACGACGAAGTCCTAACCTTCGCCCCGTTCTTCACCGAGTACCGCAGCTACGCCGCAAACTTCGGCGGGAAGCTCACCATCGTCCCACCGGATACCGCACACTTCCAGCTCGACATCGACGCCGCGGAAGCCTGCATTGGCGAGCGTACGAAGGCCATCATCGTGAACAACCCGAACAATCCGTCGGGTGCCGTTTACACCGAAGAAACCATTCGGAAGCTCGGCGCGATGCTGGAACGTAAGGAGCAGGAAATCGGCCATCCGATCTACGTGATCTGCGACGAGCCGTACCGCGAGCTCGTGTACGACGGCCTCACCGTCCCGTACATCCCGAATATCATCAAAAACGCGGTCTTCCTCTACAGCTTCAGCAAGACCCTGTCACTGCCGGGCGAGCGTATCGGCTACATGGCGCTGGCGAAGCGCGCAGACGATCACGACACGATGATCCAGGCCCTGACGATCGCGAACCGTTGCCTCGGCTTCGTGAACGCGCCGTCCCTCCTGCAGCTCGTCGTGAAGGACTGTCTCGCGGTAGAGGCCAATGTTCCGTTTTATGACCGGAACCGGAAGCTGCTGTATGCCACCATTTCCGGCCTCGACTTCGAGTGTGTTCGACCAGAGGGTGCCTTCTACATGCTCGTGAAGGCACCGAACGGCAGCGCCGCGGACTTCGCCGCCGCCGCGGAGAAGCTCAACATCATCATCGTCCCGTGTGACGGCTTCGGCCTCCCGGGCTATGTACGCATCGCCTACTGCGTCGACTACGCGATGATCGAACGCTCCATCCCGGCCTGGGAACAGCTCGCGAAAATTTATGGGGTCAGACCCCATTAAATTTTTCTAAACAGATTCTAAACTGAACTTTATGGGGTCAGACCCCCTTACGTACATCCTCTCAAACTGAAAAATCCCGCCGGAGCTTCTTCGCTTCGACGGGATTTTCATGTTTGTGCTTTATGTCAAGAGATCAGCCAAGGGGGGAGCCGAACTCCTATGAAGTATATGGAAAACGGTCATGCTCGATGGAGCTTCATGAATCTGCTGGAGCGTTTGTGCATCGCCCCGTCTTTCATAAAGAATCGTAAGCATTTGCGACCGTTTTTTTAGAAGGGGGCTCCGGAGTGTATTTCAACTCCGGAGTATGAGTATGAAAAGCGTTTCTTCGTTACATCTCTGTAACTATGATATATGATACAGGGCACTTGTGACTGAAGTATGTCGCCAGACTAAAAGAACTCTAAAGAATCTAAACAAAGTCTAAACAGAAGCGAAAGGATCATTTACGAGATTCTTTCGTGCCCGAACTCCACAATTCTGACTTTAAAAACAGAGGGCCATCGATTATACTATAGAAGATTCTATGTTGAATTACTAAATTCGCCCTGCGCGCCCATAAGCCGGGTGGCTCACGAGAGCAGCTTCGACGGGATTTCTTCGGACGGGTATCGGAAACGGTACCGACCGTGCGTGGCGCAGCGCAGAGAGCTGCGTATCCTGACAGGGCTTCGTTTTATACATCGTTATATAGTAGGAGTTTTTCATGTTTTCACTGATTTCAAATGATATCGGCATTGATCTGGGTACCTCCAGCATCCTTGTATATATAAAAGGCCGCGGCGTCGTTCTGAAGGAGCCGTCCGTGGTGGCCGTTAACCGCGATACGAACACCGTGCTGGCGTACGGTGAGGACGCGCGTCTCATGCTGGGCCGCACCCCGGAGAACATCTCGGCGGTTCGTCCGCTGCGCCAGGGCGTCATCTCGGACTACACCCTGACGGAGAAGATGCTGAAGTACTTCATTCAGAAGGCCGTCGGCAAGCGTACCCTCCGGAAGCCGCGTATCTCTGTCTGCATCCCAAGTGGTGCGACCGAGGTCGAGAAGAAGGCCGTCGAGGATGCCGCTTACCACGCAGGTGCCCGTGAGGTCACGATCATCGAGGAGCCGGTAGCGGCGGCCATCGGTGCCGGCATCGACATCAGTAAGCCGCAGGGCAACATGATCATCGACATCGGTGGTGGTACCGCGGATATCGCCGTGATCGCACTGGACGGTCCGGTCGTTTCCGAGTCCATCAAGGTGGCCGGCGACGACTTCGATGAGGCCATCCTCCGTTACATGCGGAAGAAGCATAATCTCCTCATCGGTGAGCGTACCGCCGAGGATATCAAGGTCAACATCGGCTGCGCCAGCAAGCGCCCGGAGAACGTTACCATGGAGGTCCGCGGACGCAACCTCGTGACCGCTCTCCCGAAGACCGTCATCGTGAGCTCGGACGAGATCATGGACGCGCTGCTGGAGCCGGCGATGATGATCGTCAATGCTGTGCATAACGTACTCGAGCGCACGCCACCAGAGCTCGCTGCCGACATCTATGAGCGCGGCATCGTCATGACTGGTGGAGGCTCTCTCCTGTATGGCCTCGATAAGCTTCTGCAGGAGAAGACCGGCATCAACTGCGTACTCGCCGAGGACCCGCTCACCGCGGTCGCCATCGGCACCGGTAAGTTCATCGACTTCGCGAGCGGTGACACCGACGAGGACTGACATCTTATTCATCAGGGGTAGCCTTATTCAGGCTGCCCTTTTATTGACTTCAGCCGACGACCGTTCGTATGGCCAATGCAGTCGACGGAACTGCGGTGGCGGGCGGTGAGGGCTTCAGCAGGCACGACACGTTTACATTTTCGGGAGAACACACCGTGGAATATTTTGAGGGCTATATCGATCATATCATTTTCCAGAGTCCGGCGACGGGCTACACCGTGATGACGGGCGTGATGGAGGGGAAGACCTACACCCTCGTCGGTACGCTACCGGGCATCGAGGCAGGCGAGAATATCAAGGCGGATGGCCACGAGGCCACCCACCAGATTTATGGTACCCAGTTCGTCATCGACCAGTACCAGGTCGTCGCGCCGAAGACTCAGGAAGCCGTCGAGCGCTACCTCGGCTCCGGCGCGATCAAGGGTATCGGTGCCGCGATGGCCTCCCGGATCGTGAAGAAGTTCGGTGACGATACCATGCGCATCATCGAGGAGGAGCCGGAGCGTCTCGCTGAGATCAAGGGCATCTCCGCGCGGAAGGCGATGGATATTGCGGCCTCCGTGAACGCGAAGCGTGACATGCAGGACGCTGTCATGTTCCTCCAGAAGTACGGCATCTCCATCAACCTCGCCGGCAAGATCTATAACCGCTACGGCAACGAGATGTACGACATCGTCCGCGATAACCCGTACCGTCTCGCAGAGGATATCGAGGGCCTCGGCTTCCGGACCTGCGACGAGATCGCGCGGAACGCCGGCATCGCGGAGGACTCCGCCTTTCGTATCGAGTCCGGCATCCAGTACGCGCTCGGCATGGCGGAGGGCAACGGTCACTGCTACCTGCCGCTCCCGGAGCTCTGGTCCTCCGTTGAGTCGCTTCTGAACATCACGATCCAGGACCTGAACCAGTACCTCCTCGAGCTCCAGATGAAGGGCCGCGTCATGGTGAAGTCGAGCCGTCCGCGCAGCATCTCCGATTTTCTGGACAGCGCGGCCAATGCGGGCGATGCCGATGCCCCTGTCTACGACGCGAATCCGGCGCTGCATGCAGACCCGGCGACCCACGTCTACCGCGCCACGATCTACTACACAGAGCTCCAGGTCGCGACGCTGCTGAAGGATCTGAACGTCACGGTCGAAAACGCGGAGCTCGACGCGAAGCGTGCGCTGACCATCGATGAGATCACAGAAAAGCACGGCATCGAGCTCGACCCGCTCCAGCGCGACGCCGTGCTCACCGCCGGCCACTCCGGCCTCCTCGTCATCACCGGCGGCCCGGGCACCGGAAAAACGACGACCATCAACACCATCATCCGCATGTTCGCGGACGAAGGAAAGACCATCCTGCTCGGTGCCCCGACCGGCCGTGCTGCGAAGCGTATGTCGGAGGCCACCGGCTGGCCGGCCTCCACGATCCACCGCCTCCTCGAGTACCAGGGCCGCCCGGACGAGGACGGAGAGGACGGCGACCAGGTGCGTGGTCACTTCGAGCGCAATGAAAACAACCCACTCGAGTGCGACGTCGTCATCATCGATGAGATGTCCATGGTCGACATCTTCCTCATGAACGCCCTTCTGAAGGCCATCCACCGCGGCACCCGCCTCATCATGGTCGGTGACGCGAACCAGCTGCCATCGGTCGGTGCCGGTAATGTCCTCCGCGACATCATCGCCTCCGGCGTGATCCGAACCATCCAGCTCCGCCACATCTTCCGCCAGGCCGCCGCGTCGGACATCGTCGTGAACGCCCATAAGATCAACGAAGGCGAGCCGGTCGACCTCAGTAAGCGCTCGAAGGACTTCCTTTTCATCAAGAGCCAGACGCCGGATCAGATCTTCGCGGCCATCGCCGCCCTCGTGCTGAACAAGCTCCCAGGCTACCTCGGCGTGGATCCCTTCGACATCCAGATCATGACCCCGCAGCGGAAGGGCGCGCTCGGCGTCGAGCGTCTGAACCAGCTCCTTCAGGAGCAGATGAACCCGAAGAGCAGCCGCAAGACGGAAAAGGAAATCGGAGGCACCCTATTCCGTGTCGGCGACAAGGTCATGCAGATCCGAAACGACTACAACCTCATCTGGGAGATCCGTGGCCGCTACGGCATCCCGACCGAGAAGGGCGAGGGCGTCTTCAACGGCGACATCGGCATCATCACTGAGATCAACAGCTTCGCCCAGAACCTGACGGTTCGCTTCGACGACCGCTTCGTCGAGTACGCCTTCAAGGACTGCGAGAGCCTCGAGCTCGCCTACGCGATCACGATCCACAAGTCCCAGGGCTCCGAGTACCCGGCGGTCATCGTCCCGATGTACCAGGGCCCATCCATGCTCATGAACCGGAATCTGCTCTACACCGCCGTCACCCGCGCGAAGTCCTGCGTCTGCCTCGTCGGCAACCCGCCGATCTTCGACCAGATGCTTCACAACGCGTCCGAGGCGAAGCGCTATTCCTCCCTCGGTGAGCGGCTCCAGGAGGTCTCTCATGACGAAAATTCACTCTGAATCGGCTATCCCGGGTCCGAGGTCAATGTCTCCGGCTGCACGCAGTCACGCTGCGGACATCCCTCCGACACCCGCAGCAGCCTATCCGCCGATGACGACATCGGTAGCTCGATCGACCAGGACGTCCGCGGCGAAGCAGTGGCTCCTGTCGGTTCTTTTTCCGCGCCGCTGTCCGGTCTGTGAGGAGATCGTCTCGCCGCGCGGCGCGCTGATCTGTCCGGACTGTGAACGCAAGCTTCACTTCCTGACAGAGCCGACCTGCCAGATCTGCGGCCGTGAAATCCTCGCCGACGACGAGGAGCTCTGCGAGAGCTGTAAGCGCCATCGCTTCTTATTTAAGAGAAGCATCGCCCTCGTCGGCTATGACGACGTCGCGGCGCGCTCCATCAGCCGCATCAAGTATACCGGTGCCCGCGAGTTCCTCGACTATTACGGGCGGGAGGCCGTACGCCGTCGAGGCGAGGAGCTTCGCCGCATGCAGATCGACGCCATCGTACCGGTGCCCGTCCACCCGAGCCGAAAGCGGAAGCGTGGCTACAACCAGGCGACCGTGCTCGCCGAGGTCATGGGCGCAGAGCTCGGCCTCCCGGTTTACGAAGCGGCACTCTACCGGCGTAAAAAAACCGCCGCATCGAAGGAGCTCAATGCGGCGGAACGTTTGAAAAATCTAATGTCGGCCTTTTACGCGGGGCCGATCCCGCAGGATCTCCGGCGGGTGCTGCTGGTCGACGATATCTTCACGACCGGCGCCACCATGGAATCCTGTACACGGACGCTGCTCGCGGCCGGAGTGGAAGAGGTCTACTGCTTCGCGCTCGCGATCCGCTCCGAGCGCTGATCACTTCACGCGGGTCCAGTAGTCGCGGGCCAGCTCGATCAGATCGAGCATCGGCTCCGAGGTGTAGCGGTCCTTCCGGTAGACGGCGACGGCGTGCATCATCGGGTGCGTACTGAGGTGGATGAGCTTCACGCCCTTCGGGATGGTGGTGTGATGTGAGGCGCTGATCAGCGCGGCACACTCGTCGGCGGCGACCAGGGCGAGCTGGTAGTTGATGCCCTCGGCATCCATGTAGGTGTCTGGCTCGAAGCCGGCCTCCTCGAAGACCTGCTCGGAGACCATACGCTCGGTGGAGTCCTTCGCGCCGAGGCAGAACGGGACATCACGGAAGCGACGGATGTCGATGACCTCATCGCCACTCTCGTCGGTGATGGTTTCCGAAGCCAGTGGGTTCGAGCTCGCGACGGCGAGCATGATTTCGACATCGGCGAGGAACTCGTAGTGCAGGCGGTAGTTCTGCTTGTCGCCCATGAGGATGATACCGAGGTCGATCGTACCGTTTTTGACGAGCTCCTGTGCCTTCAGCCCCTTCATGAGGTTGAGCTGCAGCTTGACGGTCGGGTGCTGACGGTGAAACTTCTTATATAAAGAGGTCATCATGTAGTCAGCCTCGACGCCGGCGGCACCGACCGCGATCTCCTCGTTGTGCAGCTTCGCGATATCGGAGATGCGGGAGTAGCAGTCCTTCTTCATGGCGATCATCTTCCGGGCGGTATCGACATAGATCCGGCCGGCCTCGGTGATGGCCCACTCGTTACCACGACGATAGAAGAGTTTGGTGCCGAGCTCCTTCTCGAGATTCAGCAGCTGCAGATTCAGCGCAGGCTGGGAGATGAAGAGCTTGTCAGCTGCGCGGGTGATATTCTTTTCCTCCGCGATACGGATGATATTTTCGATACGACGTAGATCCATGGTGGCCTCCTGACGTAGTATTGCCTTCGGTGCTCAGGCGGGCGATGATGCCGCGCCGGAAACATTGGCCGAAGGATGGTGGACATAACATAGTAAGATACCTGTGATTCAAGTATATACGGCTCTCTAAATCTATGCAATAGAACTTCTATCAAACTCTTGAAAAAATAAATAATAGACGCCCGGCGGCAAACGCTTGACGCATAGGGTGCTTCATGGTATAGTTGCCCCGTAATCAAGGGCTAGGCCCTATTTTTTATGCACTAATTTCGTAGTCATGCGAAGTTAAGAATCATTGGAGGTGAAGAGCCGTGCGTACAAAGATTATATTAGCATGTACAGAGTGTAAGCAGAGAAACTATTTCACGACGAAGGAGAAGAAGAATCATCCTGAGAGAATGGAAGTTCGTAAGTACTGCAGATTCTGTAAGAAGCACACGCTTCATAAGGAGACGAAGTAATGAGCGAAAAGAAGAATTCCGGTTTACAGGACTTCTTCAAGGGTCTTAAGACGGAATATAACAAAATTATTTTCCCGACGAGACAGGACATCATCAAGGAGACCACCGCAACCATCGTTGTCAGTCTCCTGGTCGGAGCGCTTATTGCTGTTCTTGATCTTATTATGAAGACGGGACTTGGTTTTATCATCAGATAAGGGGAAACTATGTCAGAAATTAATCCTGCAGCTCGCTGGTATGTAGCACATACCTACTCAGGCTATGAGAACAAGGTTAAGATGGATCTGGAAAAGACGATCGAAAACCGTGGTCTTCAGGATCTGATCTTCGAAGTCAGCGTACCGATGCAGCCGGTCATCGAGATGAAGAACGGCGTCGAGAAGAAGTCTGATAAGAAGATGTTCCCTGGCTATGTTCTCGTAAACATGATAATGAATCAGGAAACCTGGTACGTAGTGCGTAATACACGTGGCGTAACCGGATTCGTCGGCCCAGGATCAGAGCCGACACCTCTTTCCGAAGAGGAGATCAAGGCACTTGGCTACAGAGCCCAGGAGGTCCTTGTAGATTTCGCGATCGGCGATACCGTAAATGTTACTTCCGGTGCATGGAAGGATACGGTGGGTGTCATCAGTGAGATCAATGATCAGAAGAAGACTGTTACCATCTCGGTTGAGATGTTTGGCAGAGAAACTCCGGTAGAGTTATCCTACGGAGAGATTCAGAAACTCAGATAACGAAGTATGGGAGGGTTAATCAGATCTGCTGATTACCCCGCAATTACCACAAGGAGGTGCCTCATATGGCAAAGAAAGTAGAAGGATACATCAAGTTACAGATTCCAGCTGGTAAAGCAACTCCAGCTCCACCAGTAGGTCCGGCTCTCGGCCAGCATGGTGTTAATATCGTTGCATTCACTAAGGAATTCAATGCAAGAACAGCAAACGAGGGTGATGTTATCATCCCTGTAGTGATCACTGTTTATGCAGATAGAAGCTTCAGCTTCATCACGAAGACTCCTCCAGCAGCAGTTCTGATCAAGAAGGCATGCAAGCTGCAGAAGGCTTCCGGTGAGCCAAACAAGAACAAGGTTGCTACCATCAGCAAGGCTGATCTCCAGAAGATCGCAGAGACTAAGATGAAAGATCTTAACGCTGCATCACTTGAGGCTGCTATGTCTATGATCGCAGGTACCTGCAGATCCATGGGCGTTGAAGTAGAGAAGTAATAGGGAGGTCAACTGATTATGAAGACAGGTAAGAGATATACAGCAGCCGCTCAGGGCTTTGACAGAACGGTAAAGTTCACCGAGGTTGACGCACTTGAGCTTGTAAAGAAGAATGCAACAGCAAAATTCGACGAGACCATCGAGCTCCATATCAGAACTGGTTGTGACTCACGTCACGCAGACCAGCAGGTTCGTGGTTCTGTCGTCCTTCCAGCCGGCACAGGTAAGAAGGTAAGAATCCTCGTATTTGCAAAGGGCGCTAAGGCCGATGAGGCTCAGGCAGCTGGTGCAGATTTCGTAGGAGCTGAGGAGCTTATTCCGAAGATCCAGGATGGCTGGTTTGATTACGATGTAATCATCGCTACTCCGGATATGATGGGTGTTGTTGGTCGTCTCGGTCGTGTACTTGGACCGAAGGGCTTAATGCCGAACCCGAAGACCGGTACTGTTACCATGGATGTTACCAAGGCAATCGCTGATACTAAGGCTGGTAAGGTCGAGTATCGTCTTGACAAGGCAAACATCTTCCACGTAGCAATCGGTAAGGCTTCCTTCACAACTGAGCAGCTCAAGGAGAACCTTGATGCGATCATGAGCGCAATTGTAAAGGCTAGACCAGCTACATTAAAGGGAACCTACCTGAAGTCCGCTACACTGACTTCTACCATGGGTCCTGGCGTTAAGATGGATACCGTTCAGTTCGGTGCTTAATCTTGACAAAATAGGGTATTGACAGCGGCGTGAGCCGATGTTAATATACACTGCGTATTAACCCGAAGACAGCAGGTGGTGCGTCCGCACCGTAAGTCAGAACGCCTGCCGAGGAAAGATACAAACGATTTTAGTTTGTTCAACCCCGTGTCTTTTGGCATGGGGTTTTCCTTTTGTAAAGGTTTATACGAAAAAATCTTATAAGGAGGAAGAACCGAAAATGGCAAAGGTTGAATTAAAGCAGCCGATCGTTGACGAAATCAAGGCACTCCTTGATGGCGCTGTCGCTGTTACTGCCGTTGATTATCTCGGACTTACGGTTGAGCAGGATACTGAACTCCGTAAGCAGTTAAGAGAGGCTGGTGTTACTTACAAGGTATTTAAGAACACCCTGATCAAGAGAGCAGCAGAGGGTACAGATTTCGCTCAGCTCGACGGCGTACTTGAGGGTCCTACCGCTATTGCAGTATCTAAGGATGATCCTGCAGCAGCAGCTAGAATCATCGCTAAGTTTGCTGAGAAGGCTACGAAGCTTGAGCTTAAGGCAGCTGTAGCAGAGGGCAAGCTTTACGATCAGAACGAGGTCAAGGTACTCGCAGCTATCCCTTCCAGAGAAGAGCTTCTCGGAAGACTTTGCGGATCCCTGCAGAGCCCGATCACGAACTTCGCACGTGTCATCAATCAGGTGGCAGAGAAGAACGCAGAGCCAGCTGCTTAATCAGCAGATGGACATCCGAAGCCGCGTAAGCGTGTGGAGGAACCTGAACTCACAGGTGGTGAGTACCGCAGTATCGACTGCAAAACATAAAAGAATTATTTTGAACTGTGCATGAGCACAAAATTTCAAATGGAGGAAATTAAAATGGCTAAGTTAACTACAGAAGAGTTTATCGCAGCTATCAAGGAGCTTTCCGTTGTAGAGCTTAATGACCTTGTAAAGGCTGTTGAGGAAGAGTTTGGCGTATCTGCTGCTGCAGGTGTTGTTGTTGCTGCTGGCGCTGCTGCAGCTCCAGCTGAGGAGAAGACTGAGTTCGACGTAGAGCTTACTGATGTTGGTCCTAACAAGATCAAGGTTATCAAGGTTGTACGTGAGGCTACTGGTCTTGGCCTTAAGGAAGCTAAGGAGGCCGTTGAGGCTGCACCTAAGGTTCTCAAGGAGGCTGCTCCGAAGGCAGAGGCTGAGGATCTCAAGGCTAAGCTTGAGGCTGAGGGCGCTAAGGTTACTCTTAAGTAATAAAAGCGACATTAAGTCAGATCTTATACAGAGTCGGAAGGTAAGTTACTTGCCTTCCGGCTTTTTTATGTGAATCAGTACGATAAGAATTACCAGACACTGTCTGGCAAATTTTGTACGTTTTTATGCCCCAGCCGTCCTCCCTGCACTATAATTTTAATAACTATCTCTACGATTATTTGGTATAATAAAATAAGGACTGTCTAAATATATTTGCTTCGCATCCCGCGAAGCGCACTGAACAAGGCATATTTATGATTTGTACAAACTGTGGAAAAGAAATACAGGATGGCGCGTCGTTCTGCCCTTACTGCGGAGCGCTGTTTGCCGACGGCTTAGTCCGGATCCACTACGAGGCGCAGCTCGAGAGCTCAGCGGAGACGCTTCCGGTCTATAACGCGGAAACTGTGCGCGCGGCTTGGGACCGTCAGAAGGCGACCATCGGCGACGACCTTTCGGCGAAGCTCGATCAGATGACGGAGACCCCGTCGGCGGATGCAGGCGACCTCAACGCAGATGACGCTGCGGCAGATCCTCGCGTAACGCAGGATGGTGAGCATGCTTCGGAAGAATATGCTGAAGATGCCGCAAACACGCCTGCGCGTGAGGATATCGACGCAGATTTCGATATAGACTTCGGCGATTCCTTCGGAAGGAAACGCGATGCTTCATCGAAAGCGTTTGATGTAGAAGCTTCTTCGGAAGACGAGGATTACGACCCGGCAGCGGAAGACGAAGCGATCCTGGATGAGTTTTACAAGAAGGCCCTCCGCTTCGAAGCGGAGGAGCGTCGCCGCCGTGAGGAAGAAGAGCGCAAGGCCCGCGAGGAAGCCGAGGCGAGAGCCGAAGCCGAGCGGAAGGCACGCGAAGAAGCGGAGCGCATCGCCCGCGAAGAAGCTGCGGCGAGAGCCGAAGCCGAGCGGAAGGCACGCGAAGAAGCAGAGCGAATCGCCCGTGAAGAGGCAGAAGCGAAAGCGGAAGCCGAGCGCCTCGCCCGTGAAGAAGCGGAGCGTCAGGCCCGTGAAGAGGAAGAGGCGAGAGCGGAGGCCGAGCGTAAGGCACAGGAAGAGGCCGAAGCCCAGGCGAAGAAGGACGCAGAACGCGCCGAACTCGAAGAAGCGATGAAGCAGGAGCTCCTCAACCTCGCCGCCCATAAAACCCTCGGCACCCACATGTTCGACGATGACGAGGAAGAAGCAGAAACTTCCGAAGCAACCGAATCTTCCGATGAGGTTGAGCTGGTAGAAGCAGAGGAAGCTTCCACTGAGGAAACAACGGACGAAGTAGCAGAATCTGAAGAAACAGAAGCAGTAGAGGAAACCGAAGAAACTTCCGAGGAGGAATCAACCGAAGAAACAGACGAAGATTCTGAGACCGCAGAGGTGGTCCCGATCGCGGATCATCTGCCGGATGATCCAGAGGAAGAGTCCGAAGATGATTCAGACGATGATGATATCGATGATGATGCCGATGACACAGAAGCTGATCTCGATGATGATGCCGATGACACAGAAGCTGATTCCGATGACGCAGATTCCGACGAGTCCCTCGATTCCGATGAGGCAGATTCTGACGAGTCCCCCGACAGCGATGCTGACGCTTCCGACGATCTTGACACTGACGACTCTGATGACGCGGATTCCGACCCCGCCGCTGACGACTCTGACGAAGACTCCGAGTCCGCCACCGCCGAGGATGCCGACTCCGCTGACGGCGAGCGCACGGCAACCATCACTCCGCTCAATGATTACGATCGTGTCGACCAGATGCTGGGCGTGAGCGACGTCACCACCGACACCGCTTCCGCGGCACACGCGCACAGCGCGAAGCGGTTTGTGAAAGTCGCGATCGCAGTGATCGCCGTCGTGGCCGTAGCATTGGCGGGATGGTACCAGATGCCAGCCACGAAGGAAAGCCGGATCCGCAGACAGGCGGAGAAGGCATACGCAGCCGCCGACTATACGACGGCCGCAGCGGCCTACCAGCAGCTGTTCGGCTACGGTGTGCAGAGTGAGGAGATCTGCCTCCACGCCGCCGACGCCTACGCAGACGCCGGACACCACACCGAGGCCGTGGCGCTCCTGAAGAGCAGCCTCGCAGACTACCCGGACAGCAGCGCGCTGAAGGACGAGCTCGAGGCGCTGGACCCGACGGTTCACTTCGACCCGGAGGGCGGCGACTTCAGCGATCCGGTCAGCGTGAAGCTGAGCACCGACGCCGGCGATCCGATCCGCTACACGATCCAGCGGGACGGTGACAGCACGACGCCGGAGACGATCGAGTATGCCACCCCGGCCGAGCTCAGCTACAGCGGTCGCTACACCGTGACCGCCCACGCGATTGCGAAGGACGGCGAGGCAGGCAGCAGCTTCACGCAGAGCTACGAAATCCGGCTCGACCCGGACAAGTACTCGCTGAACGACTGGCATGAAACCGCCGACGGCGTGCAGTACCTCGACGAGGATGGCCGCTTCGTGACCGGCTGGCAGACCATCGACGACCAGAAGTATTACTTCGACGAGGCGGGCTACCGCGCGACCGGGCTCACGGAAATCGACCGCGCCACCTACTTCTTCGACGCAGAGGGCGTGATGCAGACCGGCTGGCAGCAGTCGGACGACGACTGGTACTTCTTCGACGAGACCGGTCACATGCTCACCGACGTCTGGATCGAGGATACCTACTACGTCGGTGCCGACGGAAAGATGCTGAAGGACACCACGACACCGGACGGCATCGCCGTGGACGCAAGCGGCCGCAGGGCCTCCGACCTCGTGACCCTGTTCCAGCAGCACCCGAAGGCGATGGTGGTTATCCAGACCGCCGACCGGCAGAAGACGGGCGACTACTCGACCTTCGCAGCGAAGGCATACTATTCGCACAGCTCCGACACACCGGAGGGCGACAGCACCGACGTCACCGTGAAGATCAGCAACCGCGCATGGATGCATTACATCGATAAGAAGCTTCCGGACGCGCTGGTCACCGACGCCTACCACTTCCTGCCGCACATCGGCATCCTGAATCCGACCTTCGACGACGACGGCGTCATCACGAAGTTCGACTTCATCCTGGGCAGCCAGGGCTGATCGCGGCCAATGCTTACATCCTGCACCCGCCCGCGCACCCGTGTGCCGCGGCTCTGCAGTTCCGTTCACTCCGCCCGCGCGGCCACCGAAACCCGCGGGCGACATGCATACACACCATAGAGGAAAACGATGAATAACACTTTCGCATTCAACCACTTCAACTTTAACGTCAAGGACCTGGACCGCTCCCTCAAGTTCTATAAGGAAGCCTTCGGTCTCGAGCCGGTCGAGGTCAACGACCGCCCGAACTTCACCCTCGCCTTCCTCGGCGACAACACCACGAGCTTCCGTCTGGAGCTCACCTACCTCAAGGACCGCACCGAGGCCTATGACCTCGGCGAGCAGGAGTTCCACCTCGCGCTCCGCACTCCGAACATCAAGGAAGCGCACGACCTCCACACGAAGATGGGCTGCGTCTGCTTCGAGAACGCCCCGATGGGCATCTACTTCGTCGAGGACCCGGACGGCTACTGGATCGAGGTGATCCCGGACCGCACAAAGCCACAGTCCTGGCCGGAAGAAGCGTAACCATGGATTTATTTGAGTATATGGCGGAGAAGCAGAAGGAGTCCGACGCGCCGCTGGCCTCCCGCATGCGCCCGGAAACCCTCGACGACATCGTCGGCCAGGAGCAGATCATCGCCCCGGGCACCCTGCTCTATCGCGCGATCCGGGCCGACAAGCTCGGCTCCCTCATCTTTTACGGCCCGCCGGGCACCGGCAAGACGACCCTCGCACAGGTCATCGCGCACACCACGAAGGCCGACTTCGAGCAGGTGAACGCCACCATCGCCGGCAAGAAGGACCTCGAGGAGGTCATCGCCCGCGCGAAGCAGAACCACGGCGGCTATGGTCGAAAGACCATCCTCTTCATCGACGAGATCCACCGCTTCAACAAGGCGCAGCAGGATTACCTCCTCCCGTTCGTCGAGGACGGCACCGTCATCCTCATCGGCGCGACCACCGAGAACCCGTACTTCGAGGTCAACGGCGCGCTGATCTCCCGTTCCCGCATCTTCGAGCTGAAGCCACTCTCCCGCGAGAACATCGCGACCCTCATCGATCGCGCTCTCACGGACACGCGGAAGGGCGTCGGCTCCTTCCATGCCTGGATCGACGACGACGCACGTGAGTTCCTCGCTGATGCTGCAAACGGCGACGCCCGCGCGGCGCTGAACGCCATCGAGCTAGCGGTCCTCACCACCGACCGCGATCCGGACGGCCGCATTCACATCACCCTCGACGTCGCCTCCGAGTGCATCCAGAAGCGCGCGGTGCGCTACGACAAGGACGGCGACAACCACTACGACACTGTGAGCGCCTTCATCAAGTCCATGCGCGGCTCCGACCCGGACGCCGCCGTCTATTACCTGGCCCGCATGCTCTCCGCCGGCGAAGACATCAAGTTCATCGCCCGCCGCATCGTGATCTGCGCCTCCGAGGACGTGGGCAATGCAGACCCCATGGCGGCCGTGGTTGCGACCAACGCGTTCCTGGCGGTGGAACGTGTCGGCATGCCGGAATCCCAGATCATCCTGGCCCAGGCCGCGACCTACGTTGCCTCCGCACCGAAGTCGAACGCCTGCTCCGCCGCGATCTTCGAGGCCATGCAGGAGGTGCAGCACTCCGGCAACCTCCCGATCCCATCCTACCTGCAGGACGCCCACTACAAGGCCAGCAGCAAGCTGAACCGCGGCGTCGGCTACAAGTACCCGCACGACTTCCCAGGCAACTGGGTCGAGCAGCAGTACCTCCCGGACGGCGTGAAGGACATGGAGTTCTACCACTACCCGCATAGTCATAGAAGGAATCACGACTGATAACGCCCAGAGAGGGGCCCCGGAAGCACAGTACTCCGCGACCGGAAGAATCTAAAATCCCATCCCTAAGAAGCACTAAGCCCTCTGCAATCACTGAGTTTTCTCTATGAAAACTCAGCGTTGCAGAGGGTGCTAAGGAAAAATTACTCTAAGTGCTTCTAAGGGATGGGATTTTGATTCTTCACGGTCGCTCTGTATGGCTTCCGGGGCTCCTCTCCGGGCTTGGCATCCAGCATGTGCGGCACCCGTCTGTCGCTTTCTTGCATACATTCACTCCATTCGCTCTCAGTATGTCTTCGATGTCTTCCAGTGCGTTATTATAACTGCTTACGTGAAGGAGATCATAGCATTCGGAAATAAACCCAAGAAGATCATATTTTTTAAAGAGTTCAGCACAATCCTTCGCCGTCATTTCCCACTTTGACTGCGCCATTCGGAACACCCAACATTGCATATCTGCGATATCCTTCTGTCTCTCAGTCATAAACTGTGTCTCCTTTCTTTACGATTCTATACCTGATTGTGATTATATATTGCTTGCTTAGACATCACAATGTACAAAATCATCGAGCTGACCCCTTTCATTATTTTGAAGTCACTTGCATGGCTGGCATAATCTGCTTTAAAATGTTGAATATTATGCTCTAATTATGGCATAATAATCCCATGAGAAAGGCGGTGCGATATGCCACAGATTATTCCAATCAAAGAATTGAAAGATACTACGAAGATTTCTGAACTATGCCATGCATCATCTGAACCGATCTATATCACTAAAAATGGATATGGCGATATGGTCGTCATGAGCATGGAAACGTATGAGGCGACGATAAGGAGAGACCAGATTTATAAAGAACTTGAGATTTCAGAGAGACAGGTCGCAGAAGGGAAAACGCGCCCGGCGAAAGAAGCACTAGCGGATCTTAGGGTAAAATATGAATTATAAGCTTGAATTATCGGCTCATGCCGACGCTCAGATTGATAATTGCATTCAGTATGTTCGTCACTCTCTTCACAGCAAACAGGGCGCATCCGCAATACTGGATGATCTTGAATCTGCTTTTACCACATTGGAAATGTACGCAGAATCATTTGCTTTTTGTGAGGATCCTTATCTTCGTTCCAAGGAATACCGAAAACTTTCATTAGAAAAACACGATTATATACTCATATATCGAATCATCCTCGATACCGTCTACATCATCGGTTTTTTTCACATGAAAGAAAACTATCATGTAAAGCTATAATAACGTTTGAAAAAAATTGAGCCCTACCTCTTCAGAGGTGGGGCTCGATCTTTCATATGGATTATTTTCTGTTTTCAGCTTACTCCACGACGGTGATGGTGTCGGCGGTTGCGACACGCATGCGGAGGGAGTCCACGAAGCTTATCTTGACCTTCTTGCCAACGGCTGCGGTGGCGTCGGAGAGGAGCTGGTCGTCGCCGCTGACGCTGAACTTGAACTCGGTGGCGTCGTCACACTGGAGGTAAACGACGTCGTCCTCAAGCTTCGTGAGGGTGCCCTGTACGGCGTAAACGTCAGAAGCAGGGTCGTCCATCATGTCGTCGGTCAGGACGCGGAAGCAGGTGGCGTCATCTGCGCCGAGCTCGCCGATATAGAGGATCTGTGCGTATGTGCCGACCGCCGGCTCACCGATATCGAAACCATAGCTCGCGCGCTTGAAGGTGTACTCGGTGCCGTCCTGCGGGCCGTCCTCTTCGTTTCTGCCTTCCTCCTCACGTACGGTGATAGAGTCGTCGGTCAGTGCCGTGATCTCGCCGTACACCTGGGTGTTCTCGGAGAAGTCGGAGTTGGTGTTCTCGTACGGTACATCCATCTGAACCTCTGCGACCTTCATGCCATCCGTCGGGTCACCCTCGCCGGCGTAGTAGATGTCGACCTCGTCACCCGGCATCCAGCTCCATGCCGGATTCGTGTGTGCCTCTGAGAGGTCGACCGTGATGCTGCTGCCATCATCGAGCTCGACGGTCAGCTGATTACCGTCCGCCTTCTGAATAGTCGCATAGAAGTCGCTCATGTCATCAGTCGCGATCGTACCCTCGACCGTCTCCTGCTTTCCGTCCTTCTTACCGCCACAGGCAGAAAGAGACAGTGCCATCATCGCCATCAGTAATGTGTATGTTAATTTCTTCTTCATGTAGTTCTCCTTTGGTTATTCTGTAAATCCATATCTCTGTTGCGAAGCCTGACACAAGCTTATCCTCATGCTCCTCACTGCGTTTCCGCAGCCAGACAGCCGACGATAAAAATCAAGAGAACTATAAGATACCACGCAGAGGTGAACAGTTCCATTTCTTTCCTCTTAAGGCTTTATTAAAATTCCGTTCATGCTTCGTCCGATTCGCAATGATGCACTATTTATAATAGGAAGCTGTGTTTGTTTTGTGAATTTTAAAAGATCTTACTGCCGACGGGAGAAATCCTGCCACCATGTTCCCCTACTGCCCGTTTTTCTCTATAACCGATGGTTTTATAAATACTGTGATTAATTTACTAAAGCATATAGAAAAATGACGAAAATTTCAGCGAAAATGCAACGAAACCACGAAAGTTACGAAAACGTGTACGAAAACCGGTTTATATATTGAACTGGCCGCGCGAGGGGCATATATTAAGTTTGAGTCAGAATATCTGTAAGAAAATCGTAAGAATTAAAGTTCTGCATCAGATTTTTCAGTATAGTTAAGATTTCATCTTGGGGGAGACCAGCTATGAAAAGTCAAGCATAGATTAGCAGAAAATTATCTTTTTTATCAGTGGCTATAAAAGGGTAACTCTAACAGAGCTCCCCAAAGGGTGCTTTTCAAAATCTACTATGATCTCGAGTTAGAACTTACTTAAGATTGAATGCCACATCATCCGTCAGCATCTTAAAAAGGATTCTGACGAGTTTGCCGGCACAATGCCCCAGAGCATTATAGTGGTTCCGGCCTTCAGC
>SFND01000030.1 GCA_004554245.1 Oribacterium sp. | reverse complement strand
ATCGAAACTATAACAGCAGAAGGAGCAGACAAAGGAAAATCCACGGCACATAAGATCTATAATTATATTTTAGAGGATGAAATGCCATCCGCAGTTACACTTGTGGAGGATTCTTTCACGGTAAAGGTAAATGGTGTTGATATCAATACGGATGCAAGAACAGATAATGATTCCATTATAGTTTATGACAAGGATAACCATAAGTTCACAGTAACCATTCCGTGGGCTGCATCTACTGATGCCGAGAAGGATGACTTCTTCTATGAGGTTGCTCCGGTAGAGATCGTTGTAACCTATAACGGCGTTCTTACATCGACGGCGAACCTTGGATCTATGAAGGATCAGAAGAATAACAATAAGGCTGAATTTAAGTATAATGACGAGAATTCAACTGGAAAAAAGGAAAAGGAAGTTTACAGTGGTAAGATTACCATTAACAAGGTAGATGCTGCCGACAAAACGACGAAGCTTGAAGGCGCTAAGTTTGTTGTAATCGATAAGGCCGATAAGGATGCTGATGATGTCAAGTATCTTAAGTATGATGAAACTGCAAATGGTGGAAAGGGCGCATACAGCTGGTTAGAAAAGAAGGATGCAGCTAAGGCAACTGTTTATACGACAGATAAAAATGGCGCAGTTGAAATTTCCGGATTAGCGGCAGGCAAATATTATCTCCTTGAGACAGAAGCACCGCAGGGATACAATGTTTTAACAGCTCCTTATGAGGTTACTCTTATGAAGGGTGTAGATGATAAGAAGGTTGATCATCTCCTTGCTACACCGCAGGTAGAGAACGTACAGGGTACGATTCTTCCTTCCACCGGTGGTATGGGTACGGTAGCATTCGCAGTGGTTGGCCTGATCGTGATGGCTGGTGCAGCGATTACCCTCATCATCAAGAAGAGAGCATAAGTAAGTGTAGGTAATCTTTTGAACGACGATCATATCTCTCAAATATATGATACCGGGTGCTTGACATCCGGGAGTAGCTCAGGAACCAGGTCCCGGTTCCTGGGACTCTCCGGGACGTGAAACATCTCCCGAAACTGAAAGCCGGAGGTTGGAATGAAAAAACGAATTATCGCGACTATACTGATCATTCTGCTGTTTCTGGCTGGATTAGGTATCGTTCTTTATCCGTACGTCAGTGAGTACGTGAACGCGAAGCATGCATCGCGCGTGGTCGTAAACTATGATGATGCGGTGAAGGAGATCACCCCTGAGGACTTCAGTCAGTATTTCGAAGTCGCAGAGGAGTACAACGAAAGACTAAGGCAGAATCCTAACCCGTTTTCGGAGGACTGCCGGACGGAAGGCTATGAGACAGCATTGAACGTGGATGGATCCGGGATGATGGGTTATCTGGAGATCCCGAAAATCAGTGTGAAGCTGCCGTTTTATCATGGCACATCCGGCGCGGTGCTGAACGAGGCGGTGGGACATCTGGAGGGATCCAGTCTTCCGGTCGGCGGCGAGGGCACACATGTGGTGCTGAGCGCGCATCGGGGACTGCCGAGTGCGAAGCTGTTTACGGATCTGCCGGAGCTTGGCGAGGGAGACATCTTCATCCTCACCGTGCTGGACCGGAAGATGACGTATCAGGTGGATCAGATTCTGACGGTGCTGCCGACAGAGCTGGAGGCGCTGGAGGTAGAGGATGGACAGGATTATGTTACATTGATGACGTGTACGCCGTATGGTATCAATACGCACCGGCTTCTGGTGAGGGGCCACCGGATCGAGAACCTGCCGGAGGAAGAAGTGAAGAGCATTCCGGTCGTTCACGTCGAGCGAGAGCTCACGACACAGGAGAAGATTCAGAAGTACATCCCGTTTGCGGTGATGGGCGTCGCGGTGCTGTTCTTGATCGCGTTGCTGATACCGTCGAAGAAGAAGGATGAGCACAGGAGTAAGGAATCGGGTGAAGCAGATGATGAAAACAAGACGAATTAAAAAATGGCTGATGGGAATCACGACAGTGGCACTTCTCGCGATGCAGACAGTAACAGCCTTTGCGTCTGTCGAGAGCTATAGCCAGACGAAGCTCGGAAGCATCACGATTACGCCGGGTGACCAGGATCATAAGGGCGCAGCGGTCGACAAAGACGAGGCCGGGACCTATACGCTGTACCGTGTCGGTGATGTGGTCGATGGAAGCTCCGTTACAGAGTTCACCCTGGCGAAGGACTTCGCAGGCAGTGGCGTGACGATCGATCGCGAGAGCCTGAACTCGGCGGAGCTGCCGAAGACGCTCGCGAAATACGCGGAGGATCACAGCATCGCTGCGCGGAAGGATGACATCATATCGGGCGAGACGGTCGGCGAGCTCGAGATCGGACTGTATCTCGTGAAGCAGAAGACCGTGCATGTCGCATGGCACAGCTTCAGCCCGTTCCTGGTGATCATGCCGGAGGCCGTCGAGGGTGGTTATGAGTATGAAGTGAAGGCGATGCCGAAGACCTGGAAGCTGTCGACCGCGAAGCTGGATCCACCGGTACGCAAGGTCATCACCGACCAGTACGGCAACAGCATCACGAGTGACGAGAAGTTCGAGTTCGTGATGACGCCGAGTGCCGACGCGCCGATGCCGGAAGGCACTGCAGCAGGCACGCCGAAGACCGTAACGGCGGGCGCAGGTGGGATCGAGTTCAGCGAGATCAGCTACACGACCGTGGGCGGTCCGTATGTATATACCTATACCGAGAAGGCTGGCAGCAACGCCCGCTGGACCTATGATGATTCTGTTTACACGATGACCGTAAATGTCATCCGGAACGCAGAGGACAAGCTCGAGGCCCAGAAGACCATCACGAAGAACGGTGCGGAAGTGAGCATCGTGGAGTTTAAGAACAGCTACCGGAAGAGTAGCGGCGGTGGCGGATCCTCCGGCGGTGGTGGTCCAAAGGGTGATCCGAGTACGGATCCGAACGGCCCGACCGGAAAGCCGACCGTAGAGCCGGAAGGTGAAGTAGGACGAGTTCTCGGTGCGGTACGAGATAAGCTCGCAGATACCCCGGTCGGCAGAGTTCTCGGCGCATCGCGCAGAGCGAAGACCGGTGATGAGAGCAGCATGCGCACCTATGGCGCTGTATTCGGCGGAGCGGTCGTACTCCTCGCCGCATGGGGCGTAACCTATAAGAAGAAAAAGAGAAATGCACACGAAGTGTGATATGAAAGAGCCCGGCATGTGCCGGGCTCTTTATGTCATGTGATTCTCTTATTTCGAAATCACCGGCAGCGCTTCTGCGTTGTTCTCTACATAGAACGGTGCCTTCTTCACCGTGAGGTGGATGCGGAAACCATTGATCTCGTCCTGAAGAAAGATGAGCTTGATCGTCTTGCCATCCTCGTCATAACGCGCGTGTTCATAATCCATCGCATAACCGAGCCCCTCGAGATAGCGGATCGCCTCCGGCATATCGTCGACGAAGAAGCCGAGGTGGCCCATCGAGCCCTTGCCCATCTTCTTCATAAGCTCCATCTTATTATCCTCTGTGAAATAGGACGCTGGAATCTCACGATAATTCTGGTAGCCCATCACCTCTGTGAAAAAGTTCTTCATCTTCTCGCCCTCTTCCGGGCTCTGTGCGTTGATACCAACATGTCCAAACTCAAATTTAACCGCCATGGTTCATCCTCCTGTATGCAGTCTGATCGTACGCCCGCTCTCGCCACGCGCCTCACTTTTCCTCGGGCAATGTCTACGCCCTTTTCTGATGCCACCATCCTATCACCCTGCACATCTGAAAGGAAATGACCTTTTCGCCGCACGCTTCATTCCGAAATGGAATTATACCATGGGAGAGAGATGCCGCTCGGCGTCCTTCCGTATTTCATCGATGAAGAGCTTCACCTGCGGGAGCTCGTAGTAGTCGTGTTTATAGAGGACGTAGGTCTTCCGGGCGATGCGGGTGCCGTCCTGCAGGACGAGGGGTGTGCGGACGCCGTCGAAGCCGTCGAGGCAGATCTCTGGGAGGATGGCCCAGCCGATGCCGCTTTTCACCATCGCGAGGCAGGTGGAGATGTCGTTGATGTGGAGACTCGAGTGGGACTTCTCGATGTGATGTTCCGCGCGCCAGAGGCGGGCACTCTCCTCGAAGGAGGGGTCGGAGTGGCGCTGGATGCTCGGCAGCTCGTTGAGCGGTGTGTGCGCGTTTTCACGGGATACAACGAGGCAGACCGGTTCTTCAGAAAGGAGATATGCGCCTTCATCCCAGCGGAACTCACCGCGGACGATGGCGATGTTCAGCTCGTTGTTCGATAGCTTTCGGTAGAGATTCGTCGACTGGTCGGTGCGGACATCGACATCCACCGCCGGGTACTTCTCCATGTAGTGCTTTAAGACGAAAGGGAGACGGTAGCGGGCATAGTTCACCGACACACCGAGGTGGAGAGAACCGGCGATGGTACCTTCTGCGGACTGGGTGAAGTTCCGGATACGGTCCAAGGTTTCCTGGATATGATTGAAATCGGGCAGGATCTTCTCTGCCGCAGGTGTCGGAAGGACGCCTTTTTTTGTACGGATAAACAGCTGGCAGCCGAGTTCCTCCTCCATTTTCTGGAGGCGCTTCGTAAGCGAAGACTGTGTCGTATAGAGCTTCTCGGAGGATTTCGTTACGTTGCCGGTTTTGATAAGAGAACGGAAGATTTCAATGTCTTTTTCGTCCATAATGCACCTTTCAACATTCCAAATGTGAATCGAGTTTGATGAAATTATACAATTTTACAGAATGTTTATCAAATAGTAATCTAGCCTTATAAAAGCGGAGTGAGCATGGTGCGTAACTCGAAAACCGGCATAGTGCCACCGAGATCGGCATCAATGCCGGCAGAGTGGAGTACAGCTCGTAGGCCCGCAATCAGACAATCGTTATCGTGAAAATGGAGGATGAAAAAATGTCAGAATTTGATCAGAAGCAGCGGAAGTTCCCATGCGTGTATATGAGAGGTGGTACCTCGAAGGCGGTCTTTTTCCATGCGGAGGATCTTCCACAGGATGAGAACGAGTGGCCGGAGATCTTCATGAAGGTCATGGGTACACCGGACGTAAAGCAGATCGACGGTATGGGCGGTACTGTTTCCTCGACCTCGAAGATCGCCGTGATCAGGAAGTCCGATCGTCCGGGTGTGGATGTGGATTATACCTTCCGTCAGGTGGATATCAAGATCCCGAGAGTCGATGGTTCCGCAAACTGCGGAAACATCTCCTCTGCGGTCGGACCATATGCCATCGATGAGGGACTCGTCGAGGCGGTCGAGCCGATCACCGTGGTGCGTGTGTACAACACCAACACCGATAAGGTCATCGAGGAGCATGTGCGCGTAAAGGACGGCCATGCCTGCATGTATGGCGACGAGGTGATCCAGGGTGTGCCGGGCAGCGGCTCCCGTATCGATATGTATTTCGAGGATCCGTCCGGTTCCCGTACCGGTAAGCTCTTCCCGACTGGCCAGAAGCAGGAGGTATTCGACGTTCCTGGTTATGGTCCGGCGACCGTCACCGTCATGGACTGCTCAAACCCGGTTGTCTTCATCAAGGCTTCAGATCTCGGCATCCAGGGTACCGAGCTGACCGAGCTCAATAACAACCAGGAGGTCATGGAACACATCGAACGCATCCGTGGTATGGCCGCACAGAAGATCGGCTTCGTCGAGGATTATATGGAGGCCCGCACGAAGGCAACCTCCGCACCGAAGGTATCGATCGTAAGCGCAGCGCAGGATTATGTGAACATGGATGGCAAGACCGTTTCCGCGGATGCGATGGATCTCTGCGTACGTGCGATTTCCGTCGGCATGCTGCATAAGGCCTATCCGATGACCGTCGCCGTCGCAAGCGGTGCGGCAGCGAAGATTCCGGGAACCATCGTGTCCGAGCTCGTGCGTCCGGTAGAGGGCGACATCATTCGCCTCGGTCACTCCTCCGGTGTCACCGAAGTCGATATGAAGATGGATGGTGAGACCGTACTGAAGGGCGGCGTAACGAGAACGGCCCGTCGCATCATGGACGGATACGTCTACATTCGCTGAAAGAAAGCAGATTTGGCAGATACGTGAAGAGGCGGGCAGCTGCCCGCGAACAGCTTCTGTGATGACAGTATGTCCCGCTGAGGCGTAGATGACGAGATATAGGAGAGAGAAAAAATGATCAAGTTACATGAGGGTCCACAGCTTGTTTTAAATGATGATGTGCTGGCGTCGGTTTCGGAGCATCCGGAGATCGAACTCGCGGCAGCGAAGCAGCAGACACTGAGCTACCAGGTGCTGCAGGCACACAACCACAGCGGCGATATGGAGAATCTCCAGATCCGCTTTGATGAGATGGGTGTCTATGACAACACCTACGTCGGCATCCTGCAGACAGCCGTCGCATCCGGACTTCAGAAGTTTCCGATGCCGACCGTTTTCACGAACTGCCATAACTGCCTCGCAGCCGTCGGCGGTACCATCAATACCGATGTACATAAGTACGCAGAGACCGCCTGCCATAAGTTCGGCGGTATCTTCGTTCCGCCACACGAGGCCGTCATCCACCAGTATATGCGTGAGATGCTGATCAAGTCCGGCGACATGGCGATCGTATCCGATTCCCACACCCGTTACGGCACCCAGGGTTCGGTTTCCATCGGCGAGGGTGGTCCGGAGCTCGCGAAGGCCATGATCGGCAAGCTCTATGAGATCAAGTACCCGAAGGTGATCGCAGTGCTTCTGCACGGCAGCCCGAAGCCATGGGTCGGCCCGATGGATGTGGCCCTCACCCTGATCGGTGCGACCTTCAAGAACAAGTTCGTGAAGAACGCGGTCCTCGAGTTCATCGGACCGGGCGTCCACTCCATGTCCATGGATTTCCGTAACGGCATCGACACCATGACCACCGAGTCTGCATGTCTCTCCTCCATCTGGGAGACCGACGACGTCGTAAAGGAGTACTTCGAGATCCACAAGCGTCCGCAGGACTACAAGAAGATGCAGCCGGGCGATGCCGCTCTCTATGATGCGGTCGTTGAGATCGACCTCGATACTGTCGAGCCGATGATCGCCCTCCCGTATCACCCGAGCAACGCCTTCCCGCTTCGTGAGGTCATCGCGGAGCCGGAGAAGTATGCGAAGTGGGTCGAGGAACAGGCGGTGAAGACCTTTGAGAACACCCCGGACATCCATCCGAACCTCGAGGAGAAGATCGTTCCGTGGGCCAATGCTAGAGATACGCTCTCGGATGCCTTCCCGGTCGATCGTCGTATCCGCGTGGATCAGGCAGCCATCGCCGGCTGTGCGGCAGGTTCCTTCGAGAACATCTACGCGGTGGAGCAGGTAGCGCACGAAAGTAAGCAGCCGCTCGGTCAGTTCGCATTTAACGTATATCCGGCATCCCAGCCGATCATGGTCGAGCTGAACCGGATCGGTGCGATGAACGAGCTCATGATCCACGGTGTACGTGTGAAGACAGCATTCTGCGGCCCATGCTTCGGCGCATCCGACTGCCCTGAGAACAACGCGTTCTCGATCCGTCATTCCACCCGTAACTTCCCGAACCGTGAGGGCAGTAAGCCAGGTCAGGGTCAGGTCGCGAGTGCAGCCCTGATGGATTCGCGCTCCATCGCCGCAACCGCGTTCAATGGCGGTCTTCTGACCTCCGCAGAGGAGATGAAGGACATCTTCGAGCACATTCAGTATCCGAAGTATGAATTCGATGAGCGCATCTATGAGAACATCGTCTACAACGGATATGGCAAGGCGGAGCCGGAGACCGAGATTCAGTACGGACCGGCGATCAAGGACTGGCCGGAGATGGTCGCCCTGACCGACAATCTCCTCCTTCAGGTAGCCTCCGTCATCCGCGATGATGTCACCACGACCGATGAGCTGATCCCGTCCGGTGAGACCGCATCCTACCGCTCGAATCCGTACAAGATATCCGAGTTCACCCTGCAGCGTAAGGATCCGCAGTACGTGCCGAACGCGAAGGCTGCACAGGCCTTCGAGAAGGCAAGACTCGCCGGCGATGCAGCGACCGCGCAGAAGTTCTACTCCGTTCTTCATGCTGTCGGCATCAATGCGGATGCTCCGGAAGTGCTGTCACAGCTCATGAAGTCTACCGGTATCGGTTCGGTACTGTATGCGAAGCGCCCGGGCGATGGCTCCGCACGTGAGTATGCGGCTTCCTGCCAGAAGGTGCTCGGCGGCCTCGCGAACATCTGCATCGACTACGCGACGAAGCGTTATCGCAGCAACTGCGTAAACTGGGGTATGCTGCCATTTACGTATCCGGACGAGAACATTGACCTCGCGGTCGGCGAGTATGTATGGCTTCCGGGTATCCGTCAGGCCGTCGCAGACGGCGCCACGGAGGTCACGGCAAGCGTGATCAGCGCCGACGGAACGAAAGCCCGCGAGATGAAGCTCGAACTGAAGGATGTCACCGAATCCGAGAAGAAGATCCTTCTTGCCGGCTCGATGATTAATTCCTACCGCGAAGATATGGGACTGTAAGACGTAGTCCTTATAGCGCCGCGCCTGATGGATAGCGTTTATCAGTATAAAGATATGGGGCTGTGTAAGCTACAGTCCGCTAAGAGCCCGCTAAGAGCCCGGAGAACCGCCATCGACGGAGGTTTTCCAGGCTTTCCATCTATCTGAAAGTAGGATATAGTTATATCGTTATAGAAATGACGACCTGAGGAGGTAGCGATGATTTATACACTGAAGAACAGTGAGATGGAAGTGCAGGTGTCGAGTAAGGGTGGAGAGCTCGTGTCCCTGCGGGATGCGGATCAGACGGAGTATATCTGGATCGGGGATGCGAGGTACTGGAAGCGGCATGCGCCGCAGCTTTTCCCGTGCATCGGGCGGCTCACGAATAATCAGTATAAGATGGATGGTGCGCTGCATGAGATGGGGCAGCACGGCTTCCTGCGGGATTACGAGCTCACGAAGGTGGAGAACGAGGGGCAGGGGACAGAAGTGCAGGCAGGAGCCGAGACGGCAGGAGATGCCGCAGATCAGTGGAGCGCAGCTGGCCACCAGGCAGGAGACGTAGCAGGTCAGGCTGGCGCTGAGGCAGAGACTGTGACTTCCCTGCATCTACAGCTTATGTCGGATGCGTCGACTCGCCAGCTCTATGATCGCGACTGGACCGTGGATATCTTCTATCGCTTATGTGGAAAAATGCTGAACGTGAAGTTTCAGCTGAGGAACCGCGATGCGCGCACCATGCGTTTCGGCTACGGCATTCACCCGGGCTTCAATGTGCCGCTGAACCCGGCGCTCCATTTCGAGGACTACCGGCTCGACTTCCATGAGGCATCGACCCCGAAGCAGATGGAACTCACGGAGCGCTATACGATCAGCGGCGGCATGCATGACTATACTCTGGAGGAGGGACGCTATCTGCCGCTGCAGCATAGCCTGTTTGACCACGATGCCATCATCCTGAAGGATATGCCGCATACCGTCACCCTGGGCTCGCAGAAGGACGAGAAGAAGGTCACCGTGACCTTCCCGGACATGCCGTACCTCGGCATCTGGCACGCCCCGGAGACCGACGCTCCGTTCGTCTGCATCGAACCATGGTCGTCCCTCCCATCGACGGACGGCGTCATCGACGAGTTCGAAACGAAGCCGGACTTCATCACCGTGGAGCCGGAGGAGACCTATACGAACAGCTGGTCGATCAGCATCGGATAAAAAATGCCAAAGAAAAACTCGGTTTCGGCCGAGTTTTTTTATTCGATTGATTATGCAAACCTTCCAATGGAATTTTAACATGCAGTATTTCAATGTTTCGTGTGCTGAAAGCATGGTATAACTAGAGTATCAAAGGAGGCTGCATGCGATGAAATCTACAGATATGACGTCAACACTTCGGAGGACCTGGGCGGAGATCGATCTCGATGCCCTGAGCTACAACTATCATACGATTCGGGATTATATCGGGCGTGATCGGAAGTTTCTCGGTGTGGTGAAGGCCGACGCCTACGGGCATGGCTCGGTACATATCGCGAAGAAGCTGCAGGAGCTCGGCGCGGATTACCTCGCGGTCTCCAGCATTGACGAAGCGATGGAACTCCGGTTTCACGGCATCACGATGCCGATTCTGATTCTCGGGCACACGCCGAAGGAGCAGGTCGACCGGCTGATCTGCTTCAATATCACGCAGGCCGTGACCTGTGAGGCGAAGGCGCATGAATACAGTGCGGAGGCGGTGAAGTACGGTGGCACGCTGAAGATCCATATCAAGGTGGATACCGGTATGTCACGACTCGGATATATCTGTGACGGCAATTATTTCCAGCATGGCGTCGACGGGATCGTGGAGGCGTGCCGGCTGCCAGGTCTCGAGGCGGAGGGTATCTTCACGCATTTCGCAGTGGCCGACGAGCCGGGCGAGGACTGCCGGGCGTACACAGAGCATCAGTTTAAGCTTTTCACGGACGTAATCGCTGCCGTCGAGGCGAAGTGGGGGCACCGTTTCGTCCTCCGGCACTGCGCCAACACCGGTGCGACCGTGGATTATCCGGAGACCTGGCTCGATATGGTGCGCCCGGGCCTCCTGCTGTACGGCTATGGCGAGTTCGCGCAGAAGCTCGGCCTCCGGCCCCTCATGTCACTGAAAACGACGGTCAGCACGATTAAAATCTATCCGGCCGGTACGCACATCAGCTACGGTGGCATCTACACGACCACGAAAAAGGAGCGCATCGGTGTCGTGCCGTATGGCTATGCCGACGGCTTCTTCCGTGTACTGTCGAACCGTTGCAGCCTGATGACCGTCGATGGTCCGGCTCCTCAGCGTGGCAAAATCTGCATGGATATGTGCATGATCGATCTCACGGATAAGTCCGATGTTGACGTCGGCAGTGTGGTGGAGATCTTCGGCACACTGCAGCCGGTCGAAAAGCTCGCAGAGCTCGCCGGCACCATCCCGTACGAGCTCATCTGCGCCGTCAGCAAGCGCGTGCCACGCTACTACCTGGAGAGCGGTGATGTCGTCGCGAAGGAACTGTTGCTTCGGATGTAAGTGTGGATAGTGGCATAATATACGAATGAAAGGCAGAAATCAATTATGCTTGACAATGAATGTTGACTTTAGTATAAAAATGATAAAAATAAGGTTATTGATAACAGCACTGATAACGGTAGCCTTATATAAATTATAACTAGGTGGCAAAGCCGTCATGTTCCTGAAACAGGGATGTGATGGCTTTTTTTATTATGAAAGGAGCGCCTGCTAGGTATGAATCAAAAGAATTCTAAAGTGCACGGTTTACTGCTTGTCTCAAAATGACACATCTATCTAAAAAAGCTTTGTAATAATGCAACAAGATGTACAAATAAAACAAATAATCGTCATGGAGAAACGGCAAAAATAAGTATAATGCACAAAATGTATTGACTCTACTGATGTTAAAAAGTAAAATTATTACATCACAAGCGAAAAGGTGAACAGGGAAAGTTCACGAAATCAGGAGGAAACAGATATGAAGAAAAGACATATTGCACTTTCGTTAACACTCGCTGCAGCGATGGCGCTGACGACAGCGTGCTCCGGCGGTTCCGGTAAGGCTCCGGAAACCACAGCAGCGAAGAAGGAAGAGGCAGCGACTTCTGCAGCAGCAGAGGGTGGCAGCGGTAATCTGGACACATCGAATCCGATTACCATCGCAGTTGCAGGACCGATGACCGGTGACAACTCAGAGTACGGTATCGGATTCGCAAACGCAGCCAAGTTAATGGCAGAGAAGTGGAACACGGACGGCGGATGCCTGGGGAGAGAAGTAAAGATCGTTGAGTACGATGATAAGAATACTTCTGAGGAAGCAACCACCATCGCACAGAAGATCGTATCGGATAAGGACAACATCGCCGGCGTCATCGGACATTTCGCTTCTGGCGTATGTATGACCGCAGCACCGATCTACCAGGAAAACGGTGTGATCGAGATTTCCCCATCTTCCTCTCATCCGGACTATTCTTCCATCGGTGACTATATCTTCAGAAACAACACCGTCATTTCCAAGGAGGGTGGTGCGAGTGTAGATATCGCAGTTAACGACCTCGGCAAGAAGAAGATTGGTATCATCTCCATCATGACCGACTGGGGAACCAATACCTCGAAGATCATCACCGACATCATCGACGGTATGAGCGATAAGGGCGTTTCTGTCGTAGCACATGAGGAAGTGATGGAAGGCTCCGATGACTATTCTGCAGCAATCGCAAAGCTGAACGAGGCAGGGGCAGAGGCTGTTATCTGCTGTGGTATGTATAACCTCGTAGCACCAGTTGCAAAGCAGTACAAGCAGGTGAATCCGGATGTTGCCATCATCGCATTCTCTAACGCCTACAGCCAGCAGCTCCTGGAGCTTGGTGGAAGCGCCGTAAACGGTGTATGCTTCCCGGTTATCTTCTTTGCAGATTCTGATGATCCTGAGGTTAAGTCATATGTACAGCAGTATACCGATGTGTACGGCAGCGCACCATCTGCACTGACCTCTCAGGCATATGATTCTGTAGGCATGCTGCTGACCGCAATCGAAGCTGCAGGCACTACGGAGTCCGATAAGGTGAAGGATGCGCTTTACAACGTGGATTATCCAGGCGTTACCGGTCAGACTAAGTTTGACGCAACGGGTGATGTAGATAAGGCATTCGTAAAGGTAACCATCGAAGATGGCAAGTTCGTTAAAATGAAATAAGCAAACTTAAAAATTTATGTAAGTACATCTGAGAGAGCCGGAAAGCGTGCTTTCCGGCTCTCACTATATCTTCGAAAGGAGCCTCAATGCTTGTTCAACAGGTTTTTAATGGTTTAGCCCTGGGCATGGGATATGCGTTAATAGCGGTCGGTTATTCGCTGATATTCGGAATCCTTCGACTGGTCAATTTCTCACATGGTTCCATTTACGCGTTTGGCGCGGAAATCGCCATGGTATTCATCGTAAGTATGAAATTCGGCATCGTACCAGGGATTCTCTTAAGTATGTTCGTAACCGGTGCGTTAGGTATCATGATCGATAAGATCGCACTGGAGCCGCTTCGTAAAAAGGGATCACCGCCAATCGCATCTCTGATTACGACCATCGGTATTTCCAACATCATCACCAACCTCCTGATTGTTTTTCTCGGTTCAGAGAAAAGAAACTTCCCGAACATCTTCGGTTACGGCATGATCAAGATCGGTTCTATTTCCATCACACTGACACAGATCATGATGTGCGTGGTGTCGGTCGTGCTGATGCTGATCCTCGTATTCATCGTATTTAAAACCAAGATCGGTCTTGCGATGAGAGCCAGTCAGCAGAATGCAAAGGCCGCAAAGATGATGGGCATCGATGTAAACTTTGTCATCAGCTTTACATTCTTCCTCGCAGGTGTATCTGCAACACTCGCCGGTGCGCTGGTTGGCGGTTATTACGAAATCGTTTATCCGAACATGGGATTCATGGCCGGCTTAAAGGCCTTTGCAGCGGCCGTTCTCGGCGGTATCGGAAGTCTTCCGGGCGCGATCCTGGGCGGTTTGATTATCGGTGTTTCCGAGTGTATGGCGGTTGCCTTCTTCGGCTCTACCTACCGCGATTCTGTAGCATTTATCATTTTGATCCTGGTGCTGATCATTCGTCCGAACGGTCTGTTTGGTAAGAAGGGCATCACCAAGGTATAAGACACCGTAACGATACTTGGAGGATAAAGATGAAAAAAGATAATAGTACACTGCTTTCTTCGTTCGAACAGTTTACAGCGAAGAACGCAAAGATCCTTTGGGGCGTTCTGGCTGTTCTTCTGATTGCACTGCCGTTCGTGGCAAAGAACCAGTATTTTCTGACGGTCGTTGCAAAAATCGGATGTTACGCGATCCTTGGACTGGGTCTCAATATCCTGACCGGCTATACCGGTCTAGTATCGCTGGGGCATGCAGGCTTCGTCGCCATCGGAGCTTACACAGCATCACTTTTAGCTGTCACCCTGGGATGGTCCTTTTTCCCAGCGATGATCATCGGAATGCTGGTGGCTGCCGTCATCGGCGTGCTGGTAGGACTGCCTACATTACGTGTAACCGGAACGTACCTTTCCATCATCACCCTGGGATTTGGTGAGATCGTCAAGATGGTTCTGATGAACTGGCAGAGTGTAACGAATGGTACACTCGGCGTAAAAAATATCCCGAAGCCACAGATCTTCGGCATGAAGCTGACGGTGGCAAACAATGGTATGTATTTCCTGATTCTGATCATGATCGTGCTGATCGCTCTGTTCTGCAGAGCACTGATCCAGTCGAAGACCGGAAGAGCGCTCAGAGCGATCAAAACCGATGAGATGGCCAGCACCATGATGGGAATCAATATCACAAAATATAAGATCCTGGCATTTGTTATTTCGGCCATGATCTGCGCACTGGGCGGAGCATTGTATTCTTCCCTGATCGGTTATATCGATCCGAATACATTTAACTTTGATGTTTCAACCCTGATTTTAAGTATCGTTATTTTAGGCGGTATGGGAACTCTCAGAGGCATGTTTGTAGGAGCAATCGTTCTGGTTGCTTTCCCGGAGATTTCCAGAAGCCTTATGAAATACCGCTTCGTTCTCTATGGCGTCATCCTGGTTCTGATGATGCGTTTCCGTCCAGAAGGATTACTGGGATGGAAATCGACCTTACCTTATAAATTATCTCAGAAGGTGCAGGCGAAGATGAACGGTGAAGAGGCAAACGTGTAATAGAACGAGTTGGGAACGGATGGAGGCACAATGGCTAGAGAAGATTTGTTATTAGAGGTCAAGGGAATAACGAAACGATTCGGTGGCATTGTTGCGGTGGAAAATGTCAGCTTCAAGGTTCACGAGGGTGAGGTCATCAGTATTATCGGACCGAACGGAGCAGGAAAAACCACCGTTTTTAACCTTTTGACAAAGGTCTATCAGCCGACTCACGGCACGATTCTTCTTAATCAGAAAGATATAAACAGTTATGACACAATAAAGGCAAACCACGCCGGTATTGCCAGAACGTTTCAGAACATACGGCTGTTCAATAATCTGACCGTTGCTGAAAACGTGCTTGTCGGTCTGCATGAAGAAATGACCTATAACCTTGCGCAGTCGCTTTTTAAAACCCCTGCGTTTCGTCGTTCCGAAAAGATTGCGCGCAAGCGCGCTCTTGAAATGCTTTCCATATTTGATATGCAGGAGCTTGCGGATGTTCAGGCGGGTAACCTGCCCTATGGCGCGCAGCGCCGTCTTGAAATAGTAAGGGCGCTTGCAACAAACCCCTGCCTTTTGCTTCTTGACGAGCCGGCCGCAGGCATGAACCCTTCGGAAACTGCCGAACTTATGGACAACATAAGAAAAATCCGCGACACCTTCCATATTGCAATCATGCTCATTGAGCACGACATGAACCTTGTTATGGGAATCTGCGAAGGCATAGCCGTGCTCAACTACGGAAAGATTATTGCAAAGGGCACGCCGGAAGAAATTAAAAACAACCCCACGGTTATCGAGGCATATCTCGGTAAGCAGGGCGAAGATTAAGAAGGAGGGCGCGCAAAATGCTGCTTAAAGCAACCGATTTGAATGTATATTACGGCGCCATCCACGCAATAAAAGGCGTTTCTTTTGAAGTTAATGAGGGAGAAATCGTCACCCTTATCGGCGCAAACGGCGCGGGAAAATCCACGACGCTTAAAACTATTTCCGGAATGCTCCGCAGCCGCACCGGCTCCGTGGAGTTTGAGGGCAAGGACATAAGCAAAATTCCTGCCTATAAGCTTCCGGCAATGGGCATTGCGCATGTGCCGGAGGGACGGCGCATTTTTCAGGAGCTTACCGTTACCGAAAATCTTGAAATGGGCGCTTATACCCGCTCTGCTTCTGAAATAAAACCGAGCCTTGAGAATGTTTTCAACCGTTTTCCGCGTTTGCGCGAACGCAAAAATCAGATTGCCGGAACGCTTTCCGGCGGCGAACAGCAAATGCTTGCCATGGGGCGCGCGCTTATGTCAAAGCCCAAACTGATGATGCTTGACGAACCTTCCATGGGTCTTTCGCCACTGCTTGTTCAGCAGATTTTTGACATAATCAAGGAGCTTAACGAAGCGGGAACGACAATCCTGCTTGTTGAGCAGAACGCAAAAATGGCGCTTTCTATTGCAGACAGAGCCTATGTTCTTGAAACAGGAAAGGTTGTAATGGAAGGCAACGCAAAGGATATGCTTTCGGATGAATCCGTAAAAAAGGCCTATCTTGGCGGCTGATAAAATTTTTTATGATAAAAAAGCACCCTGTATGGGTGCTTTTTTTGTACGCCCGGGGCGGAAAAAACGCAAAAATATGAATATAAAGGCAAATTCACGTTGAAAATCAAAGTTTGCGGTGATATAATATATTAAATATAATGGTATAGTGTTTATTCGCGGAGGGCTTATATGAAAAAGTGGAAACTTATGCCGGGAAATCCCGGAAAGGCGAAACATATCGAAGAAGAACTCGGGCTGCCTTCACTTGTAACAGAGGTGCTGGTGGCACGCGGAATTGATACCCCTGCGAAAGTAAAGGAATTTATAACAGAGGAAATACCTTTTTCCGACCCTATGGCGTATAAGGATATGGATAAGGCGGCGGACA
>SFND01000029.1 GCA_004554245.1 Oribacterium sp. | reverse complement strand
CTTGGCGTCCTTGATGTTGCCATTGACCTCAAACTTCTTTACGATAATCAGCGACTTTGGATTGTTCCCTGCTTTATTCGTGACTTTTACATCTACATATCCTGCGGAAGGAACCTTAATATCTCCTGTGATTTCTTTATTATTCGCATCATATGCCTTGTAGTCCACTTCATAAATTCTGCCAGGATCCGGCTCTATCACCTTAATTTGAGTGTCTTTCTTAATGTTGGCGAAGATTGCCGTATCCGTTCCATGAATCGTGAACGTTCCATCAACATCATCCGTGTAATAGGTCTTCCCTGAGCCCGTACTGGTCAGCGTATATGCCTGATGTGTAGCATCACTAAATTCTGCCGCACCCCTAGCCTTCATCTGAAGCTTCAGTGTATAACTTTCCTTTGCTGCCTGTGTTTCATTCAGGCCGTCAACCAATTTCTGAATGTTTACACTGCCATCCGGAATCGGCGGGATGTTCACCTTGATCTTCAGGTTTGATGCACCCTTACCACGCTCCATATAGAAGAACTGGATCTTATGCTTGGAACCATCTGCAAATGTTTTTGTGCCCTTCTTCCAGCTTGTTCTTACTGTGCTCTGAGCCGCATCGAACTGGTCAAAAATGTTGGTTCTGTGTGCCCAATGAACAGGGTCACCGGTTGTTTGGTCTGTGTATCCAACCTCGCCATTTGCGAAATTGATGTATCCGCTCTGTGCATCATGGATACCGCCGAGATCCAGTACGAGAACGCCATCGATGTATACCACCATGTCGTCATCGCCGGTGAATTCGAAAACCATGTCTTCACCGTTTACCTTCCCTCCCACTGGCTGGTAAAACTCTGCCCAACCATACATACCGAAACGGAAGTTATTTTTACGGCTCCATCCATTACTAGTCCACTTCAGAAGTCCATACAGCCTTTCATTATATCTCGGATGATATATCGATAACCTACCACCTTGGTCATCAAACAAGTTGTTGCTGATCGGCCAGCTTGGATCAAGAACATTGTACGGCATGAAATTACCGCGCTGATAATAATAAGCGTTGCTACCAGGTGTTCCTAACTGGTTGTATACTGTGAACTCTTGTGTAGTTTTCCCACTGTCATTTATTAATGTTGCGAAGTTCTCTGCACTGTTGTAGTAGAAATATCCGGTCTCATCATATACAGACTTTATAAACAGATGATTTACTTCTGTCTTGTCTGATGCCGGGAACCACTGACCGATAGATTTATTAGGGTTATGCGTCAATGTTGGATAGCCTTCATTATTTGTCACTCTGGAATATAACCCTAGTTTTGTCGAACCGTTTCCATACTCTCCGCCTATTATACTTTTTAAATCGTTATCGTCATAATCCGTCATATAAAGGTGGAAGCCCTTTGCTTGATTATCAACCGTTTCCACGGTCGTAAGCTGGACGCCATTTGTGTAAACCACATAAATCGTATCGTTATCTGCGATGTATCCAGTATCTACATGCTTATCTTCGCTTCCCTCCACCTTTGTTGTAGTCGTATACTGCCACTTAGTTCCTTCACTATCCGTGACTTTCTTAATCTTATTGTCAATCAATGTGCTTTGCCCAAACGTCTTACCGTTATGTGCCAGCTTCACTTCCTTAAATGTAGCTGTTTGGTATAAATCCGCTGCATACTTACTGAAGTCGAATTCTGTGACTTTTGTGTCCGCTTCCGTAATATGTTTGAGGCTCGCATTCGTGGTTACATCTTGACCATTTTGATCCACAAACATAACCGTTGCGCTCTTCGTCGGCTGCGTTCCAAATGTAATGGTGAAGCTTGAGAAACTGTTTACAGTGAAGGTACTTTCGACTGCAACTGCTTCTTCCGGGAGAACCTTCTTCGATTCTGTCGCGGTTTCTGCGATGACTGCGGTTTCTGTGTCCGCGTTGTCTGCGTCTACGGTCTGGAGTTCGGTAACCTTACCGTCTCCGTCGACCGGCTTGATCGTTCCGTGGTCGGATGTAGCGTCCTCGCGATATTCTGCGACGGTGTCGACATTGACCGCGTCCGTGCTCTTCTCGTCGAGGTGGCGGATCGCCATGGTACTGATGTCCGCATCCTCCGGGAGGGCTTCCTTGTAAACCTTGATTCTTACCTTGACTGCGCTGGAAGGTTCGACTTCCTCGCCGGCTGCGTTTACGAAGCGGATGTCCAGGGACTGGGAGTTCTCATAGACGCCGTCGGCCTTGAGGGCTTCGACCTGCTTCTCGTTGAGGGTATCCTCGTTGACTGCCAGGCTGCCATCCTCGGCTTCTTCCGGCTTCGCGAGTTCCTTCAGTTCGAGCTCGACGGCCTCAGTAAATGCGTTATCCTCTGCAAATACATTGACTTCGTAACGGTCGGTGATCTCTGCGGACCAGAAGGACTTCGAGAGTTCATCGAGGGTGTACTGGAGGACACGTGCGCTGGCTACGGAGCTATCTACGAGGTCGGCGGCTCTGGTCTCCTTCAGGAGGGCCTTCCGCTCGTTCTCGAGCGCGATGTCCATATCGGTCTTCGCTGCTGCGGTGGTTTCGACCGCTGCCACTGTCGTGGTTTCCTCGGTCTTCGGAGCTTCGTTCTCGGTACCTGCTGCCGGGGTCTCTTCCGGCTTCGGTGCTTCGTTCTCAGTACCTGCTGCCGGAGTCTCTTCCAGCTTCGGAGCTTCGTTCTCGGTGCCTGCTGCCGGCGTTCCCTCGGTCTTCGGCGTTTCCTCTGCCTTCGGAGCTTCGTCTGCGTTTTCTGCCTTCGGCGCTTCCTCGGACTTCGGGGCGTCTGCGACTGCCTCGTCGCTTTCTGCCGCCTCTGCGCGGATGACGCCGAGTCTGCGCTCGATTTTCATCATCGTTGCATTCGCATTCTCTGCGATGGTCTCGATGACTTCCTTGACGGTGTCAACGATGCCTGTATTTTCTGCTGCCGCGGTGGTCTTCTCTGTCGCCGGCTGCTCGGTGTTTTCTGTGGATGTCTGTCCTTCCGCCGGGAGCCCGGTCTCAGCATTGGCCTCGTCCTGGGACGGCTGTGCTGCTGCGCTGGTCTCCACTGCTACGGATGTCTCGGTCTCGCCACTCTCGGCTGTCGCACCGGTCTCCGGAAGGATCACGATGGACTCGCCTGCAGTCCCGCTCGCCTCTGTACTCGGCTCGATCGCGGTCTCGGTGGACGGCTGCGTTGCGGCTTCTTCAGACGGCTGCGCTGCGGCTTCACTGGACGGCTCGGTCGCGGCTGCGGAGGTTTCCGGTGCCGGGGTCTCGAGTGTCTCTTCGATACCGCTCACATCGAGGGTGCTCATCACGCCCTTGATGACGCTCTCGGCCTTCGCGACCTTGATGCCCTTCTCGAGGGACTCGCCGTTCAGCTCGAGGTTGAAGGTGCGTCCGGCATCTGCATGATTTATAAATAAGAAGGTAACCTTCTCGTCACCGCTCAACTCGTAGGTACTCGGATCCGCGGATGCGATCTCCTTCTCGCTTGCGTTCATCAGCTGATTCGAGAACTGATCGTAGAAGCCTGCGAAGAGGGAATCTGGCTGATAGAGCAGGATTTCCTTTCCTTCGTCCTTCGACGGATCGAAGAACTCGACCTTCGTGCTGGAGCGCTCGATCTCACTCGCGGTCGCCGGCATGAGATTGCCCGCAGCCTCGGCCTGCTTCTGATCCATCTGGATCAGGGCAACGATCTCGACCCCCGCATCCTCGAGTGCCTGCAGCTCTCCATCTGAGAAAAGCGCCAGCTCGTAGAGCGGATTCGAACCATCGGTCAGGGCGCGGTAGGCCGCCTGGGTCTTCGCATCCTTGCTGACCGCGATATACGTATCGTCATAAACATTGGCATCCGCAAGCGCAGCGCGGGCAGCCTCCATCAGGCTGCCACCGTTCAGGTTGAGGGTGACCTTCTTTCCGTCCACCTTCACCCCGCCGACCTCGACGCGGTTATCTGCAAAAGCGATTCCCTGTACGTTTGACAGGCACATGCTGACTGTAAGTAAGCCAACAAGACCTCTCTTGGCTATGTCTTTCATTCTTCTTGTCTGTCTTTTCATTGCTTCCTCCGAACCACGCGCGTTGCGTTATGCTTCTAAACTGTATCCAGCAACATTTATCTGAACTACCAACGTTCTGGTGACGTCCTCATGCTCATATTCAGGAGTCGTCTCAGCTCGATGTAAGTATCTCGTTGGCGATGATTATATTTTATAACAAAAGACAGGCCTTCGTGAGAATCTCGACACAAGATGTAGAAATCACGACACAAGATGCAAAAAATCGACATTTGGTTATGGCTGGCATGTTCAGTCATAAAAAAATCCCGGCACGGTGTTTAACCATGTTGGGATTTTAATAATATAAGGGTGAACGGAGGGGGCGCTGAGGTCAGTCCATATGCTCCAGATCACGCACGAGGAGGCATCCGGTCTTCTGATCCATGAACGGTACGTTCTTCATGATTAAATCCTTTAAAATAGCTTCCTTCAATAAACAAAAACCACCACGGTGCTAACGACGATGGTAAACCGGTTAATATGGTCTGCTTGTGGACTCTACTAAAAATAATAAGCTCATGGTAAGATTTAGTTATCACAATCATCGTAACTATTAATCTTGTTGACAACTGTAACGTTACAGCATACAATTATTATGATTAAATCGTTTGCACATAAGGGATTAAAGGATTTTTTTGAATCAGGTTCGAAGAAGGGTATTCAGCCTGAGCATGCCCCAAAACTAGGAAGAATGCTTGATCGTCTCGATGCAAGTACAAACCCACAGGATATGAATTTACCTGGATATAGATTACATCCATTAAAGGGAGATAAGCAAGATATATGGTCCGTTACAGTGAATGGGAACTGGCGGATGACATTTACGTTTGAAGGGCAGGATGCATATCTGGTAGATTATCAGGACTATCACTGAAGAAGGAGGCGCAGTATGACTAGAAAACCGACCCATCCGGGAAATGTTTTTCTGGAAGATGTTCTTAAGCCACTACATATAACCATTACGGATGCGGCACATATGCTTGGCGTGAGTCGAAAGGCTCTGTCGGAGTTTGTGAATGAAAAGGCTGCATTAAGCCCGGAAATGGCGATTCGGATTGCAAAGGCTACCAATACGTCGGTGGAAAGCTGGATGAATATGCAGCAGAAGCTGACGCTTTGGGAGGCAGAACAGCATACACCTACCAATGTCATTCCATTTCCTATAAAAAAAGAAGCGGACTCGCTGGCGCTGCAGCTGTAAGATAAAAGTTGACCCAGACTCCACATTTTGACTGATTTTCAGAGACGCCTTTACCAGGTGTCTCTTTTTTATAGTCGTCGCTATACCCCAAAGGGTATAAACTACATCCGAATTTCATGTTTTATACCCCATAAGGTATAAAAGCACTGTCGCCTATCGACATTATACCCTTAAAGGTATAAAATGATTTTAACACAGCGTGCAGGCCGATGGCTATCACGTGTCTGCATGACTTCATCAGGGAGAGCACAGGTAAACACACATGAATAAAATAGCAGAATTTGTGAAGAAGAGCCGGCGCGCGGCAGGGCTTACCCAGGAGGAGTTCGCGATTCGCTCCGGGCTGGGCTTACGCTTCGTGCGTGATCTGGAGCAGGGGAAGGAAACGGTTCGCATGGATAAGGTGAACGTTGCCCTCGCGATGTTTGACATGGAAGCCGTACCTGGAAGAAAGGACGAAGCCTGATGGAGGAGACATTCAGAAAAGCATATGTATACGTGCGGGATACCTATGCCGGCGTTTTAAGCGAGACAGACAGCGGATATACCTTTTCGTATGACCGCGCGTATATGCTGCGCGCTGACGCCACGGCGGTTTCTCTGACCCTTCCGATGCGCGAGGAGGCCTACAGATCCAGCACGTTGTTCTCATTTTTTGACGGCCTGATACCGGAAGGATGGCTGCTCAATGTCATCAGCCGGAACTGGAAGCTCCTCCCGACGGATCGTTTCGGCCTGCTGCTGAAAGCGTGCAAGGACCCGATTGGAAATGTATCGATCATGGAGGCCAGAGTATGAACTGTTTATGCTGCGGAAAACCGCTTCGTGAAAAAGATCAGAATGGATGGCATACGGCCTGTATCAGACGTTTTTTCGGCACGCGTACACTCCCGGAAATCCGGCTCGATGAAGAAACACTCCGGCAGATCACAAAGGAAAATACCGAAAACGGATACACGGTCACCGGCGTGCAGAAGAAGCTGTCCCTGCATCTCTTTTCAGATGAAAAACAGCCGAGGCTGACACTGGTCAACTATCCGAATGGGTATATTCTGAAGCCACAGGTTCAGGAGTTTGAAGCATTGCCCGAAGCGGAGCAGCTCGTCATGTGCATGGCAGATGCAGCCCGCATCGCGACGGTGCCACATGCCCTGATCAGAGCAAACGGGCAGTTTGCATATATCACAAAGCGCATCGACCGTATCATCGACAGGGCGGAAATCCGTAAGATCGCGATGGAAGACTTCTGCCAGCTGGATCTCCGACTGACGCAGGACAAGTACCGAGGCTCCTATGAACGCTGTGCGAAGGTGATCGAACGCTACTCCACGCAGCGCGGACTGGACATGAGTGAACTGTTTATACGACTGGTGTTTTCGTTTATCGTCGGTAATTCGGACATGCATCTTAAGAACTTTTCGCTGATTGAAAGCGAGGCGGGGAGCGAAAACTACCATCTGTCGCAGGCGTATGATCTTCTTCCTGTCAATGTCATCATGCCGGAAGATAAGGAGCAGTTTGCGCTGACGATGAACGGAAAGAAGCGTAACCTTCGTCGAAAAGATTTCCTGGTCTTCGCAGCTGCCTGCGGAATCCCCGAAAAAGCTGCAGAGAAAATGATTGCCCGGCTCCTGCGCATGAAGCCGAAATTTATGGAGCTGTGCGCTGCATCTTTCCTCCCGGAACACATGAAAGAACAGCTCTGTGCACTGATCGAGGAACGCTGCAGTATTCTGTTGCCGAGCATCCGATCGTAGGCACGCTGACGAGGAAAATGGATCATCATGCCTACGATCAGGCTCGATTTTATAGGCACGATGTCCATAAATCAGGGTTATCATGCCTACAGTTTCCCCAAATTTTGGCTATTTCCGTAGGCACGATGGCATTTTAAAGCGCTTACCATGCCTGCGATTAAAATTTCCGAACTTCCTCACCGTAGGCATGTTGGGACATTTCAGGGCCTAACGTGCCTACGCTTGCACATCCGAGGCAGTGTTTTGTAGGCATGATGACGTTTTTCCAGCCCTACCGTGCCTATAGAAAAGCAAAATGAAAGAGACGCCCGGCAAGAGCGTCTCTTTTATATTATCTTCCGGTCCAGGCGCCGGTCTGGTCGACGTGGTAGCCGTCCGGTGTGATGGTGTTCCGGAGGAGGGCACCCATGGTGCCGCTGCCTTCGTCCTTCGAGAAGTAGTACCACTTTCCGTCGATCTGCTGCCAGCCGATGAGCATCATGCCGCGGGTGCCGTCGGATGCCGGGTTCAGGTAGTAGATATTTCCATCGGCATCGGTCACCCAGCCGGTCAGCATCTTTCCATCCGGTCCGAACTTGAACCAGCCGTAGCGCTTCTGGCGTCTGCGCTCGTCGGCGTACGGATTATAGATACATACCCAGCGATTCGTCATCGGGCTGGTGCCGGTCTGGTAGCTCCAGCTGCCATCCGCATTCTGGATCCAGCGTCCGCCGGTTTCCACCCAGGTCGGGAGGCCGGACGCATAGAGCTCGGAGGCCCGGTCCGCCGCGGTCTTTCGGCTGGAGGATCCAGCGCCACCGCTATGACTGCCGCTTCCCTGGCTGCCACCGCTGACATGGACCGTGATCTCATCCTTCAGCATCAGCTTCGGGCTGTAGACCTCGATCGTACAGCTGCCGTTTCCGACGGCGGTCACCGTACCATTCTCGTCCACGGTCGCCACGCGACTGTCGGAGCTCCGGTAGCGAAGATCCGTACACAGCGCGCTCCACGGTGCACACTCAACCTGCAGCGTCTGCTGCGCCTTCGCCGTGAGGTTCAGGCTTTCCGCGCCGTCCTCGATCTCGAGCACGACCGGCTCCGCGCTGTAGAGATCGCCGTACGCCGACGCGACGCTCGCACCGTCCTGCACGGCCACGAGCTCCAGGCTGATCCGTCCGAAGCCGTCCCAGTCCTCCGTCTCCGGTGTGAAGCGAAGTGTATCCTCCACGGAAGCGCCGGATCCCATTGCACCGAGGCCAATGCTTCCGACGGCACGTCGTCTCTCCGCGCCATCGAGTACATAGGCCACGACTTCGCCCGCTGACGACGCCGCGTTTCCGATGTTTTCGATTTCTAATGGGATGATCGCCTCCTTTCCGTCAAATGTCAGCTCGCCCATGTCGAGGCGCAGCCGCGCTTCCGACTTCAGCTCGACCTCTGCCGTCGTCTCCGAAGCGATTGCCGTATCCTTCTCGACGACGCTCAGCAGAATCGATTTTCCGTCGAGGTCCTCGTTCGGCACCGTCCATGGAATCTGCACGGTGGTTTCCTCGTTCGTATCGAGGAGACGGTCGACCTCGCCGCTGTACAGCAGCGTTCTCACGCCGTTTTCCATCAGATAAGCCTCGATCGAGAAGCCCTTCGCCTCCAGCAGTCCGGCATTCCGTACATCGAAGCGGATCGTCGAGGTCTCACCGGCGATCATGCTGCTGTCCATATCGATGGACAGCGGGTCGATCTCCAGCGATCCTCCGCGCGCGAAGTCGATCGCCGCGAGGGCGTTCTGACTGAACTGGATCTTCCCGTCCTCGTCGATCCACTGCTTATAGAAATCCGAAAGGAGCCGAATGCTGCCATCCGTCGCCATCGTGAGCGTGAAATCATCGATCACCCTATCGAAGTCCGTGATGCGGACCGCATCGGTGAAGCCCCATGCGCTGTTGGAGTAATGGCCGTTGCCTTCACTTCCATCTGGGCCGGTCTCTTCACCGCCAGCTGCACTGCCATTCGTGCCGGTGCCTGCATTGCCGCCTTCACCGCTGGTCGTGCCGGTCGTTCCGCTGCCGGTGCTTCCGCTCGTATCCTTCGCCATCCGGTAGCGTCGACCATAGAGCTCAACCGTCGCCTTCTCGATCTCCGGTCCGAAATCCGTATAGAATACATACAGATCGCGGCCATCCCCGGTGATCGTGTAATCATCGATGGAGCTGCTGTGGTCCTCGTCTTCCTTGATACGGGTCTCTACCGTTCGGAAATCACCCTGGGTGATCGCCTCATAGTAGCTGCCATTATATCCAGATCTGGAACTTTTGTCCGGTACTTCCTTCGGAAGTCCAAGCTCCGACGCCGTCTTCTTATACCAGTCGTAATCCGGCGTTCCGCCCTGCACATAGTAGGCACCCGCCGCATCCTTATAAGCGCCACCGATCTCTGCGTTATGGAACAGCGCCTCGATCAGTCCGCTGACATCGAGGAGTTCGAGCAGCTCGCCGTCCTCGGTCCAGCTCAGCACGAGATGTCCATTTACCTTCGTGAGCTTCGGCACGGCCTGACACTTATCATCGCTGCCGATCCGGATCGGATAGTAATTCCGGGAATGCGTCACGTCGCCGAGTCCGAGGTACAGCTTCCGATCACCGGTCGTGAGGTCCGCATCCTGATCGAGTGTGTACGCCGTCACGAGGTAGTCGGTACCCTCGATCCGGATGCCCTCGGTCTGGTAATCCGTCACGAGCGGATCGATCTTCTTGCCGTCCCGAATCACTACATATTCGTTCTCCACCTTGACCGGGTCAATGCTTACATCCAGCGTCGCCCGTACAGCCGTGGAATAGCCCTTGGTGAGGTCCGCCAGCTCGTCCAGCTTCGTCACCTCCGTGATATCCCGTGCGACATAGGTGCAGTACACCTTATCGCCTGCGGTACAGAGCGACGGGGCCTGAAGATAGAACTCATCAAGCTTCGATGGGGAAATCTGAAATTCGTCTCCCAGCTGACCATTCCCAGCATCGTACACTCTGCCGTTGATCCTGAATGCGTTAAACTTCTTTCTGTACGCATCCATCGTCTCTTCGTCATTTGCGCCCTCGATCTTCTTCGACGCATCCATCCAGGCGATGACAACCTTGTTTCCAACAAGCGTCAGCGCCGGCATGGAGTCATAGCTTCCATCCTCGTCCAGGGTCACCGGCACGCTCCAGCTGTCGCCCGCCTGATTGCTGATGGTGTAGTAGAGGCGGGAGGTATCGCCGTTATCTGAAGCTGCGATGAAAACTGCAAACGCACGTCCATCCGGAAGCTCGACCATTTCCGGACGCGTCCGTTCCGCCGCATGTTCCAGGAGTATCTGCATCCTTACCGGCACCGGCTGTGCATTGACGCCACCGGTTCCGCGGAAGCTGCTCATATCCGACGAGCCCATGTCGTAGCGTTGGAAGGAAATTTCATCCTCGCCCAGGCCGGCATACGCCTCCTCGTAGGCGTCATTCAGTGAAAATGCAGCGGCCACGTCATCCTCTTCGGCCGCCTCGTCCAGTATCGCACGGAGCGGGAACGTGCCTGCCGTCGATGCTTCGTCATCTCCTTCAGCATTCAGCGCAAACGCGTGATCATCCGTGTCGTCTGCTGAAGCCGCGTTCAACGGCAACGTATCTTCAAACTCCTTCGTAATAGCGTTGTTGAAGAACTCGACCTTCGTCTGACCAGCATAATTGCCCCAGCCCTGCTCGATCTTTGCGATATCGAAATTCACTTTGAGGAGGACGAGGTCGAAGCCGAGGCCGCCGGCCGCGTTCAGAATGATGCCATACGGATCGCCGGAGACATTGTCCTTCACCAGCTGCAGCTTCATCTGGACACTGACATAGCCGCGCGCACTCAATACGCCGCACAGGCCGGCGCCCACCTGCACCTTCGCCTTCACGACAGAATCCAGCTCGATCAGGAAATCACTTCCCGAGAAGATGTTCTGTACATTTCCGCTGTAGGCGTTAAAATCGCCTTCGCTAAACGCTGCCTTCCCGGCCGCACAGACGCCGCCCATCGTGAGATCGACCTCGACACCACCAGACAGATTCAGGAAGCATGGCACATACCCGACCATCGTATAGAAGGTTTTCGATGCATCCACGGCACCGCCGACGGTGACAGCGGTCGTCGCGAGCACATACTCGTTCTGCACCGGATCCAGCAGGAATTCGAAGCTCAGGTTGAAGATCGCACGCACATCGATGTAACCCTGTGCCTTCGTCATACTCGCCCGTTCGTTCGACGCTTCCGTCATCTTCCGCTCACGAAGCGCTTCGCTCTCTGCTTTCCTCACCTCGTAGTCATTGAGATCTCTCAGCTCCTGCTCCGTAAGCTCCCGGTCTTCCCATATCCTGCTGCGGATCTGATCTGCGCTTTCGCCGGCATTGGCTGCGTCCTCTCCGGCTGCGATGGCTTCCTTTTTCGCCGCCTGCGCTCTCTTGGCAGACGCATGATAGTTTTTCACAGCGTCTGTCTTCTGCTGATTCGTCTTCAAGGAGCCGTCCTTCAGCATCATATCGAAGTTGATGTTCAGCGAGTAACCGCTTTTATCCGGGTAGTCTAGACGAGAGAAGTTCAGGATACCACTCTGGGCGGTGCTCTTCGCCGCACCCAGAAGCGGAATGTTTACATCGCCCATCGCCCCGTCGATATCGAAGCTCTTCGGTGCGATCTTCTCGTTTTCCACATAACTCACGAGACCGGTGTCGACCGTCGGATAGATGATCGGGATCGATTGTGCTGTATCGCCCACCGTCACACTACGCTTTTCCTTATCCACGATCTGCACTGTGATCCGGTCACCGTTGTGCAGATTCGTGAGCATCGACGGAATCTCCGCCGTGAAGATGTTCGAGCCTTCCAGCGTCGCACGGCCCTCGTAGTCCGCTGTTGAGCCGGTGACCGTCCGCACGGTGAATACCAGCTTCTCGATGCTCCGACCCTTCGTATCCACGACCGCCGTCAGCTTCAGATTATCATCGAAGCAGCGCACCTGGTTCTTCCGAAGATCCGTCTTCTGACGGCTCTCCGACTTATCATAATCATAGGAAATCGACGTCACCACCGGTGCCGTGATCGGGTACTGCACCTCGAGCATGCCGGCATCCACACTACACACCTGTGTGATGCGGTCGAGCGTACCGCTGCCGAATACGTAATCCGCCACCTGTGCATCATCGATGCCGTTATCGATCAGGAGACTGACGCGGTCGCCTTCCTTCGCCCGGAGTCCGGCCAGGCTGATGATACCGCTGTCATCTGCCGTCGCCGACTGAAGCTGTACGTGGCGGCTTCCGTTCATCACGAATTCACCGTTCGCCAGTGAAACAGCATACCCCTCTGCCGGATTCGTCTTCGCCTCCAGCGCGGTTTCACGTATGGACTTTACGCGCGTCACGACGGTTCCGCCGAGGCTGTACTCCCTAAGATCGCTCTTTTTCACCTTCTCGATGTCGAGCTTCAGGAGATTATCCGCGGTGTTGCTGCGGAGGATGAAGCTGTAGCCCTGGGTCTGATAGGTCCTGCCCGTCATCTGATCGGTGATCACCGGACGGTATACATAATTGCTGTCGGAAGGCGTACCGGTCACCAGTACCCGGACGGTGCATGCGGCACCGATCGCCGGCTTCATCATCTCTGCCCAGCCGTTCTTTTCCGGATTCAGATTCAGGACATTCCTTCCCTTCAGATAGCTGCCCTCCAGCTTTTCCTGCGAAATCAGATTTTCGATACTGAGATTCTTTCTGGCTTCGTCGGAAGCGAACACGATCTCCACATGGTTATCGTTCTTCGCCAGCAGCGGACGAATCACATAGTTCTTCCCTGAACGCAGCGTATAGGACCGGGTATCCCGGATACTGTTGAAGTGTACGCCGCCGTCCTCGGAGATTTCGAAGCCGGTGACGCGGTAATTTGCATCCTCGGATGTCGCACTGAGATCCAGCGTATCACCTGCGTGGAAGATCCCGGAAGCGCCAGCCTTCGGAAGATCAGAGGAGGTAAAGCCTGCCTGCGTGCTTCCGCCGCCCGCATCCGGTGGCACCACACTGACCTTGACATCCGTGTACGCTACGGTCGGCTTAAAGTTCAGCTTCTGGTAATAGGATGCGCTTGACAGCTCACCCTTCTCGGCATAGGTTTGCCCCTTGAGGCTTTCGATCCAGTTCACGAAATACTTATCCATGACGATGGTGTCGAGATGTGCCGTCGCACGCTCCTTCACCGTCTTCACCGCATCCTTCGAGAGATCGATGGCATCACTGTTCACACTCTTTCCGGTCATGCTGTCGAGGTAGCTGAGATAAGCCTCCGGATAACTGGCGGTGACCTTGTTCTTCGGATCCTCCGCAGGGATGGTGATCGTATAACCGGTGATGGTACCGAAATAGCCATCTACACCATGGACTGTACTTTTATCCAGGGTGAAGACGATGTTCGCATCGTCTGTATCGACATTTGTAAAGATATTCCGGCTGTCGGTTTTTCCCGCTTCGATGATCTGCGCACCGCACTCCATCTTTACCTGCATCGGCACGGTGTCGGTCGTTCCGAGGAAGCTCATCTTCTCCGGATTCGTCACACTGACCTCATACTTTTTATACATCGCCGCGACACCATAGAAGCGCATATAGCTCTTCGGCGTCTGGGTCTTCGAAGCATCCACTGCATAGACGATGGCCTCGATATTATCGGCGACGTTCTGTACCTTGATCGCTGCACCGCTCGAAAGCTCCGGGGTATCAAATTTACCATTCCTGTCCCTCTGCTCGAGATCCTTTCCGGCACCCAGCGCATGCAGCTTGAAGCGGAGCTTATTGCCTCCGCCGTAGCTGCTGATCTGCTTCCAGTGTGGAATCAGATACTGATAGTAGAGTCCGTTGATGGTCGGGCGGCCGGCCGGCGGATTTTCGTTCGAGCTCCATACAGAGCCGGTACACCCGGTGGTCGTATGGAGGTATTCCAGCTTGCCCTCACCCTTATGGAAGTCCGTTTCTCCCTTCGGAAGCAGATAGCAGTTCTGGAGCGTGCCGAGCCCGTTCGGCTTGCTTCCGTGGCGCTGATCCTTTCCATAGGAAAAGATACCGCCGACGTTGGTGCTGGCGGAGAAGAAATACTGTCCGACCTCCAGTGCCGGCTGATAGCTCTCATCGTAGATGTCCGCTACGACATCGCCCTTTTTATACTTTACCTTGTAGGCTTTTCCACCGATCGTGATGTCGAAGGAAAGATCCTCGGAACCATTTGCAACTGCACCGTTGGAAGCATTGGCCTCCTCGTCCTCATCTGAAAGCACAGCAACGCTGGAGAAGAGCGTCGTCCCCTCTTCCCCGTCGATGACGATCGCGTTCGCCTCCGTCGTGGTGCCGGCCTGCGCAGCCAGGTAATCGCTGAGATACAGTGTGCTGTCCTTCGTGAGGGCGAGCTCCACTTCCTTTTCGGTTTCGTATGGTGCGAAGACGACGGTGCCGTAGACCTGCTCCGCGCCGCTTTCTGCGTCCTTGCCGCGAATGTTCGCGGACGCCATCGAGTATTCGGCGCCCTCGCGCTGCAGGGTCACGAGCGCCTTTCCGTCCTCGACGGTAAATTCGTCGTCTGCGAAGGAAAGCGCCGACTGCTCCGACGCCTCGTCGTCCGTGATGATGACGGAGAGGGAGGTGACCTTGTACGGCTCCATGTTTTCGGCGCTGGTGATCATCACCGAGAACGCCTCGGTGCCCTCGGACCGGTCATCATCGCAGATACGGAACCGGAGGTACTGCACATCTTCGCCAGGTGCGAAGTAAATCGTCTGCTCCGCGGAATGCGGGATCGCCGCGACCTGCTCCGGCAGGATCTGGGAGAGGATTGAATCGGTCAGACTGCCGCTGACACCGCTCGAGCCCTCTTCACGCGTCGGCTCACCCGTCGCCGCCTCCTTCAGCATCGCGAGACGACTCTTCGTCGAGCTCACCGCATCGCTCCCGGCGACCGACAGAACGGAGGCCGAGGCGACGGAGTCGAGGTCGGAAGCATTGGCCTCCTCGTCGTCGAAATCAGCGTCTTCGTCGAATGCTTCATCCTCGTCATCCAGCTCGGACGGAGAGGCAAGTTTAGTATCCTCGCTTTCATCGGCATCCGCTTCGTCTTCTGCTTCAGACGGCGTGGCGAGCGCAACCCACTCGAGGATCTCCTCCGGACTCGTCTTTCCGGTCTCACCGATCAGATTACCGTCCGCATCGAAGCGGTACTCCGTGCCCTGCGGCGCACGTTCATCACTGTCGGAGATTTCGCTACCTTTGCTTGCGATCTCGCTGCCGCTCGCGATGGCATCACTGTCAACATCTGTATCCTCACTGCCACTGGACGAGCCTTGATCGTCGGTGTCCCCGACTTCGCTTTCATCGTCTGTCTCTTCTCTGCCACGGTCGGCGACCTGCTGCAGAAGCGTTTTTCCGCTCTCGAGCTCCGTGATGTCGTCGCCCAGCAGCTGATAGTCCTCGTTATAAAGTGCGGAGATGTCGAGGGTATGAACCGTCACCGACGCTTCCTGATCGAGATTGCCTTCACGGTAGATCGCGATCTCATAGCTGTCTGTGGCCTCCTTCAACGTCAGTCCGGACACGCCGAAATAGACCAGCTCCCCTTCCGTAAGCTGGTCTTCACTTAACCTCGCGCCCGCGATCACCGTCGGACTCTGCTGCGGTATCTCCGCAAGAGAGCACAGCGGCTGCAGAAGAACCATCTGCAGACCCAGAAGAATCGACGTGATGCGTTTCGCAGGCGTTCGGTGTTTCATATATGTACCTCCGTAGATATGGACAGATGCGGATGAAAAGAACTGCACACCACAGAACGGATGATGTTACAGACATGTCCGGGCGGGTGCACAGTTGGAACATTGGCCCATTTTTATGCAATATGAACAATGCTTCCAGAATCACAACTTTATTTTACAGCAAAAGTCCTCCCTATTGAGAAAAATCGACACAAGATGTAAAAATCGCTGCATAAGATGCGGACCATCTTAAGAATTTCGCAAAGAATTCTTAATGGGGTCTGACCCCATTAAATTGAGAGCGATTCCAGATATCTGCGGGATCCCTCCGCATGCAGCACACCAAGTGCAAGCGAGGATTTTCCCGAGCCGGAGACACCGGCAATCGCTACGATTTCATGCAGCGGAATATCTACATCTATATTTTTCAGGTTATGAACCTTTGCACTGCGTACCTCGATATATCTGGGCAGCATCTTTCTCTGTCTGATTTCACTGGACATAACTCTTACCTCTTCTCCGTACATTTTACCCAGCGGATATGAAAAACCCCTGTAAACCTTGTCCTTTCAAGACTTACAGGGATTCGTGTGTTTATTCGAGTTCGACATATAACCAGTATAGCATAGAGTTGGATATTCAGGTAACGAAAATTACTCAAGTGGAGGCAGTTCTGAAAGCGCTATTCGAGTATAAGCACCATTTTTCTTATCTTCCGGATGCGGCTCAAGCCCGATAATTGTTATAGACTCTTGATCCGGTCCATATACCCAATAGATCCGCATCGCTCCACTTGTTTTATTTTCTAGATAAGACTGCCAGACACGTTCCCCGTAGCGATTCGTCAATTCCGGAATATCATGTGTCTGTAAGCCTGGATGTCTTGGATTCTCGGCCAGAAGTTTCAACGTCTTTCCTAACTTTTTATAGAGTGAAGCATCCATCTTACTGATTGTCCCCGCTCTATGCTCTTTCTGCAGTCTCGACCATAAAGCCTCCATTT
>SFND01000040.1 GCA_004554245.1 Oribacterium sp. | reverse complement strand
AGAGCAAGGCATTATCACACCAACAACGAAGAAACGTCTTGAGGAGCTGGAAGAAGAACGCAGAGACCTCGAAGGGCAGATTGCCCGGGAGGAAATGAAAAAGCCCCTCTTGACGAAGGAGCGAATCATGTATTGGCTCGAATCGTTCAAGAGGGGTGATATAGAAGATGTTGAGTATCAGCGGCGTATCATCGACACGCTTGTCAACTCGGTTTATGTGTACGATGATGGGGACAAAGGACGTAAGCTCGTACTGACTTTCAACATTTCGGGGAACAATACGCTCACTATCTCGAGTTCGGATATTGAGCGCACAGCTCCATAGAGTGGATCGTATTCGAAGCATCGGATACGATCCTTTTTTATGCCCATGTTTCGGCCATCCACAGCCTCACTTCTGCGCCTGTCCGTCCGAAAAGGACCCTCCATATAGGAGAGCCCTTCATCTTCGCGCTAGGCGCGTCACTTCACATCACTTCTGCAGCACCTGCTTTTCGTTCTCCTGCACGCGCCGCTCGAGCGCGGTATACTGCCGGAGCTCGTCCTCCGAGAATCCCCGGAACTTCGCCTGTTCGTAGTCGCGCTCCGCGGCCGCGATATCCTGAAGCACCGCATCCGCCGCCGGCAGCAGCTCGAGACGGATCTTCCGCGGCGCGCGTTTTTTCTTCGTCATTCCGTCCGCGTCTGCATCCTGTGCCTCGCCACGCTTTCCGAAAAGACCAGTTGCCTCGGCTAGTTCCGCCGCGTCACGCCGTTTTCTCGGCACGTCGACCACCTCGAGCATCCCACGTGTGACCAGCTTCTGCAGCGCGGTGCGCAGATCCCCGCGGCTCATATGCATCAGCTCCGCGAGATCCTTCCGACTCAGTGCCTTTCCCGCGTCCTTCCGATCAGTCGCCTCCACGGCATCTTCCCGCGCAGGCATCTGCGCTTCAGCCCCTCGAGCGAGCGCCTTTCCCGCATCCTTCCGATACAGCAGCAGCGACAGCTCCGCCATCGTCATATCATACTTCAGCGCCACCGACTCGAGATAGCGCTCGAGCAGCTTCCGGTCCCGGTACTTCTCCACGATGATCCCATCCTCCGAAATCACCTCCTGCAGCGCCTGGCTCCGCTCCTCACCGAGCTTCTGCGTCCCCGGAATCGTCGCTGGGAACACGAAACCATCCTTCGCCGCATCCACCAGAAAATGATAGACCTGCAGCCGCTTCCGCTCATACGCCTCCGCATCCAGCACGTGCTTGAAGAAATCGTTGTAGCACTCGAACATCGCGAGCTTCATCTCCACCGTCCGCGCGAAGCTGATCTTCTGATTCACCAGCGAACCCTTCGTCTTCACATAATAGTAGACCGGCGTCCGCAGCGCATAGAACGTCGTCGCATAGCGCACATACTCGAGATTAAACAGGAAATCCTCGCACCAGCTGAGCTTCGCATCCATCCGGATCCCGTGCGCCTCCACGAGCGAGCGTCGGTACAGCTTATTCCACAGCACCCCATAGTAGTAGTCCGCCGGATTCTCCATCATGAAGCCCACAAACGCCTCGCGCCCGATCACCTGGTCAGTGTCAATGTCTCCTTTCCGCGACACCATCTCTCCGACGACACGATAGAAATCCGCGATCACCAGATCGCAGCCCGTCTCCTCGGCCGCCCTCACCATCAGCTTCGTCGCATCCGCCGTCAGCCAGTCATCACTGTCCACAAACTGCAGAAACGTCCCCCGCGCCCGCGCGATCGCCTGGTTTCGCGTATCCGACACCCCCGAATTCTCCTTATGCACGACCACCACGCGCGCATCCGCCCGCGCATACCCGTCGCAGATCTCCCCGGACCGATCCTTACTTCCATCATCCATGAGAATCAGCTCGAAATCCCGAAACTCCTGATTCAGAATACTGTCCACACAGCGCGCGAGACTCTTCTCCGCGTTATACACCGGCACGATGATACTGACCTTCGGCTCCATAGGCACCTCCATCAAAAAACTACTTCTAGTTGTACCATAAAACCCTCCCGCTGACACTCGTATATTTCTGCTCACTTTTCCTAGGCCAATGTCTCGGCCCTCCGTGTGCTCACTCCGCGCCGAAGTGCGGATTCCCTCATAATGAAATTCCGTAGCACAGGAAACAGGAGATAAAACATGGTAGGAAACTATAAAGTAGTCACGCTCTGCGGCAGCACCCGCTTCAAGGATCAGTTTATGGAAATACAGAAGAGACTGACGCTCGAAGGCAATATTGTCATCAGCATTGGCCTCTTTGGCCACGCCGGCGACCAGGAAGTCTGGGACGGCATGGACGAAGGCACCCTCTCGAAAACGAAGGAAATGCTCGACGACATGCACAAACGGAAAATCGACATGGCTGACGAAATCTACGTCATCAACGTCGGCGGCTACATCGGCGACAGCACCCGCTCAGAGATTCAGTACGCGGAAGAGCACGGGAAAAGGATACGGTACTATGAGAACGTATAGGCCGGTGCTGTGCATCGGATGCGAGGCGTATTTCATCATATGTGTTTGACAGTAACAGCATAAAAAAAGTCCTGGGATTGGCTCTACGAGCCGGTTTCAGGACTTTTCTGAATTTTCGCGAAGAGCGTAATTTTTTATGTATCGTCCAAACCATGTCTAAATGTTTACTCATTCTTTCAGCGCACTCCATCCTTCCGCTTCTACATCAGCGTAGCGTTTTACATACGGATCACGGGCAATGACTCCTGTCTTCACATCCTCACTCCGCATCTTAACTTAAATGCCGTATCTTAACTTAAAATAAGTTATAATTCAAAAATAAAGTTAAGATGGCCATATGGAATATTTTTATAAAGTCCTGGCGCTAAAAAACAGATGAACGTGTTAAACAGAAAAATGATCGGTGAAATCACAAATTGTGACTTCATCGATCATTTAAGATACGCTCTTTTTCCAAACCACTTCTGGCTGGCGATGATTCTTTATACAATCGCACAGATACAGATTGATCAGTGTCTGATATGGGATGCCGATGGCAGCCGACTGATCCTTGAAATAGGCCACGACTTTCTCATCCAGATTAATGGTTACCTGCTTCTTAAGCGATTTTGCATACGGATTTTTTGCCGCCTTACTAAAATCAAACTCTTTCTCTAAAAACTCATCTCTTTCGTTCGTCATTCCCTACTCCTTTCATAGCCTGCTCTTTCAGTTGTCGTAGCCTTTCTGGACGAAATAATACGAAAGCCCTCCTATAATTATAGTGTAATTATACATCAACCAGAAACGGATCGCTTTTTTGAAACCAAAATGCATTATTGCGAAGTATATGGGCGAATCTGCATCTCCGCAGACCATGGTTTTGACTGTGCAAAAAGTTTTCAAAATTTGCGCTTGACGATTTGGCAAGTCAGAAATAGAATTATATTAGGCTGAGTAATGAAGCTTGGCAAAAGGAGGGAAGATTATGGGCAAGGAGTTGGGAGAACGAATATATGAAATGTTGCAGAAACAGGGACTTCAGCAAAAGGAACTGGCAGAACGAATCGGTATCACGGAAACTGCTATGTCACGTTATATTTCCGGAACGAGAGAACCTAAACCTGATGTGATTGCTAATATGGCAACTGCATTGCACACAACATCAGATTATCTCCTGGGAATTGAGAATGATGAGTTCAATTATCATCATGTTCGCCGTATGATCGCAAGAAATGCTTCTTCTATGACGGATCAGGAAAAGAAAGCTCTGATTGAAGCAC
>SFND01000039.1 GCA_004554245.1 Oribacterium sp. | reverse complement strand
TGAAAAGCTCGATACTATCAATACTCAGATGAATGATGAGGAACGAGTATGGGCTGAAGAGTTGGCTGATCGTAAGCGTCAGGGGCTGACCGGGGATGCAGCTGTCAAGCACTATAACGATTGGATGGATCGTCACGGGATGAGCCATCTGAAAGTGCCGTACCTAACGTAATATTGTAATATCGTAATATTGTAATATCATCCATGGATCGAACCGCAGTCATATACGCCAGGGTATCAAGTGCCTCTGACCGCCAGTCGACCGACCGTCAGGTGGCCGACCTTCGTGCATTTGCGGAAAAGGAAGGAATCGATGTAGTGGGGGAGTACGAGGAGCACGGAAGCGGAGCCAGGGAGGACAGGCCGGAGCTGCTCCGGTGCGTGGAGTTCCTCAGGAGGGGAGGGTGCAGCACGCTGCTCGTGTCGGAGATCTCCCGTCTCGGCAGAACGGTGAAGGGAGTGGTGAACACCATCGACGAGCTGACGAAGGTCGGGGTCAACGTCTATGTCCAGGACATCAATCTATGGACGCTGCTGCCCGATGGCAGCGAGAACCCGATGGCGAAGGTCATCCTGACCGTCCTCGCCCTGGGTGCGGAGCTGGAGCGCAAGAGCATCGTGAGCCGGCTGAACAGCGGCAGGGAAAGGGCGAAGGAGAAGGGCGTGAAAATGGGCCGCCCTGAGGGTTCGAGGATGTCAGATGAGGATTTACTGAAAAAGTATCCTGATGTTGCAAGATTTACTGAAAAAGTATCCTGATGTTGCAAAGAAATTGCGGAAAGGGCTGTCTATCCGCGAAGTGGCGAAGCTCTGCGGGCGGTCAGTTAGTACCGTATAGAGGGTCAAGAAGATTCTTTAAATATTACCTCAGATTCTCATAATTTATTTCCGCGAAATTACTCATTTTCTCATAATCTATCTGACTACCTATATTTCAAAATTATATATTTTTATATGAAATAAAATTATATAATTTTGCGGACAAATACAGGCTGTTTATTTTAATTCTTGCTGAAAAACCGAACTATCACGCCCAAAAGAGATATCGCTATAACACCGATGTATATCATCGGGAAAATTTCCCAGTTCCAGGAAACGATTTTATAGTATCTCAAAAGGAACAAGACAAGAGATCCAAGAGAAATAACCGTGGTGAAGGAAAGCCACACCATCATTTTGCGGTTTTCCTCGCTCGATGCGAACCGTCCGTACATGTTGGTGTGGTGATGTTCGTGGTGGACTTCTATTCTCGCAGTTTTGTTTTCAATAGCCTCGTTGACCTTCCTGCTCACCTCTGAGCCGATTTTAGCCGAAATCCTCTCACATATTTTGTCTGCTATTCTGTTCGCAGCCTGCGACATATCCGGAGCAGGAACAGGAGTATTAGCAATAGTTTTCGTGATTTCAGCGGATACAGTTTCCCTGATTTTCTGGTATTCAGCCTCCGGGATTACCGCATCAGGACGTCTCGATACGAGTTCAATGACTTTATCGGTAACCGTCTTGTATGCGTCAATGCCCTGAGCGGCCTTTATGATGAGCTCCGCTGCAGCTTGTAACTGTTCCTGATATTCTCTCTCGTCCATACTATCGCTTCATTTTGATTCCTCTATTCTTTTCAGTCCTATTCTGCTCCTGTATGCGGACGGCTTTCCCCGTATTCACATCCAGAATCACCCCATTAACCCGGAGGATACCGGAAGCATCCACCTTCAATTTCTGTATGTTTCCGTTTCGGGTTGTATAGGATATCTCCATTTCTTTTCCAGGGAGAAGAGAAATACTCTTTGGAGTTCTCGGACTGTTCTGCGGGCTGACGGCATCAATCTTCCTGCAGATATCCTCCAGTTTCCTCCAATCGGCCCGCTCTATTTCCAGCCTGTATGCAGGCTTCTCTCCGGTCAAGGCTGCCCATTTGTCGAGTATCTGGTGCAGCTGTTCTTCAGAGACAAGGTTGCTTGCTTTCGTATTGCGGCCTTCTTCGGCAAGAGTCACCCTGAAGTCGGTCACCCCACCGAAGTTATCCTTCAGAGGCTCCATGACGGCTTTCCTTTCAAGGAGGGCTCGTTCCAAAGAGTCTTTATTTTTCGCTGATATAACCAACGAATACAGGTTGAATCGGGTTCCCGATTGTACAACATTGGAAGAACCGTACAGACTTGTCGTTGTAGGCGTTGATATTCGCTGCGCAGCGGCCTTGAAGTCGAACGCAATCTTCGGCTTGGTCTGCTCCTTGAGTTGCTGTATTTCGGACTTGATTGTATCCATTCCCTCGCGGAACTCATTCCTGGCATCCTTTGCCTGAAGATAATCCTTGAGGCGTTCCTGCTTCTCGATCTTGATCTGCGCCTTCTGCTGCTGCAGCGCATCTATGTCAGATTTCAGCCCTTCGATTTTGGCCAGGAGAGATTTCTTCTCACTCTTGATCTCAGATATGCGAATGTCTGTCGCAATCTTTCCTATAGCCATCGCAACCAGTCCGGCGATAGGATTCAGGAACATCAGCATTCCACCAATGGCTTTAATTACAGTTCCAGCATCTGAAGCCTTCTGGCGATCAGCATTGAGTTGATGGAACTCCTCCCAGGATTGCCTCAGCTCTCCGTATTTCCGGCTCGTCTCCGTTCCGATTGCTATTCCTGCCTGCTTGGTATCATTGTACAGTTGGAATGTATCTTTAACGGTCTTATGTAGTCCCTGTATGGTCGGAACCATCTGGCTGTATGCCGCACGGAGTTCCTTCATCTTGTTCTGTTCCTGCTGCGCCGCCTTACGCTGCACCTCTCTTGCGGAGTTCTTGTCGATGGCCGCCTTGATATACCCGAAGGAGAGCTGGCGGTCAAGGGAGGAGCCCCTGAAGGTGTGCAGCTGTCCTTCGTACTCATAGGCGAAGGAGATACCGCCGCGCCTGCCGTCCGAGGCTACTGTGAACACACAGGAAATGCCCTTGGATGCGAGGACGGTCTTCAGTTCTTCCAGGGACCTGGCCTCTGCCACAGCTTCCTTGACGATTGGCTTGACAAGCATCCTTACCTTCTCGTGCGGCTTGTGGGCTTTCTCGACGGCCTCTTTCTTTGCTGTCTCGCCCCATTGGTACCCGCGTTCCCTGGTGATGGCGGCAGCTGCCTCGTGAGCCTTCTCGATCAGGCCCATCGTAGGGATGCGCTCTCCTCGATTGTTGACGATGTTCGCAACGATGTGGAGATGCTCGTGCGCTTTGTCGTAATGAGCCGAGATCATATACTGCGTATCATCAAAACCGATGCGCTGCATGAAGTCCTTTGCCACGTCCAGTTTCTCCGCATCGGTAGTGTGTTCTCCCGGTCTCCAGGACAGAACCCAGTGATACACTGGCTTGCGTACGCCGCGTGCATTGTCGGAATCAGGCGTTCTGTAAGCGAGTGCCTGCTGACGGAAATCGAAAGCGACCTGACGCGGATCAATCTTGATATTGCCGTCCTCATCATAAGAGAAATCGACACCGGAGAGACCGAGAAGCACCGACATGGAACTGTTGTCCATGCCGAACTTCATATCATATCGGACTGCTCCTCCGAAGCCGTTTCCTGTTGTGAGTTTGGCTATCATCTTACCTTGATTTTACCTTAATGTGTTTCTTATCTGAAGAAGAATTGCTGAAAGTTCTTCAGCCTCTTTCTTGCAGTTTTGCAATTCCTTTAAGTATCTTTCCAACGAAAAAGAATCTGTTACCATAGAGCCGGATTTCGCAATCTGATTGATATTGTTTCCCACTCTGTCGAGCGACACCTTCAACTCCCGGAGGGTTGTGATCTGCCCCATATCGAGGGACGGCATCACGTTCGCGGAGAAGGTGGCCTGTCTTACAAACTCGGAGAAAGTACGACCGGATTGCTGAAGTTTTGCTTCCACACGAGACCACTCATCAGAAGAGTAGCGGATATGCTTGACTATATCCTTTGTCTCTGATTCGGTTTTATGTGGTCTTCCGGTTTTCATCTTTCTTCTGTTGTTTTGGGGCTTGGGGGTTGGCGTGGGAAGGAGAGAAAAGACACGGGGGCGAAGCCCTGGGACCCGTGTGTTTTCGGGGCGTCCCTCCGTCCCGGTAAGGCTGCGAGCTTGCGAGCGGACGGGACCGGAGGGCAAGTTTAACAAAGGTCGCGAGTAGCGGGCTTTGTGTCTTTTCGTATCACGAAAAGTAAACTTGCTCCTTCTACGGAACAAAGGTATATAATGTAAAGAAGAAAAGCAAGGTACATGCTTAGATTTCTTTACATAGGGCGGATTCATCTGGTGGATGAACTGCCCGGTATATACCTTCGTTCCGTAGTTATTGACACTTCCGCTGAAAAGAGAGAAAGGGACAAGCCGCCCGTGTCCGGTGGACACTCGACGACAGCTGCCGTCCGTCCCCGGTGGGGACTCGGTGAAACCGATAGGGACGAGCGGATGTCGGCGACCAGGGCGAGTCTTGTCCCGCGGGTGGGATGCCGGCTCTCCCCGGTGGGGAGTCCGACGTAGGTCGGAGCAGCCGAGTCATCCCTGGAGTTAAATCTGGTGGCAGACACTCCCCTGCCCAGAC
>SFND01000012.1 GCA_004554245.1 Oribacterium sp. | reverse complement strand
ATCATCATGCTTGCGTTTATTTTCTCTACACAGCTTGGAAATCTGATTTATCTTCTGCCGATTGCCGGCTGTATCGTACTGATATTAACAAAGGTCGTATCTCAGCAGGAGGCATCCTGCATACTGGCTGGTGATATGGTTTTCTGCGTTGCAGGTGTTCTTGTGGTTTCTTCAGCATTAAGCTCCTCTGGTGCGGGTCAGATGATCGGTGATTTCGTGCTGAGACTTTTAGGAAGTAACCCGTCAAGTGTTATGGTCATTACGGTTTTCTGTGTGGTGACAGTCGTGATGACGACGTTCCTCAGTAATAACGGTACGGTGGCAATAATGACACCGATTGCGGCATCGACGGCCCTGGCTGGTGGTATGAATCCGAAAGCGGTTGTTTTAGTGGTTTTCCTATCTTCTTGTCTTGCAATTGCGTTTCCAACCGGCTGTGCGGCATCCATGATGGCATACTCCATCGGAAATCACAATCCGGTAAAGCTTCTTCGCTTTACGATTCCGTACCTGATACTGGGGTGTATCTCTGTGATTATTTCAGCAAGTATTTTCTACCCAGTGTATGGTTGATAAGGAGGCGATGATGTTAAGTGAAGAACAGGTGAAGGAACAGCTCGAAATTCTGGATCGCACAAATATGCATAAAAATGCAGCTAAGGAGCGGGTGATTCCGGAGGATTATCTGGAGTATCAGACGAAAGTAGAGCGGACGGAGAGAATGCTGGAAAGTGTTTCGACAGGTGTGGCCGTACGATGCGTTTTCACCAAAGCAGTGGACTGTCTGAAATCGATGCCGATTTTTATCAACCTCCATGGAGGCGGCTTCATCCATCCGCAGGATTCGGATGATGATCTGCTCTGTGCACATATTGCCAATGCAATACAGGGACTGGTAATCGATGTGGATTATGCTGTAACTCCGGATTATGTATTTCCGACCGCGTTTGAGCAGGTATGGGATGTAGCGGAGTGGGTGTTTGCACATGCAGAGGAACTGAAAGCGGATTCGACACGGATTTCGATCGGCGGGCATAGTGCTGGTGGAGCGCTGGCTGCGGCAGTATGCCTTCGTGCTGCGAAGAGCGGGCACATGCACTTCGCGCTGCAAATACTTGATTATGCTGCTCTGGATAATGCGATGGCATTTGAAACGGCCGGAAATGAAAGAAGCAGGGCATTCTCTACCCTCTATTGTGGCGGAAACATTCGCCTTTTAAGCAGTCCATACTGTTCACCGGTGTTTGCTTCCGATGAAATGCTGAAGAACCAGCCACGCACCTTAGTGATCAATGCAGAGTTTTGCCCGTTCCGTAAGATTACAGAACGTTATGGTCAGAGACTGGCGCAGGCAGGAAATGAGGTCGCTTTTAAATCGTATCGAGGAAGTGCACATGGTTTTACGGTTCGCATGACCGGTGCATGGCAGGATGCGCAGGAGCTGATGATTCGCTATCTTCGCAATAGCAAAGTCAGAGAGGTGCAGGAAAATGACTGAAGAGAGAAAACAGGAAATACTGAACATTATTAAAAAGACGAATCGCAGGCCTGCTTCAGCCGCGCCATCCTATCCAGAAGAAATTCGTGCATATCTGGAGCGATGCGAAGCGATTCGGTCTATCACCAGAACCGTCGATGGTTTTTCGTATCGAATGGACATTTTAAATGCGAAAAACAGATCTGCAGACTGTCCGGTTTTTATAAATATCCATGGTGGCGGATTTATAGGACCGCATCGTGAAAATGACAGCTATTACAGTGCATATGTGGCGGATCAGATTCGCGGAATCACAGTGGATATCGATTATACACTTTCGGATACGGCACCTTATCCGGTCGCTCTGTACCAGTGTATGGATGCGCTGGATTATGTAGTGAGCCATGTAGAGGAGTGGGGAGCATCGAAAGAAAACATCACGGTGGCTGGATACAGCGCGGGTGCTTCTCTGACCGCGGCGATGGGAATTTGCTGTGCAGAGCGAGAAGGATTCATGCCGAAGCTTTTAATTCTTGCGTATCCGCCACTGGAATACAGGATTCCGGATCAGTACAAGATTGATTCCTATGATCGCCAGATCGGCATGGAACGCTCGAAAGCTTTTGCGGATCTGTACTTCGATGATAAGAAAGAGAACTTCGAAGATTATCATAATTCGCCACTCTATGCACCGACAGAATTACTTGCCAGACAGCCGAAAACGCTGATTATTTCAGCTGGGCTTTGTAATTTCCGCTATGAAGATGAAGATTATGCGCTTTGCCTGGCGGAAGCTGGAGTAGAGGTGATTCTGAAACGCTTCCCTGGAAAATCGCATGGCTTCATTCCGCACTTTATGGAGGGCTGGCAAGAAGCTACAGAGCTTATGGTGCGCGAAATCACAGAAGACTGATAGTGCGACGGGTTCGATATTCTGGCTGTTTAGTTATTCTGCACCGGTGTCAGGTGCTCAGTCCAGTACGCGCGTACCATGGCGATGAAATCCTTCGCGGCGTCGGTGAGGTATGCCCCTTTTCGATATGTGATACAGAGATCCCAGGTCGGGTGATTCGGTAATACGAAGCATCCGATCTTGGGATTTTTTTCGTCTGCGTAGTAGCGCGGCACGATCGCACAGCAGAGACTGGCTTCCACCAGGGTCGGAAGACTGGCGGTCGAGTTTGTTTCCATGAGGATCATCGGCTCGAAGCCGGCATTCCGAAAGATATCATCGGTGATCTGGCGATTCGTCGATGCATGGGAGAGCACGACGAATGGCTCGTACTGCAGGTCTCGGAGATCGATGACCGGAAGCTCCGGGCCGCTGAAGGAGTAGCGATCGCAGAGAGGATGCGTTTTCGGCACCAGCACGCACATCTCTTCGGAACCGACGGTCAGATAATCGTCGCTGGTCCGCTGATCCTTCCGCAGTGTGACGAAGCCGAGATCGATGTTTCCGGCATTCAGTTCCTTCTGAAGATTCGACACGCTCATTTCCTGCGGACTGATGCGCAGCTCGTCGTACTTCTGGTGGAGCGCAGGATATATTTCTGTGAACATGCGGATACCACGATTGGTTGTAAGACCGATCCTCAGCTCGGATTTTCCGGAGTGTGTGATATTGTAGATTTTCTTATAGGTATCCTGCTTGATCAGGAGGGCTTTGCGCGCGCCCTGCAGATAGGCTTCCCCGGCTTCGGTCGGATGCCAGTCGGTACGGGAACGCACGAAGAGCTGCGTACCTAACTCCTTTTCCAGCTTGAGAAGCTGTTGATTCAGGGCAGACTGGGAGATGAAGAGATTTCTCGCAGCCTTCGTTATATTGTTTTCCTTCGCAATTTCAACCATATACTCACATTCCCGGAAATCCATGTGTTCCTCCTTATAAAAAGATCGTTACATATCGATGATTCAACGTAAGTTTTCCTAATGCTTCCATAAGTAAAGCTAAAAGCAAAACTTATTGAAAATGCAAAGAACCATAAGTTGTGCTTAGTATACCATAAGAGTTACGCGCTTTACTAAAAAAGCTGAAAAATCTATAATTTCTATATAAGCAATCGAGTATTTCTGCAGAGCACTGTGGTGTGTGGACAGCTTCTGAACTGCAGAAACGATGTACACAAGCGTGTGTGCATGATTCATGTAAGGAGGATAGAACATGATTCCAGTAGTAGAAAAGATGGAAGTATTTCCAGTTGCCGGCTTCGATTCCATGGAGCTGAACCTTTCCGGTGCGCATGCACCATACTTCACCAGAAACATCGTCATCCTGACCGATTCAAACGGTGTAGAGGGTATCGGCGAGGTTCCGGGCGGTCAGAAGATCACAAACGCACTGGAGGCGGTAAAGGATCTCGTCATCGGCACGAAGATTTCAGATTATAAGAATACCTTAAATCGTGTACGTGCATGGCTCGATGCAAACATCAAGGATGATGTCAGAGGACTTCAGACCTTCGACCTTCGTACCGGTGTACATGTTGTAACGGCGATCGAAGCTCCGCTTCTCGACCTTATGGGTAAGTTCCTCGAGGTTCCGGCGGCTTCTCTCATGGGTGATGGCCTTCAGAGAACGTCCGTACGTTTCCTTTCTTACCTTTTCTATGTCGGTGATCGTAAGAAGACCACGCTTCCATACATGGATGAGTCCGACTCAGACTGTGAGTGGTACAGACTTCGTAACGAAGAAGCGATGGACCCGGAGCACATCGTCGCACTTGCGAAGGCAACGGCGGAGAAGTACGGCTTCGAGGATTTCAAGCTGAAGGGCGGTGTGTTCGAGCCGGAAGAGGAGTATAAGGCAGTCGCTGCCATCAAGAAGGCATTCCCGAATGCACGTGTCGATCTCGATCCGAACGGCTGCTGGTCGCTCGAGAAGTCGCTCGAGATGGCACCGAAGTTTAAGGAGATCCTGGCATACATCGAGGATCCATGCGGCGCAGAAAATGGTTTCTCCGGCCGTGAGGTGATGGCGGAGTTCCGTCAGGAGTCCGGCATGTTTACCGCCACCAACATGATCGATACCGACTGGCGTCAGATGCGTCACTGCATCGAGCTGAAGGCAGTCGACATCCCGCTGGCAGATCCGCACTTCTGGACCATGGAGGGTTCGGTACGTGTCGGTCAGCTGTGCAACGACTTCGGTCTGATGTGGGGCTGCCACTCCAACAACCACTTCGATATTTCCCTCGCGATGGTTGCACAGTGTGCCGCTGCCATCCCTGGCCGCATGAACGGTATCGATACGCACTGGATTTGGCAGGAGGGCAGAAACCGTCTGACGAAGAACCCGATGCAGATCGAGGGTGGATGCATCCACAACATCGATAAGATGGTGGGCCTCGGTGTCGAGGTCGATCGTGAGCAGATCATGAAGGCAAACAAGCTCTATATGGATAACTGCCTCGGCGCACGTGATGATGCCATCGGCATGCAGTTCCTGGTACCGAATTGGAAGTTTGATAACAAGCGTCCTTGCATGGTTCGCTGATGTAGTGCGCACTTCCGGCATCCGTACCGGAGGCGTCCACGTTTTGAAAATGGGCTCTCTTTAAGGCGAACAGGAATCTATGGTTCCTGCCCACTTTAGAGGGAGCTTTTTTCTACCTGAAAGTGGATGCAGCAGCGGAGTGTCCGCCAGACTGAAACGCACAACTATTAATGAAAATGCACGTCTAAAATTTAACGTAAGTTTTTCTAATGCGCACATAAGCGAAGCTAAAAGTAAAACTTATCGAAAGATACATCGGTTATAAGTTTTTCTTAATTTCACATTAGAGTTACGAGCTTTACGAACGACATTGTGAATTTTATACTAATTATAACAAAGAAACACGAGACAACTTGTGGAGCATGAATTTTGTAGGCGGGGGCCTATGGAAGATAAAACCTCTGGAGTACACAGATTGCACAGAGGAGTGTCCGGGGGACGGACAGGAAAGGGGGAACTTCAATGTTCTTAAAGAAATATGGCGACATGATCGTCGGCATCTTCTACGCGGCATTAGGCATCGCACTGATCATCGGTGCCGGAAAGCTGCCGAAGTCGAAGGTAATGGAAATCGGTCCGGATTTCATGCCACGTCTGGTAGGTATCATCATTCTGGTACTGGCACTTTTGCTTCTGTTCTGGACTGTCAAGGGACTGAAGAAGCATGTCACGGAGGTGGAAGCATCCGGTTATAAGGATACATCCGATTATAAGAGAGTACTCGGAAGTCTCGTATCCGCAATCGTGTATGTGAACATCCTCGAGCCGATCGGCTTCATCATCAGTACGCTGCTCTATCTGTTCATTCAGATCACGATCCTCGCACCGGATGCACATCGTACGAAAAAGGATCTTATTCAGTACCTTGTGATCGATGTGATATTTACATTTATCGTCTACTTCCTGTTCCGCTACGGATTCAAGATCGTCCTTCCGGCAGGAATCTTCGCACTGTAATAAAGGAGGAAACAGAATGAACGCATTAGCACAGTTAGGTGCCGGTATCGTTTCAGTTTGCCAGCCGGTTTCCTTACTTTTCATGATCGCCGGTGTGGCGATCGGTATCGTCTTCGGATCGATTCCTGGTCTTTCCGCATCCATGGCCGTCGCCCTGATGCTCCCGCTGACCTTCAGCATGGAGGCATCCCTCGGTATGAACACCCTGGTTGCTGTTTACATCGGAGGTATCTCCGGCGGACTGATCTCCGCGATCCTCCTCAACATGCCGGGTACCGCTTCTTCCATCGCGACCACCTTCGATGGCTACCCGATGGCGCAGAAGGGTGAAGCGATGAAGGCACTTGGTGTCGGCATCGTCTTCTCCTTCCTCGGATCACTGTTTTCGTTCTTTATCCTGTCCTTCTTCGCACCGATGCTTGCAGATGTTGCGCTGAAGTTCACTCCGGTTGAGAACTTCGGTATCTGCTTTTTCGCTCTTACGATGGTGGCGATCCTCTCCTCAGGAAATATGATCAAGGGTCTCCTCGCAGGCCTCTTCGGACTGGTGTTCTGCTTCATCGGTATGGCACCAATCGACGGTACGGCACGTTTTACCTTCGGCAATGCGAATCTTCTTGCCGGCTTCAACCAGCTGACCACCCTCATCGGTATCTTCGCTGTTGCGGATATTCTGAAGTCCGCAGAGGAGATGAATGCGAAGGGCGTACAGACCATCCCGACTTCAAAGGTGAAGGGCTTCGGTTTCTCCATGAAGGAGTTCGTTTCCTGGCTTCCGGGCGCACTGAGAGCAGCCCTCATCGGAACTGGTATCGGTATCCTTCCGGGTATCGGCGGTTCTACCTCCGGTATGCTGGCTTACGTTACGGCAAAGAACATGAGTAAGCATCCGGAAACCTTCGGTACAGGTGATCCGGAAGGTATCGTTGCAACCGAGTGTGCGAACAATGCAACGATCGGTGGTGCGATGATTCCGCTTCTCGTTCTCGGTATCCCGGGCGACGGTGTTACCGCGATGATGCTTGGCGGCTTCCTGATTCACGGCCTGTCCGCCGGTCCGCTCCTCTTCGTAAAGAACGCCGACGTCGTATACGGCATCTTCGCTGCATGTATGGTATGTGACCTTATCATGCTGATCGTTGAGTGGACATGTATCAAGGGCTTCGTACAGATTCTGAAGGTTCCGAAGCACATTCTGATGCCATTGATCCTCGTACTCTGCGCAGTCGGTGCATATGCAACCAACAACCGTGTCTTCGATGTGCAGTCCATCATCGTCTTCGGTGTGGTCGGCTACATCTATCACAAGCTTAGTCTTCCGACGACACCGTTCGTCCTTTGCTTCCTGGTCGGCTCGATGACGGAGACCTACCTCCGTCGAGGCATCATGAGCTACAAGAGCTTCGGCGCATTCTTCACACATCCGATCTTCGATGTATTCTTCTTCATCGCCTGCGGCGTTCTCCTCTGGTCTATGTTTAAGGAGCTCAAGCACGGTGGCAAGAAAGTCGATGACTAAGTGAAAACAAAAACTGTACTAAACTTCCGCGAGACGGAAGAAGTAATAAATCATGGGCGCCGGGGGGCGCCCCGAAAAAGGAGAAAACTATGAAAAAAAGAATCTTATCCGCACTTCTTGCAGGTAGCATGGCACTCGGCCTCGCTGCATGTGGCTCTTCCTCAACCGGTAGCACCACCGCTGCTGCACCAGCAGAGACGAAGGCTGCAGAGAGCGCTGCATCCGGAGATGCAGCTGAAAGCACCACCGCAGCTGCAAACACCACCGCAGGTGACTGGCAGCCATCCGGTCCGATTTCCCTGGTTCTTCCGGCAGGTGCAGGTGGAGACACCGACCTTTCTGCTCGTATCTTCGCACAGTATGCGAAGGAAGCAACCGGCGTTGACTTCGTCGTTGTAAATGCAAGTGGTGCATCCGGATCCGTTGCTGCAAATCAGGTTCTGTCCGCAGCCAACGATGGCCAGACCGTTCTGTATGGTCACAACCTCGTAAATGTGGCTAATGTTGCCGGCATCACCGATTATGACTACACCGCATTTACACTCGGACCAACCTTCGCAAAGAATGATGCACAGGGTCTCTATGTAAATCCGGATAAGTATAAGGACCTCAATGAGTTCATCGAGGCTGCCAAGGCAAATCCTGGTCAGCTGAAGGCTTGTACCGAGGTGGGTGCATATACCTACTACGAGCTCCTCAAGTTTGAGCAGGTAGCTGGTATCGATCTCGACCTCGTAGACGTAGGATCTAACTCCGATAAGGTAACGGCGATGCTTTCCGGTCAGGTAGATATGATGCCGGGTGCATTCGTAAATACCAAGGATTATCTTGATGCAGGTCAGTTTGTATGTGTAGGTATCCCTACAGAAGAGAGATCCGCACTGATGCCGGATGTTCCTACTCTGAAGGAGCAGGGCATCGACATCGTTTACCCTGACCTTGACTACTCTTTCTACTTCCCGGCTGGAACCGATGATGCTGTCATCGCATGGTTTGAGAACACCACCAAGGCTGTTACGGAGAACGAGAAGTGCCAGGAAGACCTCAAGAACATGGAGATCAATCCGTACTATCTCTCTGCTGCAGATTCTGTAGAGAACGATAAGAACTACCTTGCAACCTTCAAGGAGATTGCTGAGTCTGTTGAAAAGTAAAAACGTAATCTTCTCCATATAACTTCCTTTAGCCCGGTTCCGGCAGTCTGCCGGAACCGGAATTTAAAAGAATCAGAGATCATCGGATGAGGAATCATATGGTGATCTATGACCCTTTTACATCATCTATATACAGGGCATCACGGGAAACCCCGCGTTTTCAGCCGGCACTCCCTGCGTGCTCATCACAGGAAAGAGGTACTTATGGCAGTCAGAAAAACGCAGGATCAGTACGTACAGGAGCTGGCGCAGGAGAACAAGCGCATTCATTACATGGCGTATGCGCTGATCGTTCTGCTCATCGCCGTCATCGTGGTTTCCGTCTTAAAGCAGTTTATGCTCACCTCCATCCTTCTGGTGGTCGCCATCCTGTATCAGATTTTCGTCGTACGAAAGCAGCAGCGCGCCTATCTTAAAAAGTGTGAAAACACGAATCTCGAGCTGAGCACACTGAAGGATTTCAGCGATACCGAAATCGAAGAAAAGGGAACGCAGCTTTCCGAGCAGGATCTGGAAGCCGCCGGACTTCTGCCGTTTGTGCCGAAGACCGCGAGCTTTTTCAAATCCATTCATGGAACGAAGGGAAAGCTCGAGATCCGCTCGACGGACTGCTCCGTCGCACAGCACCAGCATGAAAAGGGCGTTGCCGCTGACATCAATACCGGCAACTGGATCCGTATTCGACTCCCGAAATCCACCGGACTGAATGTACGCATCCTTGAGGATGGCGTGTTCCCGGTAGAATTTCAGACAGACTTCTATAAAAAACAGCAGCTTGACGAAGCAGCACGTCCGGAGGGCGTCCCTTCGTCGATGCATCTCTATACCGCTGATCAGGACGCGAAGCTTCCGAGCAGTGCCTTCCTACAGAAGCTTCGCGCCTTTTCAGAATATACACCTGGAAAAATCTCCGTAAGCATCGAGGACGATGTTCTCGACGTCTATATCCGAAATCGCTTTTTAAGCGCCGGTTTTTCTGTTCGCGAAGCGGTTACGAAGCAGGAACTCACGAGAGATCCATATCCGGAGCTCCATCACGTTCTCGAGCTCGTCTCATTTTTAATTCGATAATTTCAGTAGCTTCGCTGCTGCTTTTATAAGCACCTTTACTGCAGAAAAGGTGAGCATACGATTTGTGTTGGAAGATTCATTTTTCCGACGCTTATGCACCATAGAAGAAAAGAGGTATGAAAATGGCAGATACACCTATTATTAAGAAGATGCAGGTCATCCCGGTGGCCGGCTACGACAGTATGCTGATGACTCTGTCGGGCTGTCATGCACCGGCATTTACAAGAAATCTGGTGATTCTCGAGGATAGTGCGGGACATCAGGGCATCGGTGAGATTCATGGTGGAGATTACACCTGTGAGTGTCTTAACGCAGTAAAGCCACTCGTAGAGGGACAGCCGATCGCGAAGTATCGTCAGATCCTCCAGAAGATCCATAAGCTGGCGAACCCTGCCGCAGAGGACGATGGCGAGGGTATCCAGACACTGGATATCTCGAAGCTGAAGTTCGTCGTAAAGAGTGAGTGGGCACTGGAGTGTGCGATGCTCGATCTGATGGGCCAGTTCCTGGGCGTACCGATGTGTGATCTTCTCGGTGAGGGACAGCAGCGAAAGGAAGTCGAGATGCTCGGCTATCTCTTCTATGTGTCCGATAAGAAGAAAGTGCCGGCAGGCGAGATGCAGTATCTCGATGAGAGCGACAGCTCGGATCCATGGTTCCGTCTGCGCCGTGAGGAAATTCTGACACCGGAGAGAGTGGTCGAAGAGGCAGAGGCGCTGACCGAAAAGTACGGTTTCCGCAACTTCAAGCTGAAGGGCGGTGTACTGAAGGGCTCCGAGGAGATGGATGCGATGCGTGCACTGAAGAAGCGGTTCCCGGATGCACGTATCAACATTGACCCGAACGGCGCATGGAGCCTGAAGGAGGCCATCGAGCTCTGCAAGGATATGCATGGGATCATCACCTACATGGAGGATCCATGCGGACCAGAGGCCGGTTATTCCAGCCGTGAGATCATGCGCGAGTTTAAGAATGCGACACAGTTCCAGGTGGCGACGAACATGATCGCAACCGACTGGCGTCAGTTCTATCACACCGTAAGCCTCAATGCCTGCGATATCATCCTCGCAGATCCGCACTTCTGGGGCTTCGATGGTGCGATCCGTATGTCACAGCTTCTCAACTCCTGGGGTCTTACCTGGGGCGTACACTCGAACAACCACTTCGACATCACACTGGCAGCCTTTGCACAGGTGGGTGCCGCTGCGGTCGGCGATCCGGCACCGCTCGATACCCACTGGATCTGGCAGGACGGTCAGAATCTCCTCGATGATACGCCACAGATCATCGGCGGCAAGCTGCAGGTTCCGGATGCACCGGGACTCGGCGTACATCTCAACATGGAGAAGGTCATGAAGGCAAATAAGCTTTACAACAGCCTGCCATCCCATGATCGTGATGATGCGAAGGCGATGCAGTATCTGATTCCGGGCTGGAAGTATGATCACAAGAAACCGGCACTGGTAAGATAAGTGCGGCTTCTATAGATAGTCGAAGCTCATAGAAGCATTTTGAAACATATCTGAATCAGATGAAACGAAACGTTGCAGCAAATGAATAAATACGGATTAAAATGAAATGATATGAAATAAATAACAGAGATTTGACGAATCGAGCAGAAAATGAAAAATCTTTGGCCAGTTTCATTCTAGTTTAAAACGTATGGATTCAGTAAGATAACAGCGTGAGATGCGAAAGCACTCCACTACATAAGTGCATAAACATTTTTTTCATTAAGAAAGTGAGGAATAAACATGAAGATTGGATTTTTAGGACTTGGTATCATGGGTAGACCGATGGCGAAGAACCTGCTCAAGGCTGGTCACGAGCTGATGGTATTTGATTTCAACCAGGCTGCAGTTGATGAGCTGGTAGCTGCTGGCGCAAAGGCTGGTACCTGCGGTAAGGATCTTGCAGAGTTCGCAGATGTTGTCATCACCATGGTTCCGAACTCCCCACACGTACGTGCCGCTGTATTTAACGAGAAGGGCCTCGCAGAGGGCTTCCGCAAGGGTGAGTCCGTACTCATCGATATGTCTTCCATCGACCCGGTTGAGTCCAAGAAGATCGGTGCTGACCTCGAGAAGCTCGGCGTAGATATGCTCGATGCACCTGTATCCGGTGGAGAGCCAAAGGCCATCGATGGAACCCTTTCCGTTATGGTCGGTGGTAAGAAGGAGACCTTCGACAAGTACTATGACATGCTCATGGTTATGGCTGGTTCTGTCGTATATGTTGGACCTCTGGGCTCCGGTAACGTTGCAAAGCTTGCAAACCAGATGATCGTAGCTGCCAACATTGGCATCGTTGCAGAGGCACTGACCTTCGCTAAGAAGGCTGGAACTGATCCTGAGCTCGTATACCAGGCAATCCGTGGCGGTCTCGCTGGTTCCACTGTTCTCGATGCCAAGGCTCCGATGATGCTTTCCGGCAACTACAAGCCAGGCTTCAGAATCGACCTTCACATCAAGGATCTGAACAACGCCCTCAACGCTTCCCATGCCATCAATATGCCGGTTCCGATGACCGCACACATGATGGAGGTTATGCAGGAGCTGAAGAACCACGACGAGGGTGCCTGCGATCACGACGACATCGTTCGCTACTATGAGAGAATGACCGGTGTTTCCATCGCAAAGTAATCTTACAAAATAGTGTTATAGCTTCATACTGATCTGAAGCCCGGCACCGAGCGCTTTTCCCTTCCATTTTAACGCCGGTTGCCGGGCTTTTTGTATTCGGAAATATCCAGCCGGATAGGGTCTGGACTGAAGCTTTACCATAGGATAAGAAATCATTCGTCCAGAATGAAAAGCAGTCAATCAATATTATGATTATAGAATCAGAAAGAGGATTTTCATGAATACAGAGTTTATCAAGGGTGTAGTTGTTCCGATTATTACCGTCATCGATCAGGATGAGAAGATCGATGAGGCCGGCATGCGGAAGCAGGTGGATTATGTCATCGATGGAGGCCTTCAGGGCATCCTGGCGTTCGGTTCCAACGGCGAGTTCTATCAGCTCGAGGAGGACGAGATGGAGCGCGGTCTCAAGATCATGGTGGATCAGGCCGCTGGTCGTGTGCCGGTTTACTTCGGCATCGGTGCCATCAATACGAAGAAGTGCATCCGCCTCGCCAAGATGGCCGTCGCAAACGGCGCATCCTGCGTTTCCATCCTTCAGCCGATGTTCCTGAAGCCGACCCATGACGAGCTCTATCGTCATTTCAAAGCCATCGCGGATGCGATTCCGGAGACGCCGGTGCTTCTCTACAACAACCCTGGCCGTGTAGGTTATGGCCTCAGTGCAGATATCGTGACTGAGCTTGCACATGACGTCGCAAACATCGTCGGCATGAAGGATACCTCCGGCGACATCACCCTCACCGAGGAGTGCGTACGCAGAAACCGTGACGTCGACTTCAAGGTCTTCGGTGGCAAGGACACCCTTCTCTTCGCATCGCTCTGCGTCGGCGCGGTCGGCGGCGTATGCACCGCTGGTAACTTCATGCCGGAGCTGATCGGTGATGTCTATAAGAAGTACACCGAGGGCGATTTCGAGGGTTCCCGTGAGGCACAGTTCAAGCTGAATCCGGTACGTCTTGCGATGGATAAGGCATCCTTCCCGGTAGCTGCGAAGGATATGGCAGCGATCCGCGGCCTCGAGGTCGGTGATCCGTACCTTCCATCCCTTCCGACCACAAACGAAGCTACCCTTGAACACTTTAAGAAGGTGATGAAGGAGGCAGGTCTGATCTGATGAAGCACACAGTCACACTCGCAAACGGTGCCGTCGTTCCGGCACTCGGCCAGGGGACCTGGTACCTCGGCGAGAACCGGGCGCAGCGTCAGCAGGAAATCGAGGGCATCCGCCAGGGCATCGCGGCCGGCATGACCCTCATCGATACCGCGGAGATGTACGGCAGTGGTGCTGCAGAGGATATGCTCGGAGAGGCGCTCAGCACGGAGGATCGCTCGAAGCTTTACCTCGTGTCGAAGGTGCTTCCGGGCAATGCCGGCGGCAAGCGTATGCGCTGCGCTCTGATGGGCAGCCTCGAGCGCATGGGGCAGCAGTACCTCGACCTCTATCTCTACCACTGGCGGGGCAACTACTCTCTGGAGGAGACGGTGAGCTGCCTCGAGGAGCTGCGCGCCGAGGGCCTGATCCGGGCCTGGGGCGTCTCCAACTTCGACATCGATGATATGGAGGAGCTCTGGGCGATCCCGGAGGGCCGGAACTGCCAGGTGAACCAGGTGCTCTACCATACCGGCTCCCGTGGCATCGAGTATTCCCTCCTTCCGTGGATGCGGAAAAATCAGGTAGCGCTCATGGCGTACTGTCCGCTCGCACAGGCCGGCTCACTCCGGAGTGGCCTCTTCTCAAACAAGACCCTGCAGAGCATCGCCGAGGCGCATCATGCGACGGTGCCGCAGATTCTGCTCGCCTGGAACATCCGTGACGGACACACCATTGCGATTCCACGCAGCTCCCGTGCGGAGCATACGCTGGCCAATGCAGGCGCCGATCAGATCACACTGAGCCCGGAGGAGCTGCAGGCCATCGACCGCGTGTATCCGAAGCCGACGCACAAAGAATATCTGGATATGCAGTAAACTTATTTGCTATAATGAAATAAGTTGAAACAAAATGAATTGAAATGAGGTGTGCCGTGGCCAATATCGCACTGCTGGTTCCGAATGATGAGCTGTTCCGTCTGACGCATGATGTGCTGCAGGAGCAGCAGAAGCGTCTGTTTCTGATGAAGGTCATCGAGTCGGAGCGGGCGGTGATGGAGGCGCGGCAGGCCATTAACCAGGGGGCCGATATCATCATCGCGCGTGGTCTGCAGGCGACGATCATCAAGCAGTACACGGACATTCCGGTGGTGGAGATCGTGCTGACCAGGCAGGGTGTGATCGACATGCTCGAGCGTGCGAAGCGGGTCGTGCATAAGTCCCATCCGCACATCGCGATCGTGACCTTCAAGAACATGGCCTGCGACATGTCTGGGCTCGATGAGCAGTGCGGGGTACATCTCCATGAGTACTTCGTGCAGAACCCGGAGCTGCTGCGACCGGCGGCCATGCAGGCGATCGAGGATAAGGTGGACCTCATCATCGGGGGACAGACGGTGCTGACCGTCGCGGATGATGCGGGGATTCCATCGATTTTTATCACGAATACGGAGGATGCCGTCGAGGCAGCGATCCGGGAGGCCTTTCAGCTGGCAGCAACCTTCGATGGAAATGGCGGGCTTCCGGAGGCGAAATACCGGAAGCCGGAAATGGGCGGAAAGGCTTCGTCCTTCGTGAATTTCCCATACAGCAGTGCGCGTATGCAGGCGGCGGTGACGCTGGCGGAGCAGCTGGCCGCGACAGACTGTCCGAAGCTTCTGATCGAGCCGGTGGGGCGTCTCTACCGTGCCTTTGCCAATGCCATGCACAACAAGTCGAAGCATTCGCAGGAGAAGCTCGTGGAGTACGACTGCATCGCTGGAGAGTCTGCCTATGAGGCGCTGTTCGGGCGTCTCGGAAAGATGAACGATGCCGCGAAGGGCACCCTTCAGATCAACTTTATCGAGCATCTGGATCTGCGTTCGCAGAAGAAGCTGCTGGAGATCCTGATGTTCCGGAACGTCATCGTCGTGACGAAGAAGACGGACCTTCGACCGTATCTGCTGCCGGAGCTCTATGAGCGTCTGATCGCGTTTGCGATTCGCATTCCGATGCTTGTGGAAACGCCGGAAGAGATTCCGTTTCTCGCGGATCTCTATATGCGGCGGCTTGCGGAGCAGTATGGGCGCTACCATGTACTGACGAAGGATGCGATGAAAACGATCGCGGCGCTTCCATGGAATGGCGGACGTATCCAGCTGGAGAGCTTCCTCGAGCGTCTCGTCATCACGGCGGATCATCGAAGTATCCGCCCGGACGACATCACGAAGCTGTACGCGACGATCTACGGGGCAGAAGCATTGGCCGATGGAGATGGAGCGGACCGAAAGCCGGTCGGGGGAAGGGCAGAAAGCGATGCAGCGTGCTCTGATGCGGAAGCAGATCGTGCACGCCATACGCCGGTCACATCCGTACAGGCGATGGAGCGGGAGCGCATCGTCCGGGTGCTCTCTGAATGCATGGGCAGCCGGGAGAAAGCCGCTGCGAAGCTCGGTATCAGTAAGACGACCCTGTGGCGAAAGCTCCGACAGTATCAGATCATTTAAATTCTTAGGAGGTTGGCATGGATTACAGAAAATTCGGAAATCAGATCGTGTTACGTGTGGATCGTGATGAAGAGGTCATGACGGAGATTACAGCACTTTGTGAAAAGGAAAATGTACATCTTGCGTCCATCAGCGGACTGGGTGCGGCCGATCATCTCGTGATGGGGCTCTACGATGTGGAGGCGCAGAAATTCACGGAGACCGTGCTGGATCAGCCGCTCGAAATCACGTCCATCATCGGCAGCGTCACGGAGATGGATGGGAAGCCGTATCTCCATGTGCATATCACGGTTGCGGATGTGGATGGACATGCCTTCGGCGGACATCTGAAGTCCGTGCGCATCGGTGGAACGGCGGAGATCTTCCTCACGGTCATCGACGGGCAGGTCGGCCGGAAGAAGGACGAAATCACGGGGACCGGACTGAATCTTTTTGATTTCAGCAGTAAAAATGATCATATAATGACTGCCGAAGGGCAGCAGGAGGTATAACATGAAATTTCTTTTTGCTTCGGATTCCTTTAAAGGAACCCTCACGAGCGACCAGACCATCGAGCTCCTCACGAAGGCAGCCGAGGAGGTTTTCGGAAGCTGTGAGACGAGTGGTGTGCCGGTCGCAGACGGCGGTGAGGGTACCACTGATGCCGTGGTGAAGGCGAGAAGTGGCGAGATCATCACGGTGCCGGTACATGGCCCGCTGATGGAGATGGAGCAGGGCTTCTATGGCCGTCTGTCGGACACGGAGGCCATCCTCGAGATGGCGGCGGCATCCGGACTTCCAATGGTGCCGGAAGAGAAGCGGAATCCGCTGAACACTACCACCTATGGCACCGGTGAGCTGCTGAAGGCGGCGCTGGATGCCGGCTACACGGAGATCGCGATCGCGATCGGAGGATCGGCGACCAATGATGGCGGCATGGGGTTTGCATCCGCCCTCGGCATTCGTTTCCTCGATCAGGAGGGAAATGTACTGGAAGGCCGTGGCGAGAACCTCGAGAAGGTGGCGCACATCGATATGAGCGGCCTCGATCCGGCGGTACAGAAGGCGCACTTCACCGTCATGTGTGATGTGACGAATCCACTCTGCGGTCCGAATGGCGCGACCTATACCTTCGGAAAGCAGAAGGGCGGCACACCGGAAATCCTCGACCGGCTCGAAAAGGGTATGCAGAACTACCGTGATGTCATCATCCGTGAATTCGGTATCAACCCGGATGAGATCCAGGGCAGTGGTGCGGCCGGTGGACTCGGTGCCGCACTGAAGGTGTTCCTGCACGCAGAGATGAAGTCCGGCATCGAGACCGTGCTTGATCTCATCGACTTCGATGCACGCCTCGAGGGTGTTGACCTCGTCGTGACCGGTGAGGGCCGAACCGACTGGCAGTCCTGCTTCGGCAAGGTGATGCAGGGTGTCGGTGATCGCAGTGCGAAGCACCAGGTACCGGTAGCGGCACTCTGCGGCGGACTCGGCCCGGACTATGAGAAGATCTATGCCCATGGGATCCGCTCGATCATGACGACCGTCGACGGCCCGATGCCACTGAAGGAGGCCCTGGACAACGCCAGCGAACTCTACTATAAGGGCGCGATCCGCATGTTCCGCTTCCTCCAGACCGGTATGCAGATGAACAGGCACTAATACTGGATAAATATATAATGAACATAAATTTATAGTCCGAAAGACGAAATAGAGTGTTTATTCGGACGAGTGAAATCTATTTTTACATCAGCGCAGATCGTTTTTGCATGACGATCTGCGCTGAAATTCGATTCGGGCACAGGTTATAAAATTAACGCGGAAGTCAGAAATTTAACGTTCTTTTCTTGTCAGATAAGTTATGTATTTAACGCATGACATTCGTGAAATCCTGTATTAGGATGGAGCGTGTTGAGTTTGAAAAAGTACAGATGATTCGATATCAGGGGAGGTTTGAAGATGCCCATTCATGTTTTGGAGGAAGCCAATCGCTGTCTGCAGTGTAAGAATCCACAGTGCCGAAAGGGCTGCCCGATCAACACCAACATTCCGGAGATGATTCGTCTCTTTAAGGAAAATGAGCTGGAGACCGCGGCCGCGATGCTGTTTGCGAACAATCCGCTTTCCGTCGTATGCTCACTCGTATGTAATCATGGAAAGCAGTGCGAGGGCCACTGTGTTCGCGGCATCAAGGGCTCCCCGGTTCATATTTCGTCCATCGAAAACTATATTTCCGATTCCTGCTTCGAGCGTATCAAGGTGAAGATGGCGGAGCCGAACGGCATGAAGGCAGCGGTCATCGGTGCCGGTCCGGCCGGCATCACCATCGCGATCCTGCTCGCCAACAAGGGCTATAAGATCACCGTCTTCGAGAGCCGTGATAAGATCGGCGGTATCATGCGCTACGGTATCCCGGAGTTCCGCCTGCCGCACAGCATCCTTGACCGCTACTACACGAAGATGCGTGAGATGGGGATCCTCTTCCGTCCAAACTTTACCATCGGCGGAAACATCACCCTCGAGGATCTTTTCCACGATGGCTATCGCTCCATCTTTATCGGCACTGGTGCATGGCGTCCGCGCCGTATGCTGATTCCGGGTGAGACCTTCGGCAATGTGCATTATGCGATCAATTATCTTAATAATCCGGAGTCTGTCGACCTCGGCCAGTCTGTGGCGATCTTCGGTTCCGGAAACTCGGCGATGGATGTCGCACGTACCGCGATCCGTCAGGGCGTGAAGAACGTAACGGTATACGAGCGTCGTGATAAGGTGACCGCCTCCCCGGATGAGTTTGAGTTTGCGAAGCTTGATGGTGTGCAGTTCGAGTTCCACGAGACCGCTACCGCCATCAAGGATGATGGCGTGATGCTCTCCGAGACGGAGGTGCAGGAGGATGGCAAGGTCGTGACGAAGCCGGGAACGGAGCACTTCGTTCCGTGTGATTCCGTCGTGATCGCCGTTTCCCAGGTGCCGAAGCACCGTCTCGTCGAGCACAACTCCGGCCTCAAGCTGAACGAGCGTGGTACCCTCGCGACCGATGCCGAGGGTGAAACCACCATGCCGGGCGTCTTCGCCTCCGGCGACGTCGTGACCGGCGCAAAGACCGTCGTCGACGCCGTTCACGTATCGAAGATGATCGCGGAGGAGATGGACCAGTATATGCAGGCGCACAAGGACGATGTGAACGCCTGAATAATATAAGATAGTCATCTTGTATCCGTTGCCACAATGCCCAAAAAGTTGACGATGTATTGCGAAAGTAGTAATATCCGAAGTGAAAGGAGATGACATTATGGCTACAGTTCCTACACAAATTCGCATTGATACAGAAGTGAAAAGGCAGGCAAATGAACTATTCGGAACCCTTGGGATGGATATGTCCAGTGCAGTTAATATTTTTCTGAAGCAGTGTATTCTGAGAGGTGGAATTCCGTTTACTATTGAGGTGCCACAGTATTCTCAGGCTGTACTTGACGCTATGGCAGAAGCAAAACGTATTTCCCGTGATCCTGATACACCGGGATATACCAGCATGGAAGCATTGAAAAAAGCGCTGGAAGAATAAGTGTTAGAGATTAGATTGGCTACTGATCTATCTGATTGAAAAGGATATTCTCACATTAACTTTAGTAGATACAGGAAGCCATTCAGATTTGCTGAATATGTAGAAGAGGGTGAATGCTATGAAACGACTGATTGATTTACATGTCCATCTGGATGGTTCGCTTCCGTACGAAACCGTCCATAAACTGATGAAGAAGGAAGGACTGCCGGCGAAGACAGATACGGAGCTATATCCGCTGCTTTCGGTGCCAGAGGACTGCCGGGATCTCAATGAATATCTGGAGAAGTTCGACTTTCCGCTTCAGCTCATGCAGAGCGCCGGAAACATTGAACAGATCGTGTATGATCTTCTGAACGTGCAGCGCGCGGAGGGCCTCGTGTATACGGAGATCCGTTTCGCACCGCAGCTCCACTGTCAGCAGGGGCTCACGCAGGCGGCGGTGGTCGAGGCGGCCGTGGCGGGGCTTCGTCGCTTCGAGAAGGAGCAGTACAGCTGTACCTGCACGGAGACGACGCCGGAGCTTCATGCCGGTCTCATCCTCTGTGCGATGCGTGGCGCTGGTAATGAGGAAGCAAATCTGGAGACCGTTCGAGTGGCTGCGAAGTACCTAGGAAAGGGCGTGGTGGCGCTCGATCTCGCAGGTGCGGAGGCCCTGTTCCCGACGCGGGATTTCGAGGATGTCTTCTCACTGGCTCGAGAGCTCGAGGTACCGTTTACGATCCATGCCGGGGAAGCCGCTGGACCAGACTCCATCCGCACCGCGCTTGCCTTCGGTGCCCGCCGGATCGGCCATGGTGTCCGCGCGCTCGAGGATGCCGCGCTCGTGAAGGAGCTCGCCGAAAAGCAGATTCCACTGGAGTGCTGCCCGACCTCGAATCTCAACACGAAGATGTTCCCGGACATGGCACATTATCCGATCCGTGCGCTGCTCGAAGCCGGCGTGAAGGCCACGGTCAACACCGACAACATGACCGTCTCCGATACCACGGAGTCGAAGGAGTTCGCGAAGCTCGAGCAGGCCATCGGCCTGACCGCAGCCGAGGAAAAGCAGCTTCTGCTCAATGCAGCCGACGCAATCTTCGGTGGCGAGGATGAAAAAGCACGGCTCCGGAAGCTGATCGCCGAGATGTGATCGTTTTAAACTGATTTCCTGAAATGGAAAAGTGGCACTGCAGGCAGTATCAATCTTGCCTGCAGTGCCACTTTTTATATTTTATGTTTACTTTTTTCTTCCGAAGTTCTCATGCTCCTGCTCGCGGAACTTCTTATTCTTATGAAGATAGGACTGGAAGGCCTGTCCGGTATGGGTCCATTCTCTCTGTTTCCTGTGCTGCCATCAGTGCGTAAGCTTCATGAAGAAGCCGGCCTTCTGAAGTGCCGGGCGCAGTGCCGCATACACGGCCACAGATACGACGAGGGATACGACCGCGTTGATCGTGGTGGCGACGAAGTTGATCTTCAGGGACAGATCCGCTGCCGGCTTTCCGAGGATGAGAATTTTATACCAGTAGCCGATGATCGGGTCTGCAAACATGTTGAAGATCAGACCGCAGGCAGCGGCGATGATGGTCCAGCGAAGGATGTGCTTCGGATCATCGGTCGTCGTGATGCCGCCGATTCTGTGTGCGACGAAGCCGGTGATGAGACCGATGAGCAGCTTGCAGAACAGTGTTTTCGGTACGAGCGGTACATAGACCGGATCCAGCAGATCACCGATGCTCATGCCGATCGCACCGGCGATACCCCCGAGCGGACCACCGATGATGAACGCACCGAGTACCACGACGGCATTTCCGAGGTGGATGGATGTCATATCCGCACCGACCGGAATCTTGATCTGTAGGAAGGTGAAGACTGCATAGGAAAGCGCTGCGAACAGAGCGGCAAGCGCGAGCTGATAGGTTTTCGAGTTTTTCATAGTGTTGCCTCCTCAGGTGTGTTCAGGCATCTGCCTGTTCTGCCCTGCATTATAGGTTACAGCTGGCGATATCGTAACTACCAGATAATATTTATTTTATATAACCAGATGGCTGGATGAGACCACATCTGCTATAGAATAGACAATGGATCGTCTGGGAGCCGCAGGAGACCTGGCTTAGATTTTTCCGGCGGCGGAGTTCTGTGCTTCTGTTACCGGTCCCCTGCGTCTTCTCTTCGACATTGATATAAAGCCGATTTATATCTGACTCCAAACAGCAAGTATTATACAATAGCAGATACGGGTGCTATGATTTCACCATCAGCTGAAGGAAATCACTTAAGAAACTGATGAACGTAAAGATGAAAACATCGGAATGAAAACACCGATGCAGACTGCAGAAGCCACCTGAATCATAGAGGAGAGTTTGGGCGCCTCGCAGATAGGAACGCGCAGCCGGAGCTGCAGAAGGAGAACATCATGCCGAAGAAGCCATATGTAGACAGAAATTACGGATTTGATACCAAGGCCATCCATGTAGGACAGGAAAACCCGGATCCAGCCACCGGTGCGAGAGCGGTTCCGATCTACCAGACCAGCGCATTCGTATTTAACGATGCGGATCATGCAGCCGCCCGTTTCGCGCTGAAGGATGCAGGTAACATCTATGCGCGACTGACGAACCCGACTGAGGATGTCTTCGAGCAGAGAGTCGCCGCCCTCGAGGGTGGTGTCGCCGCCCTCGGTGTTGCATCCGGTGCAGCTGCGGTTACCTACGCATTTAAGGCCGTTGCGCATGCCGGTGACCACATCGTTTCCGCGAAGAACATCTACGGCGGAACCTACAATTACCTCGCCCATACCTTTACCGACTACGGCGTAACGACCACGTTCGTCGATCCGTACAATTACGAGGAGGTAGAGGCAGCCATCCAGCTGAACACGAAGGCCCTCTATGCCGAGACCCTCGGTAACCCGAACGGTGAGGTCCTCGACCTCGACAAGTGGGTAGAGATCGCTCACAAGCATGACCTCCCGCTCATCATCGATAACACCTTCGCAACCCCGGTACAGATCCGTCCGATCGAGCACGGTGCCGACATCGTCGTTCATTCGGCGACGAAGTTCATCGGTGGTCACGGAACCACCATCGGCGGCGTCATCGTCGATGCCGGCAAGTTCAACTGGAACCAGCCGGAGAAGTGGCCATGGCTCGCCACGAAGAACGAGTCCTACCATGGTGTGACCTTCGCTACCGACTGCGCACCGGCCACCATCGCTACCTATCTTCGTGCCATCATTCTGCGTGACGAGGGCGCAACCCTTGCACCGCTCAATGCATGGCTGCTCCTGCAGGGCATCGAGACCCTGGCGCTCCGCGTAGAGCGTCATACCGAGAATGCACTGAAGGTCGTCGATTACCTGTCGAAGAATCCGCATGTGGCCTACGTTTCTCATCCGGCTGCCTCGAAGGATCCGGTACAGAAGGCCCTCTATCAGAAGTACTATCCGAACGGTGCCGGCTCCATCTTTACCTTCGACATCGACGGTGACGAGCAGAAGGCGAAGGACTTCATTGATAATCTCGAGCTCTTCTCACTGCTGGCCAATGTTGCCGACGTGAAGTCTCTCGTCGTACACCCTGCAACCACGACCCACGCAGAGTGCAACGACGCCGAGCTCGCCGATCAGGGCATCAAGCGGAACACCATCCGTCTCTCCATCGGCATCGAGAACGTCGAAGACATCATCGCTGACCTCGACCGCGCATTTAAGGCCGTCTTCGGAGACTGATAAAATTTCATAACACAGATCATCTCGTAAACCGGAAGCCCCAGGCTTCCGGTTTTTTCGTCCATTATTTGAAGGATATGCTGACATCTACAGTCTGCTGTGCTGCCAGAAAATTGTGAAACAGTCTGTTGCACAATTTTTATTTCAACCAATGTGCTGAAAAATGTACCTGCCCCTGTGCTATCATAGAGCTATCAGAAAAAAGGCAGGTAGCTTATGAGCTTACGTTTCATTTTCGGCGCGAGTGGCGCTGGTAAAACCGAATATCTTTTACAGTACTTCTTGAAGCACGCCCCGGAGAATTTCCGTAAGAACTGGTTCCTGATCGTGCCGGAGCAGGATACCCTGGCGATGCAGAAGAAGATCCTCGCGCATTCGGCGAATCCGGGCGGCGGCATCCTGAACATCGATGTGCTGAGCTTTAACCGTCTGGCCTATCGTGTCTTCGAGGAGCTCAGTCTTCAGGCGATGACCATCATCGACGATACCGGAAAGATCATGATCCTCCGCTCCGTAACGGAGAAAATCAGGGGGAAGCTGCGCCTGTACCGGCGTGAGCTCAACAAGCCGGGCTTCCTCGAGAGTCTGAAGTCTCAGATCTCTGAGTTCTATCAGTACCACATTACGCCGGAGATGCTGGACCTCGCTGCAGAGCGCGCCGAGTCGCAGTATACCCGGAGTAAGCTCCAGGATATCGCGCTGATCTATGAGCATTTTCAGCAGTACATGGAGGAGCACGGCTATCATACGCAGGAGGAAATCCTCGACCAGCTGTATGCGCACCTTCCAGAGTCTCAGCTGCTGCGGGATGCGGTCGTGGCATTCGATGGCTTCACCGGCTTCACACCGATCCAGCTTCGTATTCTCGAGGAGATCCTGCCGGTGACAGCGGAGACCCTCGTGAGCTGCGAGGTGAGTCTCGATGCACACGACTCGATCTATGAGATGCGCGGTCCGGAGGATCTTTTTTATCTCTCACGGCAGACCGTGGCGAAGCTGACGAAGATGGCCTCCGATCTGAAGCTTCTGGTGGAGGCACCGATCGATGTGAACCGCTTCGATGCGCGCACCGGAGAGCCGCGACCGGCGGGTGCGGTACTGCCGCGCTTCGTGAAGGCACCGGCGCTCTCCACGATCGAGGCACGCCTCTACCGCTTCGACGCAGCGAGTGAGAAAGCAGCCCCGGACAGCTCCCTTGTGATCCGCGAGGCGGCGGATCTCCGTCAGGAGGTCGAGGCGATGGCCACCAGTATCGAGGAGGCCGTACGTCGGGATGGTCTCCGCTACCAGGACATCGGCATCATCCTGACAAATCCGGAGAGCTACCGGGACATCGTCTATAAGGTATTTTCCGAGGCGGACATTCCGTACTTCTTCGATGACCCGGCAAGTCTGCTTGATTCTCCATACGCGGAGCTCATGCGGGCGGCACTGGAGGCCGTCGACCGGAATTTCAGCTTCGATGCGGTCCTTCGTTTCCTGCGTGCCCTGCCGTCTGTAACACCGGAGAAGGAGCAGCATATCGACCGGCTCGATAATATCCTGCGGGCCACCGGTATCCGTGGTGCTTCGAAATATGACGCGGTATGGACGGAAGCAGATGGTAGTGTGGGCGAGCGGGAGGCCCTCCGTCAGGAGCTGATCCTGCCGTTGCTGCATCTTCGCACGCGGTCCGGCGAGCGTGGTGCGAGCGTGGCGACCCGCGTGGAAGCACTGGAGGCGCTGATGCATGAAATTGCGGCCCCAGAGGCCATCGCAGCGCTGGTAGCTGCACTCCGAGCGGCCGGTGATCAGAACCGTGCGGAGGCGCTCGAGGAGAGTGTGACGGCGATCGATGCGGTGCTCCGGCAGCTTCGCTCGCTGCTGGGGGAGACCTCGGTATCCCACGCAGAGTTCCGGGACGTGCTCGATGCTGGCCTTCGTCAGGCCTCGGTGCGCGTGATTCCGGCGACCCTCGACCAGGTCGTGATCGGTGATCTCACGCGCTCGCGCTTCTCGAATCCACGCCTCTTTTTCGTGGCCGGACTGACGGCGGATGAGGTGCCGAAGGCAGAGCCCGACACGAAGCTGCTGACCGACCGGGACCGCCATCTGTTCAGGGACTTAGACATTGAACTCGCCCCGGACCGGGTGGAGAGTGCGCTCGTGCAGCGCTTCTATATCTACCGTGCACTGCTGAATCCGTCGGAGCGCCTGGTGCTGAGCTATGCCCTGAAGGGGCGTGACGGCAAGGGCTGCCGTGCGTCCGGTCTGATCAAGGAGATTCGCGATATGTTCACGGAGCTTCCGGTGGAGAAGCTGCGTGATCGTGCGCCACGCGCCTACACGATGAAGGAGGCCGAGCGTCTGATCGCCGGCGCGATGCAGGAGCTCGAGACACTGGCCGCGCAGGACGCAGGGCCAATGCTGACGCCGGAAGCACAGAGGACGGCGCAGGACACGGCGGCGGGCACCAGGACAGGGGATGCGGCAGCTTCACAGAATCATCGTGCGAAGGCGCAGCAACAGGAGACGGCGAAGCTGACACGTCTGCTGGAGTATCTCGCCATCCTCGATCGGGATCCGGCGCAGCATGCGAAGGCGCAGCAGCTGATGGCGGCGGCGTTCACGCATTATGAGGCGGACATGCTGTCGCAGAAGGTCGCTGAGGAGCTCTATGGCGGGCGTATCCTCGGTTCCATCACGCGCCTCGAGCGCTACAGCCAGTGCGCGTACCAGCATTTCCTCCGGTATGGTCTTAAGCTGCAGGAGCGGAAGAGCTTCGATCTCCAGATGTATGATATCGGAAATCTCTACCACGGGGCCATCGAGCAGAGCTTCCGGCGTACGCTGGAGGATGAGAAAAAGCTGGAGGCGCTCAGCGAGGAGGAGCTCGGCACACTCGCCGAGGAGAGCGTCACACAGGTGTCCGCAAGCTACAATCACGGACTGCTGATGGATACGGCACGTAATCAGTACCTCGTACGGAAGGCGACGGCCATCACCCGGACGACGCTGTGGGCGCTGGCGGAGCAGCTGCGCCGCGGTGCGTTTCATGTGGACGGACTCGAGAAGAGCTTCGACTATATCCGCGATGGCATGCGTCTCACCGGGCGGATCGATCGTGTCGACATCGCCCAGGACGAGGGCCATGTCTATGTGAAGGTCATCGACTACAAGTCCGGAAAGACGAGCTTCGATTTAAGCCGCGTTTACAACGGAACACAGCTGCAGCTCACGACCTATATGAATGTCGCGATGAATGCGTATCAGCTGCGTTATCCGGAGAAAGAAATCGTACCGGCTGCGATGTTCTACTATCGCATCGACGATCCGGTGCTCGATTATGATGCGGCAGCCAGTGCGGAGGACCGCGAACGTGCGCGGCTCCGGAAGCTGATGGTCGACGGTCTCGTGAACACGGAGCTGTCGGTCGTACAGAAGCTGGATACGGGTATCGAGAAGGCGTCGGATATCCTGCCGGTGACGATTCGGGCGGGTGCCGTCGATGCGACGAAGAAAAATGTCGCCTCGACGAAGCGTTTCCGGGATCTCGGCCGTTTCGTCGACCGGAAGATGCAGGGCTTCGCACAGGAAATCCGGGATGGTCGGATCGTCGTGGATCCGATTCGGATCAGTACGGATACGACGGCCTGCAGCTGGTGTCCGTATCATAGTATCTGTCGCTTCGACCCGCGGATCGACGGCTTCGCCTACCGGAGCGGAGAGAAGCTTTCGGCAGAGGAAATCTGGAACGAGATTTCACCAGAGGAGAAGAGTGATGCAGTGGACGACTGAACAGGAAAGTGTAATCAATCATACAGCGGGTGATCTGCTGGTCGCCGCAGCGGCGGGCTCCGGCAAGACGGCGGTGCTCGTGCAGCATGTGATTTCCCGGATCATGGACCCGGTGGATCCGGTGAAGCTGTCCGAGATGGTGATCATGACCTTCACAGAGGCGGCGGCACAGGAGATGCGGGACCGGATCAAGACGGCGCTTGAGGAGAAGCTCCGGGAGCATCCGGACAGCGCAGAGCTGATCCGCGAGGCCGGCAGTATACAGAATGCGAGCATCTCCACCATCGATGCCTTCTGTAAGCATTTCATCACGGAAAACTATGCGGCGATCGACCTCGACCCGGGCTTCCGCATGGGCGACCAGGGAGAGCTCCGGCTGCTGCAGGGCGATATCCTCGAGGATCTGCTGGAGGAGGAGTATGCGGCCGGCGAAGCGGATTTCCTTCACTTCGTCGACACCTTCGCGCAGGGAAAGACCGACGCGGGCATCGCAGAGCTGATCCAGAAGCTGTACGAGAGCGCGGCCTCCCACCCATGGCCGGAGGAGTACCTCGAGGACTGTCTCGCGGCGGAATCCGCGGATGGAAAGAAGTTTCTGCTGGAGCAGCTCGCAGCGCGTCTTCGCGATGATGCGGAGCGGATGGGCTATGCGCTGTCCATCTGTGCTGAGCCGGATGGACCGGAAAGCTATCTTACGAATGTGGCGCAGGAAAAGCAGGCCCTCCAGTATGCGGCCGCAGCGGAGGATCTTTCAGAGCTGGTTCTCCGAACGCAGGCGATCCGTTATGACCGCCTGAAGCCGACGAAATCCGCACTGAAGACACGCGTGACGGCGATCCGTGATGAGGTGAAGAAGGATACGAAGGACATCGCCGGGCTGCCGGTCGCCCTGGATCCGGAGGCGGAGGAGAAGATGGAGGCGGGCATCGAGTGCAGCCTGCGTGGCCTCGTACGTCTCACGAAGAAGTTCAGTGCGCGCTACCAGGAGGAGAAGGAAAAGCGGCATGTACTGGATTTCAGTGATCTCGAGCATAAGGCGCTGGAGATCCTCTATACCACGGATGCAGAGGGCGTCCGCCACCCGTCGGCGATCGCGGATGATGTCGCACAGCAGTATCGTGAGATCCTGGTGGACGAGTACCAGGACTCGAACTTCGTGCAGGAGGAGCTGATCCGTGCCCTTTCGGCGGCACGCTTCGGTCGTCCGGATGTCTTCCAGGTCGGTGACGTGAAGCAGTCCATCTACAGCTTCCGTCAGGCGCGCCCGGATCTTTTCCTCATGAAATACCAGGATCCGGACTATCCGAAGATCGAGCTGAGCCGGAACTTCCGAAGCCGCAACGAGGTAGTGCGGGCGGTCAACCGCGTGTTCCACCGCGTGATGCGCCCGATGCTGGGCGGCATCGACTACAACGAGAAGGTGGCGCTTCACTATGGTTATCCGAAGGCACCGGAAAGTGAGGACATCGATCCGCGCTATCAGACAGAGCTTCTGCTGCTCGAGGTCTCGAAGGAGACGTCAGAGGAGCTGTTCGGTGCACAGATGTCGAAGGAAGAGGCGGAGTCCCATATGATTGCGGAGCGCATCCAGCGCCTCCATGCGGATGGTGTGAAGTACCGTGATATGGTGATCCTGCTTCGCTCCCCGGGCTCCTGGGCGGATACCCTCGTGGAGATCCTCGGTGCGGATGGCGTCCCGGCCTACTGCACCAGCAACGAGGGCTATTTCGATACCGTCGAGGTGGAGACTGTGCTGGCGCTGCTCGATGTCATCGATAACCCGCAGCAGGACATCCCGCTGGCGGCCGTCCTCCACTCGCCGATCTACCGGTTTACGGACGAGGAGCTGGCAGCGCTCGTCGCACACTTCGGATCCCTGCAGGCCGCGCTGCCGCAGGTATCTGAGGCCAATGCTGCCGATGGTACAGCCGATGGCAGTGCGGATGTGAGCGACTGCGGAAGAGCGGAGGCCGACGCGGTCGACGGCCCATCCGCGGAAAACGAGGCGAAGCCTCCGCTTGCACCGGCACTGCAGGCGAAGCTCGACCACTTCTGTGCAGACCTCGCGCGCTACCGCGCCATGGCCCACTACCTGTCGATTCATGAGCTTCTGTACCGGATCTTCGACGAGACCGGCTACGATCACTATGTCTCGGCGATGCCGGCGGGTCGGCGTCGAAAGGCGAACCTCGACGCGATGATCGATATGGCGCTTTCCTTCGAGAAGACCTCGTACAAGGGCCTCTTCGACTACATCCGCTATATCGAAAAGCTGAAGAAGTACGACAGTGACCAGGGCGAGGCGATGGTGTTCTCCGATCAGGATGACCTCGTACGCATTATGTCGATCCATAAGTCGAAGGGCCTGCAGTTCCCGGTGGTCTTCCTCTCCGGTATGAGCCGGAAGTTCAACACACGCTCGCTGAACGAAGCGGTGCTGGTGGATGCGGAGCTGGGCATCGGCTGTGATTATGTGGACCTCGAAAATAAAGTGAAGATTCCGTCCCTGAAGCGGGCGGCGATTCGGAAAAAGCTGGAGACCGACCAGCTCGGCGAGGAGCTTCGCGTGCTCTATGTTGCGATGACACGCGCCGAGGAGAAGCTGATCCTGACCGCTACGACGGGCGACATCGAAAAGCTTCTCCAGAAGTATCCGGATGCGGATGCACCGCTCTCCGGGGCGGCGCTCGAGAGCGCCCGCTGCTATCTCGACTGGATCATGATGGCCGAGGGTGCTGAAAAGCTGCAGCGGGTCGGTGCAACGCGGGATGTCATCGAGCTCTTCGATTATACCCTGCACGATATCCATCTCGCCGCGGAGCAGACGGCATTGAACCGTCTTCGCCAGGCAGAGAAGCTGCAGCAGGCCGTCGCCGCAGTGGACCCGGGCGCGGCATCCTATGTGGAGGCCATGGCGGATCTTTCCTATCACTATCCGCATGCGGCGGCGACCCGGCTCTATCCGAAGCACTCCGTCTCCGAAATCAAGGAAACGGCGATGGAGGCCTTCGAGGAAGCCCACGCACGTGCCGGCCGGGAGCATTGGCAGCTCAAGGTGGATCACAGCGAGACCGATCCGTCCGGCAGGACCCAGGAAAAGCCGGTGCACTACCAGGAAAAGGCGGGCGCAGATGTCGGCGATGCCTATCATCATGCGCTGGAGAAGTACGATTATCTTGATACGGCGGATTTCATGGCGCAGCTCGAGAAGAAGCTGCCGGAAGCGGAATATAAGCTCGTAAATCCGAAACGTTTTCAGGCCTTTCTGCAGTCACCGCTCGCGGCACGCTTCCGAAAGGCGCAGGCGGCGGATACACTCTACCGTGAGCAGCATTTCATGAAGCAGGTGCCGAATGATTATCTCTTCCCGGGCAGTGACACGTCGGAGCCGGTCATCCTGCAGGGCATCATCGACGCCTTCTTCATCGAAGACGGTGAGATCGTTCTCGTGGACTACAAGTCCGACCATGTCCGGGAGGCGGAGACGCTGATCGGACGCTACCAGAAGCAGCTCGAGCTCTACGCGGAGGCCCTCGAGAAGATCACCGGGCTCCGGGTGAAGGAAAAGCTTATCTACTCCATCATCCTCGAGCGGACGATTCCGGTATGATATTTCATAAGTATATAAAAAGACCAGGCGGGCAGTCGCTCGTCTGGTCTTTTACTATGCATCTATGTGCGCTGTGCGTGGTCTCAGGCCTCCGGTTCCGCGTTTTCCGTCTCCGCGAGGATGATCTCCTTCGCGTAGGGGAGGGTCTCGATCCAGTGGCAGAAGGTATGCCACTCGTCGAGCTTATGATTCTTCCGTGCGAAGTAGATGTTGATCAGCGTCTCATAGTTCAGGGAGATGGTGCGCATCTGGTTGTAGGACTCCGGGAGCATCTCGATGAGATCATACCAGTCGGCCTTATCCTTCCCGTTCTCCATATAGCGGAGGCGGATCTTCTCGATCTCCGCGATGTAATTCTTCATGATCTCGAGTGCATCGTCGGTCAGATGATCATGCGAGAAATCCTCGAGCTCGATCGGCTTACTGTGGATTTTATGCATGGTTGAGGTAGAGTTTGCGACGGTCGCCACCTTATAGGTATCGTACTCCTTCCACCAGTAGAGCGGTGCTGTGACATCACAGCAGACGAAGATCTGGCGGACATACTTCCGGTGATCGGAGCCGGCGAGACGGAGACGCTTTGCGAGGGAGAGATCATTCGGTCCCAGCACATAGTTTCCATCCTCATCGTAGTAGCTGTCGGAGCGTGCCCAGGAGTTCAGCGGATTCCGGGCACCGCGCATCGCGTTTTCCAGATTCATCACGGATGTTCTTTCGACTTTTAACATGTATACCTCTTTCTTATGTGTATCGATTTTTCGATCAGGTTTGGGTCAATGCCTCTATATTAACAGATATCGCAGGGAAACGGAATACAGATCAGGCATGGGCCGGAGATCAGGTAGCGGAACGGTTACGCAGAAGGGACCTCTCCGTAGGGCTTCTGCTGCCTGCGCTCCGGGCTTCCTGACGAATCCGCAGTGGCTTCAACTTTCGTCTACTTTGTCAAAAAAATGCGAATAATTTGTTGAAATTATACTAAATCACTTAATCACCATTGCTATTGACTGAGCAAAATGCTATAATGTCTTTGAATGTTAAAGAAATAACAAACCTCGGCGGGCGGACACATCGTTCGTGATGCGACAGAGGCTTGTCAAAAAGAAAGAAGGAATATACTATGGCTAGATTCTGTTTACCAAGAGACATTTATCACGGTAAGGGCGCATTAGCAGAGCTCAAGAACTTCAAGGGTAAGAAGGCGATGATCTGCGTCGGTGGTGGATCCATGAAGCGTTTCGGTTTCCTCCAGAGAGCAGAGGAGTACCTGAAGGAGGCTGGATTTGAGGTTCAGCTTTACGAGGGTATCGAGCCGGATCCATCCGTTGAGACCGTTATGAAGGGCGCTGCAGCCATGATCGAGTTCCAGCCTGACTGGATCATCGCGATGGGCGGCGGATCACCGATCGATGCTGCGAAGGCAATGTGGATCAAGTATGAGTATCCAGATTGCACCTTCGAGGATATGTGTAAGGTATTCGGTATTCCGGAGCTTCGCCATAAGGCACACTTCTGTGCGATTTCCTCTACTTCCGGTACTGCAACCGAGGTAACTGCCTTCTCGATCATCACGGATTATCAGAAGGGCACCAAGTATCCGATCGCTGACTTCGAGATCACACCGGATGTTGCGATCGTTGATCCTGAGCTTGCAGAGACCATGCCGAAGAAGCTCGTTGCGCACACTGGTATGGATGCGATGACACATGCTATCGAGGCGTATGTTTCTACCGCAAACTGCAACTACACCGATCCGCTGGCAATCCATGCCATCGAGCTCATCCAGAACAACCTTGTAAAGTCCTACAACGAGGATATGGTTGCGCGTGATACCATGCATGATGCACAGTGCCTCGCTGGTATGGCATTCTCGAACGCACTGCTTGGTATCGTTCACTCTATGGCACACAAGACCGGTGCTGTATTCGCTGATTACGGCGCACACATCATCCACGGTGCCGCAAATGCTATGTACCTTCCGAAGGTTATCGCTTTCAACGCAAAGGACGAGACCGCAAAGAAGAGATATGGTGTCATCGCTGATTACATGCACCTCGAGGGCGCAAACGATGATGAGAAGGTTGCAAACCTCATCAAGTATCTCCGCAAGATGAACGATGAGCTGAACATCCCGCACTGCATCAAGAACTATGGCGCAGATTCCTATCCGACAGAGCAGGGCTTCGTACCTGAGGATGTATTCCTTGAGAGACTCCCTGGCATCGCAGAGAGAGCGATCGGTGATGCATGTACCGGTTCCAACCCTCGTCAGCCGTCTCAGGAAGAGATGGAGAAGCTGCTGAAGGCTTGCTACTATGACACAGAGGTAGATTTCTAATCAGACCTGATCTGATCCATACGAAAGCTTAGTCAATGACTTTTTCTCTTAAAAGGAGCGCCGCCCATCCGGGCGGCGCTCCTTTTTGGGTAAAACAATGGGCGCAGGGCCCTGGAGGCCCTGCGCCCATGAAGATTCAGATTATTCAAGATATGGGAGAAACGCGCTGGCGAGTCCGAGGAAGATGAAGAATCCGAGGACATCCGTCGCAGTTGTCACGAAGATACTCGACGCGAGGGCCGGGTCAGCATGCAGCTTCTCGAGCGTGAGCGGTACGAGGAAGCCGAAGATGCCGGAAACCACGAGGTTGCCGATCATCGCGAGGAAGATGATGAGTCCGAGATAGACATTGCCATAGAGAAGGGCGACCACGATGCCGGTAACGAGACCGGTAGCCGCACCATCGACGACGCCGAGCAGGATCTCCTTCACGAAGGGCTTCCAGTTCTCCTTAAACGTGATCTCGCCGTTTGCGAGCTCACGGACCATGACGGACATGGTCTGGGTGCCGGCATTGCCGCCCATACCGGAGACGATGGTCATCGTCGCGGAGAGGGCGACCACCTTCGCGATGGTCGATTCAAACATCTTGACGGTGAAGGACGCGAGGAATGCCGTCAGCAGGTTGATCAGCAGCCACGGCAGACGCATGCGTACCGATTCCCAGAGGGTCGTATCGAGACCCTCCTCTGCGGAGGTACCTCCTAAGTGCGCGATATCCTCATCATGCTCCTCATTGATGACATCGATGATATCATCGACGGTGATGATGCCGAGGATGGAACCCTTACTGGACACGACGGGGATGGCCTGCAGATCATACTTCGATACGACCTGGGCGACCTCCTCCTGATCGACCTCCGGCTCGACGGACACGACCTGATCGTCCATGATCTCGGACAGCTTTGTGTTACGCGGAGAGCTCAGGAGATCTCTGAGGTCGACGGTGCCGACCAGCTTCTTCAGGCGCTCCTCGTCGGTGACATAGATCGTTTCGATGACCTCGGTCTTCGGACCGATGTCACGAATCGTGTCGAGTGCCTGGGCACAGGTACGGTCCTCACGCAGGGCGATGTACTCGGTGGTCATGATACCACCGGCACTGTCATCCGGATACTGCAGGAGGGTATGAATGATCCGACGGTCGCCGGACTTCATGCGGTTCAGCAGTCGCTTCTGATGAGCGATTTCCATCTCGCCCAGGATATCTACGATATCATCCTTCGACATGTCCTCGAACATGGCGAGCAGGGTATCATCATCGAGGTGCTCACTGATACGCTGACGCGTGTCATCATCTGCCTCCTCCATGATCTCGGTCAGCTGTTCGGTATTCAGGAACTTCGGGAGCTTCTGCAGGTCCTCATCATCGAGGTCATCGACCTCTTCGACGAAGTCGGCCGGCTGCATCTCCTCGTAGTACTCACTGATCTCTTCCTTATTCCCCTCGTCGATGAGCTCTTCGAGTTCGTCCTCACGTTCCGGTTCGTCTGCTCTGTCCTCATCGAAGTCATCGGTATCAGTATGGATCTGGCTTCGCTCATCATCGTCTGATTTTTTATCATCATCCGGGATGGACTCGAAAAGGTCGGTCAGGTTCGGGCGCGACTCCTCCGGAATCTCCGGTTCGTCGTCTTCCCATGAACGGGGATCGACATTCGAAACAGACTTTCCTGCAGCGCTTGTTTCCTGATTCAGCTTATGTTCTTCATCCTGCTGCTTCAGTTCATCCATGGCGCACCTCCTGATCTATGCATGAGGGCAGAAACCCCTGCATACCGTTTACTTCTCTTCCCATTTTAAAAATTCGGCTTCGATATGGCAACCTTTTTTTGAATTGTACGGACAGATAAGCATCCACCGTTTTCCTTATATATAGGAAGCGGCATCACTGACGATACAGAAGTGGCAGAAAACGTACTTTCTGCTGTGAAGCAGCCGGAGAATATATGAATGATATGTATAAAAGCCATAAAGAGATCGTTAAATAAACAGCAATCCTGTGAAACTTTTGTTGAGATTGCGATGGGAAATGTTATAATAAAAGTATTGTGATTCAGTCGCAGAAGTCGCTCTGCGTTCTGGAATCTCAGAGAACGAAGAACATGGAGGAAATCATGTACGAAATAACCAAAGTTGAGCACCTTGTTGACAAGGACTGGCTTATGGTCATCAAGGCACCATTTGTTGCCAAGAAGTGTGAGCCTGGTCAGTTTATGATTGCGAAGCTCGGAGAGCTGGGCGAGAGAATTCCGTTTACCATCGCAGATTACGATCGGGAGGCAGAGACCATCACCATCGTATTCCAGGTAGTCGGCGCTTCCACCGAGAAGATGAGCCACCTGAAGGCCGGTGATTCTTTCACGGATATCGTAGGACCGCTCGGCAGACCGTCCGAGATGATCGACACACCGATCGAGGAGCTGAAGAAGGAGTCATTTATCTTCATTGCCGGCGGTGTTGGTGCTGCGCCGGTTTATCCGCAGGTGAAGTGGCTGCATGAGCACGGCATCGAGGCGGATGTCATCCTCGGTGCGAGAAACAAGGATCTTCTGATTATGGAAGAGGATCTTCGCAAGGTGGCGGCCAATGTCTATGTATGTACAGATGATGGCTCCTACGGCGAGAAGGGTGTCGTAACCGACATTCTGAAGAAGCTGGTCAATGAAGACGGCAAGAAGTATACGAAGTGCGTAGCCATCGGACCAGTCATCATGATGAAGTTTGCCTGCCTCACCACAAAGGATCTCGGCATCCCGACCATCGTTTCCATGAACCCGATCATGATCGATGGTACCGGCATGTGCGGTGCCTGCCGTCTGATCGTCGGCGATAAGGTGAAGTTTGCCTGCGTGGATGGACCTGAGTTTGATGGACATCTCGTAGACTTCGACCTCGCGATGAAGCGTCAGAGACAGTACAAGGATGAAGAGGGAAGAGCGATGCTCGCATTACAGGAGGGTGCTACACACTCCGGCGGCTGCGAAGCAGATAAATAATCAGGAGGCAGAGAATGGACGTTAAGAATAGAATTCCTGTCCGCGAGCAGGATGCGAAGGTAAGAGCAACAAACTTCGAAGAGGTTTGTCTCGGATATAATGACGAAGAAGCACACCTTGAGGCGACCCGTTGCCTCGAGTGTAAGAACCCTATGTGCGTGAAGGGTTGCCCTGTTTCCATCAACATTCCGGGCTTCATCCATCACGTAAAGGAAGGCAATATCGAGGCAGCAGCAGATGTGATCGCACTGTCCTCTGCACTTCCAGCAGTATGCGGACGTGTCTGCCCTCAGGAGACACAGTGCGAGGGTAAGTGCGTACGTGGTATCAAGGGTGAGGCGATCTCCATCGGTAAGCTCGAGCGTTACGTAGCGGACTGGGCGAGAGAGCATGACTATGTGGCTGCGAAGCCGGGCACACCGAATGGCAAGAAGGTAGCCGTCATCGGTTCCGGTCCTTCCGGACTGACCTGCGCAGGCGATCTTGCAAAGCTCGGCTACGATGTAACCATCTTTGAGGCATTCCATCAGCCAGGTGGCGTTCTCGTATATGGTATTCCAGAGTTCCGTCTTCCGAAGGATCGTGTCGTAAAGCCGGAAATCGAGAACGTAAAGAAGCTCGGTGTAAAGATCGATACCAACGTTATCATCGGTCGTTCCCTGACCATCGATGACCTGCTCACAGAAGAGGGCTTCGATGCCGTATTTATCGGCTCCGGTGCAGGTCTTCCTCGCTTCATGAACATCCCGGGCGAGTCTGCAAACGGTGTTTACTCCGCAAATGAGTTCCTGACGCGTAATAATCTTATGAAGGCTTATCGTGATGATTCCGATACGCCGATCAAGGTTGGTAAGAAGGTCGTCGTTGTCGGTGGTGGTAACGTAGCGATGGATGCTGCGAGAACCGCACTTCGTCTCGGCGCAGAGGTACATATCGTATACCGTCGTTCCGAGGAAGAGCTTCCGGCACGTCGTGAGGAGGTTCATCACGCGAAGGAGGAGGGTATCATCTTCGATCTCCTCGAGAATCCGATTCAGATCTATACCGATGAGAATGACTGGGTAAAGGGCGTTCAGATTCAGCGTATGCAGCTCGGTGAGCCGGATGCATCCGGTCGTCGTAGACCAGAAGCGATCCCTGGCGATGTATATGACATGGATTGCGATATGGTCATCATGTCCCTCGGTACCTCTCCGAACCCGCTCATCAAGGATACAACCGCTGGTCTCGACACCAACTCGCATGGCTGTATCATCGCGAAGGAGGAGAATGGACAGACCTCCAAGACCGCCGTTTATGCCGGTGGTGATGCTGTAACAGGCGCGGCGACCGTTATCCTTGCGATGGGTGCCGGTAAGGCTGCTGCAAAGGGCATCGATGATTATCTCATGGGCCGCACCACAGAGTAATCATAAAAGAATTTTGTATACATGAAATTTTCGGCGTGTATTCACTTGAATACACGCCTTCTTTGTGAGAAAATAGACAAAGTTTCCAAGACAGTGTTTTATGCTGTGGAAATTTGAATTTTGCGTCGTTCACGTTTTCGAATTTGCGTGGATTGTTGAAAGGAGATTCATATGACCTATACAAATGAGGTTGAGAACATGTGCCCTATCGCACAGGGTGTTCATCATGGTGCTGCTCCTATTCCTGAAGAGGGAAAGTGGGTACAGTCCAAGGAAGTAAAGGATATTTCCGGATTCACACACGGTGTAGGCTGGTGTGCACCACAGCAGGGTGCCTGCAAGCTTTCTCTGAATATTAAGGAAGGTATCATCCAGGAGGCACTTGTCGAGACCATCGGCTGCTCTGGTATGACGCATTCTGCTGCGATGGCTGCAGAGATTCTTCCGGGTCTTACCGTTCTCGAGGCATTAAACACCGACCTCGTATGTGATGCAATCAACACAGCCATGAGAGAGCTGTTCCTCCAGATTGCATATGGCCGTTCTCAGTCTGCATTCTCCGATGACGGACTTGCCGTAGGTGCAGGTCTTGAGGACCTTGGTAAGGGCCTCCGCTCCCAGGTTGGTACCATGTACGGTACACTGAAGAAGGGACCTCGTTACCTTGAGATGGCTGAGGGTTATGTAACTGACATCGCACTGGATAAGGATGATCAGATTATCGGTTACAAGTATGTTAACCTCGGTAAGATGACAGACTTCATCAAGAAGGGTGATGATCCTACCACAGCATGGGAGAAGGCAAAGGGCCAGTACGGTCGTATCGACGATGCTGTTAAGTTCATCGATCCACGTAAGCAGTGATAAGCTCAGAAGGAGGAAATTAAGATGGCATTATTTGAGGGATACGAGAGACGTATCAAGCAGATCAATGAAGCTTTAAATAAGTACGGTATCGCTGATATCGAAGAAGCTCGTAAGATTACAGAAGACGCTGGCCTCGATGTTTACAACATGGTAAAGGGCGTTCAGACCATTTGCTTCGAGAATGCTTGCTGGGCTTACATCGTAGGTGCTGCAATCGCAATCAAGAAGAACTGCAGAAACGCAGCTGACGCTGCCGCTGCAATCGGTGAGGGACTTCAGTCCTTCTGCATCCCTGGTTCCGTAGCAGACAACCGTAAGGTAGGTCTCGGCCATGGTAACCTGGGCAAGATGCTCCTTTCTGAGGAAACCGAGTGCTTCTGCTTCCTCGCAGGTCACGAGTCCTTCGCAGCCGCTGAGGGTGCGATCGGTATCGCAAACAACGCAAACAAGGTTCGTGTGAAGCCGCTTCGTGTTATCCTGAACGGCCTCGGCAAGGACGCTGCGAAGATCATCTCCAGAATCAACGGATTCACCTTCGTTGAGACTGAGTATGATCCATATACCAACACCGTCACCGAGACAGAGCGCATCGCTTATTCCGATGGCCCAAGAGCGAAGGTTAACTGCTATGGCGCAAACTCTGTTCCAGAGGGCGTAGCCATCATGTGGAAGGAGAACGTAGACGTTTCCATCACTGGTAACTCTACCAACCCGACCAGATTCCAGCACCCGGTTGCAGGCACCTACAAGAAGGAGCGCCTCGAGGCTGGTAAGAAGTACTTCTCCGTAGCATCAGGCGGAGGAACCGGACGTACACTTCACCCGGATAACATGGCAGCAGGTCCTGCTTCCTACGGTATGACCGATACACTCGGCCGTATGCACAGTGATGCACAGTTCGCTGGCTCCTCTTCTGTACCTGCACACGTAGAGATGATGGGTCTGATCGGCATGGGCAACAACCCTATGGTTGGCGCTACTGTATCCGTTGCCGTAGCTGTCGCTGAGGCTGCAAAGGCTGGCAAGTTCTAAAGGATTTTTCCACAATTATACGAACGAGGGGTTATCGCTTCGATAGCCCCTCGTTTTTAAAAATCGAAAGGATGTGAATATATGGCAGATTTCAGCACGGAAGAAGGAAAGGCAGCGAATAAAAACGGTATATTGCGGGCACTTTTCGTCGGGCTGGCACTGATCATTCAGATTCTTCTGATCATCTCCTTTTTTACGAGACTGAGCCGGTACGCGGAGTGGGTACAGAATGTGACGGAGGTGATCGCACTGCTCATGGTGCTTGTCATCTACGGGCAGCATAAGACGAGCTCGATGAAGATGCCGTGGATCATCCTCATCATGGCGTTTCCGGTGTTCGGTATCGTCCTGTACTTCCTCATCGGTCTCGATGTGTCGACACGGAAGATGCGGGAGCGTTACCAGAAAATCGATCATGTGCTGTTCCCGGCACTGAAGGATACTGCGGATCCGGCGGATCTGGAAGCGTTGAAAAAGGAGAATCCGGCAGCGGCCTCCATCGCACAGTATCTTCAGAATTATGCCTCCTACCCGGTTTACCGGAACACGGATGTCGAGTATTACGATGATGCCGCGAAGGGCCTGGAGGCGCAGCTTCGCGACCTTCGGAAGGCGAAGCAGTTCATCTTCATGGAGTACCATGCCATCGAGGATAAGGAGTCCTGGTGGCGTATCGAGGAGGTGCTCGTCGAGCGTGTGAAGGCCGGCGTCCATGTGCGTGTGTTCTATGATGATATGGGTTCCATCGGCTTCATCACGACGGATTTCGTGAAGAAGATGGAGCGACTCGGGATTCACTGCCGTGTATTTAATCCGTTCGCACCAGGCGCAAACCTCTTCCTGAATTACCGTGATCACCGAAAGATCACCGTCATCGATAACCGTGTCGGCTTCACCGGTGGCTATAATCTCGCCAATGAGTATTTCAATGTGACACACCCATACGGGCAGTGGAAGGACAGCGGTATCCGCATCGAGGGACCAGCGGTGCAGAGCATGACCCTCACCTTCCTCGAGATGTGGAATGCTGTCCGCGCGACCGACTGGGACGACCCGGATGCGCTTCGTTTCCTGAAGAGCTATCACTATACCGCGAAGGAGCCGACGGGCTTCATCCAGCCGTATGCCGACAGTCCGATGGATGACGAGCAGGTCGGGGAGAATGTCTACATCAGTATGGCGAACAAAGCAGAGAAGTACTGCTACTTCATCACACCGTATCTGATCATCACGGATGAGATGAACCATGCACTCGGACTCGCGGCGAAGCGAGGTGTGGATGTGCGGATCATCACGCCGGGTATCCCGGATAAGCGGATGGTCTACGGTGTCACTCGCTCCTTCTATAACGGCCTCGTGCGGAATGGTGTCCGCATCTTCGAGTGGACGCCGGGCTTCTGCCATGCGAAGATGAGCGTGGCCGATGATCGGATGGCGACCTGCGGTACCATCAACCTTGACTATCGTTCCCTGTATCACCACTTCGAGAACGGCTGCTTCCTGGCGGACTGCGCAGCGGTACAGGAGATCAAGGCGGACTTTGACCGTACGTTTAAGGAGTGCCGCGAGGTGACGGATGAGTACCACATCGGCCGCCGGGGAACCTTTAAGCGACTGTGGCAGCTCTTCCTTCGCCTCTTTGCAGAGCTGATGTGATGCTGGAGAACAGGTATATGGGAATTTCTTTTGTAGTAAACAGCGTGCTGCTCGGCGTCGGTCTGGCGATGGATGCCTTTTCCGTATCGATGGCGGATGGGCTCTCGAATCCGAAGATGCCGCGCGCGGAGATGGGCCGGATCGCCGGCTGCTTCGCGTTCTTCCAGTGGCTTATGCCGATGCTCGGCTGGGTGCTGGTCCACACGATCGTGCTGTACTTTCAGGCCTTTCAGAAGCTGATTCCATGGATCGCGCTGATTCTTCTCTGCTATATCGGTGGCAGCATGCTGCTGGAGGGGATTCGGAACCCGGAGGGAGAGGAGTGTGGCATCGAAGAGACGGATGCGAAGCTTCCGCTCGGGAAGCTCGCGATGCAGGGCGTCGCTACCTCGATCGATGCACTTTCGGTCGGCTTCACGATTTCGGAGTACCACCTGATGGAAGCATTGGCCGCGACCATCCTCATCGCGGTCGTGACCTTTGTGATCTGTAGCGGCGGACTCCAGATCGGACGCGTGGCCGGCACGAAGCTGAGCGGTAAGGCGGCCATCCTCGGCGGTGTGATCCTGATCGGCATCGGGATCGAGATTTTCGTCAGCGGTCTGTTTTTCGGATGAGCTGCTCACCAGCGGTATCTGCCGATCATGACAGAATAGTCGTACGTATGATAACAGCCAGTGGCCTTTCGACCGCTGGCTGTTCTTATAGGCATGAGTGAAGCACACGTGGCGCGGCGTCTTCTGTGAATCAGTCGTCTCTCCCAAAAAGCGAAGCGAGTGCATACAGCGCGCCGCCGAGGCAGATCGCGATGTCACCGATGTTCACGATGATCTTTTTCAGGCTTCCGATGCGGATGTTCAGGTAGTCCGTGACTTCGCCATGCATTCCGCGGTCGAGAACGTTACTGAGCGCACCGCCGATCACGATGGACATGCCGAGCTTCCGGAGCTTATAGCGCTTCGGGAAGTAGGCGGTCATATACTGGAGTCCACCGGCGAGGAAGCCGACCGCGGCCATGGAGCTCAGCTTTACGAACTCCGGATATTCCTTGAGATGCCCCTTCGAGAAGCCCGGATTATGTGCGCGCATGATCTGCACATAGCCCTTCGTGCCTGGCATCTCGCGAGGGAAGTTCTCCTCCGGCTCGGTATCGATCGCTGTCTTAAACATCTGGTCGATGGAGCAGATGAGGCTCGCAATCGCCGTATAGTGCATGAACTCACCTGAAATCGTCCAGATCAGATGTGTGGTCTTCATATTCTTGATCAGTCCCATAAGGCACCTCCTTTTATAAACTATATTATATCAGTTTTTTTCGATCCTGACGACGTTTCCGGCGCACCCGGTTGATATATCGCTCGAAGGCACCGCTGTTCAGATACTCCGCGAGCACATACTGATCATAGGTCGGAACAGTGCAGGAGTAGAAGCTGATCTTTGCCTTCAGCTCCGCCGCCCACTTCTTCGGGAGCAGCATATAACCGGTTCGGATCGCCGGGGAGATGGTTTTCGTGAAGGTGTTCATATAGATGACCGTCTCCTCTGGTGCCAGCGAAAAGAGCGTGTCCTCCGATTTCGTCGAGGGTGAGAATTCGGAGGCGTAATCATCCTCGATGATCATAGCCTGGCGCTGCTTCGCCCAGGAGATGTACTCCTGTCGCTTGCCGGCCGTCGCCGTCACACCGCTCGGATAGGAGTCGAAGGGTGTCACATGCAGTACGCCTGCGTTCGAACGCCGGAGCTCACTCGAGTGAATGCCGTGATGGCCGAGCTTCAGAAGCTCGCAGTGCGCACCGTTCGCCTCATACACCCTCCGTATCTTTTCGTAGGAAGGATCCTCCAGCGCATAGACCCGCTCACGCCCGAGCATCTGTACGATCAGGCTGTAGAGGTACTCGGATCCGGCTCCCACGATGATCTGCGAAACATCGACATGGATGCCTCGGCTCCGCTGCAGGTAGCGCGCGATGCTCTCGCGGAAGTAGAGTGTTCCCTCGTTCGGTGAGCGCTGCATGCACTCCTCCGCATATTCCGACAGTACGCGCCGCATCGTCCGTGCGAAGCCCGCGAAGGAAAGCTCTGTGGCGGCTGCCTCGTACTGATCCGTCGCCGGTACGCCTTCTGCCTGGGTCAATGCAGAGATCATGGTTCCGCCCGCTGCTTCTGCTGAAGCTCGGAAGGTCATATTCTCGGCCGGCCGACTGTCTCCGGTGGTGACGAAAGAGCCGGAAGGCGTGCCATCTGCGTGCCGGCCGTCTGCATCGTCCGAAGCATCCCCGACGGGGAAGGCATCCTCTGAGCGGTAGCAGACGAAGTAACCGCTGCGCTCGCGCGCCTCGATGTAGCCCTCGTCGATGAGGAGATTATAAGCGTGCTCCACCGTGATGACCGAGGTATCGGTCTGCTCCGCCATCGTCCGCTTCGACGGTACGCGCTCACCGAGCGCATAGGCGCCACTCGTGATGTCGCCGCGGAGTGCTTCGTAAATCTTCAGATAGGCTGGTCGTTTCGTTTCATCTGCTGGTCGCATAACTTCTCTTTTCTGACGTGAAAATCTATAATCAGATTATAACATGAAAATTTCGATGTGCGAAATCGGCATCAGCGTATATACTATAGCTTCAGAACCAACAGGACATATAGGAATCAAATGATGGAAATATCAGAACAGATGACACAGAAGCTGATCGAGTGGTATGCGGAGAAGCGCCGGATCCTCCCGTGGCGTGAGAATCCGACCCCGTACCATGTGTGGATCTCCGAGATCATGCTGCAGCAGACCCGGGTAGATACCGTGAAGGGCTACTATGCACGCTTTCTCGCGAGCTGCCCGGATATCCGTGCGCTGGCAGAGGCCCCGGAGGACGTCTACATGAAGCTCTGGGAGGGGCTCGGCTACTACTCCCGCGTGCGGAATATGCATAAGGCGGCAGAGGAGATTATGACAGCGTATGGCGGGGAGATGCCGGGAAGCTATGAGAAGCTTCTCGGGCTCACAGGCATCGGACCGTATACCGCGGCGGCCATCGCCTCCATCGCCTTCGGGGAGAAAGTACCGGCGGTCGATGGAAACCTCCTGCGCGTATTCGCCCGGCTCAGCGCGTATCCGGAGAATATCAAGACGGAGAAGGCACGAAAGGTGGCTGCCGAATACTACCTTCGCTGGATGCCGGAGGGCGTACGCACCACGCAGGGTACGGCGTCAGCAGAAAAATGTCTTGAGACAGCGCGTCTGTCACTGACGGATACGGGGGCGGGCGTTCCGGATGCAGACCGTGTTGCAGAGCGGGCGACGTGTGCTGCTCACGGTTTCTACACACCGGGCAGCTTTAACCAGGCCCTCATGGATCTTGGGGCGACGATCTGCCTCCCGAACCGTGCACCGCTCTGCACAGACTGCCCGCTCCGAGACTTCTGCACGGCGCACGCCCGTGGAGAAGAGACCGCCTACCCTGTCATGCCAGAGAAGAAGGCACGTCGCATCGAGGACCGCACGGTTTTTCTGATTCATGACGCAGGAAGAATCGTCATCGGCAAGCGACCGCCGAAAGGCCTGCTCGCAAGCCTCTATGAGTTTCCGAACACCGAAGGCCACCTCTCCGAAGCGGACGCCCTCCGGTATGTGGCCGGCCTCGGCATCCAGGCGCTCCGTATCCGCCCGCTGCCGGCCGCGAAGCACATCTTCAGCCACATCGAGTGGCACATGATCGGCTACGCCATCACCGTTGACGAACTCGCCCCCTTCGACAGCGATCAGCTCCTCCTCGTCTCTCTGAAGGAGCTCGCCGAAACCTACTCGATCCCTTCCGCCTTCGCCGCCTATCGCAGCCTGCTCCCGGAAGAGGGATGAGAAGCAGGAAAGCCCGGAGTACTGTGCTTCTGGTGGCAGCCCTCCGGGCGCTCCTGTCCTGGTCACACGAGACCGGAAAGCCCGGAAAACACAGGTCTTTTCGCAGAAACCTTGCTAGTCATACCGCGTTTTGTTATAATATCGTTTGCTATTGCCCTCAGGTGAGGTCTCTGTACACGCCCGGGAGCCGGCAAATTTTATATAATAAAGGAAGATTTTCCAATGAACAAGAAGATGAAGGGTGCACTGGGACTTCTGGCAGTGCTGGCGATTACCGTCGGTTTCTGCTTCCTCGGAGTTCATGGTGCGAAGGACATTAAGCTGGGCCTGGATCTGAACGGCGGTGTTTCCATCACCTACCAGACCACCGAAGACAACCCGACCTCTGAGCAGATGTCGGATACCGTCTATAAGCTCCAGCTGAAGGCACAGGGCTACTCGACCGAGGCCCAGGTTTACCAGGAGGGAAGCAATCGTATCAACATCGATATCCCTGGTGCAACCGATGCAAATGAAATTCTCGAGGAGCTCGGTGAGCCGGGTACACTCCAGTTCGCAGATTCGCAGGGCCAGGTGCTCCTGACCGGTGATGATGTAAAGAACGCAAGTGCGGGTATGACGGATCAGAACGGATCCCGTCAGTATATCATCCAGCTTCAGTTTAACGAGGCCGGGGCGAAGAAGTTTGCAGATGCAACTGCTGCCAATGTCGGTAAGCCACTCTACATCATCTATAACGATCAGATCATCTCCGCACCGAACGTACAGGAAGCTATCACGGGTGGACAGGCCTCCATTACCGGTATTACCGACTACGATGAGGCGACCCGTATCGCCTCCACGATCCGTATCGGTGCACTTCCGGTACAGCTCACGGAGCTTCGTTCGAACGTGATCGGTGCAACCCTCGGACAGGAAGCGATTTCGACCTCCCTTCGTGCAGGTCTCGTCGGCCTCGTCCTCGTTATGCTCTTTATGATCGCGGTATACAGACTGCCGGGCTTCGTAGCATCCCTTGCGCTGATCATGTATACCGGCCTCGAGCTCGTGCTTCTGCAGGCCTTTGAGGTCACCCTGACACTCCCGGGTATCGCCGGTATCATCCTTTCTGTCGGTATGGCAGTGGATGCCAATGTCATCATCTTCACACGTATGAAGGAAGAGCTGGGCGCCGGTCGCACGATCGAGCAGGCCGTGAAGGCGGGTTACAGCAAGGCACTTTCTGCCATCATCGATGGTAATGTTACGACCCTCATCGCAGCAGCCGTTCTCTACCTGAGAGGCTCCGGAACCGTCAAGGGCTTCGCAACGACCCTGGCGATCGGTATCGTGATCTCCCTGATCACGGCACTTTTCGTTACGAGAGCACTCCTTGCATGCTTTATCAGCTTCGGCTGCACGAGTCCGGCACTCTATGGTGTACGTAAGGATGTGAAGATCCTTGATTTCATCAAGTTCCGTAAGATCGCCTACACCATCTCCGCGGTGGTTATCATCGCAGGCTTCCTGTTCATGGGCATGAATAAGGCTTCTCTCGGAAACCTGTTCAACTATGACCTCGATTTCCAGGGTGGTTCTTCTACGAACGTCACCTTCAACGAGGACATGTCCCTTGAGGAGATCGATGCGAAGGTTGCACCGATCTTCAAGAACATCACCGGTGGCACCGCGTCCGTACAGGCTTCGAAGGTTGCCGGCACGAACGAGGTCATCATCAAGACCAGAACACTGACGACCGAGGAGCGTACCGAGCTCTATAAGGATCTCGTCGACGAGTTCCAGGTAGATGAAGCGAAGATTACGACCGAGAACATCTCCGGTGCCGTATCGAAGGAGATGAAGGCGGATGCCGTCTGGGCATTCCTGATCGCTATCGTCTGCATGCTGATCTATATCTGGATCCGTTTCAAGGATATCAAGTTTGCATCCGCAGCGGTTATGGCGCTGACGCACGATGTTCTGATCACGACCGCGTTCTATGCAGCACTGAAGTGGGCCGTGGGTTCTACGTTTATCGCCTGCATCCTGACCATCGTGGGTTATTCGATCAATGCAACCATCGTTGTATTCGACCGTATCCGTGAGAATCTCGAGGATCCGACGAAGCGTGGTGATCTGGCAAATGTTGTGAATGACGCAATCTCCCAGACCTTCACCCGTTCGATCAATACCTCCCTCACGACCTTCATCATGGTCCTGGTACTCTTCGTGATGGGTGTATCCTCCATCCGCGACTTCACCATGCCGCTGATGGTTGGTATCGTCTCCGGATGCTGGTCCTCCGTAACGATCGCAGGCCCGCTCTGGTATGACCTCAGCATGTACGCTGCGAAGAAGAAGGCAGCGAAGAAGGCCGCCGAGAAGGCAGCGAAGGCTGAAAAGAAGTCACAGAAGATGAAGAAGGGCCAGCAGCTTTAAGCCCTGCGGCTTTCGACAGAGCGCTTGACGTATCTGTAAATCTCCGTTACATTAGAGACCGATCCTCCGGGATCGGTCTTTTTCTATACCTAACTGAAATCCTGGCCAAGGGGTCAGACCCCCTCTCGGAGGGATGCATCCCACTTACGCCTTTCAGAAAGGGGGTCTGACCCCCATATGTTATGGATTCTTCATGAGGGAAGCCCTATCAAAAAATGGAACTATGCGCGCCGGGCTGCTTTCCCGGTCTGCGTTTGAGAGAATCAAGCAATCGAGGTTCAGAGAATGAAGTATGAAATTGTCGCGACCAGCGGACGCGCGAAATCCGCTCACATGGAGACGGTACATGGAAACATCGAAACACCGGTCTTCATGAATGTCGGCACGGTCGCTGCCATCAAGGGCGGCGTGTCGACAGATGATCTTCGGGAGATCGGCACCCAGGTCGAGCTTAGCAACACCTACCATCTCCACGTGCGTACCGGCGATCAGCTCATCAAGGAGTTCGGCGGTCTTCATCAGTTTATGAACTGGGATCGTCCGATCCTGACCGACTCCGGCGGATTCCAGGTCTTCTCCCTGGCCGGTACCGGACGAAAGATCAAGGAGGAGGGGGTCACCTTCCACAGTCACATCGACGGTCGCCGTATCTTTATGGGACCGGAGGAGTCGATGCAGATCCAGTCAAATCTCGGCTCGACCATCGCGATGGCCTTTGACGAGTGCCCGCCGGCCCTCGAGGACCGGAAGTACATCGTGCCATCCGTCGAGCGTACGACCCGCTGGCTGCAGCGCTGTAAGGATGAGATGGCCCGTCTCAACAGTCTGCCGGATACCGTGAATAAGGAGCAGCTCCTGTTCGCCATCAACCAGGGTGGTATCTTCGAGGACATCCGTACGGCGCATGCCGATACGATTTCAGCGATGAACCTCGATGGTTATGCCGTCGGCGGCCTCGCGGTCGGTGAGACCCACGAGCAGATGTACCACATCCTCGATGTCGTGGTGCCGCATCTGCCGAAGGAGAAGCCGACCTACCTTATGGGTGTCGGTACCCCGGCGAACATCATCGAAGCCGTGGACAGAGGCATTGACTTCTTCGACTGTGTATATCCGTCGAGAAACGGACGTCATGGTCATGTCTACACGCATAAGGGGAAAATCAATCTCTTCAACCAGAAGTATGAGCTCGACCATCGTCCGATCGAGGAGGGCTGCAAGTGCCCGGTATGTGCCGGACGGAAGCTTGCGGATGGCAGCTACACCGGCGGCTACAGCCGTGCGTACATCCGTCACCTCCTGAAGGCGAAGGAGATTCTCGGTATGCGTATGTGCGTACTGCATAATCTGTACTTCTACAACCACCTGACCGAGGAAATCCGCGGTGCGATCCGTGGAGGCTACTGGGACAGCTGGAAGGCGGAGGCCCTCGATAAGCTCGAGACCTACGACCGTGGCGAAGAATAATATACTGTTACCAAACTGATTTTTCGAAAAATCACCCCCCACACAAAATGGTTTGATTGCGTAAAAAAATTATGCTATCATGACTTCATACTATTTTGGGAGAGTATAGACCGTCGATAATCGGAATCGGAGACAGGATGAACGCGATACTTTATGAGTCAATCAATACGGCAGAGGAGCAGCTGAAGGTCAGTCTGGACTGGCATGATGACCCGGAAATCATCTATTTTAAAAACGGGCACTACAAGCTGACCCTGAACCTCCGGGAGTATGAGATCCAGGATGAGTGCATCTGCATCGTGAACGCTGGCGTGCTGCGCAAGCTCGAGTCCATCGGGACGAAGGGCAATGCCTACTCCCTCCGCTTTCATCTCGCGGATCTCTGCTTCCGTCAGGCGGAGGACCCGGTCAATACCGCCCTGCTCGAGCCGCTCGCCGGCGGACAGCTCTGCTTTTCGGATTTTATCACCGTGTCAGATTTCGGCTTCCTGCAGATCCTGCGCCTGTTTAACGAGATGGTGCGCCGCTTCCGGGACTACGGAACGAAGACCGAGCAGGAGGACAGCAGTGTCCGGACCTACGCACTGCCGGCGGTCGCCGATCAGCTGATGATCATGGCCGACCTTCTGCGCCTCATCGCCATGTTCGATGCGAACGGCCTCGTTCACGAACGCGAGGAGAGCGACTCCGAGAAGCAGGTGCTTGCCATTAAGGAGACCATTCAGTACATCCGCGAGCACTACCAGGAGAAGATTTATGTCCGGAACCTCTCGGAGCTCACCGGACTCAACGAGCAGTACTTCATCCGCTTCTTCGGAAGCGTAACCGGCGAGTCTCCGCTCGATTATATCAATGCTTATCGCGTGGAGCAGGCGGCCCGCCTCCTGAAGGACTCCGACACCCATGTCTATGAGATCGCGGAGCGGTGCGGCTTCCATAATATCGGAAACTTCATCAAGATCTTCCGGTCCTTCATGGGACAGACACCACATAAATATCGTAAACAGTTTGGAAGAGAGGACGATTAAACCATGACCTTATACTATCCTGCAATTATTCGTAATAAGACGAGCGAAGGCTATCGTGTCGATTTCCTGGACCTCGACGACTGCTACGGCGTCGGCCCGACCGAAGAGGAAGCCCTCGCCGATGCCCGCTATAACGCCATCAACTGGATCCAGCTCGAACTCGAGGACACCAACGACCTCCCACCACACACCGTACAGGCGGATGTTCACCTGGCACCAGGTGAGAAATTCATCGACATGATGATCATCATGCCGCGCGAAGGCTGGGACGAGTAGACAATTTTAGATTTTTCCGAACTCGAAGTACTTTGTTTCCAGGGCCTCCGATACCATGATTTCGCCCCTTGCAAAGGGGTACTCCCTGTGCTATAGTATCTCGGAACTAAGGACCGCACGGATAGGAGGAACCATGTCTACTCTTCTTAAAAATGCATCGATTTTCACGAAACAGGGCTTTCGAAAGCAGGACGTTCTGATCTCTGATCACAGAGTACTGTTTACAGATTCCATTGATAATTTAACAGCTGATACCATTGATACCGTTTATGATTTAAACGGTTTGTTCATGATTCCGGGCTTCGTTGATGTACATGTACATTTACGTGAGCCCGGTTTTTCGTATAAGGAAACGATCCGTACCGGCACGGATGCTGCGGCGCACGGCGGCTATACCGCGGTCTGTGCGATGCCGAATCTGAAGCCGGCACCATCGAGTCTCGAGAACCTGCAGCCGGAGCTTGAGGCGATCCGGAAGGATGCACTGGTGCATGTGTATCCGTATGGCACCATCACCGAGCAGCAGACCGGCCGCGGTGCTCTCGGAAAGATGGAGGAGATCGCACCGTATGTCATCGCCTACTCCGATGACGGAAAGGGTATGCAGGACGAAGCCACCATGCGGGAGGCGATGCAGCGGGCGAAGAACCTCGACCGTATGATCGTCGCACACTGCGAGGATGAGCGTGAGCTCGTACCGGGCGGCTGCATCCATGACGGTGAGTATGCACGTCTGCACCACCATATCGGCATCAACTCCGCATCTGAGTGGAAGCAGGTTGAGCGCGATGTACGGCTCGCGGCAGAGACGGGTGTGCGCTACCATGTCTGCCACGTCTCTACGAAGGAATCCGTCGAGATCATCCGTGCGGCGAAGAAAGCCGGCACCCGTGTGACCGGTGAGACCGGCCCGCACTATCTGATGTTTACGGATATGGATCTTCAGGAGTCCGGCAGCTGGAAGATGAATCCGCCGATCCGCAGCGCGGAGGACCGTCATGCGCTCCTCGAGGGCATCAAGGACGGCACCATCGACTGCATCATCACGGACCATGCACCGCACAGTGCGGAGGAGAAGTCGAGAGGCCTTGACAAGTCTTCCTTCGGCATCGTCGGACTGGAGACCTGCTTCCCGGCACTGTACCGGAATCTCGTGCTGCGTGACCCGGAGCATCCGGCATCCGGGAAGGGCGCGATCACACTGGAGAAGCTCATCGAGCTCATGTGCGTGAACCCGCGTCAGATCTTTGGTATCGCCGGCCCGCAGTACATCGAGGATGGCGTCGAAGCGGATCTCACGATCCTCGACCTCGATAAGGTATGGACCGTCGACAGTACGAAGTTCTACTCACAAGGACACAGCACCCTCTACGATGGTATGGAGGTGCAGGGTGAGGTCGTGAAGACCTTCGTCGGCGGCCGCGAGGTCTATGACCGCGAAAAGGGCATCGAGCGTTGACTGGCTGACCGAAATGGCATTGATCACAAAAACGCATCGTACGACCGCATACATGGTATCATTTGATTACCAGGCAGAGCCCGCAGGGCGCGGACGAAGCCTTTTTATCAGAATATAGAACAGGAGGAGAATCAGAGACCTATGAAGGACGTTGAATTTAAAGTACTGAGCAACGAAATGATCGCCCAGGACATCTTCCGTATGACGCTGGACGGCGACACCTCGGACATCACGAAGCCGGGGCAGTTCGTCGAAATCAAGATCCCGGGACGCTATCTCCGTCGCCCGATTTCCGTGTGTGACTGGAGCGAGGGGAAACTGACCCTGATCTATAAGGTCGTCGGTGAGGGTACCGAGGACCTGAGCTTCATGGAGCCGGGCGAGTACCTGACCGCACTGACCGGCCTCGGCAACGGCTATGACCTTCGGAATATCCCGAAGAACCCGGTCATCGCCGGCGGCGGTGTCGGTGTACCACCGATGTACGCACTGGCGAAGGCACTGAAGCAGCAGGGCATCACCCCGTATGTGGCCCTCGGCTTCAACTCGAAGGACGATGTGTTCTATGAGCAGGAGTTCCGTGCGCTCGGGGTGCCGGTCAATGTCGCCACCGTCGATGGCAGTCACGGCGCGAAGGGCTTCGTCACCGACATCTTCGGTGATCACCACGACTACGCCTTCGCCTGCGGCCCGGAGCCGATGCTGAAGGCCGTATACAACAGCGTAAAGGATGGACAGTTCAGCTTCGAGGCACGCATGGGCTGCGGCTTCGGTGCCTGCATGGGCTGCAGCAAGAAGACGAAGCACGGCTTCAAGCGCGTCTGCAAGGATGGCCCTATTTTCACATGGGAGGAGATCGTATGGTAGATATCACGACAGAGCTTTCTGGCATCAAACTGACAAACCCGGTCATTCCGGCCTCTGGAACCTTCGGCTACGGAAAGGAATACTGGGATCTCTATGATCTCGATATCCTCGGCTCCATCTCCTTCAAGGGAACGACGGTCGAGGAGCGTTACGGCAACGAGCTTCCGCGTATCGCTGAGTGCCCGTCCGGTATGATCAACTCCGTCGGCCTCCAGAATCCAGGCATGCACGAGGTCATCGAGAAGGAGCTTCCGGAGCTTCGGGAGCACTTCCACAAGCCACTCGTAGCGAACATCTCCGGCTTCAGTATCCCGGAGTACGTACAGCTCGCGGAGGCCATGAGTGAGGTGCCGGAGGTCGGTATCCTCGAGGTCAATGTCTCCTGCCCGAACGTACATGGCGGTGGCATGGCCTTCGGTACCAGCGCAGAAAACGTGGCGGCGGTCACCCGTGAGGTGAAGAAGGTCGCGAAGAAGCCGGTGTATATCAAGCTGAGCCCGAACGTCACCGACATCGTATCGATCGCGAAGGCGGCAGAAGAGGCCGGCGCAGACGGTCTCGCCCTCATCAACACCCTGCTCGGCATGCGTATCGACATCCGTCGTCGCCAGCCGGTGATCAAGAACAGGATGGGCGGCTTCTCCGGTCCGGCGATCTTCCCGGTTGCGGTCCGTATGGTCTACCAGGTATCGCACGCGGTGAAGCTTCCAGTCATCGGTATGGGCGGTGTCTCCACGGCGAAGGACGTCATCGAGATGATGATGGCCGGTGCCAGTGCGGTCGAGGTCGGCGCTGCGAACCTCGTGAATCCGTATGTCTGCCGTGACATCATCGAGGACCTGCCGGAGGTATGCGCGGAGCTCGGCATCGAGCGCCTCAGCGACATCATCGGCTGCGTGGAATAAATATTTAATATATAGGAGGAATATATGGGTAAGGACGTAATTATTGCACTGGATTTTCCGAGCGCGGAGGAAACCTACCGCTTTCTCGATCAGTTCACCGGCCGCAAGCCGTTCGTAAAGATCGGTATGGAGCTTTTCTATGCCGAGGGACCACAGATCGTGCGTGAGATCAAAAAGCGCGGTCACAAGGTCTTCCTCGATCTGAAGCTCCACGATATCCCGAACACCGTGAAGGGCGGCATGCAGTCCCTGCGTGATCTCGGCGTCGACATGACGAACGTACATGCGAGCGGCGGTATCCGCATGATGAAGGCGGCGGTCGAGGGACTCACCAGAGAGGATGGCACCCGTCCGATCCTGATCGCGGTGACACAGCTCACCTCTACCTCCCAGGAGACCATGACCGAGGAGCTGCTCATCGATCGTCCGATCGCAGACGTCGTCGTACAGTATGCGAAGAACGCGCAGGCAGCCGGACTCGAGGGCGTCGTATGCTCGCCGCTCGAGGCAGGTCGTATCCATGAGGAGGTCGGTGCAGACTTCCAGACCATCACCCCGGGTATCCGTTTCGCAGGCGATGCGGTCGGTGATCAGGCACGTGTGACGACCCCGGCGAAGGCACGTGAGATCGGCTCTGATTACATCGTGGTCGGCCGCTCCATCACGGCAGCCGCCGATCCGGTCGCGGCGTACGAGCGCGCGATGGCGGATTTCGTCGGCTGAGACGCTGTGGCGCTTCGTGATGATGTGAAGCCGGAAGCATTGGACGCAGGAACATAAGAACAGAAGAAACAGATCGGTGTCCGGAGCACGGCCGCTGATCCGCTTAGAATAAGGAGTATGACTATGGCAACGAAGGAAGATATCGCAAGAGGTCTGTTATCGATTAAGGCAGTATTTTTAAAGCCGGACGATCCATTTACCTGGGCGTCGGGCATCAAGTCCCCGATCTACTGTGACAACCGTCTGGTACTGAGCTACCCGGAGGTTCGTTCCCTCGTAGAGCATGCCATCGCCGATAAGGTGAAGGAGCTCTACCCGGAGGCAGAGGCACTCGAGGGCACCAGCACCGCGGGTATCGCACATGCAGCGATCGCAGCGGACATCCTCGGACTCCCGATGGGCTATGTGCGTGGTTCTGCGAAGGATCACGGCCGCAAGAACCAGATCGAGGGAAGACTCGAGAAGGGTGAGAAGGTCGTCGTGATCGAGGATCTGATCTCCACCGGTGGTTCCGTGCTCGACTGCGTGGAGCCACTTCGTGAGGCCGGCGCAGAGGTGCTCGGCATCGTGTCCATCTTCACCTATGGCATGCAGAAGGGCATCGACCGCCTGAGTGCAGCGAACGTGGTGAACACCTCGCTCTGCGACCTCGACACGCTCGTCAAGGTAGCGGTTGAAGAGAACTACATCAAGCCGGAGGATGAGGCGAAGCTGCTCAAGTTCCGTGATAATCCTTCCGACGAATCCTGGATGACCCACAAGGGATAAAACATACATACATGAGACATTGGCATAAGATATAAGACTGAAGGAGGCTTTCTGATGGCAAGAAGTATTGTGAATATTCTGGATCTTTCAGTAGATGAGATTCATCATCTGCTGGATCTCGCCGATGATATCGACCAGCACCCGGAGAAGTATCAGGATCGATGCGCACATAAGCAGCTCGCGACACTGTTTTTCGAGCCGTCCACGCGTACGAGACTGAGCTTCGAGTCCGCGATGCTCGCACTAGGGGGACAGACCCTGGGCTTCGCCGGTGCATCGAACACGAGTGCGTCGAAGGGTGAGTCGGTGGCCGATACGATCGAGGTGATATCGAACTATGTTGACATCATCGCGATGCGTCATCCGAAGGAGGGCGCGCCGGTCGTGGCAGCGATGCACACCAGTGTTCCTCTGGTCAATGCAGGCGATGGCGGACACTTCCATCCGACCCAGACACTCGCGGATCTTCTTACGATCCGTCGTACGAAGGGCACCGTCGAGGGCCTGACCATCGGTTTCTGCGGCGACCTCAAGTTCGGCCGTACCGTGCACTCCCTCATCGATGCGATGCTCCGCTATCCGAATAACCGCTACATCCTGATCTCCCCGGAGGAGCTTCGTCTTCCGGAGTATGAGATCGATAAGCTGAAGGAGGCGGGTGCTGAGTTCGTCGAGACGAAATCCCTCGAGGAGGCGATGCCGGAGCTCGATATCCTCTACATGACCCGTGTGCAGAAGGAGCGTTTCTTCAACGAGGAGGATTACCTTCGTCTGAAGGATATCTATATCCTGACCCCGGAGAAGCTGAAGATCGCGAAGGCGGATATGGCCATCCTTCATCCGCTCCCTAGAGTCAACGAGATCTCCGTTGCGGTGGACCAGGATCCGCGTGCGAAGTACTTCTACCAGACCCGCTGCGGCAAGCAGATGCGTATGGCACTGATTCTGTATCTTTTAGGACTGGATAAGTAAGGAGGCATGACATGAAGGTAGATGGAATTGAGAATGGTATCGTACTCGACCATATCACAGCTGGAAAGGGGATGCTGGTGTACAAGTACCTGCACCTCGATCGCCTCACGTCACAGGTGGCGCTGATCCAGAACTGCAGCTCCGGAAAGATGGGACGGAAGGACATCGTGAAGATCTCTGAGGATCTCGATATCGACCTCGATGTCCTCGGCTACATCGATCCGGGTATCACCGTAAACTACATCAAGAACGGTGCACGTGTGGAGAAGAAGGCACTGAGCCTGCCGGAGACCCTCACAAACGTGCTGACCTGCAAGAATCCGCGTTGCATCAGCTCGACCGAGCAGGAGCTTCCGCAGGTCTTCAAGATCGTCGACCGGAACCGCGCACTCTATCGCTGCGCGTACTGCGACACCATCGTACGGAACGAAGAGCTGAAGTAAATACATCATCGTACGCCATGGCCCCGGAGGGCCGGCATCAGAAACACAGTACTCCGAACCAGTAAGCCCTCTGCAATCACTGAGTTTTCTTTATGAAAACTCAGCGTTGCAGAGGGTGCTAAGGAAAAATTACTCTAACTGGTTCTAAGGGCCCAATTTGGATTTATTCACGAACTCTCCGTATGGTTTCTGCTGTCGGTCCTCCGGGGCCCTTGCTGTATCAAACGAAGTGCCCATTCCATCGTCCACCGCTTCCATCTCCATGAGAAAAATGATAGACTAGGGAGAAATATAGAAAAGAATGTAAACCATAATAAAATGATATAAAAGGAGTACTGAAATGAATGCAGCACTAGATGCTCTGCGTCAGCAGATGAAGAAGTATGACATCGATACCTACCTGGTACCGACGGATGATTTTCACTTGAGCGAGTATGTCGGCATGTACTTCCGTGCGATCCGCTTCCTGTCCGGATTCAGCGGTGAGGGAAATCTGGTGGTGACGCAGGACAGCGCCGCGCTTTTTACGGATGGCCGCTATTTTATCCAGGCGGAGCAGGAGATGGCCGGTCGGGATGTCGAGCTGATGCGTATGGGCGAGCCGGGGGTACCGGCGCTCGATGATTACCTCGTTTCCGTGACCCCGGAGGGAGGCTACCTCGGCTTCGATGGCCGCTGTGTCGACTTCCATCACGGCATGACCCTGCGGGATCGTCTCGCGGAGAAGGCGGTCGCCGTGAAGGCAGAGCAGGACCTCGTCGGTCAGGTATGGACGGACCGTCCGGCCCTCGCAAGCTCCCGTGTATGGATCCTCGAGGATCGCTTCGCTGGCAAGAGTGCCGCAGAGAAGCTCGCGGAGCTTCGTGCACTGATGCAGCAGAAGGGCGCTGGCTTCCATATCATCACGAGCCTCGACGACATCGCATGGCTTCTGAACCTTCGTGCCGACGATATCCCGTGCAATCCGGTGTTCCTGTCCTATATGATCATCGATCCGAAGAGTGCCTACCTCTTCGTGAATCCGGCTGACCTCGATGAGGAAGTGAAAGCCTACCTCGAGGACCTCCGGGTAAAGGTCGCTCCGTACGACCGCTTCTATGAGGCGGTGCATCAGCTGAAGGATACCACCGTCCTGCTCGAATCTGCGAAGACGAACTACGCGACGATCAGCGAGCTCCCGGATTCGGTGCGTATCCTCGATGAGATGCTGCCGACCTCCATGTGGAAGTCCCAGAAGAATCCGGTGGAGATCGAGAACACGAAGAAGGCACATGTGAAGGATGGCGTCGCCGTCACGAATTTCATGTACTTCATGAAGCATGCATTCACAGCCGATGGACAGCTTACAGAGGAGGCGAAGAAGCTGCTCGGCAGCGAGGAGATGAACGAGTGGAATACGGCGAAGCTGTCCGAGCGCTACCGTGGAGAGCAGGATGGCTACATTGAACCGAGCTTCACGACGATTTCAGCTTATGGTCCGAATGCGGCGCTGCCACACTATGCTCCGACGGCGGAGAGCTACCGCGTGATCGAGCCGAAGGGACTCTACCTCCTCGATTCCGGCGGACAGTACTTCGAGGGTACCACCGACATCACCCGTACCATCGCGATGGGACCGATCACGGAGATCGAGCGGAAGCACTTCACCCTCGTACTGAAGTCCATGCTTCGCCTCGGCGATGTGATCTTCCTGGAGGGCTCCTCCGGCATCACCCTGGACCTCGCGGCACGGGAGGTGCTCTGGCGTGAGGGCCTCAACTATAACCACGGCACCGGCCACGGCGTCGGCTTCTGCCTGAATGTCCACGAGCGTCCGAATGCATTCCGCTATCGTCAGGCGCAGGGACGCATGGAACATATGCCGCTCCACGAGGGCAATATCACCTCCGACGAGCCGGGTATCTACATCGAGGGCTCCCACGGCATCCGTCTCGAGAATCTGACCCTCGTTGAGAAGGCCTTCCAGAATGAGTTCGGGAACTTCTTCCGTCTCTCCTTCCTCACGATGGTCCCGCTCGACCTCGACGCGATCGATGTCCGTCTGCTCGAGCCGCATGAGCTCGCGCTCCTCAATCAGTATCACCAGCAGGTCTATGCGACACTGGCACCATACTTCAGCGGTGACAAGCTCGCATGGCTTCAGCATGCAACACGTGAGGTACAGCTTTAATGGATAAAAACGCGCTTTATTATCAGGATCACTATGTGAAGGCGTTCGACGCGGAGGTGACGAGCTGCACCGCTGCCGACGGGAAGTATCTCGTCGAGCTCAGTGTCCATGGCTTCTATCCGGAGGGCGGTGGTCAGGACGCGGACCACGGTAGTATCGGCGAGGCAGCCGTGCTGGATGTGCAGGAGGTGCCGGTGACCGACCCGGCGAGCGGTGAGAAGCAGCGGGATGTACGGGGCAATGTCGTCGTCCGTGTACTGCATACCGTGGACCGGGCGCTGACGGTCGGCGAGACATATCACTGCGTGATCGATTGGGCACGCCGCATGCGAAACAGCCGGAACCACTCCGGTGAGCACATCGTGTCCGGCCTCGTGCACCGGCACTATGGCTATCACAACGTCGGCTTCCACATGAGCGAGGTGATGACCATCGATTTCGACGGTCCGCTCAGCTGGGAACAGCTGATGTTGATCGAGCAGGAGGCCAATGCCGTCGTCCTCGAGGATCGTCGTGTGCGCGCGATCTGGCCGACCCCGGAAGAGCTGGAGGTGATCGACTACCGCTCGAAGAAGCCCCTCTCCGGAGATGTCCGCATCGTGGACCTCGGTGGTGCCGACCTCTGCGCCTGCTGCGGAACCCATGTCCTCAGCACCGGCGAGATCGGCCCGATCAAGATCCTCTCCGTACTCGGCCATAAGGGCGGCATCCGCCTCGAGCTTTTCTGCGGCGACGATGCACTTCAGGACGCCGCACGAAAGCACGAGCAGGTAGTGGAGATTTCCCGCCTGCTGAATGTAGCGCCATCCGATATCGTCGATGCACTGAAGACCTACATGGCAGACAGCTTCCGGAAGGATCGCCGCATCGCTGCGCTGAACACCCGCTACTACGAGCTGAAGGCACAGTCCCTGCAGGAGGAGACCGGCGTACTCATCGACTTCGAGGAAGGTATGAACGCGGTCGAGGTACGGAAGTGCTGTGACTACTTCATGAAGCACACGAAAGCCTCCGTCGTCGGCGTCTTCTGCCGGAAGGACGAAGGCGATACGGACGGAGCAGCGCCTGTAGAGGACATCGCTTCCTACAGCTACGTCATCGGCTCCACGAACGTCGATGTACGCGCACAGGCGAAGGCCTTTAACGCCCTTGTTAACGGCCGTGGCGGCGGACAGAAGGAGATGATCCAGGGCAGCCTCCAGGCGTCGGAAGAGAAAATTCAGGATGCGATGAATCGAATTTTCGGTGATGAGTTCTAAGAGTGCAGCCACCTTCTGATTTTGCCTGGAATTCCTTACAGTTCTATAACGGTTCTCAGGCAGCTGTTTGCGCACGCAGACAGCTGTGTTATAATATTCGCGTCTTATCAAAAGATGAATAGACGGAATGTTACAGCACATAAGGAGATAAAATATGATTCGAATTGGCTTACTTGGTTATGGAAACCTGTCCCGCGGCATCGAGGCTGCCATCAAGCGGAACCCGGATGAGGAGCTCGTAGCGGTATTTACACGTCGCGATCCAGCGAGTGTAAAGATTCACACCGATGGCGTCAAGGTCGATTCCGTCGATCATATCCTCGCATATAAGGATGAGATCGATGTACTCATGATCTGCGGCGGCTCGGCGACAGATCTCCCGACCCAGACGCCGACATATGCACAGTACTTCAACGTCATCGACAGCTTCGATACCCATGCGAAGATTCCGGAGCATTTCGCCGCCGTCGACGCAGCAGCGAAGAAGGCCGGAAAGCTCGCGATGATTTCCTGTGGCTGGGACCCGGGAATGTTCTCCCTGGCACGTATCTACGCGGAGTCGGTACTGCCGGATGGAAAGCACTATACCTTCTGGGGCAAGGGCGTTTCCCAGGGCCACAGTGATGCCGCACGTCGAGTAGAGGGCGTCAAGGATGCTCGCTCCTATACGCTTCCGGTCGAGAGTGCGATGGACGCCGTACGCAGCGGCAGCCAGCCGAACTTTACGGCACGTGAGATGCATACGAGAGAGGTATTCGTCGTGCTCGAGGAGGGCGCGGATGCAGCGAAGGTGGAGCAGGAGATCAAGTCCATGCCGAACTACTATGCCGATTATGATGTGACGATCCACTTCATTTCCGAGGAGGAGATGCAGCGGGAGCATGCCGCACTTCCACACGGTGGCTTCGTGATGCGTTCCGGTGTGACCGGGGATGGAAACAACCATGAGCTGATCGAGTACAGCCTGAAGCTGGATTCGAATCCGGAGTTTACGGGCTCGGTACTCGCTGCGTATGCGAGAGCGGTGAGCCGTATGGCCGCGAAGGGCGAGACGGGCTGCATCAGCGTGTTCGATGTCGCACCGAAGTACCTGAACCCGAAGTCCGAGGAGGAGCAGCGTCATACGCTCCTGTAAGCAGGCATCAGTATCACAGATCGCGTGTGCGACGACATGAAGTGACGTACCCGAACGATACGTTGTCTGCGCGGCTGTCAGCTGACGCGGAATGTGAGAGGTTTATGATGAGAAAATTCAGAAAGCTGCTGGCCGCTGCCATGATCGCCGCGGCCGCAGCCATGACATCCACGGTGCCTGCATTGGCACAGGAAATGTGGATCACGACAGCGGATGGCGCGAGTCGCTTCGTCACCTGCGACGAAAACGGCGCCGCGAGTGAATACCAGGGCTGGTACCAGGATCCGAACAGCGGGAGCTGCTATTATTTCGAAGATGGCGTACTCGCCACGGGCTGGATCATCGACGCTGGGAAGTTTTACTATCTCGACCCGTCGACGGGCGCGATGGCGGTGAGTCAGATGGTGGGTAATTTCTATGTCGGCGAGGATGGTGCCGCGATGAGCGACACGACGACCCCGGACGGCGTAAAGCTCGCCTACAACGGCTCGCGCATGGACGGGAAGTATCCGGTGGAGGAGCTGAACGAGAAGACCTACACCTACCGGGAGCTTCTCAGGGAGAATCCGAATCTGATCGCGGAATTCTCAGATCGTACGAGCGGCACAGGTCATCAGATCCTGCGGGAGACCGCACGGGGCTTTACCTGGGTCATCTATGCGACGATGAAGCTGTATGAGCCGACCGAGGACGGACAGAAGGGGAAGCGTGTGTTCGAGGGCGATGGTGCCTTCCGTTTCGACGCGCTGATCGAGCGAAAGGAGAGCGATGGCAGCATCCGCTATATCCGACCGTTCGGGCTGATCCAGGAGGACCGCCAGCAGTGGACGGCGGCACACATTAAGATCGATCCGGCGGGCTTCATCAGCTACGCATCGGATGAGGGTTGACAGGGTCCGGTCATGTCCATCTACAGTGAACGTGCTGACGAACCAGGCATCCCCGGATCATAGAGCCTGGTCGGGGCTTCAACGTAAACAACATCACAGCGCTGCCATCGGCAGCGCTATTCTGTCATCTGGGAGAGGGGACATACATGACATTACAGCAGCTTAGACAGGTGATCGCCGTCGCGGACAGCGGCTCCATGAACGAGGCCGCAAAGCGTCTCTATATCACACAGCCGTCCCTTTCGGCGGCGATCAAGGAACTGGAAAAGGAGATCGGGATCGAGATCTTTCTCCGGTCGAACCGAGGGATCGTGACCACAGCCGACGGCGAAGAGTTTCTGGGGTATGCACGACAGATCGTCGAGCAGTATCAGCTGATGGAAGACAAGTATGTCAATGTCGGCACCCGGAAGAAGAAATTCTCCGTCTCCATGCAGCACTATACCTTCGCGGTCGAGGCCTTCATCCACCTCGCACGGGAGTATGGCATGGATACCTACGAGTTCGCGGTCAAGGAAACGAAGACCATGGAAATCATCAACGACGTACGAAACCAGACCTCGGAGATCGGCGTGATCTATATGAATGATTTCAACAGTAAGGTCATCGGAAAGATCCTGCGGGAGGATTCGCTCGAGTTTATCCCGCTCTTCGACTGTAACATCTATGTGTTCATGAGTAAGGGAAATCCGCTGGCCGGGAAGGACATCATCCGCATGGAGGAGCTCGCGGATTATCCCTGCCTCAGCTTCGATCAGGGTGAGCGAAACTCCTTCTACTTTTCGGAGGAGGTGCTGAGCACCTACGATTACAAGCGGATCATCAAGTGTGATGACCGGGCGACCTTCCTGAATCTGATGGTCGGACTGAACGGCTATACGCTCTGCTCCGGCATCATATGCCAGGAGCTGAACGGCGATGAGTATACGGCGGTCCGCCTCGATACGGATGAGATCATGACCATCGGCTACATCAAGAAAAAGAAGATTCCGCTGTCCGGGATCGGCGCACGTTACGTGGCGGAGCTTCAGAAATATAAGGCGCAGGCACTGTAGTCTGCAGAGGTTTTACATACACACCCATAAGCACAGGCACTTTCGTCTGCAGGTCTCGTAATGCCGAAGGTGCATCTCGGTGTGGCATGCCGGCACCCCTGGGTGCAGAAAGGAATACTATGTTGAATACGTCGGTCATCATCATGGCAGTGGTCGCACTCGTGCTGCTGCTTGCCGTGGGGCTGTACATCGTACAGAGAAATCAGAAGCGGAAAAATGCAGATAAGCTTTCGATGAAGCTCCGTGAGGACGAGAAGCTTCATATCACACTCGATGATCAATCCGACGCGGCGGAGGTCGCCCGGATCATCCTGGAAGGCCTCGGCGGCCGCGAGAACGTCAGCGAGGTACAGCATGACGGTGCACGGCTCAAGGTGGCGATCCGGCAGTATGATGCCGTCGATGAGAAGAAGATCCGCTCTGCCCAGGTGGGCGGCGTGCTTCGCCCGGGTAAAAACGCTGTACAGATCATCATCGGCCCTTCGGTCGAACCAGTAGAGAACGAGCTTCATAAGCTGCTTGGTATGTGATATGAGTAAGAAATATGAGATGGATATGACCACCGGCGTCATCATGCCGAAGGTCATCACCTTTGCACTGCCGCTGATAGTGGCGTCTGTGCTTCAGCTTCTGTTTAATGCGGCCGACATCGTGGTCGTCGGCCGTTTCGTGAGCCCGCAGGCGATGGCCGCCGTCGGATCGACCGGATCGCTGGTGAACCTCATCATCCAGCTCTTTGTCGGCTTCTCCATCGGTGTCAATGTCTGCGTCGGAAAGTATTATGCAGCGAAGCGTCAGGAGGACATGTCCGATACCATCCACACATCGATCCTGGTGTCGGTGATTTTCGGTGCGATTCTCTGCATCGCCGGCCTGTTTCTGGCACGACCGATGCTGGAGCTGATGGGATCCCCCGCGGATGTCATCGAAGACTCGGTGCTCTATCTTCGCATCTACTTCCTCGGTATGCCACTGATCATGCTGTATGACTTTGCAGCGGCGATTCTGCGTGCCGTCGGTGATACGAAGCGCCCGCTGTATTTTCAGATGATCGCCGGGGTGATCAATGTCATTCTGAACCTGTTCTTCGTCCTCGTGGTGGGCATCGGCGTGGCGGGTGTTGCGATCGCGACGACGGTTTCACAGGGCTTTTCCGGCATCGCCCTGCTCATCACGCTCATGCGGGAGAAGGGGGCGCTGCACCTCGATCTTCGGAAGCTTCATGTCAACTGGAAGCTTCTTCGCTCCATTATGGAAATCGGTCTGCCGGCTGGTCTCCAGAGCACCGTGTTCAGTCTGTCCAATGTCGTCATCCAGAGCTCCATCAACTCCTTCGGATCGGTTGCGATGGCGGGTGCGACAGCGGCACAGAATATCGAATCGTTCGTATATGCTTCGATGAACTCGATCTATCAGACGAATCTTTCGTTTACCGCACAGAATCTGGGCGCCCGGAAGTACAGTCGCATCAATCGCATCCTGAAGGACTGCCTGATCGCCGTCGTCCTCATCGGCCTCGTCATGGGCATCGGTGCGGTGATGCTGGATCCATGGCTGCTGCGCTTCTTTACGACGGATGCAGAAGTTATCCGTTATGGACAGGAGCGACTGCTGGTGGTCTGCGGACCATACTTCCTCTGCGGCATCATGGATGTCATGGTTGGTTCGCTCCGTGGACTCGGCTACTCGGTGATCCCGATGTTTGTAAGCCTGATCGGTGCCTGCGGACTGCGGATCATCTTCATCCTGACCCTGTTCCGGCTCCCGTACTTCCACTCTCTGAACTGGCTGTACATGAGCTATCCGATTACCTGGATCATCACCTTCACCGCGCACTTCATCACCTTCCTCCGCGTCCGGCGGAAGTTCCCGAAGGCCGATGCCTGAATACTGAAAAGAACCGCCGGAGGCCTCCGACGGTTCTTTTTTTCACTGCATCGCGGCGTAGAGCTTCTTTCGGCAGAGGAAGTAGTAGCTGTACTCGAAGAGGATCATCACGGTCCAGCCGATCGCGCAGGCGTAGGCTTCGCCGGTGATGCCGATCTTCGGAACCAGGATATAGACGAAGAGGGTGCGGATCGAAATCTGCAGAATCGTCGAAATCAGCGTGATGGTCATGTTGCCCATGCCACGCATGAAGCCCTGCATCGCATTCGTGACGCATGGGAAGATGATGGTGAAGGCCTTTATGGACAGGTAGCTCACGCCGAGACGAACCATTTCCTCGCCGCCACTGGTCGGAGCGAAGAGCTGGATCAGCGGATGACGGAAGAGCAGGATGAGCGCACAGATGATCGGATAGTAGATGAGTCCGATCAGGATGCCCTTCCACAGCGTTTCCTTCACCCGCTTCCGGTCACCGGCACCACGATTCTGTGCGGCACAGGTCATCATGCCATGGCTGATCGTCTGGGCAGGAATGCGCCCGTAGTCCTCGATTTTACAGCCGGCGTTGAAGGCCGCGATGACGTCGATGCCCTGAACATTGATCACACTCTGCACGAGCAGCTTTCCGATCGGCTGGCAGGACTGCTGCAGTGCGGTGATGAGGCCGCTGGAGAGGATGCTGCGGAGGAGCCTGTGATCGAGGATCAGCTCATCCCGGCGGAGGGCGAGTGCCGGGATATGCCGGTAGACATAGATATAGCAGAGCACTGCGGAGAGGGCTTCGGCGATGACCGTCGCGAGTGCGGCACCGAAGACGCCCCAGTGGAAGAGGAAGATGAAGACCCAGTCGAGGCATGCATTCAGTACCGACGAGATGCCGACGAAGGTCACCGGCGTTTTCGAATCCCCGACTGCCCGCAGTGCACTCGACATGATGTTGTACTGGAAGGTGAAGAAATTACCGAGGAAGAGAAGCCGGAGATAGACCGCGGAATCATGCATGATATCGAGTGGGGTATGCATGGCCTCGAGGATCGGCGCTGCAAGCGGGATGCCGAGCAGGGTGGTGATGCCGCCGGCGATCGTACCGAAGAGGATCGTGGTGGAGAGCGAGCGCTTCAGCTTCTCGCCTTCGCCTGCACCATAGAACTTGCTCATGTAGACCGACGCGCCGATGCCGAGGCCCGAGATGCTCTGCACCAGCAGGACCGATACCGGATTTGAGACAGATACGGCGCTGAGCGCTGCGACACCGGCCCCCTTACTGACGAGGATGGAATCGACGGCGTTATAGGTGAGCTGAAGAAAATTTCCGAAAATCAGCGGGATGGCATAGGCAAGAAGATGGCGGTAGATACTGCCGGAGGTCATATTTCGCATAGTGGTTCCCCTTTAAACACAGGACATAGATTGATCCTTGCGCGCTACGGATGGCGCATACTTCGCATGAACGGTCTGTACTGAAAGCGCTTTCAGATGTGCCTGCTATTATAGCACGACGCCGGCGCGCTGGCGATAATATTCGCTGGATATTTGAGGACTACTATGGTAGAATATTGATTTAGACGATTCGGTGAGCGACTGGTATCCGCCATTTTTGCCTGCGCCGATAGTATACTTTCATGGAGGAAAAAAGAATGAGCGTAATTGGTTGGGTAATTTATATCATTGCCATCGTGGCGATGTTTTATTTTATCGGTATCAAGCCATCACAGAAGGAGCGTAAGAAGCAGGAGGCTCTCCTTGCATCCGTAGCGGTCGGCGACACAGTGCTGACCACATCCGGCTTCTATGGTGTGATCATCGATATGACCGATGACACGGTGATCGTTGAGTTCGGTAATAACAAGAACTGCCGTATCCCGATGCAGAAGGCAGCCATCGCACAGCTTGAGAAGCCGACCACGGCTGTAAAGTCTGACGATAAGAAGTAATCCAGCGCGATTCAAAAGCCCACCGTGTTCTGCACGGTGGGCTTTTGCTGCTGCAGGGGAGCGGAGGGTTTCGTATGAATCTTAAAACGCTGAGAGAATTAAAGGGAATCAGTCGGAAGGAACTGGCGGATCAGACGGGGCTGTCGTACCGCTCGATTCAGGACTACGAACAGGGACATAAGGATCTGGGAGCCGCGAAGGCGCGGACCGTTCTTCGGATGGCACAGGTGCTGGACTGCTCGGTGGAGGACCTGATTTCGGAGGTGGATTTTAGCGAGCTGAAGCCGAGCGAGCTGCGCTCGGATGAGCTTCGGATGCAGAAGCGTATGCTGGCGGAGTGGAAGGAGAACACGCGGCGGGAGCGGGCATCCGCTGCGGGCGGGTCACCTGCTTCGGCGTCAGCGCCGGCAGACGGAGAGCGGGTGACGGACGAAAACCGCTGGATGAAGGAAGACAGGACGGAGAAACAATGAGAGTAAAAATCGATATGCAGACACGCCAGACCATCGACGGCGATACGGACATCATGGAGCACAGTGCGGAGGGTATCCTGCGCGACCTCTCCGAGGGACAGCATGTGTTGACCTATTTTCAGGATGGCATCCATAACGAGATGCGGATTGATGTCTCCGGCGAGGAGATCATCGTGACCCGGAACTGGAAGCAGGAAAATCAGTTTCATTATAAGCAGAATAAGCACCACATCATGAACTATGAGACCCCGATGGGAATGATGGAGCTCGGCTTCGACACGAAGTATGTCGAGATCGACCGCATCCATCGGGACTGCCTGATGGAGATACGCCTCGTCTATACCATCACCCAGGGCGGACAGCCGGTGAGCGACAACGAAGTCCGGATTCGGATCAGCGAACGGTAACCGTGCGGGCAGGTAACCCGGAGGGGCGTCCCCTTTTAAGGTTGCATTTTGATGCGCTAAATAGTAAGATTAAGGGCAGATTTATGGAAAGACGAGGATTTACTCTATGACATTAATGGCGATCCACTGGAATACCGTGGCAACCGTACTGGTCGTTATCGCGATCATCCTGGTTGTACTCATGGCGGTTATGTACTACTACGGTAAGAAGCTCTCCCGTCAGCAGGCAGAGCAGCAGCCGATCATCGATGCAAACACGCAGGATGTATCGATGCTGATCATCGATAAGAAAAAGCTCTCCATCGAAGAGGCGATCGCAGCCGGCCTTCCGGAGGCAATCAAGGAGCAGACACCATTCTATCTCAAGTGGCAGAAGCTTCCGGTCGTGAAGGCGAAGATCGGTCCACGTATGATGACCCTCATCGCAGACCCGAACGTATTCGAGCAGCTTCCGAAGGGCAAGGAGTGCAAGTGCTCCATCTCCGGTCTCTACATCCGTGGAATCAAGTCTGTCCGTGGCGGCAGCATCCCGAAGGCACCGGAAAAGAAGAAGGGCATCCTGGCACGCGCCAGAGAGATGGCTTCCAGAAAGTAATCACGAAAGCAGAGAGGAATCGACGATCGTCGATTCCTTTTTTGTACATATCCATGAGAGGGCCGCGCGAAGCGCGGAGAGGCGCATGGATGCCCCCGGGCGGCGAGATACAGCTCCCAAGGGAATATCCTTTAGAGTTCCCTTGGGAGGCCTTAGCGGCGAGCGTATTCAGAGCTTTGCTTTAGCAAAGCTACTTAGCCCGTTTTGCCGCGGAGGCGGCAAAATCAAACGACGATGCCCACGCCGCAGGCGCATCAGATGGCATCGTCTCACCGTCTATTGCGATGCATTGCAAAAAATTAAATTTCACGTATTGACGAAAATTCACTGCCATGGTAGGATAAAGTTTGCTTATTTTGGAGACGTGGGCTCAGTGCGCCTTTTTTTAGACACGCCCGGCACCACCGCTCCTTTAAGATAAGATGAAACGAAAACCGATTCATTGAAATGTTGATACATCGAAATACAATGCTCGTAACGATGAATGCACATTTTGAAATCCACATCTTTCTATGAATCACAGTGATCAAGTAAATGAGTTTTTCGAGCTGCCGCGTTTCCGGCAGAGAGTGAAACGAATTTACTATGGGGTGAACGGTCAATGGAAAAAAGCAAGATGCGTGTCGTGAAAAACGGCAAAAACGTCAGATTTACTTTCTCTCAGCATGACGAAGTACTGGAGATGCCGAATCTGATCGAAGTTCAGAAGGATTCGTATAAGTGGTTCCTGACGGACGGCCTGAAAGAGGCATTTGATGACATCTCACCGATCCAGGACTTCGCTGGACACCTGTCCCTCGAGTTCGTAGGCTTCAAGCTCTGCGAGGATGAGAAGAAGTACACCATTGAGGAGTGCAAGGAGCGCGACGCTACCTATTCCGCACCGCTCAAGGTAAGAGTACGTCTCATCAACAAGGACAAGGATGAGATCAATGAACACGAGATTTTCATGGGCGATCTGCCACTGATGACAGATACCGGCTCATTTGTAATTAACGGTGCCGAGCGTGTAATCGTATCACAGCTCGTTCGTTCTCCTGGCATTTATTATGGCGTAGACCATGATAAGGTTGGTAAGGAGCTCTATAGCTGTACCGTGATTCCGAACCGTGGCGCATGGATCGAGTACGAGACCGATTCCAATGATATTTACTGGGTACGTGTGGATAGAACCCGTAAGGTTCCAGTGACGGCATTTATCAGAGCGATGGGTGTCAGCACGAATCAGGAGATCATCGAGCTCTTCGGTGAGGAGCCGAAGCTTCTTGCTTCCTTCGAGAAGGAGCAGCCGGAGGCACAGAACTTCGAGGGTGGTCTGCTCGAGCTCTATCGTAAGATCAGACCGGGTGAGCCGCTGTCCGTCGATTCCGCAAGCTCTCTTCTGAACGGCATGTTCTTTGATCCACGCCGCTATGACCTTGCGAAGGTTGGACGTTATAAGTTTAATAAGAAGCTTCATTTTAAAAACAGAATCAAGGGCCACACACTGGCAGAGGACGTCATCGACGCAACCACCGGTGAGGTGATCGCGCAGGCGGGTGATCAGATCAGCTTCGCGAAGGCTGTAGAGATCCAGGATGCAGCCGTTCCGTTCGTATGGATCGAGGGACCGACCCGTAAGGAGAAGGTACTTTCCTCGATGGAGGTCGACCTTTCGAAGTATGTGAGCTTCGAGGCACAGGAGATCGATTACGAGGAGGCACGTGAGTACGACCACGTACGTGAGTACTTCCAGCGCCAGGCTGACCGTACGAACAGCTTCCTGAGCCAGGACGCAGAGAAGAAGCTCTGGGATGCCCTGTCTGTAGAAGAGAAGCAGGCCATCATCGATAAGGATGTACCGGAGGAGCTCGTTTACTATCCTGAGCTCGCGCGTCTGATGGAGGAGAACGCCGACGATCAGCGTGCACTTCGTATCGCGATCATCAAGGACATCCATGAGCTCGTTCCGAAGCACATCACGAAGGAAGACATCTTCGCTTCCATCAACTACTGCATGCACATCGAAGAGGAGATCGGCAGCCACGATGATATCGATCACCTCGGCAATCGTCGTATCCGTGCGGTCGGTGAGCTGCTTCAGAATCAGTATCGCATCGGTCTTTCCCGTATGGAGCGTGTCGTCCGCGAGCGTATGGCGACACAGGACATCGAGGAGATCACACCGCAGTCTCTGATTAACATCAAGCCTGTGACGGCATCCGTGAAGGAATTCTTCGGATCATCCCAGCTGTCACAGTTCATGGATCAGAACAACCCGCTGTCGGAGCTTACACACAAGCGTAGACTTTCCGCCCTCGGACCAGGTGGTCTTTCCAGAGACCGTGCCGGATTCGAGGTTCGAGATGTTCACTATACACATTATGGTCGTATGTGCCCGATCGAGACACCTGAGGGACCGAATATCGGTCTGATCAACTCGCTGGCATCCTACGCACGTATCAACGAGTACGGCTTCATCGAGGCTCCGTACCGTATGGTGGACAAGTCGGATCCGAAGAACCCGAAGGTTACGAAGGACGTCGTATACCTCGCGGCAGACGAAGAGGATAACTATGTCGTAGCACAGGCAAACGAGCCGCTCGACGCCGACGGACATTTCGTGCATGATAACGTTTCCGGTCGTTTCAGAGAGGCGACGCAGGCATTCCCGAAGGCAAGCGTGGATATGATGGACGTATCCCCGAAGATGGTATTCTCCGTGGCGACTTCCATGATTCCGTTCCTTCAGAACGATGATGCGAACCGTGCGCTGATGGGATCGAACATGCAGCGTCAGGCCGTGCCGCTGATGGTGACCGAGCGTGCCGCTGTCGATACCGGTATCTCCGCAAAGGCTGCCGTCGACTCCGGTGTATGCTGCCTTGCAAAGTATGACGGTGTGGTTGAGATCTCCGCATCCAACAAGATCACGATCCGTCGTGATTCCGATGGAACCCTCGATGAGTACAAGCTCACCAAGTTCATGCGCTCCAACCAGTCGAACTGCTACAACCAGAAGCCGATCGTGTTCGCCGGTGACCATGTAAAGAAGGGCGATGTTATCGCCGATGGTCCGTCCACCTGCCAGGGTGAGATCGCACTCGGTAAGAACCCGCTGATCGGATTCATGACCTGGGAAGGCTACAACTACGAGGATGCGGTTCTCCTTTCCGAGAAGCTCATCCAGAACGACGTCTACACCTCCATCCATATCGAGGAGTATGAGTGTGAGGCACGTGATACCAAGCTCGGACCGGAGGAGATCACCTCGGACGTTCCGGGTGTCGGTGACGATGCACTGAAGAATCTCGACGAGCGCGGCATCATTCGCATCGGTGCAGAGGTTCGTGCCGGTGATATCCTCGTCGGTAAGGTGACACCGAAGGGTGAGACCGAGCTGACCGCGGAGGAGAGACTGCTTCGTGCAATCTTCGGTGAGAAGGCACGTGAGGTTCGTGATACCTCCCTCAAGGTTCCGCACGGCGCATATGGTGTCGTCGTAGACGCAAAGGTATTTACAAGAGAAAACAGTGACGAGCTGGCGCCGGGTGTGTCCGAGTCCGTTCGTATCTATATTGCACAGAAGAGAAAGATCGGTGTCGGCGATAAGATGGCCGGCCGTCATGGAAACAAGGGTGTATGCTCACGCGTACTTGCGGTAGAGGATCTGCCTTACCTTCCGAACGGTCGTCCGCTCGATATCGTACTGAACCCTCTCGGCGTACCTTCCCGAATGAACATCGGACAGGTGCTCGAGCTGCATCTTTCCCTCGCTGCGAAGGTTCTGGGTATCAATGTTTCTACCCCGATCTTCGATGGCGCAAACGAGAATGATATCGCCCAGACCCTGATTCTTGCGAACGATTACGCAAACAAGAGCTGGGAGGAGTTCTCGGAACTTCATAAGGATGAGCTGGATCCGGAGGTCTATGAGTACCTCGGTGCACACCTCGATCACCGTGAGGAGTGGAAGGGTGTTCCGATCTCGACCGATGGTAAGGTTCAGCTCCGCGATGGACGTACCGGTCTTCCATTTGACGGCAGAACCGCGATCGGATTCATGCACTACCTGAAGCTGCATCACCTGGTAGATGATAAGATCCATGCACGTTCCACGGGACCGTACTCTCTCGTTACACAGCAGCCGCTCGGTGGAAAGGCACAGTTCGGTGGACAGCGTTTCGGAGAGATGGAGGTATGGGCACTCGAGGCATACGGTGCGGCATATACACTGCAGGAGATTCTGACCATGAAGTCCGACGATGTTGCAGGCCGTGTAAAGACCTACGAGGCGATCATCAAGGGCCAGAATATCCCGGCACCGGGTGTTCCAGAGTCCTTCAAGGTTATGCTGAAGGAGCTTGAGGCTCTCTGCCTGGATGTACGCGTTCTCGATGAGAATCAGAACGAGATCGAGATCACAGAGGATCTCTATGATGCAAACCAGGATATGCACCGTCTCCTTTCCGGTGGTGACAGCCGCTATGAGCGTAATGAAAATTACGGACAGTACGGCTACGAGACCCAGGAGTTTAAGGACGGCGAGCTTGTAAACAGCGCTGAAGAGAACGCAGCGGAGGATGATTATGTCAATGAAGGCGACGATGCACTTGCATCCGCAATTTCTGCAGATCTCTCCGATGATGGCGATTTCAGCGAGGATATGGACTCGGATATGTTCGATGACGGTGACAGCGCGGTTTCCCAGTCGGATGACGACTACGGCGACGGCGATCATGAATAATAGGAGGAAAGATGGCACAGCTTGATAATATAAATAAGCCTGTTCAGTTTGATTCGATCAAGATCGGCCTGGCTTCTCCGGAGAAGATTCTGGAGTGGTCCCACGGCGAAGTGAAGAAGCCGGAGACCATCAACTACAGAACGCTGAAGCCGGAGAAGGATGGACTCTTCTGTGAGCGTATTTTCGGACCGGTCAAGGACTGGGAGTGCCACTGCGGCAAGTATAAGAAGATCCGCTATAAGGGCGTCATCTGTGACCGCTGCGGTGTTGAGGTGACCAAGTCCTCCGTTCGTCGTGAGCGTATGGGACACATCGCACTGGCGGCGCCAGTTTCTCATATCTGGTATTTCAAGGGTATCCCGTCCAGAATGGGTCTGATCCTCGACATCAGCCCGCGTATTCTGGAGCGTGTGCTCTATTTCGCAAGCTATGTTGTACTCGATAAGGGCGAGACCGGCCTGGATTACAAGCAGATCCTCTCCGAGAAGGAGTTCAGAGATGCGATCGAGCAGTATGGCTATGGCTCCTTCCGTGCTGGCATGGGCGCGGAGGCTGTACTGGAGCTGCTTCGTGGTATCGATCTCGAGAAGGAGTATGCAGAGCTTCGTCAGGAGCTCGACGACGCTTCCGGACAGAAGAGAACCAGAATCGTGAAGCGTCTCGAGGTCGTGGAGGCCTTCCGTTCCTCCGGTAATAAGCCGGAGTGGATGATCCTCACGAACCTTCCGGTGATTCCGCCAGATCTTCGTCCGATGGTTCAGCTCGATGGTGGCCGTTTCGCAACCTCGGATCTCAATGATCTCTATAGAAGAATCATCAACCGTAACAACCGTCTGGCTCGTCTCCTCGAGCTGGGCGCTCCGGAAATCATCGTACGTAACGAGAAGCGTATGCTGCAGGAGGCGGTCGATGCGCTGATCGATAACGGCCGTCGTGGCCGTCCAGTGACCGGTCCAGGTAACCGTGCCCTGAAGTCCCTTTCTGATATGTTAAAGGGTAAGCAGGGACGTTTCCGTCAGAACCTGCTCGGTAAGCGAGTAGATTACTCCGGACGTTCGGTTATCGTCGTAGGACCTGAGCTGAAGATCTATCAGTGCGGTGTTCCGAAGGAGATGGCCCTCGAGCTGTTTAAGCCGTTCGTGATGAAGGAGCTGGTACAGTCCGGTAAGGCCCACAACATTAAGAATGCGAAGAAGATGGTTGACCGTCTGGATCCGCAGGTATGGGACATCCTCGAGGATGTCATCAAGGGCCACCCGGTTATGCTGAACCGTGCCCCTACCCTGCATAGACTCGGTATCCAGGCCTTCGAGCCGACCCTCGTCGAGGGTAAGGCCATCAAGCTTCACCCGCTCGTATGTGCGGCCTTCAACGCCGACTTCGATGGTGACCAGATGGCGATCCACCTTCCACTGACACAGGAAGCACAGGCAGAGTGCAGATTCATGCTGCTTTCTCCGAATAACCTCCTGAAGCCGTCGGATGGTGGTGTTGTAGCCGTTCCTTCACAGGATATGGTACTGGGTATCTACTATATTACACAGGCGCGTCCGGGTGAGCCGAACGAGGGTATGTTCTTCAAGAGCATCAACGAGGCGATCCTCGCGAAGGAGAATGGCTACATCTCGATGCACACCCTGATCAAGTGCAGAATCCGTAAGGTCGTAAAGGCAGAGGATGGCAGCGAGAAGATCATCGAGGGCGTGGTGAATACCACGGTAGGTCGTCTGATCTTCAACGAGATCATCCCGCAGGATCTCGGCTTCGTGGATCGTTCGATTCCGGGCAATGAGATTCTTCCGGAGATTGACTTCATCGTAAAGAAGAAGGATCTCAAGAAGATTCTGGAGAGAGTCATGGATGTACATGGCGCTACCCAGACGGCCCTCACCCTGGATGATATCAAGGCGATGGGCTATAAGCAGTCCACCCTCGCGGCGATGACCGTATCCATCTCGGATATGACCGTTCCGGCGAGCAAGCAGAAGCTGCTGGCAGACGCACAGGCTATTGTTGACAAGATCGCACGTAACTATCGTCGTGGTCTCGTTACCGAGGAGGAGCGTTACCAGGAGGTAATCGATACCTGGAAGAAGACCGATGATCAGCTGACCAAGGATCTTCTCGGCGGTCTCGATGCCTACAACAACATCTTCATGATGGCCGATTCCGGAGCCCGTGGATCCGATAAGCAGATCAAGCAGCTCGCTGGTATGCGAGGACTCATGGCGGATACGACCGGACGTACCATCGAGCTCCCGATCAAGTCAAACTTCCGTGAGGGTCTTGACGTACTCGAGTACTTCATCTCCGCACACGGTGCACGTAAGGGACTTTCCGATACTGCGCTTCGTACGGCAGACTCCGGTTACCTTACGAGACGAATGGTTGACGTTACCCAGGATCTGATCATCCGTGAGCTTGACTGCTCTGCAGATAAGGATAAGATTCCATACCTGGAGATCTCCGCACTGGAGGAAGGCCAGGAGAAGATCGAGTCACTGCAGGAGCGTATCACCGGTCGTTACATCGCAGAGGATGTATACGATCCGGAGACCGGCAAGCTTGTCGTACAGGCAGACCGTATGGTTACCCCGAAGCGGGCACCGAAGGTCATCGCTGCACTCCAGAAGCGCTTCGATCAGGAGGTTGCGGAAGGAAAGCACGATGCGAAGCAGAAGATGAAGGTGAAGATCAGAACCGTCCTCACCTGCCGTTCGAAGAATGGTATCTGTGCGAAGTGCTACGGCTCGAACCTGGCAACGGGTCAGCCGGTACAGGTCGGCGAGGCCGTCGGTATCATCGCTGCACAGTCCATCGGTGAGCCGGGTACTCAGCTTACGATGAGAACCTTCCATACCGGTGGTGTTGCGGGTGGTGATATCACACAGGGTCTTCCGAGAGTCGAGGAGCTTTTCGAGGCTCGTAGACCGAAGGGACTTGCAATTCTTACTGAGATTCCGGGTGTCGTAGAGATCAAGGAAACAGCGAAGAAGAGAGAGGTTGTCATCACGGATGCGGAGAGAGGCCAGTCGAAGACCTACCTCATTCCGTATGGTTCCAGACTGAAGGTCATGGATGGACAGATACTCGAGGCCGGTGATGTTCTCACCGAGGGTTCCATCAACCCGCACGATCTTCTGAAGATCAAGGGCACCAAGGCAGTACAGGATTACATGATTTCTGAAGTTCAGCGTGTATACCGTCTGCAGGGTGTAGAGATTCAGGATCGTCATATCGAGATGATCGTTCATCAGATGATGAAGAAGGAGCGTATCATGGAGGCCGGTGATTCCGATTTCATCCCTGGCACCACCGTCGATCGCCTCGACTTCGAGGATGAGAACGAGCGCCTGATCGCCGAGGGCAAGAAGCCGGCAGAGGGTAAGCGCGTGATGCTTGGTATCACGAAGGCGTCCCTCGCGACAGATTCCTTCCTGTCCGCTGCATCCTTCCAGGAGACCACCAAGGTTCTGACCGAGGCGGCCATCAGTGGTAAGTCAGATCAGCTGATCGGTCTCAAGGAGAATGTTATCATCGGTAAGCTGATTCCGGCTGGTACCGGTATGAGACGCTACAGAAATGTAGAGCTCAGTCAGGACGAGCAGGATCTTCAGGATGATCACGATCAGATGTTCACAGCGGATGAGGCCTTCGATATCGATGCGGAGGGCGTAGAGCGTATCGCTGCACGCCGCCGGATCGAGAAGGAAAAGGAAAACATTCTGTAAAACTCATTGACAAGAAAATTCGATTGAAGTATATTACTAGGGCATGCGCAAAAGCATGCCCTGTTTTTTGTTTCCAGGGACCAAAACGAGAGAATAAACCTAATGAAAGGAGAACCAAATGCCTACATTTAACCAGTTAGTAAGAAAGGGCAGAACTTCTGCTAAGAAGAAGTCCACAGCGCCTGCACTTCAGAGAGGTTTCAACTCTTTAAAGAAGGTTGCAACTAACAATAGCGCTCCTCAGAAGCGTGGTGTATGTACAGCTGTTAAGACAGCAACACCGAAGAAGCCGAACTCCGCTCTTCGTAAGATCGCCAGAGTAAGACTTTCCAACGGTATCGAAGTTACATCCTACATTCCTGGAGAGGGCCACAACCTGCAGGAGCACTCTGTTGTAATGATTCGTGGCGGCCGTGTTAAGGATCTTCCTGGTACAAGATACCATATCATCCGTGGAACACTGGATACAGCCGGCGTTGCAAACAGAATGCAGGCCCGTTCAAAGTACGGTGCCAAGAGACCGAAGGCTAAGAAGTAATCAGCCTCGATCTACGTTGTAAAAAGACATGGTTAAAATGACGGATAATGGAACTCATTATTATATAAGAAGAGATGTCCAGAAGTCCGCATGAACTCGCAAAACACAATGATAGATTGCAGTTGCGAAGAGTACCGATGATCTAAAACAAATTTTTAAGGAGGGAAGTAACGTGCCACGTAAAGGACATACTCTGCACAGAGACGTACTTGCAGACCCGGTTTACAATTCCAAGCTTGTAACCAAGCTGGTTAACTCCATCATGCTTGATGGTAAGAAGGGTATTGCTCAGAAGATCGTCTATGGTGCATTCGACATTGTCGCTGAGAAGAGCGGCAAGGAAGCAACAGAAGTATTTGAAGAGGCTATGAACAACATCATGCCTGTTCTTGAAGTTAAGGCTAAGCGTATCGGTGGTGCTACATACCAGGTACCGATGGAGGTTAAGCCTCAGAGACGTCAGACCCTTGGTCTTCGCTGGCTTACTGAGTTCTCACGTAAGAGATCTGAGAAGACACAGGCTGAGAGACTGGCAAACGAGATTATGGATGCTGCAAACAACACGGGTGCAGCTGTAAAGCGTAAAGAGGAAATGCATAGAATGGCGGACGCTAATAAGGCATTTGCTCATTACAGATTCTGATAGGGGGGAAATACTTTGGCTGATAAGAGACAGTATTCACTTGAGCATACAAGAAATATTGGTATCATGGCACATATCGATGCCGGTAAGACCACACTTACAGAGCGTATTCTCTTCTACACTGGAATTAATCACAAGATCGGTGATACCCACGACGGTACTGCAACCATGGACTGGATGGCCCAGGAGCAGGAGCGTGGTATCACCATCACATCAGCCGCTACCACATGTCACTGGATCCCAGAGCATGAGCATAAGAAGATCGCCGGTGCACCTGAGTACCGTATCAACATCATCGATACTCCGGGCCACGTAGACTTTACCGTAGAGGTTGAGCGTTCTCTCCGTGTACTTGACGGCGCTGTCGGCGTATTTGACGCGAAGAGCGGTGTTGAGCCTCAGTCTGAGAACGTATGGAGACAGGCGGATACTTATCACGTACCGAGACTTGCATTCATCAACAAGATGGATGTCGTCGGTGCAGATTTCTTCCACTCTGTACAGACCATCGTTGATCGTCTCGGTAAGAACTGCGTTATCCTTCAGTACCCGATGGGCGCTGAGGATACCTATGTAGGTCTCATCGATCTTTTCGAGATGAGAGCTTACTTCTACAGAGATGACAAGGGCCAGGATATCGAGGTTACCGACGTACCTGAGGAGTACAAGGATGCAGCGCAGGAGTATCACGACAAGCTCGTAGAGCAGGTTTGTGAGCTCGATGATGATCTGATGATGATGTACCTCGAGGGTGAGGAGCCGACCGTAGAGCAGATGAAGGCTGTCCTTCGTAAGGCAACCATCGCCGGCGATGCGATCCCGTGCCTCTGCGGTACTGCTTACAAAAACAAGGGCGTTCAGAAGCTGCTCGATGCGGTTATCGATTACCTTCCGGCTCCTACCGACATCCCGGATGTTGAGGGTACCGATGAGGATGGAAATCCGGATAGCAGACCTTCTTCTGATGATGCTCCGTTCTCTGCACTCGCATTTAAGATCATGACCGACCCGTTCGTAGGTAAGCTTGCTTACTTCAGAGTGTACTCCGGTACCCTCAAGAACGGTTCCTACTGCCTGAACTCTACCAAGGGTAAGAAGGAGCGTGTAGGCCGTCTGCTTCAGATGCATGCAAATAAGAGAATGGATCTCGATGAGGTATTCTCGGGTGATATCGCAGCTGCGGTAGGCTTCAAGACCACATCGACTGGTGATACTCTCTGCGATGAGAACCATCCGATCATTCTTGAGTCCATGGAGTTCCCGGAGCCGGTTATCTCCGTAGCGATCGAGCCGAAGACCAAGGCTTCTCAGGGCAAGATGACCGACGCACTCGCAAAGCTTGCCGAGGAGGATCCAACCTTCCGTGTAAGAACCAATGAAGAGACCGGTCAGACCATCATCTCCGGTATGGGTGAGCTTCACCTGGAGATCATCGTTGATCGTCTTCTCCGTGAGTTCAAGGTTGAGGCAAACGTAGGTGCACCAGAGGTAGCGTACAAGGAGACCTTCACCAAGGCTGTCGATGTACAGGGCCGTTACGTTCACCAGTCCGGTGGTTCCGGTATGTATGGTGACTGTAAGGTTAAGTTCACACCGATGGATCCGAACGGCGAGGAGACCTTCAAGTTCCAGTCGACCGTTGTCGGTGGATCGATTCCGAAGGAGTACATCCCGGCAATCGAAAAGGGTATCCGCAGCGCAGCAGAGTCTGGTATACTTGCAGGCTATCCGGTACTCGGCGTAGACGCAAACGTATACGACGGTTCCTACCATGATGTCGACTCTAACGAGCGTGCATTCGAGTTCGCCGGATCGATCGCATTCAAGAACGCGATGGCGAAGGCTGATCCGATTCTTCTCGAGCCGATCATGAAGGTCGAGATCACGACTCCGGAGGAGTACATGGGTAACGTTATCGGTGACGTCAACTCTCGTCGTGGCCGTATCGAGTCCATGGAGGATATCCCATCCGGTAAGCAGGTAAACGCGTATGTTCCGCTTTCTGAGATGTTCGGATATGCAACCGATCTTCGTTCCAAGACCCAGGGTCGTGCAAACTACTCTATGTTCTTTGATCACTATGAGAAGTGCCCGAAGAACGTTCAGGATGCTGTACTCAAGGAGCGTAACGGTAAGTAATTACCGCGGTGGATGATTTCAGTCCATATCATAAAAATCAAGTGTTTTCGGGCCTCCGACGGCGTTCGGACGCCTAAAAATACTTGATAAAATAGAATAACGATGATAAAATCATGTTTGCTGATTGAGCATACACTGCGCTCAGAAGCATAATGTATTGCACGGAGCATGCAAGCGCATGCATAGTGCTTGACATGATTCTCGTTGTATTACATTTAATGGAGGTATTTTAAAATGGCAAAGGCACATTTTAACAGAACGAAGCCACATTGTAACATTGGTACCATCGGTCACGTAGACCACGGTAAAACCACTCTTACAGCTGCAATCACAGCTGTTCTCGCTGACAGACTTGGCATGGAGCCAGCTGTTCCTTTCGATCAGATCGATAAGGCACCGGAGGAGAGAGAGAGAGGTATCACCATCAACTCCGCTCACGTTGAGTACGAGACTGAGAAGCGTCACTACGCTCACGTTGACTGCCCGGGCCACGCTGACTACGTAAAGAACATGATCACTGGTGCTGCACAGATGGATGGTGCTATCCTCGTTGTAGCTGCTACCGATGGTGTTATGGCACAGACCAGAGAGCATATCCTTCTTGCTCGTCAGGTAGGTGTTCCGGCTATCGTTGTATTCCTTAACAAGTGCGACATGGTTGATGACCCTGAGCTTCTTGAGCTCGTTGAGATGGAGGTTAGAGACCTTCTGAACGAGTACGAGTTCCCAGGCGATGAGATCCCTGTAATCCACGGTTCTGCTCTGAAGGCTCTTGAGGATCCGAAGTCTGAGTGGGGCGATAAGATCATGGAGCTCATGGACGCTGTTGACTCTTACATCCCTGAGCCAGTTCGTGAGACTGATAAGCCATTCCTTATGCCAGTCGAGGACGTATTCACCATCACAGGTCGTGGTACTGTAGCTACCGGTCGTGTAGAGCGTGGTGTTCTTCACGTATCCGATGAGCTTGAGATCGTTGGTATTTCCGAGGAGACTCAGAAGACTGTCGTAACTGGTATCGAGATGTTCCGTAAGACTCTTGACGAGGCTGAGGCTGGTGATAACGTAGGTCTTCTCCTTCGTGGTATCAACCGTGATCAGATCGAGAGAGGTCAGGTTCTCTGCAAGCCGGGTACTGTAAAGTGCCACAAGAAGTTTACCGCTCAGGTTTACGTTCTTACCAAGGACGAGGGTGGTCGTCATACTCCGTTCTTCACAAACTACAGACCGCAGTTCTACTTCAGAACAACTGATGTAACTGGTGTCTGCGAGCTTCCAGAGGGTACAGAGATGTGCATGCCTGGTGATAACACCGAGATGACTGTTGAGCTTATTCACCCGGTAGCTATGGAGGAGGGTCTCCGTTTCGCTATCCGTGAGGGTGGTAGAACCGTTGGTTCTGGTAGAGTAATTAGCATCCTCGACTAATTCTGTCAGGCGATAAGCTAAGCATTTAAACAGCGTGGAGAGAAATCTCCACGCTGTTTTTTGAAATATAGGAGAAATCATATGACACAGGAATTTACATATAGACCGAAGATGGTATGTTCTACGGAGATTACATTTGAGCTGGATGACGAAAATAAGATTCACAATCTTCGCTTTCGTGGTGGCTGCAATGGCAACCTGAAGGCGATCGGGCGGCTCGTAGAGGGTCAGGAGGCGTCGAAGGTTTCAGAGATTCTGCGCGGAAATACATGTGGACCACGTCCGACCTCCTGCGCTGATCAGCTCTCAAAGGCGATCGATCAGGCGCTTGCTGAGAAGATCGCATGAAGCAGAACCGCGGGAGGCTGAAGGATGTCATGAAGCAGGTGCATGTTTCTGAGCGGGAGAATGAAGCGCAGAACAGCAGTCAGATACGATCGGATTCGTCTGAAGATCAGCCGAAATTTCACCAGAAACTGATCGGTATTTCTGCGATCGTGCTGCTTCTGCTCCTGATCGTCCTGATTTTCTATGTGACTTTTAACCACATTTTTCCTGGTTTATGGCCGCTTCTGAAGGCTGGCGATGAGCAGGGAATCGCACGTTATCTCGAGCTGGAGGGAGAGTGGAAGGGTCTGATGCTGGCAGTCGTACTGTCTGCGCTGCAGGTGGTGAGTATCGTTCTGCCGGGACTTCCGATCCACCTGGCGGTTGGTATGATTTATGGCTGGTTGAAAGCGTCGATCGCCTGCTATATCGGCTTTGTCCTGGGAAATGCGTTTGTATTTGCTGTGGCGAGGCGGCTCGGGCGTCGACTCGGGAATTTCATTCCGGGACTGAACCGCCAGAACTGGTTGACACAGAAAATCAACTCGACGCATCCGGCGTTTGTGGTTGCCATCGCCTGCATGGTACCGGCCGTGCCGAATGGCGCGATACCGTATATTGCGTCGCGTGCGGATATTACAGGTCGGGGGTATGTCGGCGCCGTTGCGGCGACCGCCTGGCTGCAGTGTGTCACGAACTGTCTCTGTGGTTATTTTCTGATTCTCGGGCAATACCTCGGAGCGGCGATCGTGTTCGTCGCGCAGCTCGTCATCATCGGGCTGATCAGCTGGAAGAGAGAAGCGCTGCTCGGAAGTTTGAAGTAAAGCCTTCTATCTAAACAGTTACTTCGGATGACATTTTTGTAAGAACTTTGCTACTATCATCTTCGGATCGCATATAGTATGATGGTGTATGTAAAATTATGTGATGCTGAATCGGAGTTTTTATGAGAGTACATAGAGTGTGCACCGTGGCGATCGTGATGTCACTGGTGCTTGCGGGTCCAGCGTTAGCTGGGGTGAGTCCGGATGGCCGCGGTGGTGTGGCCTATACCGGGATGACATCTGGACAGAGCGTGACACAGGTGTCCGCGGTGAGTCCGGATGGCCAGGGCGGTGTCGTCTATCATGCGACGCCTTCATCCGATGCGAATACAAATCCGTATCTGAACAGCAGCAGTACGAATCATACCATGTATACGACGAACTATACCGGTACGACGGGCGGCTACTATGTAAATGGGGTATTGTATAATACACTGAACGTCGGGCCGATGGCGGGAAACCAGGCAGCGACGGGACTCGCACAGGTGACGAATCCGTCGCAGATGAATCCGGCGGGAAATCACTACAGCTCGAGCTCGACGGTGATCAATGCACGTCGTGTGGTGGCGAACACCTACCTGAAGGACGGCTGGCAGTTCGAAAATAACGGTATGTGGTACCTCTATCCGGATGGGACCTATCCGGTCAGCTCCTGGCGCAGTATCGATGGCGCAAATTATCATTTTAACCAGGGTGGCTACCTCGAGGTGAATACCTGGATCTACGAGGCGAATGGTGCCTGGTATTATGTAGGGGCAGATGCGAAGATGCTTCGTGGGCTGCAGAATATCAGTGGCCGGCTATACTATTTTGAACCGAACAGTGGACAGCTGCAGGGACCGGGACTGCTGCTCGCAGATGGCAGATACTACTATGCAGGTCAGGATGGTGCACTGCTGCAGAACGCTTGGATCGGAAGCTTCTTTTTCGGAGCGGACGGTGCGAGAGTAAACTGACGAAACAGATGAGGCAGAAAGAATGGACAGAGAATTAAAAGATCTGGATGATGTCGATCGGGCATTGGAGGAAAAACCGGTCGAGGGTGTGATCGAGCGCAAGCGTGCGCGTCGCATCGCGAATATGAGGAAACGTCAGAAACAGGAGCAGCTTCATGAGATGCTTGGTCTCCTGGGCATTCCGGCACTGGTGGTCGTGCTGATCATCATCATCCTGATTCTGGATCGGAATCCGAAGAATCCGGATGCACAGAGTGGTGGTCCGCAGGTGGCCAGCGCTTCCGAAATTGAAAACGCGGGGGGCGACGATGAGAGTGCATCTCCCGGCATTGCCGACGGCAACGCGGGTGCCGACGAGGACGCGTCACTCGTACGTCAGTATAATGACGAGTATATGACGAAGCTTTTCCAGGATTACTTTAACGCACGTCTCGAGGGTGATACCGATACACTGTACCGTCTGACCGGCGTCACGAATCAGACCGAGGAGCAGACCGCGAGTCTTCAGAAGAAGCTGAAGACCCAGGCCGGCTACATCGAGACATACCAGGATATCCAGCAGTATGCGGTAGATGGACTCGAGAAGAACACGAAGCTCGTTTTCGTCACCTATAATGTGAAGTTCCGCCGGACAGATACGCTGGCACCGGGCATCATGTACTGCTATGTGAAGGTAAACGATCAGAACAGCTTCGAAATCGTCGAGAACATGTCGCCGGAGCAGACGAAGTTTGTGAACAGCTATATCACGAATCACAGTGAGGTACAGGAGCTGATCAATGCGACCAACTCGCGTCTGCTGGAGGCCATCTCGAGTGATCAGCGGCTCGCGGTCATCTATGATGCTATCCAGAGCGGACGTATCTACACAGACTCGCAGGAAGAAATCGACAGCGAGGTTTCCCTGATCTCTGTAGAAACCGAGGCCGCCGTGACCGAGGCAGAAACCACGGCACCGTCTGATCGAGATACGGCGAACGAAGAAACGAAGGAGAGCAGTAAGAAGAACAGCGATCAGAAGAGCTCGGAGAAGAGCACGACCGAGACGAAAAAGTCGACGGAAACGACGACCGCAGGAGAAACCATCTCCGAAAACACGGGCGCAGGCGGAAAGGCAGAAACGACCGCAGCGGCGGCTTCCGGCGAGACCATCGCAGAGCCGGGGGCTGCAGATAACGCACCGGCAGGAGATGCCGTCATCTCCGATGACGGCCCGGTCGGCTGAACACTTACAAATGCAGGCGAATGCAGAAGCATTCGCCTGCTCTTTTATGTAGAAGAAACCTGAAAGACAGTATATAATAATAAGGTTTATGGTGCGCTCTGCACCGTGTACATGTCGTGAGACAGCAGAAAAGGAGAAAACACAGTATGGAAACGAAAGACTTTTACTATGACCTGCCGGAGGAGCTGATCGCGCAGGATCCGCTCGAGAAGCGCTCGGACAGCCGGCTTCTGGTGATGGACCGCTTCACCGGCGAGATCAATCACCGTCATTTTTATAACATCATCGACTATCTTCATAAGGGTGACTGCCTCGTCATCAACGATACGAAGGTCATCCCGGCACGTCTGCATGGCGAGAAGTCCGGTACCGGCGCACATGTCGAGGTACTGCTTCTTCGCCGCCTCAGCACGACTGACTGGGAGTGCCTCGTCAAGCCTGGAAAGAAGCTCCGGAATGGTGCGCGCGTCGAGTTCGGCGAGGGCCTGCTGAAGGGCGAGATCATCGACACGATCGATGATGGCAACCGCATCATCCGCTTCGAGTTCGAGGGCATCTGGGAGGAGGTGCTCGACCGCCTCGGCGAGATGCCGATCCCACCGTACATCCATCATCAGCTGAAGGAAAAGGCACGCTACAATACCGTCTATGCAAAGAATGACGGCTCTGCGGCGGCCCCGACCGCCGGTCTCCACTGGACCGAGGAGCTGCTTCAGGCCGTGAAGGAGAAGGGCGTGGAGATCGCCCACATCACCCTGCATGTCGGCCTCGGCACCTTCCGTCCGGTCAAGGCGGACAAGATCGAGGAACACCATATGCACAGCGAGTACTACATCGTTGAGCAGTCGGAAGCGGATAAGATCAATCGCGCCCACGCAGAGGGCCATCGTGTCATCTGCACCGGCACCACCAGCTGCCGTACCGTCGAGGCCGCAGCACTTCCGGATGGCACCATGCCGGCGACCTCCGGCTGGACCGATATCTTCATCTATCCGGGCTATCAGTTTAAGTGCATGGATGCGCTGATCACCAACTTCCATCTGCCGGAATCCACCCTCGTCATGCTGGTTTCTGCCTTTACGAAGCGTGAGCACGTGCTCCGCGCGTATAAGGTGGCGGTGCGCGAGAAGTACCGTTTCTTCAGCTTCGGCGATGCCTGCTTCTTCGCAGATCTCAAGAACGACGCACAGCTTCCGGCGGAGCTGGATCCGAACCGGAACCATGAAGTCACCTTCCTTCCGGAGGATGCCGTCGCAGAGGTCGAGGGTATCCCTGGAAAGAGCTACAGCTGGCCGCTCGCAGCCAATGAAGCGCCACTCTGGAAGACGGCGGAAAACGCGGGGGATGCGAGATGAGACTGAATAAGCGTTTATCGGAGCTCGGCGTCTGCTCCCGCCGCGAGGCGGATAAGCTGATCGCTGCGGGCCGTGTCACTGTAAATAAGAAGCCGGTCGAGCTCGGCCAGCAGGTAACGGAAGCAGACTCGATCGAGCTGGACGGACAGTGCGTGAATCCGCATGCATTGAACGCCGCTGCCAGCAATCCGGAAGCACAGTACCTTCTCCATACGGAGTCGCGCCGGATGGCGAAGCGTTATGGAGAGCAGATTTCGACGGTGGGGCAGGACTATGACCGTCCGGCACCGGTGCTGCTCGCGTACTACAAGCCGCGTGGGATCGTGTGCACGACGAGTGATAAGGATAAAGCACCGAACATCATCGAAGCGATCCACTACCACACGAGAGTGTACCCGATCGGTCGTCTCGATAAGGAGTCGGAGGGACTCATCCTTCTGACGAATCAGGGCGATCTCGTAAATCGGATCAACCGTGCACGGAATTACCATGAGAAGGAATACGTCGTGACCGTGGATAAGCCGTGCACGAAGGAGTTCCTGGATGCGCTCGCCGATGGCGTCGAGCTGAAGGAACTGCATGCGACGACCCGCCCATGTGAGGTGTGGCAGGACATGACCCGTCCGCCGAAGTTTCGTCAGCAGGAGTTTCATATCGTGATCACACAGGGACTGAATCGTCAGATTCGTCGTATGTGTGCAGCCTTCGGCTATGAGGTGAAGAAGCTGAAGCGCATCCGTATCATGGACCTCACCCTGCATGGACTGAAGCCGGGGCAGTATCGCGAGATCGAGCTGTCCGAGCTCGGCCTCCGGGAAGAGGATATGGAAGAAAATGCCGGAAAGTAGTGGGCAGAGAAATTTTTCGAAAGCGGCGTTGCCATGGAGGGTGATTCGCGTCCTCCATCGGACATGGAAATAAAAAACAGTAAACTGGAACAGGTAAAGATACTATGAGTGTTTCCCATAACGAAGAGAAAAACCAGAAGCTTGCACGCATGAAGGAGCTCATCCGCACCCTGAATGAAGCGGCCCGTGTGTACTATGTGGATGGCAATGAGATCATGTCGAACCTGAGCTATGACCAGCTCTATGATGAGCTTGAGAAGCTCGAACAGGAGACCGGCATGATTCTCGGCGGCTCGCCGACCCAGCGTGTCGGCTTCGAGGTGCTGTCGGAGCTTCCGAAGGAGCGTCATCCGAGCCCGATGCTGAGCCTCGATAAGACGAAGTCCGTCGAGGAACTGGCCTCCTGGCTGGGGGATAAAGAGGGCCTTCTCAGCTGGAAGATGGACGGGCTCACCGTCGTCCTGAGCTACCATGCCGGGGAGCTGGTGAAGGCAGTCACCCGTGGCAACGGTGAGATCGGTGAAGTCATCACACAGAACGCGCGGATGTTTGATAACGTCCCGACGCGGATTTCCTTCGCCGGTGATCTGGTGCTCCGCGGGGAGGCCATCATCACGTATTCCGAATTTAAAAAGATCAACGAAACCATCGCGGATGCGGATGCGAAGTATAAGAATCCGCGGAATCTCTGCTCTGGCTCGGTACGTCAGCTGGACCCGAAGGTGACGAAATCCCGACATGTGAATCTGATGGCCTTCGCACTCGTGAGTGCCGTGGATGCGCAGGGCGAAAATGTGGATTTCCAGAACTCCCGTGCGGCGCAGTATGAATTTCTTCGTGCCCAGGGCTTCGATGTCGTCGAGTATAAGCATGTGACGAATGCTACGATCGCGGAAACGGTACAGTGGTTCTCGGAGGCGATTCAGCACAACGATTTCCCGTCGGATGGCCTCGTGCTGATCTACGAGGACATCGCCTATGGCCTCAGCCTCGGCCGTACCGCGAAGTTCCCGCGAAACGCCATCGCCTTCAAGTGGAGCGACGAGCAGGCAGAGACCGTTCTTCGTGAGGTGGAGTGGTCACCGAGCCGTACCGGCCTCATCAATCCGGTGGCGATTTTCGACCCGGTGGAGCTCGAGGGCACGACGGTCAGTCGTGCAAGTCTCCATAACCTCTCCTACTGTGAGGAGCTGGAGCTCGGCATCGGGGACCGGATCACCGTGTATAAGGCAAACATGATCATTCCGCAGATTGCGGAAAACCGGACACGCTCCGGAAATCTGAAGCCGGTCGAGGTCTGCCCGGTCTGCGGACAGCCGACGGAGATTCGTTCGGATAATGAGGCGAAGTTCCTGTACTGCTCGAATCCGGATTGTGCGGCGAAGAAGATCAAGAATTTCTCACTATTCGTGAGCCGTGATGCACTGAACATCGAGGGCCTCAGCGAGCAGACGCTGGAGAAGTTCATCGCGCATGGCTTCATTCATCACTACAGTGATATCTTCCATCTCGATCGCTACCGTGCCGACATCGTGACGATGGAGGGCTTCGGTGAGAAGAGCTATGAAAATCTGATGGCGGCGACAGAGCGTGCCCGCCATACGGAGCTTTACCGCGTCGTGTATGGACTCGGGATCGCCGGCATTGGCCTCGCAAACGCGAAGGTCCTCTGCCGACACTTCGGGGATGATTTCACGAAGCTGCGGGCAGCAGGCGTGGATGAGCTGCAGGAGGTGGACGGCATCGGCGCGGTGCTCGCAGAGAACCTCGTGCGCTACTTCCAGGATGCAACGGTGATGAAGCAGGTGGATGCGCTGCTGCAGGATCTTGACATCGAGAAGAAGGTGGAAGACCATACGACGCCGAAGACGATGGAAGGAAAGTCCGTCGTGATTACCGGATCGCTCGACCATTTCGAGAACCGGAAGGAGCTGCAGGCGCTCATCGAAGAGGCCGGTGGCCGGGCAGCAGGTTCGGTATCCGCGAAGACCGCCTACCTTGTCAACAACGACATCACATCGACCTCTGGCAAGAACAAAAAAGCGAAGGAGCTGGGCGTTCCGATCGTCACCGAGGAAGAGTTTCTTCGGATCTTAAAGGGAGAAGTATAAGCGTCGTGGATGCCGTAACGGCAGAAAGACGCGGGCTGGGCATAGATCGCACTCGCCTGGCACTGCAGGAAAGGGACAGACTGGATGAATACAGACAATTATGATATTTATTTCCCGCATCTCGGGATCGGCGTCGAGCATCTCGGAAACTCGATTTCCGTGTTCGGCTTCCGCATCGCATACTATGGCATCATCATCGGTATCGGTATGCTGATGGGCGTGCTCATCGCGAGCTTTGATTACAAGCGCCGTGGACAGAAGTCAGAGGACATCGAAGACCTCGCGCTGTACAGCATCATTTTCGCCATTCTCGGTGCGCGTGCCTACTATGTCATCTTCGAGTGGGACTACTACTCGCAGCATCTCGGGGAGATCCTCAACCTCCGGCAGGGCGGTCTCGCCATCTATGGCGGCATCCTGACCGGCATCCTCTGCTGCGTGATTTTCTGCTACCGGCGGAAGGTGAAGTTTTTCTCCATCGCGGACTCTGCGGTGCTCGGCCTTCTCACAGGACAGCTCATCGGCCGCTGGGGAAACTTTTTCAATGCAGAGGCCTTCGGCCGCTATACGGATTCACTGCTCGCGATGCGGATCAAGGAATCCATCGTAAACCCGAACATGCTGAACGAGAACGTGCTCACACATGCGATCCGGATCGGTGACGAGATGTTCATCCAGGTGCACCCGACCTTCTTTTATGAGTCGGTCTGGAATCTCTGCACCCTGATTTTCCTCTGGATCACCGGGCCGAAGAAGAAGTTCACCGGACAGATTTTCTGGGAGTATCTCATGTTCTACGGCATCGGTCGCTTCTGGATCGAGGGGCTCCGCACGGATTCGCTGCTCCTCTGGGGGACGAACATCGCCGTTTCACAGGCCCTGTCAGGGGCCCTCGCCGTACTCGGCCTCGCGATGATCCTCCGTGGTGTGCGGAAGGCGAAGTGAGGATGCAGCCTGTAACCGTTCACCGGTCTCGGAGTACTGTGCCTCCGTTGCCGCCGCTCCGGGTCCCCCTGCCTGCCTGAACGCTTACTGCAGCCGAGGGGATGAACACGGGCGTTGCATATCCGGCATTGTAAAGCGGAAACTTCTGGTTTATAATAGCGATGCTTTTTTAGCTGTATTTTATAGATGGAACTGCTATCGACCTTCTCGGCACTGTCGGAAACGGGGGATGCAGGGAAGGATAAAGGAGATTTAGATTATGAAATTAGGTATCGTTGGATAAACAGCCTTTTCATATCTCTATATTCCTTCATAAACCTCAATAAATCCCATATTTTCGTACTTTTCCGTTATATAAATCCATGTACTTACATATAGTTTCATGGGCATTTGGTGCGGAATTGGTGCGGTCTATGGGAATCGATATTCGGGAAACGGGTTCATCACGACAGATTATTCATTTTGAAAATTAGAATCTGTAAGGAGATTACCACTGTGAACCGATTATTATCTTGTGAGTTTAATATCGACAATGCTTGTGTCGAGCTGAAATATGCAGACGGCAGCATGGTTTCCATTGACTGCACCGCCGTGGAGAACGAGGTGGCAGACAATATGTACCAGAGGTCAGAGCTGGACTGGCTGATTTACAACGATCCGGCAGCCTATGCGGATTTGATCCTCAACGGCGATACGGAAACCTACTTGAAAACTGTAACAGAATATAAACCTTTGGATTGATTGCCAAAGATAAAGCAAGCCGCCTGTGCGGGCATGAGAAATGCTCGTACAGGCGTTTTTTTGTAGTGGATGTTGGCATAGAATTAGATTTCTAATCGCTTGACCGAATCGGTTATCGGTGCTATACTGTGAATAACCGAATCGGTCACTTGAAAGGAGAAATTAAATGGACAAATTTTTTGCACTAAGCGAGGAAAAGCAAATTACCATCATCAATGCGGCACTCCAGTGCTTTGGTAAGTTTGGATATGATAAGGCTTCTGTCAACGATATTGCTGTAACGGCGCATATTTCAAAGGCATCCGTATTTCAGTACTTTGGCAGCAAAAAACAACTGTATACCTACCTGTTGGAATATTGTATGAAAATCATTATGCCTTCGTTTGACCAAACGATACTTGATTCAGAAACCGATCTGTTTAACCGCATTCTGGTTTCCAGCAAGATGAAAATGGCTGCAATGAAAACACACCCGTTTATTACTCAATTTATGGCAAGTGTTTGGGAAGAGGCTTCTCCTGAAGTCAATGACCTACTTGCTTCATTAAAGATGGAAGCAGGGAATTTCAGAAATGAAATGGTTTTACGAGAGGATGATTCCTTAAAGTTCAAAAATCCCGAAGATGCTCAACCTGTTTACAATATGCTTTTAGTGATGGCGGAGGGGTATGCAGCCCGTTATCGTAACGCAGCCGTTTTTGATTTTGAAACAGTTATGAATGAATTTGAAAAAACCATTTCAATTCTAAAAAACAATTTCTATAAGGAGGAATATTTAAAATGAGTGAATACGCTATTGTCTTGAACCAACTGACCAAGCACTATGGGAAACACAGAGGTATCAGCAACCTCAATCTCACAGTTAATCAGGGCGAGTTCTTTGGCTTCATTGGCCCAAACGGTGCGGGTAAGTCCACCACCATCCGCACTCTGATGGGTCTGATCCGTCCCAGCGGTGGCAACGCTTCTATTTTCGGTTTAGACTGCCAGAGTCAGGCAAGTGTCATTGCCAGAGATGTGGGCTACCTCCCCAGCGAGAACAGCTATTATGAAAACATGAAGGTGCGGGAACTACTGCAATACACCGCCGACCTGTACGCCATGAACTGTGAAACGAAAATGTATGAGCTTTCCGAACGGCTCAATTTGGATTTGTCCCGGAAGATTGCAGACCTGTCTCTGGGCAACAAGAAAAAGGTGGGCATCGTGTCTGCCATTATGACTTCCCCTAAGCTGCTGATCATGGATGAACCTACCAGCGGCTTAGACCCGCTGATCCAGCAGGCATTCTATGATATTCTGAAGGAGGAGAACAACCGGGGCACCACAATTTTCTTCTCCTCCCATGTACTCAGCGAGGTACAGAAGCTGTGTGACCGGGTGGCAATCTTAAAAGAGGGTAAGCTCATGAGCATCCAGTCTATCAGAGAACTACGGGAAAGCGGTTATAAAAAGGTCAGCCTTACCACCAAAACACCGATTTCCAGTGATTTCTGGGAGCTGCCTGGTATTGCGAATTTCTCTGAGACCCCGGACAAGACCTCTGTTTCCTTTATGTATAACGGCAATATCACAGCAATCATTGATAAACTTCACCTGCTGCATTTGGACGATGTGCTTTTGGAAGAGCCCTCTTTGGAGGAAATCTTCATGCACTACTATGAGTAAGGAGGTGTCAGGTATGGTCATTTTGAAATATGAACTGAAACGGCATCGAACCTATATCCTGGGCTGGACCATCGCCTTGGCTGTGTGTATCTTTTTGATGACACCGACTTATTACAGCTTCCTGGATGTTGCCTCCGTGGAACTCTTTGAAACCATGGGCACCACGGACTTTTACAGGAGTGTCGGCGTATCGATGGAATACTTGACTTCCCCGTTGGGCATTTATGGGTTTCTGACCAGCTTTTTCATGATTGCCTCCGGCGTTTTCGGAATGCACTTCGGCATTTCCGTTCACACCAGAGAATGTACGGAAGGAACTTCGGAATACCTGTTTACAAAGCCCTTTCCTCGGAAAACAATCTATTGGGCAAAGGCATTGACTGTATTGATCGGAGTGGTGGTCGTAGGTGCTGCGTATCTGCTGGCTTCTTTTTTGGCCATGGCAATGTTTCGTTCCGGAACTCCATGGGGAGAGTTTTTTCTGATTGCTCTGTCCCTCACCCTTGTTACGCTGTTCTTTGCTGCAATGGGTCTGATGGTGGGAATTTTGTTTCCCCGCAACCGTAGCCCACTGCTGACCGCCGGATTAGTCGTGTTTGTGGAGTATTGCATAACCAGCTTCTCCAACATCATCAGTAACCGGGCTATCAGTTTCCTGTCCCCATACTCCTTCTTTGGAGCTGCAAAAATTTCCGAAACTGGCTTCTATGATATGACCTATCTTGGCTGGGGCGTGCTGCTGGTTACCCTGTTTTTGGTGCTGTCTTACGGTGTCTTTCTGAAAAAAGACATTCAGTTTCGTTCATAAGGGGGTGCAAACATGAAAACATTGATTAAAAATGAGTTCCGCCAAACCAGAAGGCTCTTGTTGATCTGGTTAGGGATCATGCTGCTTCTGTGCGGTTTCTGCTATTTTGAGCTTCTGTCTCTACAGGACAGTCTGAATGAAATGGCAACGATGGTCAGCCAATTTCCGAGATTGATCATGATTATGTTTGGGGTCAAAGGCGATTTAACCACATCCCTTGGCTGGTATGTGTGCATCTATTTCTGGGAAGGATTGCTGGCGTTCCCTTATGCCATGTCTCTGGGGTTGTCCTGTGTGGCGAAGGAAAAGAAGTTCGGAACCTCGGAATACCTGTTCACAAAGCCTGTGGAACGGAAAACCATTGTACTGGCGAAGGTGATCGTTTCGGCGGTAAATCTGCTGGTGTTTGCCCTGTTCAGCGGTTTATGTAATTATTTTACAATCGTTCTTCCTTTGGGCGGTCTGGAACAGCCGGGAGCAGTGCTCACCACAACCATGGGAATGTTCTTTACCCAGTTCCTCTTTTTCGCTCTGGGGCTGCTGTTTGCCAGCCTGTTTATGTCCTATAAGGCTGCGGTGAGGACAGGTACGATTTCCATGCTGGCTGCCTATGCTCTGGCCTTTACAGCCGAATACACAGAAAATCAAATTTTGGATTACCTGACCCCTCTGCGCTACTACGATGTGTATGAGGTGGCACTGCACGGATTCCGACTTTCCTTTATCGTTTTGACATTCGCTGTTGTGGGTGCTTGTATCGTTGCTGCATTGAATCAGTGGAAGCGGCGTGAATTGTAAGCCTATGTTCAAATCTTCAGTATAACTGTCTCAAGTCTACATAAAAAAGCAATTCCTGTTTTCATGGGGGAATTGCTTTTTTACATGAAGATTGTATAATGAAAACAGTAGACAAAGATATATGGAGGAAATCATGATGTTACGACCAAAAGAAGTAGTATGCAAATGGGTAGATGCCTTTAATGGCCACGATGTAGATGCAATCGTGAGCCTGTACCATGATAATGCAACCAACCATCAGGTGACCAATGAGCCTGTGATCGGGATAGACGCAATCAGAGAAATGTTTACAGCAGAATTTGCCACTGCCGATATGACAGCCATTGTAGAGAATATTTTTGAAGATGGACAATGGGCAATTTTGGAGTGGAAAGACCCGCTGGGACTGCGGGGATGCGGCTTCTTCCATGTTGTAAATGGTAAAATTCTGTTCCAGAGAGGATATTGGGATAAACTGTCTTTTTTGAAGCAGCATAATTTGCCTATTGAATATTGATTGAATGCTGCCGGTGAAAAACCGCTGCTACATGGAACCAACCATGCGGCAGCGGCTTTTTTTATTTTCGAGTTTTTTCTTCTTATGGCTGGTAAACTTTACTCGCCTTTATTCATACATCTCAAACGCAAACATGGTTTCTTTTGGCAATCTATCATTTTCGCAATTCAGCAGATACCGGATCACCCGTTTTGCAAAAACATTGGAAATCATGGTATCCCAGTCGGCAAGCCGGACAATCGACCCTGTGCCGTTTTCAAAATCGAATAAAATTTCTCCCCATTCGCCATCGCAGTCTGCCTGATATTCGTAGACTGCGGTGGCAATTTTCTTTTTTCGTTTGGTTTTGGACTTCTGTTTCAGCCGGACTGCATGGATACCGCCGTTTTCTACCAACAGCAGTGTCAGATGTTCCGCTGCTTTCCGGTAGGCTCGTTCCGCACCGCTGGCGGAGCTGCCCTCAAACATGACAGCCAATTCTTCAAAGGTAGGGCGGTTTTTCCATGAACCGACACGCCCACAGGTCATGCAGATGGCAAGCCGTTTTTCCAACAAGGTTTGTTCCCGGTAGTTCAGCTTTTCAAATGCTTTCCGCACCTTTTCAGCCTGTATACCATCCCATAGAATATCGGCATAGTTCCAGCTATAGTCACGGGTCACATCCTCGCCTGTTTCCTCGCCGTCCTCGTCCTGCTCGGTCACAAAGAATGGCTGCTGATTGCGGATACCACGGACAACTTTCAAATATTCCTCTGCCAGCGCAAGATCGCAGTTATATTTTTTTGAAAATTCAGCAATGGCATCTTTTGTGTTGTGGTAAAGCCATGCCATGGTGCGGAGCATCTTATAGCTGGTCAGCGAGGATACCGACCATTGTTCTTCGCCCATGCGAAAACGGAGCATGGCATCCCGTATGAAGGGATAAATGTAGGTAGCATATTCAGCACCCTTTTCAGGGGCATAGTCCGGCAGCTTCTGGAGCATAGCCTCCCGGCAGGAAAGTTTTATATCCAAAAAACGCTCTGGGTCATACTGATCGCCGCTGTCTACGCCAAGAAAGCTTTTGATGCGATTGTTAAGCTGTGGCTCGTAATGGTGCAGGAAAAACGAAAAGTATTTCAAATCCTTTTCCCGGAGAGCAGACAGAATGTAATCATTGATGTTCTCTGCCTTTGGCAGCTCCGGTTCCAGTTGGAAGATGCGCTCTGCCATATATCTTGTAATGCCACTGTCGGGCGTATCGGGAAAGGACTTTGGCTTGTACCCGGTCATGTCCCATGAATATTCTCTCAGCATAAGCGCACCTCCCCTTCGGCTTCCGTGAGGACATATTTTCTCTTAGACAAACTGGAAGTTGTGCGCTTGATTATTTATCTGAAATATATTTTTCTATGCGCTCTTTTTCTTCTATGCTAAGTTCTCTTGCTATAGGAAGAAAGTCTCTCAATTTGTTCCATTTTCCTTGCACGCAAAGTATCGCCGCATAACAGCAATCATCTTCACTCCCCCGCAAACGGCGGACAACAAAAAAGTTTCTCGCTTTATCGCTGTCTTTTGCGGATGCAGTTTGTTCAAAGATTTTTGCAACTTTTTCTAACGTATCAATTTTCTCATAATACGGAAGTGCATATTTTCTAAAGTAATTTGCAATGCGTTCAGCATAAGTCTGCATAGGTTCATCGGAACAATACTTAAACGTGCTCATTGTGTAGTTTGGAATTTGTGTATAGAACATCCATGCACCCGTAGACCACTTAGGGTCATATTCCATTCCTAAAAATAAACTTGTAAGTCTATCTACCTCTTTATATGTAAATGAAAGCGTAAAATTTACAGAATAGAGATTCCCCGGCAAACCACGATCCCTTGTGAAAGTGATAGTAAAAAATTGTTCACATTCTCCAACCTTTCGAGTTAACCATCCGATTTTTTTCTTTTTAAATCCTGTATCAAAAACCAGCTCTGATAGCAAAGTCGTCAATTCTTTTTGTAAACCATTTGGCGTTATTTCCACTTCATTTCACCTCCACAACTTCAAATTTTCTTTTCAGCTTCACTTTGCAAAGCGTCCTGTTCCATTTCCGTTTCATAATCCCCACGGGCATAGGCAACATCACTGATTGCCCGGAGCATCTTATCCTTTGCCAGCTTTTTCATCGCCTTGGCAAGTTCCGCATCCAGTGTGCCACGCTTGATATATCGGTTTATGGTGTTCAGCCGCTTCTCATATATCTGTTTCAGCGGATGATCATCCGCAAGTTCTCTCTGGGTTCTGCCTTTCAGATTGCCGATCTGCCGACAGGTGCGGTGCAGCTTGTCCCCCGGCGCATATCCGCCGCAGTATTTGGTATGCCTTGCATTGGTGGTCAGGAACCATTTGCCGCAGATACGACATTTCTTTGGTGCGTGACCCACGCACAGACCCTCAAACAAGTCCGTACGGAACATCCCCACAAAAGTAAGGAAGTGCATCCGCTTGACCAGCATCGGCACATCATAGCCGGGACGAAGCGCAGAAACATACTGGATAGAATTATTGGATGCAGCCATCCAGGCATTGCCTTCCGTAATGGAGAACTCCGGTGGAAAACAGGTGCCGAATAACTTGGCAAATCCTTCTGCTGTACGGTCTGCTTCATTGCCGTCCGTTTTTTCGGCAAAATCAAGCATAGCCTTTTGATATTCGCCAAGAGAGTACGCCAGATGCCCGAAAACCGCCGTGTAGCGTTGGAGCAGCATCGCATCTGCATACATCGGGACTTCCTCAAATGGCAATGAATTGGTCGTTGCTTTTATTGCGAACTCTACATATTTTTGTGCATTTTCTGCCGTAAAGACCGTTTGAATCCGTTCCCGGTGCTTTGGAATGTCCATATAAGGAAACGGAGGGGTGACGCTGAGAATATCAAGCATCGTCAGTGCAGCTTCCCTTACCATTGGAAACAATGCAGAAGCATCCTGAGCGGCGTTCAGCTGTCCCAGCAGCAGATTGATTTTGTCACACTGCTCGTTCATCCGGGCAAGGGTATCGGTGGATACATTCAGCGCATCACAGGCAAGTGTGCCGGTGGGCAGCGTTTTATCCTCGTATATGACCGTATCCTGCCAGAAATCCAGCGTCATCAATTCCTGATTCATATTCGTCCTCCTGTCCTGTTTTCCTTTTTCTCTTATTATATCATCCAAATGTGAAGAAATCTACTGCTGTCCTGTTTTTTGAAACGGGGTTGTCCTCCGATTAGCCTGTTTTTTGCGAAATCCGGCATAACCATAGTAGAAGGAGCGAAGCACCTGCCACTCGGCGGGTGTTTTTCTTTTTCAAAACTATGAAATGGAGGATTTTCAATGACAATCTATGAAACAATCAAGGCGGCTGTCCCGGTCAGACAAGCCGCCGAACACTACGGGCTGCGGGTCAACCGAAACGGTATGGCTTGCTGTCCGTTCCACAATGACCGAAATCCGAGCTTGAAGCTAAACGAGGAGTATTTCTACTGCTTCGGCTGCGGAGCAAAGGGAGATGTGATCGACTTCGTGGCAAGGCTGTTTGATCTCAGTAATTACGAAGCGGCGCAAAGGCTGGCTGCGGACTTCGGTATCAGCACCGAGCCGGGACAAGCCGTGGCAGTTCCACACAAGACAAAACGCCCCCATATCCGCCAGTTCCGGGAGGATGAAATGCTCTGCTTCCGGGTGCTGACGGATTATCTGCATCTGCTGGAAGATTGGAAGGTGCGGTATGCGCCCAGAACGCCGGAGGACAAGCTGGATGACCGTTTCGTGGAAGCCTGCCAGATGCTCGACCACATGGAATATCTGGCTGACATCCTGACCGTAGGCACTCTGGAAGAACGGGGTGCCGTGGTGGACGGGATGATGAAGGAGGGCAAGATTGCTTTTCTTCAGGACTATGTGGCACGAAAGAAAAAGGAGGTACTGCCCCATGAGCAAAGAAGCAGCACAGAACCCATCCGCTGATATTGCGGTATGGTTTGACGGTAAAGCAATCAACGAAGTCATTTTCTGTGAAGAATTTCTCAGGGACTATCCCATGATTACGGTAAACGGAACCTTTTTCACGGTAAACGGCATTGTGAACGATGAAAACAGGCTGAAAAAAGAAATCTATGACCGTATCAAGCCCTATGTGACCAGCAACATTGCAAAAAGGGTCACAAATCTTCTGGATGTAATGCGAATGGAGTGCTGTGCTGCCGATCTTCTCCTGTATCAAGACCGCATCCATGTGGCAAACGGCACCTATCATTTGGATGGCACATTCAGCACGGAAAAAGATTACTGCCGCAATCGCTTACCCGTCGCCTATCATCCGGAAGCTCCGCAGCCAGTCACATGGCTGCATTTTTTGTCCCAGCTTTTGGAGCCGGAGGACATTCTGACCTTACAGGAATTTATCGGCTATTGCTTCATCCCCTCCACCAAAGGTCAGAAGATGCTCATGCTGACGGGAAAGGGCGGCGAAGGCAAGAGCCGGATCGGCGTTGTTCTTCGTGCGCTGTTGGGAACCAACATGAAAACCGGAAGCGTGGCAAAGGTGGAGACAAGCAACTTTGCCCGTGCCGACTTGGAACATGAGCTTTTGATGCTGGACGATGATATGAAGCTGGAAGCGCTGCCCCAGACCAACAATATCAAGGCGATTATCACCGCAGAGCTGCCCATGGATTTGGAGAGAAAGCGACAACAAAGCTATCAGGGAGATTTGTATGTGCGGTTCATCGGACTTGGGAACGGTGTCCTGCAAGCCCTCCATGACCGGAGTGTGGGCTTCTTCCGCAGACAGATCATTTTGACAACCAAGGAGAAAGACCCAAACAGAAAAGACGATCCCTATATTGCGGAAAAGATGACTGCCGAAGCAGAGGGCATCTTCCTCTGGGCGTTGGAGGGACTGCACCGCCTGATTGCAAATGATTTCCGATTTACCCTGAGCCAGTCGGCTTTGGACAATCTGAACGATGCCGTTTCTGACGGAAACAACATCATTGATTTTCTGGCTTCCGAGGGATATATCCGCTTCCGTGCGGATTATGAAGCAAGCTCCAAAAACCTGTACGCTGTTTACAAGCAGTGGTGTGATGATAACGCCCTGAACAGCCTTTCCCAAAAGAGCTTCGGTTCCTTCCTAAAGCAGAATGAAAGCCGCTATAACCTTGAATACACCAACAAGGTCAACATCGGCGGCGGGCGATTTGCCAGAGGGTTTGTGGGCATTGAACTTCTGCAAAGACCGTTTCTGTAAAAACAGCAGTAACTCAGAAATACGTGTACCATCCGTACCGGATGGAGCCGAGTGTCAATCGTACACTTGGTACACGTACTTTTCACTTACTATCGTTTTTCTATCTTGGGAGCATCCGCAGCCCCCTTATTTTAGGGGATAGAAAATCAATGGTAATGGAAACAGCAAAAATTTTGACCGCAGGGCGAAATCATTTTGCGAAACAGTGCTTCTCTGGACAGTGAACAGCCTTTGCGAAATCATGGCTGTTTTCACTGTTACAGACCAAAGCACACAAAACAGTGAAATGGGTTAGGGGTGCTTATGTGCAGGACATCACAGGCGGTATTTCTATCGCATTTTATGAAAATCAGATATTACACGGTACAGCGAAGCGGACACGCCAATGGGCGCAGCTGCTTCGCTTTTTCATGAACAAAATTATGGAGGTTTTTCAATATGAGTAATGTACGAAATGAAATCAAGGCACAGATCGTCCGTGCCGGATTTACCATGCAGGAGGTTGTGGACAGACTGGCGGAGGAACACGACTGGTCGGACAGCGTATCCAACCTTTCTGCAAAGCTCCAAAGAGAGAGCATCCGCTACAAAGAGGTCATCGAGCTTGCCGATGTGCTGGGCTATGACATCGTGTGGCAGAAACGGAGGGAGCGATGATGCGGCGTATCTTATCCCCTCGCAGCTCCCGTCCCCATAGGAAGTGCCGCAGTGCTTCCTATGGACTGGCAGTGAATACAATCGGCAAAACTGCGGATTGTTCGCTGCCGCTGTCTGCAAGGGATTGTGGTGCAATTCCGCTGGCAGACAGGCTGGACAAGAGAAAAAGGCCGGGGACATTTTTCGGACTGGACAGCAGAGGTCACCGCAGTGACCGCACCCCCTCTCCGGAGGAGCCCTCGGAGAGCCCACGGCACTTTGCAGCCAGTATGGATGAAAGTGTAATAGTGGGTTATTACACTTTGAAAAAGTGCCTCTCGAAAGCCCCTCGTCCCTCGCAAATCCTCTCGGAAAGGAGCATGACCCATGGCAAGAAATGATGGAATTGACCGCACCGTTGCCCGCCATCAGGACATTGAAACTGCCGATGATCTGGCAAAGGTGCAGGAACACAATGAACGGGAAAAAGACAGTTACAGCAATCAGGACATCGTGCCGGAGCGTTCTTCTCTGAACATTCATTTCAAAGAACCGACAGCCGGATATGAAGAAATGTTTACGCAGATGGAACAGGACAAGGTGATCTCCACCAGAGGTCTGAAAGCGGATGCCGTGAAATACGGTGAGCTGGTATTCGATGTGAACTCCGCTTACTTCTATAATCACGGCGGCTATGTATTTGCCAAACAGTTCTACGCTGATGCCTATAAAGCCGCCGTGGAGGTTGTAGGCGGTGAGCAGTATATTCTCTCTGCTGTCATGCACGCCGATGAGCGCAACCGGGCAATGTCGGAAGCTCTTGGCGAGGATGTGTACCACTACCACCTTCATGTGGTCTATATCCCGGTGGTGGAAAAACAGATTCTCTGGTCGAAGCGGTGCAAGGACGAAGCCCTCCGGGGAACAGTCAAGGAAACGATCATGCAGGTCAGCCGCAGTAAGAAATGGGAATCCAAACCTGTTCTTGACGGGAACGGCAATCCCATGTTGAACACAAAAGGAAAAAAGATTTTGAAGTCGTCCTACAGTGTGTTGCAGGATGACTTTTTCAATTTCATGCAAGCTGCCGGATATACCGATGTGGAGCGTGGAGAGCGTGGCAGCACCGAGGAACATCTGACCGTTACTCAGTTTAAGGTGCAAGCCGAAACCCAGCGTCTGGAAGCTGTGACGGCACGGGCAGACCAAGCGGAACAGGCATTGGCGGATACCCAATCTGCTGTGGAGAAACAGGAAAAGAAGCTGAAAGCTCTGCAAAAGGAAACCAAGACTGCGAAGACGGTGGCAGTGACCGTGCAGGATATTGAAGCGATGGGTAAGAAAAATTCCTTCACCGGAAATGTCACCCTCACAGCAGACCAGTGCGATACCCTGAAACGATACGCCACAAACGGAATTATCTTCAATGCTGAGAATGAACGCCTGAAAGAAAAATTGGCTTCCGCTGTAAAATCCGCTTCCATCTGGAAACAGCGGCATGACGAACTGAACGAAAAATATAAAGAACTGAAAGAAAAAGCCCAGCCCTATCTGGATGCGTTGGAAATCGCAGCAGAACGGGTCAGGGCTTTTCTTTCTGCCATCCTCGCCAGAGGAAAGGAAACTCGTGAACACAAGGCTCCTGCCCGCAAGCACGGACGGGATATGGAAATATAAGAAAGGAATTATTTGTGCCTATGATGAATCAGAACCAGCAGGCAACGATCCTGCCTATCGACCGTAAAATGCTGCTTTCCATTCGGGAAGCGGCTGAATACAGCAATATCGGAATCAACAAGATTGACGAGATGCTGAAACAACCCAACTGTCCCTTTGTATTGTATGTAGGTACAAAGAAACTGGTCAAACGCAAGGCTTTTGAGGAATTTATCGAAGGGAGAGTTGCGATTTGATGAACAGAACAGGCAAAATTGGTGCGCACCAAAAACATCGAAATCTATTGAAAAAAAAGCACTTTCATGATAGAATGGAGTGTCGTGATGAACTCTCGTTTCCGGCACTCAGGAAAGGAGTTCATTAAATGGGCAAAAACTTAAAAGGCAAAGAAATTGGCAAAGGTATCTGCCAGAGAAAAGACGGAAAGTACGCCGCAAGATATACCGCAAAGGACGGCTCCCGCAAGGAAAAGCACTTTGACACACTTCCGGAAGCTCGCAACTGGCTGGCTGATGCGCAGTACGAAGATAAGCACGATGTTTGCAACACATCCTCCGAAATGACGGTGGATGCCTGGTTTGAGTTCTGGATCACCAATCTGATTGCGGATCTGGCTCCCAACACCCGGCGAAATTACCGGGAACGGTATCAAAAGAACATCCAGCCTGTTATCGGAAATATGCGCTTATGTGATGTCAAACCCATGCACTGCAAGATTGTCCTGAATCGGATGGAAGCCACTTATGCTGGCTCCACCATTCGGCAGGCGTATATTGCCATGGGAACCATGTTCCGAGCCGCAGTCATGAACGATATGCTTACAAAACATCCTATGGACGGGGTTCGTTATACGAAGCCCGTCCGGGCTGTGGATGACATCAAGTTCTTAACTGTGGAAGAACAGACGCTGTTTCTGGAAACCGCAAAACGCTCTCACAACTACAGACAGTATGTATTGCTGTTGGAGACCGGACTGCGCACTTCGGAAATGATCGGCTTGACTTGGGATGCGATTGACTGGAAGAAGCGGACACTGACTGTCAACAAGACCTTGGAATATCGCCACAGCGAAGGCATTTGGCGTGCTGGTCCTCCTAAGACAAAGACCAGCTACCGCACGATCCTGCTGACGAAGCGGGCATACGATGTATTGAAATCGTGCTACGATGAACGCTTCACCCGCAAAGAATCAGAACTGTTATCTCAGATTCTGGAATATGTGGATCGCCGGACAGGTCAGACAGAGTACCTTTGTATGCGAGATTTGGTGTTTATCAATTTCCGTACCGGAGAGCCTGCAAAAAACAGTTCCTATGACACCCATCTGTACAAGCTGTGCGATGAGGCGAAAATCAAGCGGTTCTGTATGCACGCTCTGAGACACACCTACGCTACCCGTGCGATTGAACGGGGCGTTATGCCGAAAGTCTTGCAGAAGCTGCTCGGTCATGCGAGCATTAAAACAACCATGGATCGTTATGTCCATGTCACCGACACATCCCTGACCAACGCCATCAAACTGTTCGAACAGGACACCAATGTGGCAAGTTAAAAATGGTGCGCTGCGAAAAATTGGTGCGGAATTGGTGCGGAGTGTGTCCCCAAAACCCGAAAAACCATTGAAAATAAAGGAGATTTAGAATATATGAAATTAGGTATCGT
>SFND01000011.1 GCA_004554245.1 Oribacterium sp. | reverse complement strand
CAGGGGATAATAAAAAGTCCCACAGTATCTGAATGTATTTAACCACAGAATCAAAAAGAAAGGAAAATGTTGATTTAGCTTCTGGAATCATCATACAAGAGGACGATGAGTGAAGAAAGATAGGCTATTATTTTTAGTAGTTTAACAGGTAATACAAGAAAACTTGCGGATACGATCCATGAGACACTGCCGACAGCGCTGTGTGATTATTTCGGCGAAGCGAAATCTGCAGAAACGAACGCAGAATTGGTCTATGTGGGCTTCTGGACAGATAAGGGAACGGCGGATAAGGCGTGCTTAGAGCTTCTCAGAAAGCTTCGAAATAAAAAAATTTTTCTATTTGGAACCGCGGGCTTCGGTGGGAGCGAAGCGTACTATCAGAAGATTCTTACCAATGTACATGCCACCATCGATAGAAGTAACACCGTCGTCGGAGAATACATGTGCCAGGGTAAAATGCCACAGTCTGTACGGGACCGCTATGTGAAGATGAAGGAAATGCCGGATGCAAAGCCGAATCTGGATGCGCTGATCGAGAACTTCGATCGAGCACTTTCACATCCGGACGAGGCAGATCTGAATGACCTTCGGAGAAAGATTACAGGATGAGGTATTCCCCCGGAATCAGTAAACACAAATAAGGATGACCGGAAAGCCGCCGTTAAAGTGCCGGATAGAGTAAAACAGTGCCGGATACGAATGGTAAAATGATGAGTTCCAGATCGACACAAAAAGTTCACAAAATAATTAGCACTCACATCTTGAAAGTGCTAACAAAACGAGTATTATGTTAGTTGTAAGGAGAAAAGGAACAGAAAGCAAAGGAAAAGCAATCCGAAAGGAAGCGCATTCCGAGCCGGTGGTTTCGAAACTCTGAAACATAAAACATTCGGCGATGGGACAGAATCCCGGAGCCCGGTTATACAGGAGGTAAGTGATTATGATGTATATGCCTAGTATTTTCGGTGAGAACTTAATGGATGATTTCTTTAATGATACAAGCTGGCTTGGTTATGAGCCTGCCTACAGCAAGTCGACAGCGAATCTCATGAAGACGGATATCGAGGAGCATGAGAACAACTACGAGATGAAGATCGATCTTCCGGGCTTCAAGAAAGAAGATCTGAAGCTTCAGCTGAAGGATGGTTATCTGAACATCTCTGCTTCGCATAATGAGAACAAGGATGAGAAGGATAAGAGCGGCAAGGTCGTTCGCCAGGAGCGTTACACCGGCTCGATGCAGAGAAGCTTCTACGTCGGTGAGAATGTAAAGCAGAGCGACATCGCTGCGAAGTTTGAAAATGGTGTTCTGGCACTGACCGTTCCGAAGGTGGAGCCGAAGAAGGAAGTGCCGGAAGAGAAGTACATCGCTATCGAGGGCTGATTCCCTCGCGGGCAGTGCCCCGATGGCGCAGGTGGATGGGCGTGTGCTCCATCAGGGCTGATTCCCTTGCGGGCGGTGCCCTGATGGAGACATTGGCCTCCATCCGTAAGTTCTGAACTACATCCAGAGCTGCTCTACAGTTCTCTCTGAGAGCTGGAAAACAGAGCGGTTCGCATCCGTCCGATGAGCGGACAGGGAGAACCAGAAGTAAATAAACAGGAGGATATGAATATGTTTATGCCTAGTGTATTTAGTGATGGTGATGATGTGATGAATGAGATGATGAACGAGTGGGGTAATGACTGGAATAAGAACTTCTTCGGTAAGCACAATCCACTGTTTGGTAAGCGTGCACGGAACCTGATGAAGACCGATGTGAAGGAAACCGATAACAGCTATGAGCTGGAGGTCGATCTTCCGGGCTTCAAGAAGGATGAAGTAAAGCTTCAACTGTCCGATGGCTATCTGACCATCTCCGCGGAGAAGGGTCTCGACAAGGACGAGAAGAAGCACGGCAGACTGATTCGCCAGGAGCGTTACGAGGGTGCGATGCAGCGGTCCTTCTATGTAGGTGATGGACTTACTGAGGACGATGTGAAGGCATCCTTTGCAAATGGTGTGTTGAAGATCAGTCTTCCGAAGGCAGAAGCGAAGAAGGCACTGCCGGAAGAGAGCTATATCGAGATCGAGGGATGATACCCGAAAAGCAGTTGCCCGATGAATGCAGGGTGCTTCAGTGAGTGGCTGCACGAACATCTATAGAATGCCCAGACCCTGCGAGGCAGAAATCGCAGTTCATATATACACAATCACTTAAGCCGGGTGGACACGTAAGGTGCCCGCCCGGTTTTTGTTTAATAAAAAACGACTGGATACACGGTGTATCCAGCCGGTTTTTTCATTACAGCTCTGCGATCGCCTCAATCTCACAAAGCACGCCCTTCGGCAGGGTCTTGACGGCGACACAGCTGCGTGCCGGCTTCGAGCTGAAGTACCGCTCGTAAACCGCATTGAAGGCCGCGAAGTCGTTCATGTCTGCGAGGAAGCAGGTGGTCTTGAAGACCTTCTCGATGCTGGTGCCTGCAGCTTCCATGATGGCAGCTACATTCTTGCAGCTCTGTGCAGCCTGTCCCTCGATATCCTCGCTCTCTACAGCGCCGGTCGCCGGATTCACCGGAATCTGACCGGAAGCAAATACGAAGTTACCTACGATTTTCGCCTGGGAATATGGTCCGATCGCAGCCGGAGCATCGGTAGTGTGTACAGTTGTCATAATAGTAGTCCTCCTTAAGATTTGTATACATTATAGCGAAATATGGTCCGTTCTGCAAAGAGAATCCTACTTCCGCGGCTTCTCTTTGGCCTTATTCCCAGTTCTTCCATATATCTGGTTGATACCCCACGGTAGCCTGGCGGCCATTCCGCACGATCGGCTGCTTCAGCACCATCGGATTTTCGAGTATCTTTTCGAACTTATCTTCCGGTGCGAGATATTTGATCAGCAGATACGCTTTCTGGTCCTTCGTCTTCTCATCGAGAAGCTCTTCTAAGCCACCGACCGCCTGAAGGACCGAATTCAGTTCGCCTTTACTGAGGCCCTTCTCTTTCATATCGACGGACTGGAATTTGATCCCGCGCTCTTTAAAATAGCGCTCGGCTTTTCTCGTGTCGGCACTTTTTTTCGTGCCGAAAATCTGAATATTCATCGAATTCCCTTTCTTCTATGCATTCGTTTTTCTACTTGTGTTTTAATCCGCTTTCCTGGTCGACACCGTAGAGTTATTTATAGACATCTGAGTATCTCCACTGCGCGCCGGATTTCCGCTTCGTCTGTCCGGTAGAGCTCGAATTCACTGATACCCTCGAGGCCCATATGGACATGTTCATTCCGGTAGCGCATGCCACTCGAAAGGATTTTCTTGCCCGACATATGAAAAGCGTGGGCACCGGTCATACCCGCGATTTCGGCAATGTTGTCGGCCTTTACGCCGCCACCGACCAGGATCGTCGGATTCTCTTCCGACATCAGTACGAGCTTCCGCAGCAGCGCGATTCCCGTCTGTGCGTCGCCTTCCTGCCCGGAGCTGAGGATCGTATCGATACCGAGGTCGGCTGCTTTTTCGTAGCAGGCGATCGGATCCGCGCATACATCGAAGGCCCGGTGCAGGGTGATGCCACAGCGACCGTCCGTCGCATCGATCATGCCGCGCATCTGCGCTTCGTTCAGGCCGCCATCCGCCTGCAGGCTTCCGATGACGACACCATCGGCGCCAGCATTGGCAAAAAAGCGGATATCCGCGCACATCTGCTGATATTCATATGCCGTGTACAGGAAGTCACCGAATCGCGGACGAATCAGGACCCGGATCGGAAGCCCGGTTTCCTGCTGCACCTGCCGAAACAGAGTGTAGCCCGGCGTGGTGCCACCGATGATGAGGCTTGCGCACAACTCGAGCCGCGTCGCACCGCCGGCCTTCGCAGACAGCGCAGATTCTACACTGTCGACACATACTTCCAGGATATAGTCCGTCATCATCACTCCTCCGAATTGATTTTCTCCATAACGTCCTGAAATGAGCATACTCCCACAGGAGTAGTCTTGCAAGTCTCTTCAGCGTATCGAAGAAGCATATGAGATACGCTTTTACCGTTAGCATCATTTCCATTTTAGGCTGTTTTGATGCAGCATTATGATCCTCGGCCCCTCTTACCGTGGGATACCAGCCGGACGTCTGGCAGAACTGGGCATGACGAAAGCAACGCAGTTATACGAGCATAATGAAAGCCGGCGCGTTCGCGCCGGCTTCTCTTCATAAAAAACGTATTTATCTTTCGCCAGGCATCTTCCAGCCGTGGTGATCGGTGTGGAGCAGGTGCTCAGCACGCTCACTGAGCGGCTTCTCGAGATACTCCTCATAGCAGCGGATCACATCTGGATTCTCGTGGCTGAAGCGAAGAGCACCGGCTGCATCCTGTGCATACAGCGTCTTCGCACGCTCCGGCGCCATCTCGACGCTGTCGTGGATCGGCTGTCCGCCGCCACCGACGCAGCCGCCAGGGCAGGCCATGACTTCGACGAAATCATACTCGACGGTCTTCTTCCGAAGTGCATTGAGGAGCTTCGCCGCATTGCCGAGGCCGTTTACGACCGCGACACGTACCGGGATACCCTTGATGTCGAAGGTCGCTTCCTTCCAGCCTTCCTGACCACGGACATCATGGAACGCATCCGGATCCGGATTCTCGCCGGTCACACTGTGATAAGCGGTACGAAGCGCAGCCTCCATAACACCACCGGTGGAGCCGAAGATATTCGCGGCACCGGAACCCGCAGAGAACGGATTATCCAGCTCGATCTCGTCGATCTCACCCGGCGCGATGTTCTCCATACGCAGGAGACGGTTCACCTCACGAGTCGTCAGTACGACATCGACATCCGGATCACCCTGGTCGTTCCGCATCGTCTCATAGCCACACTCGGCCTTCTTCGCAAGACATGGCATGATGGATACACAGTAGATGCGAGACGGATCTACGCCGAGCTTCTCCGCGAAGTAGCTCTTGATGATCGCACCGAACATCTGCTGCGGTGACTTCGAGGTGGAGAGCTGGTCCACGAAATCCGGGTAGTGTGCCTTGCAGAAGCGGATCCAGCCAGGGCAGCAGCTCGTGAACATCGGGAACCTGTTTTCTTCCTTATGCGTCAGCTTCTCGAGGAACTCCGTCGCCTCCTCCATGATGGTGAGGTCGGCGGACCAGTTGGTGTCAAATACATAGTCGAAGCCGGTGATCTTCAGCGCAGCGGCGAGACGCTTCACGGTCGCCTGCTCCGGGGTGAGACCGAAGCCCTCGCCCCAGGCCGTACGAATCGACGGTGCGATCTGTGCGACCACGATCTTATCCGGATTCTCGAGCGCGTCGAGGATGTCGTGGGTGTCATCCCGCTCACGCAGTGCCGCAGTAGGGCAGTGGGTGATGCACTGGCCGCAGAGCGCGCACTTACTGGTCTCGAGATCATAGGCATCCTTCACATCGACGGTACTCTGGGAACCGGTATTGATGACATCCCAGATATGGCTGTCCTGCACCTTATCACAGATCTGTACGCAGCGCATGCACTTGATGCACTTGTCGTAATTCCGGATCAGAGGGAAGTTCAGCGAGCTGCGATGTTTCTTCGGCAGCTGCTTCTCAAACGGGATGCTCAGGATATTGAGATCATTCGCCACCTTCTGCAGCTCACAGTTTCCGGAGCGCACACAGATCGCACAGTTCGTGTCATGCTGGCTGAGGATCAGCTCCACATTCGCGCGTCGCGCGAGACGTGCCTTCCGGGAGTTCGTATAGACGACCATGCCCTCGGTCACGGTGTTGTTGCAGGCGGTCATCAGACGCTCATAGCCCTCGACCTCGACGACGCAGACTCTGCATGCCGCAATTTCGTTGATATCCTTTAAGTAGCACAGTGTCGGGATGTGAATGCCCGCAGCGGCGGCAGCATTCAGTATGGTGGTCCGCTCCGGGACCTGGACAGCTCTGCCATCAATCGTACAATTTACCATTTCGTATCTCTGCCTCCCTTTAAGATGCCATAGCCGAAGTGATCACAGTGCAGACATCTCGAGGACTCCTGCAGTGCTTCCTCCTCCGTCATCGGACACTCCATCAGCTTAAAATCACATCTGCGCTCATCCGCCGGACGCTCTACCATATTCACACGGCCGAGTGCCTTATGATCGTCGAAACGAATCGGCGGCAGAACGACATCCGTCGTGATCTCATGGTTGAATCCGAGGTATTCGTCGATATTGGCGGCCGCTACCTTTCCGGCTGCGATCGCACGGATGACGGTCGCCGGACCAGTCACGCAGTCACCACCTGCGAAGATGCCTTCATTGTCCGCGATATCTGAGGTATCGAAGGCGGAGATACGGCCCTGCTGAACCGGGATACCGAACTCGCCGAACTTGCCGGACTCGATACCCTGACCGATGGCCACGAGTACACGATCGGCCGGAAGCAGCACCTCGTCCTTCGTGCTGTTCTTCGGAGATGGACGGCCACCCTTGACCGCACCCGGGATCTGCGGCTTCACGATGAGGCCGGTGCAGCGATTCTCAGCATCCTTCTCGATGCGCACCGGTGCGTTCAGCTCGACGATCTCCACGCCGTCAGCGATCGCACCCTCGACCTCCTCTGCGAGGGCTGTCATATCCTGCTTCCGACGACGGTACGCGACCTTGACCGACTTTGCATGGCAGCGGATCGCAGAACGTGCGACGTCCATCGCGACATTACCACCACCGACGACGACGATATCCATGCCGGTGAAATCAGGGTAGTGGTCATCACCGATCGCACGGAGCATCTCCACCGCGGAGATGACGCCCTCGGCATCCTCGCCCTCGATACCGATCTTCCGGTCGGTATGTGCACCGATGGCTACATACATCGCGTCATACTGACTGCGAAGCTCTGCCACGGAAATGTCGCGGCCGATCGAGATATCCGTCTTCGTTTCGAACCCTGCGAGCTTCAGACCCTCGATCTCGCGATCCAGGATCTCACGCGGGAAACGATAGGCCGGAATACCATAGCGCAGCATACCGCCGAGCTGCTTCCGCTGCTCAAACACGGTAACCTCATGGCCCATGATGCTGAGATAGTAGGCACAGCTGAGACCGCTCGGACCACCGCCAATGACAGCCACCCGCTTGCCGGTCGCCGGCATTCGCTTCGGCGCAGGGATGGTATCCTCATGCTCGACCGCGAAGCGCTTCAGTCCACGGATGTTGATCGGATCGTCTACGAGCGTACGACGGCAGCGAACCTCACACGGATGCTCACAGATGAGGCCGCAGGTCGCCGGCATCGGGTTATCCTTACGGATCAGCTGCACCGCATCCTCATAACGCTTCTCATGGATGAGGGCAATGTAGCCTGGGATGTCCACATGTGCCGGGCACTGCCATACACATGGCACCGGCTGGCTGTGCATGCTCTTGCAGCGGCCATGCTTGATATGCTCCACATAGTCATCGCGGAAGCCGCGCAGTCCCTCGAGCACCATACGTGCCGCCTCGGAACCGATCGCGCAGTCCGCCGACATATAGATACTCTCTGCCGTGTCCTCCAGCACCTTCAGTGTAAACATGTCCGCCGTACCATCCAGCACCTGTCCGATCAGTGCTTCCAGCTGGCCGAGGCCGACACGGCATGGTGTACACTTACCGCAGGACTGGGCATGGCAGAGGTGCAGAAATGAAGACGCGAGATCTACAGGGCAGAGTCCCGGCTGGGCCGCCTGAACGCGACGCTCGAGATCCTTGTAGAGAGACTCCACCGTTTTCTCGGCTTCATTCTTCGTAAAAATGGTCAATCTACTCATATTCTATGTCCTTTCAAAAATTGATACTCCATCCTTCGCCCAAGGATACAATTGTGTAGATTATAGCATATTCGTGCATGTTTTTGAGAATTTCGGTTCACGTTTTATAGAATATTGACATGCGAATCACGAATCGCAAGCTATATCGAATGCAGTTTTACGCAAAAACAACGTGGTATATTTTTCATCTTTGGATATAATAGGAGAGATATGCTCACGTATAATAAAAATGGAGATAATAAAAATAGAGATATCTTTACAACGCGGAAGCGCTGCATAGCCACAACTGCGCTTCCCGAGCATCTTACGCGCCAGAAAGGATTTCAGATTTATATGATGCAGACCAAAACACAGGACATGGGCAGCGGCAGCATCCCGAAGCTGCTTGCCCAGCTCGCGATTCCGGCGGTCGTCGCCCAGATCGTCAACCTCCTCTATAACATCGTCGACCGTATCTACATCGGTCACATGGCAGACGTCGGTGCCCATGCACTGACCGGCGTCGGCCTCTTCACACCGATCCTCATGCTGATCAACGCCTTCGCCATGCTGGCGGGTGCCGGTGGTGCACCGCGCGCCGCGATTTCGATGGGTGCGAAGGACCATGAAACGGCAGAGAAAATCGTCGGCAACTGCTTCGCCATCCTGATGCGCTTCGCCCTCGTGCTGACCATCGTGTTTTATGCGCTCGCGCCGACCCTGCTTCGCCTCTTCGGTGCCAGTGCGGTCACGCTACCATATGCACTGGCTTACGCGCGCATTTACATCCTCGGCACCGTCTTCGTGATGACCGTGCTCGGCATGAACCCCTTCATCACGACCCAGGGCTTCGCAAAAATCAGTATGCTGACGACCGTCATCGGCGCCGTCATCAACATCATCCTGGATCCGATTTTCATCTTCGTACTGGGGATGGGTGTGCAGGGCGCTGCGCTCGCCACGGTGCTCAGTCAGTCGGTCGGCGCGGTCTGGATCCTCCGCTTCCTGACCGGAAAGCAGACCCTTCTGCACCTTCGCAGGGCGAATATGAAGCTCGACCCGAAGATCATCCTGCCGTGCCTGAGTCTCGGCATCTCCACATTCGTGATGCTGTCGACCGAGAGCCTGCTCTCGATCAGCTTCACCTCCAGCCTCGCGCGCTACGGCGGGGATGTTGCGGTCGGCGCGATGACGATCATCACCAGCGTCAGCCAGCTGGCGACACTGCCGATGCAGGGCATCTGCCAAGGCGGGCAGCCGATCATCAGCTACAACTTCGGTGCGGGCAATGCAGACCGCGTGAAGAAAGCATTCACCGCACAGTTCACCGCATGCTTCACGTATGCAACCCTGTTCTGGGCGATCGTCATGCTGAAGCCACAGTTCTTCGCCGGCATCTTCACCAGCAATATGGAGCTTCGCAGCTATACATCCTGGGCACTGCGCATCTATATGGCCGGTATCTTCGCCTTCGGTGCGCAGATCGGATGCCAGCAGAGCTTCATGGCCCTCGGCCAGGCGAAGATCAGCCTGCTGCTCGCCTGCCTCCGGAAGATCGTCCTGCTGATCCCGCTCATCCTGATCCTGCCGCATTTCCTGTCGAATCAGGTCTTCTCCGTATTCCTCGCAGAGCCGGTGAGTGATCTCATCGCCGCCATCGTCACCACCAGCTGCTTCATGCTGAAATTTGATGGCATTCTGAAGAAAGGATAAGCTAATGAAATTATTAAAAAATGCCAATGTTTACACACCAGCTCCTCTCGGTAAAAGGGATGTGCTGATCGAGGGAGAGAAGATCCTCCGTATCGCGGAGGAAATCCGAGGCTATGATGGGCTTCCGGATGTCGAGGTCTATGATCTCGAGGGAAAGACCCTCGTGCCCGCCTACATCGATCTGCATGTCCACATCACAGGTGGCGGCGGAGAACAGGGACCGGCATCCCGCGTACCGGAGTCTTCCCTCAGCACCTTTTTTAAGAACGGCATCACCACCGTCGTCGGACTGCTGGGTACGGACGGCATCACGCGAAGCCTCGAGAACCTGGTGGCGAAGGCCCGTGCACTGAGCGAGGAAGGCATGACGGTGTATACATTGACCTCGTCCTATGGCTACCCGCCGACGACACTCACCGGCAGTGTCGAGCGGGACATCGTACTGATCCCTCCGATGATCGGTGTGAAGGTCGCGGTATCCGATCACCGAAGCTCGAATCCTGGCGGAGAGGAGCTGATCGCCCTCGCGACGGCCGCACGTCGCGCCGGCCTGTTAAGCGGCACACCGGGGCTCGTCACGATGCATATGGGCAGCGGAAAGGCGACGCTGGATCCGATTTTCTACGTACTGGATCACTCGGATGTACCGGCGAAGAATCTGCTGCCGACGCATATGCTGCGCTCACCGGAGCTGATCGACGCCGGCGTGAAGCTCGTGAAGCGGGGCGGCTACATCGACTGCACTGCCGGCTCGGATGATGTGGCAGTGGAAGAGGATGCCATGAAGCTCTTTGATTTACTGCATCGCGAGGGTGTGAATCTGGATCATGTCAGCCTGTCAAGTGACGCCTACGGAAGCCAGCCGCGTTTTAACGACGCAGGGGAGTGTGTGGGACTGACCTATGCATCGCCGAAGTACCTGCATAAAACCATCCGGGCACTGGTGCGCATGGGCATGCCGCTCGAGCAGGCGCTGAAGCTCCTGACGACTACACCGGCGACCCTGCTCGCGCAGGAGGGCCGAAAGGGCTGCATCGCCGCAGGCGCAGACGCAGATCTCCTCGTGCTGGATGCAGATCTCGAGATCGACAGCCTATTCGCGAGAGGACAGCTTGCGCTGTGGGAGAAGGACCTGCGCATGAAGGGACGATTCGAGGAATAAGAGGTCGTATATGAGTGAATCCATCGTGAGAAAACACATCTATTTTTCCGGAGATGTCCAGGGTGTCGGTTTCCGTTTTCGCTCCTACTACATCGCGCAGTCACTGGGACTCACCGGCTGGGTAGAGAATATGTGGGACGGCCGCGTAGAGATGGAAGTGCAGGGCTCTGAAAGCGCGATTCAGGAACTGCTGGCCCGCATCCGGCAGCAGCGCTGGATCGACATAACAGATCTCGAGATGAGCGAGATTCCATGCGTAGAAGAGAGCGGATTTCATATCCGGTAACCGTTCAAACACTCCTCGGCTCACTTGGGAAGTTTGAGGCTGCTCCTCATTCGCCCACCCCATAGAGTTCAACGGATGTTTATACGTTTCGGTCCCGCCCCAGCTCATGAGGAGGCCTCAAACTGCTACATGTCCGATGCTGCAAAAAGTATTTACAAGCGCAGGCATGATAAGCTTCAAAAGTCATCATCATGCCTGCTTTAGGATGCTTGTCCATTTGAATTGCTGGATGTGCGTTTGTTTTTCTGCATCTGATGCTGCCGCGCGGGAATACGGATCGATTTTCAGGTGATTATTGCGCGCGGCCCGGAAATTTTCACTGGCAGATCGGGTGAAATAGATGAAAATCGATGATGCTATCCAATAACTGGTGGATTATGAAATAGTGGATAATATTAACACCATTTATCATTTTTGCGTACGATGCTAAAATATCCACGATTTCATAATCGGGCACATATTGGATAGTTTTCTGTAAAATCATACATACGCATATAAGCGCCCTATCCAATATCCCTGAATTTTTTAAATAGTGGATATGTATTTCAGGCTTCAGAGAAGAATTTCCATAAGCCGATATCCGATAAACCTTTATTTCTAAAATACTGGATACTCGAGCCCGGATTCATCTTATGAAATAAGGCCTTTTATATCCAGTATTTTCAAAATCTCCTAAGAGTGGATATTTTCCAGCCATCTTCGATTATTCCAGGCAAAAAACATATCCAGTATTTTCAAAATAAAGCCATATTGGATAGGAACATGACCATTTGAACACAGAGCCCCGCTTACCGTTAGCATCATACCCGTTTTTCGCGGTTTTGATACAGCATCACCCGCTTGGATTAACACAGGCGCCGATTTTTTGGTTTGCCTGCATGGGGTGGGCCAATATGTAAGTAGATAAAAGATATATGGGTGGGCAGGCAAACAAAAAGAGGCGTCCGCTATGGACATCCTTTAAAAATCAGCAGGTTGAGAATTCACCCCGTTGAACAGTTTCCTTAGCAGTCAGAATAAAAATAATTTCTTTTCAGATTATTATTGACAAAGTGTTTTTTTATTTCGTAGAATAAAGACAACAAAAGAAGAGATGCGATGGCGATGCTTCATCAATTCGATTCTTAACTCAGTGTAGTGCAGATGGTAGAAAGTCATAGGCGATGCTTCAATGATTCGAGATCTGCATTAAAAATTAAAGGGAGGGTAGCCCGATGGGATACAGAAGCCCGAATGATCAGTGAGGCCCCAGTACTAGTGAAGATGACTTGGTACTGGGGTTTTGCGTTGCTTCTTTTTTGTATTTTAAAAGGCACCCTCCGAGTGGAGAGTGCCTTTTTAAAAAGAAAAACTGCCGTGCAAGCAGATGTTTCCATCTGCTCGCGCGACAGTTTTTTCTTTTCGCCTATAGCGATATCTGCAAAGCCGAGCGGCTTATGCGTTCTGTTTTCTGCCTTATGCAGCAGCCTTGGTCTCGGCTGGAGTCTCAGCGGTGCCAGCATGGGCAGCAGCGTTCTGACCTGCGATACGGCCGAATACGGTGAAGTCTGCAACTGCGTTTCCGCCGAGACGGTTTGCACCGTGTACGCCTCCGGTAACCTCACCGGCAGCATAGAGACCTGGGATCACAGCATCCTGCTCATTCAGAACCTCGGTGGAGGTGTTGATCTTTACACCACCCATGGTGTGGTGAACACCAGCGGTAACCTTGATTGCATAATATGGAGCAGTGTCAAGTGGCTCTGCGAAGGAGGTACGGTTGAAGTCCGGATCCTTCTTGTCAGCGACATAGCCGTTCCACTTCGTCATGGTCTCCTCGAAAGCAGCAGCGTCTACGCCCATCGCCTCTGCGAGTGCCTTGTAATCCTCACCGGTAACGGTGTAGCCCTTCTTGATGTAGCCCTGGATAACGGCAGAAGCGTCTACCATCTTCTGGTCTACAACGAGCCATGAGTAGGAGTCGGTCTGTGCGATCTCTGCAGCAGATACGACATCACGTGTACCAACCTCATCGATGAAACGCTGACCCTCGGCGTTTACGAGGATCGCACCGTCACCACGGAGACCCTCGGTGATGAGTGCAGCGGTGTCATACTGAACGGTCGGGTGAATCTGGATCTGATCCATATCGACGGTAGCAGCACCGACCTCGGTTGCCATCTCGATACCCTGACCCTGGATTCCAGGTGCGTTGGTGGTCATAAAGCCCTTGAGCTCCGGCTTGTACTGCTCAACCATCGCAAGGTTTGCACCGAAACCACCAGATGTAAGAACAACAGAAGCAGCATTTACAGTTACGCTGTTGCCGGTCTTACCGGTTGCGTGGATACCAACTGCCTGATCGCCATCCATGAGGATCTTGTCAGCCGTTGTGTCGAGAAGAAGAGTGATGTTCTCACGATCTTCGATGTTCTTCTCGAGGATCGGGATGAGGTAAGCACCGACAGCGAGGGTCTTGCCGTTCTCATCTACCGGACGGTGGATACGCTTTACGGAAGCACCACCGAAAGAACCAACGTTGTGCATCTCTGCGCCGATGGTGTCGAGCCAGTCGATCGCATCTGCAGACTCACTGCAGAGGGTCTTTACGAGATCGAAGTTGTTCAGGCCCTTGCCACCGATCATGGTGTCCAGCTCGAAGAGCTCTACAGAATCGAAGTAACCGGTCGGGTTTGCCTGATAAGCTGCGTACTGCTTCTCGACGGTCTCTGCAAGTGCGGTGATGTCCGCGTTATCTGCGTACTTCTCCTTCGCCGTTGCGAGCTTCGCCTCTACACCGGCATCCTCACCGAACTCGTTCTCATCCTGCCACTTGGTCTTCGCAGCATTGAGACCACCGGTTGCACGTACGGAGTTACCGCCGACCATCGCCTGGGACTCTACGAGCACAACGGTCTTACCAGCGTCTGCTGCCTCGATCGCTGCCGTCATACCGGCACCGCCGGCACCGACGATAACGACATCTGCGTCGAGTGTCTGATCCTCTGCCTTCGCAGCAGTGGCGATCTCGTTCTCGAAATCAGCCGGATCGAAGCCCGCGCTCTTGATCGCTGCCTTTACAGCCTCGATGATGGCGTTGGATGTATTGGTCGCACCGGAAACGGCGTCTACCTTTACGCTGTTGTTCTCGATCATCTTGCCCGGGATCTCCGCGATGGCCTTATCACCGATACCCTCGGTCTCCTGCTGCTCGGTAACCTCGATCTTGTAGAGCTTATCCTTCGTCATGGTAACCTCTACCGTTACGTCACCGTTGTTTCCCTTCGCTGTACCGGTCGCGGTCACAGCGTCTGCAGGAATCTCGCCTGCTGCCTCTGTCGCAGCAGCGGTGGTCGCTGCCTCTGTCGCAGCTGCCGTCGTCTCGGTCTTGCTTGAACCACACGCTGTCACCAGAAGGCTGGCAGCTGCTGCGAATCCAAGCACCAGATTCATTTTTTTCATGTCTTTTTCCTCTCTCTGTTTCTGCCAATGCTTCCACTTGACACCGGAGCCTATACGTAGTGGAGCGGCATAGATGCGCGCATCCGACTCCTTTTGATATTTTTTTATCATTGGCGTGGACTACTATAGCATAGAGTAAATTTTTAGTAAATCTATTTACTTACGAAATTAGCTTTAGTAAGTAAAAAAAAGTTGTGCTTTTTAAATAAGCGCCTGTGTCAGCAGCAGGCGGGCGGCGCAGGATGTAGACATTGGCCCCTGGAGAAAAAGGGCTTGCGCATCACGGAGGGATTCGCTAGAATGTAGACGTAATCAAAAATAGTTCTTCAGGGCGAGGTGCGATTCCTCACTGGCGGTAAAGTCCGCGACCCTGCTCACCCGGGCAGGCTGAATCGGTGAAACTCCGGTACCAACAGTATAGTCTGGATGGAAGAAGAGTGTAGTGATGACGATATCTCTGTCCCTGAGTGTATGCTCAGGGGCTTTTTTATGCTGGCAGCGGGCTGATCCCGGCGGGCACAGCGATTTTACGTCGCCTCCTTACTCACTTGAAGAATCACGCGTGGCTTTCTGCATGGGACTTGGGCCTGCCTGACGCAGTCCCGGCGTGCCGGAAGAAACGCAGTACACGAAATGTGGAGGAGAAACATCATGAAAGACGTAAAAAACACCCGTTACATCGCCGCGGTCGGTATCCTGTCCGCGATTGCCTTCGTGCTTCAGCTCATCGAGATCCCGGTCCCGATGTTCATGCCGACCTTTATCAAGTTTGACTTCTCGGATCTGCCGGCCCTGATCGGTGCCTTCGCGTATGGTCCGGTCGCTGGTATCCTGATCGAGCTCATCAAGAACCTCCTGCACTCGATGGCTTCCCAGAGCTTCGGTGTCGGTGAGATCTCCAACTTCATCCTCGGTGCCGTGATGACCGCGGTGGCCGGTGGCATCTACCAGCATAAGAAGACGAAGCAGGGTGCCATCCTCGGTTCCCTCGCCGGTGCCATCGTGATGGGCGTCGTATCTGTACCGTCCAACTACTTCGTTGTGTATCCGGTTTACTACAACTTCATGCCGGAGGAGGTCATCCTCGCAGCCTACCAGGCACTCATCCCATCGATGAAGAGCATCCTTCAGTGCCTCCTCTGCTTCAACCTTCCGTTTACGATCGTGAAAGGACTTCTTGACGTAGTGATCACATTTGTTGTATATCCTTATATCAGTCCGATTCTTCACGGAAGGAAATAATAGGTATATATGAAAGCACTGTTTTTTGATGTGGATGGCACACTGATCGATGAAGTAAAGCACGAGATCCCGGCGAGCACACTGGAAGCGCTCCGTCGCACACGTGAAAAAGGCAATAAAGTATTTATCAATTCAGGACGTACCGTCGGAATGCTGAAGCGTATCATGGAGATGGTCGAGGTCGACGGTTTCCTCTGTGGCTGTGGCACGGAGCTGATCTATGAAGGAGCGTCCATTTATTATAAGAAGCTTTCGGTGGAGATGAAGCAGCGCATCAAGGACGCATCCGACCGCTATGGTGTCCTCGTACACCTCGAGGGGCAGCATGGCTGGCACTGTCAGCCGTCAGAGAAGCTGCTCCGGGACCATCCGAGATATCAGGCGCTCTATGAGAACCTCGCGGGCTTCATCGGAATGGAAGGCGGCATCGATCCGACGCCGTACGACGGCGCGTACGAGATCTCGAAGTTCTGCATCGAGACGGATGACGGTGCCGAATCCGGACACCCTTCGGATATGGAGGGCTTCCGGGAGGCGTTCGGAGATGAGTTTATCATCATCGACCGTGGACATGGCTTCTATGAGAATGTACCGATCGGGCACGGAAAGGGCGCGGCGGTCGATCGTATCCTCGATTATCTCCATCTGACGCGGGCGGATGCGTATGGCTTCGGCGACAGCTCGAACGACGAGGAGATGTTCCGGGCAGTCGGCCACCCGGTCGCGATGGGACAGCATGATCAGGTGCTCGAGACCTATCATCCGTTCATCACGAAGCGGGTCGAGGAGGATGGGATCTTCTATGCGATGGAGCAGCTCGGGCTGCTGTGAGGTTCCGGAAGAGGTATGTACGAAACAGGTGCATACCTCTTCTTTTTTTGGTATAATTAATAGTTGTGCGATATTTTATGATATCTGTAAACGATGACATCATGCATTCGGACCATCGTGGTTAGGAGAAGAGACATGGCATTATTTGATTTTTTTGGAAGTAAGCGGAAGGCCGAGGCCGAGCAGAAGATAGAGGAGCAGAAGCAGGAGCAGCATGACGAGGCGGTGGCGCGTCAGCGGGAGGAGCATCCGGAGATGCACTGGCCGGTGATCACGCCGATCAACATGTTCGTGAAGAAGCCGGGCGAGACGCCGGCGGCGGGTTCAGCTGGATCAGGTGCGAACACAGCCGCGGGCAGTGAAAATGCGGCGGCAACGGCGAGCACCGTAAATGCAGGAAATGCTGAGCATACTGCCGAGGCTGCCAACACCGAAAATGCCGGAACGACCGCAGCTTCCGCAGCGACCACTGCGCAGCCGCAGCCGACGATTCTTTCGGATCCGCTGACACCGGAGCGGAAGGACGAGGTGGGCGCACTCGTGTATGAGCCGACACTGAAGCCGGATATGCTGAAGGAGCTGAATCTCCAGGAGACGCTTTTCCTCGAGGCGGCGCTTCTCATCGCACACAAGCAGCATCCACTCGACAACTACGATCAGAACCGTCAGGTGATCCGTAATCACTTCCTCGACATGGTCCGCGCGCAGGAAAAAATCTACGTGCTCTATGACGCACGCACCGGCTATCCGCTGCTCGACGGCAGCTTCGTCCTCATGTACCTCGACAAAGAGCATGCAGAGATCGCCGCAAAGCTCTATGCAGAGCAGCTCCGCTCCGTGAAGATCATCGAGGTACCGGGCATGGCCGCAGAGCCGGCGCAGCACGACGGTAAGATCCAGATGAAGATTTTCGATTATCTTTTCTTCCTCGGAGCCGAGAACATCGTCATCGACAACGGCTGGTACAAGGGCTTCCTGCGCCGTTCGGAGATCTCCGCGCCGTTCTACATCAACGAGGATCCGGAGAAGATTCCGCCATACAACCCGGCAATTTCCTTCGCCCTCACCGATTACGTCGGCGAGCTCCGCTGGCCGGTACAGTACGGGAAGCGGAAGGAGCTGCTGCAGGCGAAGTTCAACTCCGTCATGAAGCTCGTGCCGAAGGGCACCTACCTCCTGCCCTTCCGTAACCTCGACGAGGATGCGGCCAATGCAGGCGACCCGAACGCAGATGGCGCTGCGGCAGAGCAGCCGGCGACCCCGACCCATGATGGTATGGCGAAGACGACCGATGCCGCTACGGAGTCCGCAGAAGCTGCGAAGAAGAACCATCGCGTGCAGCTTCCGATGGTGACACTGAATGGAAAGAATTTCATGCCGGTCTACACCGACATTTTCGAGTTTTCGAAGAAGTTTGCCAACAGCGGCTTCCGTCCGACACGTGCAGACTTCCAGACGATTTCCCGCTTCATGGGAAATTATGACGGCTTCATCATCAACCCGCAGGGACAGGCGATGGTGATCGAGCGCCAGAAGAACCCGAACCCGGGACAGACACCGGCACAGGGCACGGGCGCAAAGGCCTAAGATAAGTGAACGATCGGAGCCGGGCGAGGGGCAGCATGCCCCGGAAGCGAAGCCGGCTCCGATCTTTGATTCTAAAAGATATGTGATCGCAGACACGGGTCGATCTGACGATGTGCTGCAGAAGAGGAGGGCAGGATGCTGAAACTCTATCTCGTACGCCATGGCGAAACGCTGTGGAATCAGGAAAACAGGGTACTGGGCCGGACCGACATCCCGCTGAACGAACGCGGCATCGCGCAGGCACAGGCACTCGGTACGAAGCTTGCCGACGTGCACTTCGATCATGTCTACTGCTCACCGCTCAGCCGGGCGAAGGAGACGGCGGCACAGATCGTCGCCGCACAGAAGGGCACGGGTACACCGGCACCGGTGGAGGCTGCCGAGCTCATCGAGATGAACTTCGGTACCTGTGAGGGACTGCTGCGGGATTCTGAGGCGTACCGGGTCGAAAAGCATCGCTACTTCGCTCGCTATCCGGAGGGGGAATCCTTCCTCGACATCGCTGCCCGCATCTACCCGTATCTCGAGAAGCTGCGTCGCGAGCACGATGGCGAAACCATCCTCCTCGTGACACATAACGGGATCTGCCGTATGATCACGAGCTATTTCCAGCCGATGTCAAACGAAGGCTTCGAAACCTTCACTCAGGGCAATGCAGAAGAGCAGATCTTCATCATGCCATAGAAAGAAAGGACGCCATTGACTGAATTATCTGAAGAAAATAAAAAGAATACAGCCGCCGGTACAGCAGAAGCACCGAAGTCGCTGCCTGTTTCTGACGTACAGGTAAACGATATGACCGAACAGCCGGCAGGCTCTCCGCCCATGGACGAACAGGAGCAGCAGAATCTACGCCTCGTATCCGAGATTCAGGCGAAGGCCGCGGCAGGTCAGTCCGCCCAGGCAGAGGAGACGGAACTCTTCGAGCGCAACCGCGGACTCGTGATTCACGCCGCACAGAAGTACGAAAAGCTCTTCAACCACACCCTCGGGCTCGATGATCTCGTAAATTCCGGAAGCATTGGCCTGATGACGGCCGCACGCAGCTACGACCCGGCGAAGGGCGCGAAGTTCTCGACCTACGCGACCTACTGGATCCGCGACAGCATCCTGAAGGAGATCTACAACACCGGCTTCAACATCCGGGTCTCGAATCATCAGTTCGAGCGGATCATGAAGGTGCAGGCCATCAAGAAGCGCTACGATCTCGAGCACCTCGAGGGGGATGCCATGATCGACGCCATCGTGCGCGATTCCGGGCTGAGCCGCGAGGAGGTGGAGCGCTGTCTGCAGCTCGATCAGGAGGTACTGCGCCAGACCTCACTGAACACGAAGGTCGGAAACGATGATGGCGAAGCGACGGAGCTCGGCGATATCGCCGTATCGCCGGACAATGTCGAGGACCAGGTGCTCGATGAGCAGCAGATTCAGGAGCTTTATGATTCACTGGATCAGCTCAGCGAGGAGGACCGAAACACCCTCGTGCTCCGCTACGGTCTCTTCAACGGGAAGCGCCACACCCTGCGGGAGATCGCCGAGCTCTACCATGTGAGCCCGGAGGCGATCCGGCAGCGGGAGCAGCACGCGATCAAAACGATCCGAAACGCGATGAGCGGCGAGTAATCCGATATTTCATCAGGAGGGCTTCTATGATTACGATCGATCTCATCACCGGTTTCTTAGGTTCCGGTAAAACGACCTTTATCGAAAAGTACGCGCGCTGGCTCGTCGCGAAGGGCGAGCGTGTCTGCATCCTCGAGAATGACTACGGGGCAATCAATATCGACCGCGTCCTGCTGCAGGACCTCCTCGGGCCAAACTGCGAGCTCGAGATGGTGGTGGGCGGCGATGGGGCCGAAGCGCATCAGCGACGTTTCCGCACGAAGCTTATCAGCATGGCGATGCTCGGCTATACCCGCGTCCTCGTGGAACCGAGCGGGATCTATGATATCGATGAGTTCTTCGACTCGCTCTATGAGGAGCCGCTCGACCGCTGGTACGAGGTGGGCTCGGTGCTCACCATCGTCGACGCCCGGCTCGATCCGGGCCTCTCACCTGCGTCCCGCTATCTGCTCGCCTCGGAGGCCGCAGGTGCTGGAAAAATCATCCTCAGTAAGCTGCCCGTCACATTGTCGACACCGAAACACGACAAAGCGCGGCCAGAGGCGAACCGCACTGCGGGTATCGACACTGGTCGCAGAAATGACCGCCGACAGGGCGCGATGACCGCTGCGGTCGTCGACATTGACCAGCCCCCGACGGATGCGAAGAACGATGCCGTCGCACAGACGCTCGCGATCCTGAATCAGGCGATGGAAGAGCTGCAGTGTACGCGCCGCTTCGCGTATCCGGACGATGTGCTCGCGAAGCCATGGGATCAGCTCGAGGATAGCGATTTTCAGATGCTGGAGGCCGCTGGTTACCGGCATGTCAGCTTCCTGAAGAAGGCCGTCGCCGAAGAGGATGCGTACCAGTCGCTCTTCTATATGCATTATGAAACCACGCCGGAGGACCTGCAGGCGCGTGTGCTGAAGCTCTTCGCGGATCCCGCTGCCGGCCACGTCCTCCGCATCAAGGGCTTCTCCAGCGGCCTCGAGCTGAATGTCACGAAGGACGAGCGGCATTTCCGCCCACTTTCTGTGCCGACCGAGGACGTCATCATCGTCATCGGAGAAGGCCTCCGAAAGGACATCGTCGCCGGCTACTTCCCGGGTGCCGTCACCGTCTGATACCGAAAGCTGAAAACTGACTATTTGAGGAAAGTACGAACTATGTTAAAATAGTTAGTACTTTTTTTAATATCCATGAGAGGGAGGAACGTACGATGGCTTGTACGACGATTTTAGTAGGTAAAAACGCGAGCTATGATGGCTCGACGATGATCGCCCGGAACGATGATTCCGGTGCGGGAAAGTTCACAGCGAAGAAGTGGGTTGTGATGGAGCCGTCCCAGCAGCCGCGGGTATACCGCTCGGTGCTGAGCCATGTGGAGATTCCGCTGCCGGAGAATCCGCTCCGCTATACCGCGATGCCGAACGCCGTGAAGGGGGAGGGCATCTGGGCGGCTGCCGGCGTGAACAGTGAGAACGTCGCGATGACCGCCACTGAGACCATCACCTCGAATGCACGTGTACTCGGTGCTGATCCGCTCGTCACCTTCGAGCCGGGCGATGAGCATACACCGGAGAAGGCCGGCGGGATCGGCGAGGAGGATATCGTCCTCCTGGTCCTTCCGTATATCCACTCTGCTCGCGAGGGCGTCGAGCGTCTCGGCAGCCTGCTCGCGCAGTACGGCACCTATGAGATGAACGGCATCGGCTTCCAGGATGTGAATGAGATCTGGTGGCTCGAGACCATCGGCGGACACCACTGGATGGCACGTCGCGTACCGGATGACCAGTATGTCATCATGCCGAACCAGCTCGGCATCGATCACTTCGATTTCGAGGATGCCCTCGGTGCGCAGAAGGAGTTCATGTGCTCCGCGGATCTCCGTGCGTTCGTGGAGAAGAATCATCTGAATCTGAATCAGGGCGACGCCTTCAATCCACGACTCGCCTTCGGCAGCCACGACGATTCTGACCACACCTACAACACCCCACGTGCCTGGGCGCTGTTCCGTTACTTCAACCCGCGCACGTACCGCTGGGATGGCCCGGACGCAGACTTCACCCCGGTGAGCGACGACCTCCCATGGTCCCTCGTGCCGGAGCATAAGATCACGGTGGAAGAGGTGAAGTGGGCGCTTTCAAACCACTATCAGGGCACCCCGTATGATCCGTATCGGAAGCACGGGGACAAGTCACTCTGCGGCACCTACCGGACCATCGGCATCAACCGTACGAGCTTCATGGCCTGTCTCCAGCTCCGCCCATACGTACCGGCCGAGCTTCAGGCGCTCGAGTGGATCTGCTACGGCTCCAACGCATTTAACGCGTTTGTACCATTTTATGCCAATGTTGACAAAACCCCGGCGTATATGAACAGCACCACCGCACAGGTGTCCACCGACAGCTTCTACTGGGCGAGCCGGATGATCGCGGCCCTGTCGGACGCTGCCTACAGCTACACCTCCTCCCACATCGAGCGCTACCAGAATAAGGTAGCCATCGCAGGTCACCGCCTGATCCGGCAGTATGACCAGCGCTTCATGGACACGAAGGACACAACGCTCGAGGAGGCCAATGAGGCCATCGCTGACATGCTTCGGAGAGAGACGGACGACGTGCTGGACAAGGTACTGTATGAGGCCAGCATGCATATGAAGAACGCGTTCGCGCGCTCGGATGCATAAACGTATACGATACAGACTGCCGGAGAGAGCGATTTCTCCGGCAGTGGTATCTCAGGTGATGTGACGATGTAACGCAGGAAGCATTGGCCTGAAAAACATGGATTTAAGTAATAGGTAAGGAATGAACGAAGATAGAATTTTCAGAGAAGAACAGGCGCATCTGACGGAGCAGTACGGAAAGCTCGCGCGGATGAAGGAGCAGATGGAGGCCGAGCTCGTCGATCTCCAGCGACAGGCACAGGAGGAGAAGAACACGGTCGCGGATGACCTCCAGTACGACTTCGTCGGCATCGAGGAGTCACAGGAGACACTGATCGAGTTTGAGACCATGAGCCGTGCCGTCGAGGAGCTCAATATCTCGAGCCGGACGGTATCGATGGGGCTGCAGCGCGTGAACCGCCTGCTGCCGCGTCCGTACTTCGCGCGCATCACCGTGCAGTTTCCGGAGGAGACGGAAGAGGAGAGCTTCTATATCGGCTCGTCCTCGGTGTCAAACGAGCATCATGAGCCGGAGATCATCGACTGGCGAAGCCCGATCGCGGAGGTGTACTACAACCAGGCGCTGGGCGAGACCTCCTATATGGTCGATGGACGTAAGATCCCGGTGGACCTGAAGCTTCGCCGGCAGTTCGATCTGGAGCGCGATGTGCTGAAGGCCTACTTCGACACGAAAATCGCGCTGGAGGATCCACTGCTGATCCACTCGCTTACGAAGAAGCGGAGCGATAAGATGCAGTCCATCACGGAGACGATTCAGAAGGAGCAGAACCTCATCATCCGCTATCCGGACGTGCCGGTGCTGCTCGTGCAGGGCATCGCAGGCTCTGGTAAGACCTCCGTGCTGCTGCAGCGCATCGCGTATCTGTTCTACCGCCGCCGGCATACCCTGCGGCCGAACCAGGTGGCGCTCATCACACTGAATCCGGTCTTCCAGCAGTACATCGACCACGTGCTGCCGGAGATGGGCGAGGCGAATCCGGTGACCATGACCTGGTCCGACTTCCTCGATGATCTCGGGGTGAAGAGCCTCGGCGAGGCGGATATCACGGAAGCGGATGCGCTGCACCAGATCGATGAGGGCCTGGTGGGCTTCTCTATCGAGGCGAAGCATCTCCACAATATCAATCTGAAGCGTGCACGTGTGCTCGATAAGCAGCAGATTCTCGGTGTGCTTCGCCGCCATAAGGGAACCTCATCCACGACCTGGCTGATCCAGACTGCGGTGGAGGAGCTCGAGGAGCTCGCACGCAGCAACGCACAGAAGCAGGAAAAGAAGAAGCACGATCAGGGCCTCGACGATCTCTATGACGAGGAGCCGGATGAGAGCCAGATGGGTGGTGTCTATGAGAAGATCCGAAACCTCGACTGGCTCGATATGGAGGCCATCGGTCAGTCGATTCTCGGAAAGGACGATCTGACGCCGGCGGAGTTCAGCTACCTCAAGATGACGCTGACCGGCACCTCGGATCGCAACACTCGTTACGTGATCGTCGATGAGGTGCAGGATTACACAGAGGCGCAGCTCATGCTGCTCGCACGCTACTTCCGTAACGCGCACTTCATGTTCCTCGGCGATGAGTTCCAGTCGATCCACAGTGGTACGGCGAGCTTCGCGGATATCCGCCGGATGTTTACGGAGCAGGGTAAGGAGGTGACGGAGCTCTCGCTGATGACGAGCTATCGTTCCTCACCGGAGATCACGAAGCTCTTCACGAGCCTGCTGCCGCAGGAGATTCGGATCCAGACGAATTCCGTGCAGCGGGAGGGTGTGGAGCCGACGGTGCTGGCCTGCGCCGACCACGAGACCTACGTGGAGGAGCTGCGTCGTGTGATCCGGGAGAACGACCGCACGGAGGGTCTCACGGCGATCGTATGCTGCGACTGGACCGGCATCAATATGATGCGTCGGACACTCGGGGACGACACGCCGCACATCATCCGCTCCTATGAGGCACTGCCGAAGAGTGGTGTGGTGATGATGGAGCTGAAGCTCGCGAAGGGGCTCGAATTCGATACCGTCATCCTGCCGGATGTGTCGGTGCGGGATTATCCGGACCGGGCGCTGTACCGGCACCGGCTGTATACCGCGGAGTCGCGCGCGACGGAGAAGCTGATCATCCTGGCGGATGGGGAGCTGTCGCCGCTGGTTCATGTATAATCAAGAACCAGTAGGCTCTCTGCAAACGACTGAGTTTTCTTTATGAAAACTCAGTGTTGCAGAGAGTGCTAAGGAAAAATTACTCCAACTGGTTCTAAGGGCCCGATTTGGATTTATTCACGATCTCTTCGTATGGCTTCAGCTGCCGGTCCTTCGGATCCTGCCTGAACTGTTTTCGATAATTCCCCCTCCGGCATATACACGTCGAATCATATATTGTATTCAACAAACGTCTGTGCTATTATATTTTTATTAACTGAACTATTATGCGAAAACGGAGCGAGAAATGGAAGAGATTCTGGAAGGACTAAATAAAGCGCAGCTGGAGGCGGTGACGTCGACGGAGGGCTTCGTGCGTGTGATCGCGGGGGCGGGATCCGGGAAGACGCGGGCGCTGACGCATCGTTTCGCGTATCTCGTGACGGAGCTCGGGGTGCTGCCGGGAAACATCCTCTGTGTGACCTTCACGAACAAGGCGGCCAACGAGATGCGGCAGCGGATCCATCAGCTGACGGGCGATAATGATACGGGCTATATCAGCACCTTCCATGGTTTCTGTGTGAACATCCTGCAGGAGGACAGCCATGCGATCGGCTATCCGAAGAGCTTCATGGTGCTCGATAACAGCGACATCGATGAGATGCTGAAGATCATCTATGAGGAGCGGGGGCTCACGCTCCGGGATAAGACCTTCGCGAGCGCACGGGATATGTTTGAGATGCGGAAGTGTCTCACGGAGCCGGGCTACTTCCTCGACATGATCGCGCTCCCGATCGATGAGCTGCATGAGAAGTATCTCCAGGCGACCGAGGTGAATGACATCCTCTTTTACGGTTATCTCTACCAGGAGCGGAAAACCTTTGCGGTCGACTACAACGATCTCATCATCCTGAGTCTCTACATCTTCCAGGAGCATCCGGACATCGCGGAGAAGTGGCAGAAGCGGCTCATGTACATCCAGATCGACGAGTTCCAGGACATCGATCCGCTGCAGTACCGGCTCATGGAGGTGCTGTGCGCCTACCACCATAACCTCTTCATCGTGGGCGATCCGGACCAGACCATCTACACCTGGCGCGGTGCGAACGTGAAGTACCTGCTGGACTTTGATCAGCATCATCCGGGCACGCAGACGATCATGATGATGGAGAATTACCGTTCGACGCCGCAGATCCTCCGGGTGGCCAATGCTCTGATCCGGAAGAACAGGAAGCGGATCGAGAAGGAGCTGCTCCCGATGCTTCCCGATGGCGTACCGGTCGTCTGTCATCTCGCAGAGGACAGCACGAAGGAAGCCGAGTGGATGGTGAAAAACATCGAAACCCTGCATCAGATGGGCGTCGCTTATAACGAAATGACGGTCATGTACCGGGCGCACTATGTCACGCGGACGATCGAGGAGGTGCTTCTTCGATCGAAGATTCCGTACACGATCTACTCCGGTGTGCAGTTTTTCGGGCGCATGGAGATCAAGGACGCACTGTGCTATCTGCGCATGATCGTCTATAAGGATGATCTCAGCTTCCGACGCATCGCGAATGTCCCGAAGCGGAATCTCGGTGTGCGCCGTATGAAGTTCCTCGAGGAGTACACGGAGCACCACGGAGGCACACTGTATGACGCCCTCGTGAAGAACCTGGAGCATGAGATCTTCCGGGGCACGAAGGCGCGGGAATTCGTCGCACTCATCGAGAAATATGCGACGATCTATGCAGAGCGGACGATCTCCGAGGTGCTGACGAGCATCCTGCATGAGTCCGGCTACGAGAAGCTGCTGCGCACGGAGGGCGCGCAGGACCGTCTCGATAATCTCGCGGAGCTCAAGCAGGCGGTGTTCTCCTTCGAGACGAGCGCCGGCGAGGAGACGGATCTCGAAGCGTACCTGAAGAGCGTCGCGATGCTCAGCAATATGGATATCGCGGACAGCCACGACCGCGTGAAGCTCATGACGGTCCATACCGCGAAGGGCCTGGAGTTTCCATACGTCTTTCTCTGCAGCATGAGTGAGGGTATCTTCCCGTCGAAGAAGGTGAACACCCTCGAAGGCATGGAAGAGGAGCGGCGCCTCGCGTTCGTCGCGATCACACGTGCCGAAAAGGGACTCTATCTCTCCGAAGCTGCCGGTCGGAATTTCGATGGTTCGCCGCGCTATCCGTCGCGCTTCATCCTGGACATCGACCGGGACCTCCTGCACTTCACCGAGGCACCGAAGGCAGGGCTTCTGAAGGAGGCGGAGAGCTATATCCAGCTGGTCGACAGCCACTTCCGGCGCAGTGACGATGCCGCGGTCTTTCACATTGGTGACCGCATACGACACCGCGCCTTCGGACTCGGTACGATCCAGGAGGTGGACCTCGACCAGTCGGCCTACACGATCCGCTTCGACGACCTCCCGACGGAGCGCCGGCTGAGTCTCCGCGTGAAGATGGAGAAGGTGGAAGAGTGAGTGCCGTAAATTTGTTATAAGTCAAGGCAGGGGATCCGGAGAGGCGGCAAACGAAGCACAGTACTCCGTTTGCCGCCCCTCCGGTCCCCTTCTTAAGCTGTGCTTCGAAATCAAGATATGCTATACTAGAGTAATTCTATCTACAGGAGGAAAATCCATGCTCCAGATCAATACAGCATTTACGAGGGATCCGCAGGCGGATGCCTACATCCGTGACTTCATCAACGATCGGGTGATGTCCCTTCTGATCAACGATATCGAGTGGGCGGCGGGCCAAAGCTATCTCAAGGTGCGGCCGGACGATGAGGAATACCAGGAGAACATCCACTTCTACTTCCCGGATCACTATGATCGGGCGGATGGCGCAAGGGCGTTTCTGAATCTGCTGAAGGGTGTAAAGTCGAAGGATCCGTTCATCCCGAACATCTACGAGGAGTATGCGCTCCACGCGTCGATCCACAGCTACATCCATAACTGCGAGGATAAGGGGCTGAGTCCGGCGCGTCCGATGCCGCAGGAAGCCCGTCAATATGTTATAAATGTACTGAAAAACGAGTACCTCACCGACGAGGAGAAGGATGAGATGGACCCGGATGTCCGGCTCGCCAGCTTCGAGGATATGTATGATTATGACGATTTTCTGACCTTTAATATGGATTATGCGATGCTCGACCATATGACGGAGGAGGAGATCGACGCTGCACGAGAGCCGAAGGACTGATCTGTCCGGCGTTCGTCGAGCAGCTCGTTTATCCGCGCCCTGGGTGCGAGGATGTGGCGGATCCAGATGGGTCGCTGCGGACATATAACAAAATAACGGTATGTTTTGCAAGCCCGGAAAATCGCTGATTCCGGGCTTGCTCTTATCAGAATGGAGAGAGTACGCATGTTTAATCCAGATTATCAGCTGGGCCTTGACACCGCGCTTCTGAAGCAGCGGGATCTGGTTCGTTTTTTCGATATCGACGGGGTGCTGTCGGTGTATGCCTATGGAGCAGATGGTATCAACGCGGTACGCGACGAGGCGTTCGATGCCTTCATGGAAACCCATGACCTCTATCAGTACGCAGCTGCGCCGGTCTTTATAAAAGAGTACATCGAGCAGTATACGACGCCGACGCTGAACTATGTGGTGAGTCAGTCCGGCACCGAGGCGCAGGACCAGCAGAAGCTCGCGTTTCTCAAGCGCTGCTATCCTGGCCTGTTCCCGGAGGACCATATCCTGTTTACACGGAGCGATGTGAAGGCGGAGGCTGTGCGGGAAGCGCTGGAAAAGAACCATCAGGGACTCGAGACACCGCATCTGTTCATCGATGACAGCGCAGGCGTCCTCGATAAGCTGCAGCTCGCCGGCATCCGCGCGGTGCACGTTTCGAGCCTGCTTTTACTTGCGACACTGCGCGAAAACGCATAAAATAGAAGTAAATCAATGCGTGCCGGGCACGTATCGAGTCTGCTTCTGTTTATGGCGCTTCACAGAAGCAGACAAAGGGGATAGAAAAACAGAATATAAAGGGGCGTTCCAGGATGGATGGTGCTATTACCATCCGGGAAGGAGTATGTATGAAGCAGTTACGTGAAGACATTCGTGTGTTAACCCATGCCGCGATCCGGCTCGTGCTGAAGGACGAGCATCATGAGGATGTCGTGATCTACTGTGACCCGTTTCACCTCGTGGAAACCACAGCCGATGCCGATCTCATCCTCGTAACGCATGCGCACTATGACCACTATTCGGTCGAGGACATCGCGAAGGTACGGAAGAGTGGCAGTGAAGCGATCTACCCGGCCTCGATGCGCGGGGAGACCGGGGATTCCGGTATCGACGATGCACAGGAACATTTTCTCGCATGGAACGAGAGCCTGGATTTCCGTGGCATAAAGATCACCGCTATCCCGGCCTATAATCCGGAGAAGCGCTTCCACCCGGCGGCACAGCAGTGGATCGGCTATCTGCTCGATGATGGTACACGTCGCATCTATATCGCCGGCGATACCGACATCACGCCGGAAGCCGAGGCGGTACGCTGCGATGTCGCGCTGCTTCCGATCGGCGGTACCTATACCATGAACGCACATGAAGCGGCGACACTGGCCGTCATCCTGCGCCCGCAGCTGGTCATCCCGACACACTACGGCTCCGTCGCCGGAGAGCCGGAGGACGAGGAGGTCTTCCGTCAGGCCGTCGGAAAATCCGCACCGATGGTGCATGTCGAGATCCGTATGGAGCGCTACGCGTAAAAAAGTTAAGAATCATCTTAAGAATTTCATAATGAGACATTTCGCTTTTCTTCAAGCACTTCGGAACAGATTCCGTTATGATAAAGATGCTTGAGAAAGACATCAGGCACAATCCTTTTTTAAAACTAAATCCTTTATAATTAATCCCGGTTGCTTCCCGGGATTTTTTATTTTATTTTGTGCAGCACCGAAAAGCAACAGAGCCCAAATGGCCATTTATGGACGATTTGGGCTCTGTTGCTTTTCGGTGGGCAAGACGCGAAGCGTCTCTGCCCAGCTTAATCGAAGCTTCTTGAAAAAAAGCTGAGATGCGCTGCACAACACCTTCGAAAATTTGGGCATAAAAAATGTTATCATATATATAAAATAATTTTTATGTTCTTTCTTCCAAACTGTCTTGTAAAGATTTCTCTTTCCTCATAAAATAGCAAGGCTGTCTAAAAATATCAGCATGTTCATCTGCGCTGCAGATGATCTGTCGCAATATAATTCACACGACTCAGGTCGTCTTTATCGTTTCAGGTTATTCAATGGCTAAAATTAATACACAGAACACAAAAGGTAACAAGAATCTCATCATCAAAATCAATGGACGCGATGGCTCCAGTACGGTGATTAAGCAGGAGACGGAACAGCTGCTGGAGGATGCATACAGCGACGAGCTCGAAAACGAAGCAGCCATGGAGAACGAGCTGGAGCTTTCCGATGAGCTGACGCAGGTGGCCGTCGACGAGGACGAAGATGTGAGCGATGAGGACCTCGAGGAAGAGGAGCTTTCCGATGAGGACCGCGAAGCACGAACCCTCGATATGGAAGCACTCGCAAACCTCGAGAATGTATCCGCTGATGATCCGGTTCGTATCTATCTGAAGGAAATCGGAAGCTACCCGCTGCTGACACCGGAGGAGGAGCTCGACCTCGCGAATCGCTGCAAGAACGGCGACCTGTATGCGCGTCAGCGCCTCATCGAGTGCAACCTCCGTCTGGTTGTTTCCATCGCGAAGCGCTTCACCGGACGTGGCATGAGCTTCCTGGACCTCATCCAGGAGGGCAACATGGGTCTCATGCGTGGTGTCGAGAAGTTCGAGCCGGAGCGTGGCTTCAAGCTTTCCACCTATGCGACCTGGTGGATCCGTCAGGCGATCGCGCGTGCGCTCGCCGATCAGTCGAGAACCATCCGTGTGCCGGTACATATGGTTGAGCTCATCAATAAGATCAAGAAGACCTCCCGTCAGCTGGCGCTGACCCTCGGTCACGAGCCGACCACTGCCGACATCGCCGAGTACCTGAACATCCCGGAGGAGCGTGTACAGGAGGTCGTCAACTACGATGCCGGTCCTGCTTCCCTCGACAGTAAGGTCGGTGAGGATGAGGATTCTGATCTCGGCTCCTTCATCGCCGACGAGAAGATCATCTCCCCGGAGCAGAACGTGACGAACGTGATGATGAAGGAACAGGTCGAGAAGATCCTCTGTAACCTTTCAGAGCGTGAGCGTGAGGTCCTGGAGATGCGTTACGGTCTCGTCGATGGACGTGAGCGTACCCTCGAGGAGATCGGTACCATGTACCATGTCACACGTGAGCGTATCCGTCAGATCGAGAACAAGGCACTTCGTAAGCTGCAGAATCCGAAGTACAAGCGCGAGCTGGAAGGCTTCCTGGAGAATAACTGATTCACGAACCGGCCTTTCTGTTATAATGGCAGAAAGGCCGGTTTTTTCACACCAGGCGATCAAACGCCCGAAACAGATAACAGATTTACGGTATCCAATGCATACACTCGTGCACCCGCCGGATGGCCTGCGGATCTGCGATATGCGATGGAAACAGCGGACCCATCACGGGAACGCATAGCATTCGCTGCGGCGATATGCGTATGCGATGGAAACATTGGCTCATAAAACATGAACCAGCATATAGAGAAAGAAAGGTACGATATGAACGATTTCAGAAAACGCTCCGGTCAGCCGAAAAAGTCAGGCGCAGCAGCGAAGCGCGGACAGGGAAAGAACGGCAGAACCGCCTCCGCAAACGGCTTCAGCAGCCCGCGAAAGAGCAGTGGCGCAGCGAGCACGAAGCCTTATTACCAGACGAAGCTCCAGGGCCGCACAGGTGCGCAGCCGGGCGACTACGTCATCATCTCAGACGGAAAGCAGGAGATCACGACCCGTGTGAACCTCGCGAGCCACCCGTTCTGTAAGAAGAAGGTCGGCGACCGCGTCACCATCAAGGCCGTCGAGTGGACGCTCGTCCGCATCCTCTACCAGGGCAGCGAAGCCTACCATAAGGTCTTCGACGCCGACACGCAGCGCGAACACTTTGGGTACTAATCCATGAGCATCGTCTCCTATTGCTAAAGGAAGGAAATCATGTCTATTTACGAATATATCTGTGATCATCTGACGCCGTCCGGCACGCTGCCGGCGGATTTCAAGCTGCCGGGCCGCACACCGGCGGAGGCGAGCAGCTCCCACAGCGCACTCTCCGACATGCAGCTCGTCGATGGTGCGCTGGACGGCATCGCGCTGTTCCACGGCCCGTCCGAGGAGGCCGACTGTACGCCGCTCGCGGATCTCATAAGCTCGACCTCCATGGGCGACACCGAGAGCATCCAGGCGGCCATCGAGGCGTATTTCGCGCCGTCCACGGGCCACCGTATGCTTCCGCTCGAAGCCCCGCTTCTTCAGTGGACAAGCGACCATACGGACGCGGTCAATGCAGACGGGCTGTTTGCATTGGCCGCAAATCTCCTCGTGACGACGGAAAGCTGTGAGTGTGTGAAGCTCGCCCTCGTGCTGTTCTCGATGCTCGACACCGACGACAACGACGCGGTGAAGGACGCGGTCCGCACACTGGCGCTCTCCGACGAATTCACGCTCTTCGCGATTCATGTCGCGGAGACCTGGCAGGACGCCGAAGAGGAGATCCTCCGCTTCGGACAGCAGGTGCACGGCTGGGGCCGCATCCACGCCGTCGAGCATCTGGAGGCGAAGAGCGGCCGCGTGAAGGACTGGCTCTTCCATGAGGGCGTGCACAACACGATCGGTGCCGCCTACTCCGCGCGCACCGTGGCCGATAAGATCCACCTCGCAACCGTCCTCACGAACCCGGCCTTTAACGACGACGATTTCGTGCTCGCCAGCGCCATCCTGGACGGTCTCCTCGATGAATCGAGCATGCAGGGCATCACCGCCATGCCGGACCGCACACAGCTCCTCGATGGCTATCTTCACCAGGCGAGACGCTGCCGCATGAGCGAGCAGACGCTGAACACCGTGCTGAGCGTGCGCGATTACCTCGATCAGAACATCTTCCAGGGCAGCGGTAAGCTCCACGAGCGTGCCGAGGAGATCCTGCATACCGACGACATCCGCAGCTTCGTCCAGGAGCTCCTCGCAAAGGGACAGGGCTTCCGTACCGCCTGCCGCATGGGCATCCAGTGCACCGATGAGATGCTGCACGCGATGGACACGGAGTTCAATGCTTACGCCGATCTCGTCGATGTCCTCCCGAGGGACAGTGATACACTCCGAAAGCTGCTCGACATCTACCGCCGCCACCTGCCACTCGCGATGATGGCCTCCGGTCCGCGTGACCAGCTGGGCATCGGCGAAGCCTACCGCCCGTACCATCAGCTGAGCTACCTCGTACAGAACCTCGCTGACAGCACAGGAGAGGGCGAGGACCTCGTCATCAGCGCTCTCCGCTGCCCGGTCAATGCCAACCGACAGATGGCTCTGAATGTCCTCGAAAGCTGGTGTAAGGACGGCTACGAGCCGGGAGACGCGATGCGCGCCGCACTGCAGGAACTCCTCGCCTCCGAGCCATGCGACGACATCCGGGCACAGCTCGAAGCACTGAAGTACTGATGAAAACGCTGATGCATATCGGAGAATACAGAGACGACATCGTAGCACAACTCGAAGCATTGAAGTACTGATGAACGTTCTGATGCATATCGGAGAATGCAGAGACAGAACCAGCCAGATCTGAAAAGATAACAAATTTACGGTCATAAAAGATAACAAAAAGACGGTATGGATTGTATTCATACCGTCTTTTTGTTATCTTTTCATCGCTTATAACATAATTACGGTAGAAAAGTGCCTACAACTGGACCGTGCGTATCGACCGTAAATCTGTTATCTTTCGACCGTCATCGCGTTATAAGCGAAGCAGGTACCGTAATTTTGTTATACGGTAAAAACGCCAAAAGAATCGCGTGAAAATCGTGAAACTGCTGATTTTTTACCGGAAAATGTCTGAAAAGAAACAGACCACGGCGGACCTGCAGTAGAAATTTCGCTTTTCAGTCCGGCTTTCAGCGCGAAAAAGGGATAACACAGCCCCCGGATCCGGCTGGAAAAACCCCCTCGCAGGCGCTTCGGCGCATACCGTAAATCTGTTAGAAGCTGCCGTCTTTCTGTTACAGCTCACCGTAAATTCGTTATGCCTTACCATCAAAATGTTATCTTTGTGGATAAAAAACGACGCAATTCTGTGCTTTCACCCCTTGTATATATATAAATATATTAAATATTAAATAAGCAAAATAAAAAATTAAACGAAAATCAAATAGCAAGGCGCGCGCGTGGGTGGGAATCGCAGGTTCAGAAACGCCACCCGCAGGAGATATAACATAATTACGGTCATTATGGACGACAAATCGAGGTCTGAATTATAACAAAATTACGGTCATTGATTTTTACCCTGCAGCGTTTTACTATATTGACATATCATTGCACCGACCTAAAGGGTAAGAATCGTGTAGTTATGCTATTGTGTGCTGAATTTCACACGCAGGCATATAACGCCGGTACTTATCATGGGGCTCGTGCGCGGAGACGGAGACGTATGGCAGCTTTTAAAACACAGAAAGAGAAGATGGACGATCAGCGTAGCTATCTGGTCGTAAAGGATAACGCACTGATCCAGAAGGCGAAGTATAATCTCACCGCCAACGAACAGAAGCTTGTGAACTACGTGATCACGATGATCAAGCCGGGCGAAGAAGAGTTTAAAAAATATGAGATTCGTGCCCTGGATTTCGCACGTCTCTGTGGCATCGATCCGAAGAACGTATACCGTGATTTCCGAAACATGATCGATTCCATCGATGAGAAGGCCTTCTGGGTAAACCTCGATAACCGTGTTATCAAGCTCCGCTGGTTTAACGAACCGGAGTATAACGAACGCAAGGGCACGATCAGCCTGATCCTCGACAGCCGTATCAAGACCTACCTTCTCGGAATCCAGAACAACTTCACGGAATATGAGCTGTATAACATCCTCGCGATGACCAGTAAGTACTCCCCGCGCCTGTATGAGCTTGCGAAGTCTTATGCCTATAAGGGCTGGGTTGACATCTCGGTCGATGCCCTCCGGGAGAATCTGATGGCGGATGTCTATACTGCTTTCGGAAACTTCAAGCAACGTGTGCTCGCCCCGGCGATTAAGGAGATCAATGAATACACCGACATCACCGTCTCCTACGACTGCATCACCGATAAGGGTGAGCTCGTCAAGGGCCGCCTGCAGGGCAAACGTATAACATATATACGTTTATACATCGAAAACAAGGATACACTCGATCGCTTCGCGACCTATAACAAGACGGTCGGAAAGATCGAAAAGCGGAATCAGCAGTTCCGCGGCCAGCTGAGTCTGAACTTCGACAGCACCGGCACACTGGTAGATATAGCGTGATTCCACTCGGAACCACGCTTTTTTAACAAATTCTGTGAAAAAGCTGGACAAGAAAAAAATTAACGCTATAATAGAATAGCTTGATTCTAAAAATAGCATCACTATGTGCTTTGATATGTGCATGGGTGCTTCTAGGATCTGCTGTTGTCAATTCGTTCATAGATTTATATAAAGAGGTAGGGTAATGGCAGTAGATATCAAACCGGTTCTCGAAGTCGAGCAGCTCTCAGATGATAAGAAGTTTGGCCGTTTCGTATGTTCACCACTTGCGAAGGGTGAGGGTACCGTCATCGGTAACTCTTTAAGACGTATTCTTCTTTCATCCATGCCGGGTGCTGCAGTCAGCGAGGTGAAAATCGACGGCGTTTATCATGAGTTCTCATCCATCCCTGGTGTGAAGGAGGATGTCGGCGATATCATCCTTAATTTAAAAAAGCTTGCGATCAGAAACACCGCAACCAGCGATGATCCAGTCATGGCATACATCGATTATGCCGGCGAGGGGATCGTACGTGGTTCGGATATCAAGGTAAGCTCCGAGGTCGAGATCATCAACCCGGATCAGGTGATCGCTACCCTTTCCGGTAAGGAAACCAGACTCTACATGGAGATCAAGATCGTAAAGGGCCGTGGCTATGACGGTGCCAATACACGTGATCGCAGTGATCTGCCGATCGGTGTGATCGCTGTAGACTCTATTTTCTGCCCGGTGACGAAGGTCAACCTGACCATCGATCCGCTGGAAGGCGGTCAGGAGGATAAGCTGACCCTCGATGTAACGACCAACGGTGCGATGTCACCGGAGGATGCCGTATCCCTTTCCGCACGTATCTTCGAGTCTCACCTTCAGCTGTTTGCAAACATGGATACTGCACAGTCGACCAGCATCGATACCGAGGGTGGCAGTGAGACGGAGACCGATGCAGGTGATATCGATAACATGAGCATCGACGAGCTCGAGCTCAGCGTTCGTTCGTACAACTGCTTAAAGAGAGCCGGCATCAACACCGTCGGTGATCTCCGTGCGAAGACCATGGAGGACCTCAGCAAGGTTCGTAACATGGGCCGCAAGTCGATCGATGAAATCCTCGCAAAGATGGATTCTCTGGGACTTTCTCTTGCAACGAGAGAGGCAGAGTAATCGTCTGATGTTGACCTGAAAAGTGAGACCGATATAGAGTAATAGCATACTGTATGGTTGCTTCCTCCGGGAAGCAGCCATTTTTGTTATAGAAAAACGAAAGGAGGAAAGCATGATGGAAGAGCAGGTAACTGCGCAGAAAGCGGACCTCAGCAGCTGTCTCAGCAGTGCGCTGAATGCGGGCGAGCTTCTCTTGACCCACGGCGCAGAGGTCAGCCGCGTGGAGGATACCGTCCAGCGCATCGGACGGGCATGTGGATTTGAGCGCGTGGATGTGTTTACGATCACCTCGTATATCGCCGCTACAGCGTTTCTTCCGGACGGGACGACGATGACCGAAAGTCGTCGTATAAAAGCCCGTGTCACGGGTCTCGGAAAGGTCGAGGAGGTCAATGCACTGTCCCGCCACTTCTGCCATGGTGAGATATCCCTGGAGGAGTTCCGCGACGAACTCAGGCGTGTCCGGGAAGAAAAGACCAGCCCGTGGTGGCTCGATCTTCTGATGTATATGGTCATTTCGTTCTCGCTTTCGATTTTTCTCGGCGGAACTTTTCCAGATGGCATCGCATCCGCTCTTTCCGGCATGGTACTGTATGGGATGATCTGTATGAGTGCACATCTTCAGATGAACAGCCTGATCCAGACCTCCATCTGCAGTGCGGTCACGGCGATCGCGGTGCTGCTTCTCGTTCGTCTCGGGATCGGTGTGCACCCGGATAAAATCATGATCGGAAACATCATGCTGGTGATTCCAGGGATGCAGCTGACGAACTCTCTTCGTGACATGATCAACGGAGACACCGTCAGTGGTGTGCTGAATCTGAGTGAAGCGATTCTGAAGGCCGTATCGGTGGCCCTCGGATTTGCCATCGTGCTTCTGGCAGGAGGTTAGGGATGCAGGCAGATATCATACAGACGCTGATGGGGGCGATCAGCTCGCTCGCCTTCGCGATTTTATTTGGTGTACGAAATCGAAAAGCGCTGATCTCTATCGTGATCGGCAGCGCGATCGGCTGGGCAGCTTATATCGTCTGTCAGTACGCCGGTTACGGAAAAACCTTCGGCATGCTGGCCTCTGGGCTGACGATCGCGGCGTGGAGTGAGATCCTTGCGCGGATCATCAAGACTCCAGTGGTTGTGATGCTGGGACCGATGTTGATTCCGGAATTCCCGGGCGGCGGTCTTTACTATGCGATGTACAGTCTGATCGAGGGAGATACAGCACAGTTCGGTGCGACACTGAAGCTCGTGCTGGCCGAGGCGGGCGCGATCGCCCTCGGCATCATCATCGCTGCCTACGTGGCAGGCTTTCTGACAAATCTTCGGAAGGCCTATAAAGTGAGCAGAAACCGCTGAGCTGTCTTCATAATCTGCGGTGGAGTTTGGATGCATTTTCGCTTATAATAAAGGAGACTGTCACGCTGTGTCAGCAGTAGTATCCACAGTATTTTGAAAACCCGAAAGGAGTAGAGGATATATGAAAATTGCAGTTTTAGGTGCAGGCGCCATGGGCGGTCTGTACAGTGCGTACCTGAGCCGGCACAACGAGGTGACGGTTATCGACGTCAACGCACAGGTCGTAGAGAAGATCAATGCAGATGGCCTCGAGGTGCAGGAGCCGGATGGTACGTCTCAGGTGTATCATCCACATGCGGTGCTGTCCACCGAGGGGATGGCGCCGGTCGATCTGATCGTCGTGTTCGTGAAGGCGATGTTCAGCGAGAGCGCGCTGAATAACAACCGTAGCATCATCGGTCCGGAGACCTATCTTATGACCCTGCAGAACGGAAGCGGCCACGAGGATATGCTCGGGAAGTTCGTACCGCAGGAGCACATCATCATCGGTACGACACAGCATAACGCAAGCGTCGCCGGCTTCGGTGTGACGAAGCATGGTGGCAGCGGTATGACCCACATGGGCTGTGTGACCGGTGATGTCAAGCGGCTTCAGAAGTTCGCAGATGCGTTCACGGCGTGCGGTCTCGATGCGGATGTATCCGACGGCGTGCAGAAGATGATCTGGAACAAGATGTTTACTAATGTCTCTGCCAGTGCGCTGACGGGTGCCCTGCAGGTTCCGCTGGGCTTCATTTCCGCAGATGAGCATGCATGGAAGCTCTGCTGTCAGCTGATCCGCGAGGCGGTGGATGTCGCAGCGGCGCTCGGCATGGACTTCGATTATGATGAGAAGGTCGCGGAGGTCAAGGCGGTATGCGATAAGAGCCCGAATGGTCTCACCAGCATCTATGCCGATCTTCGGGATGGCCGCCGCAGCGAGGTGGATACCATCAGCGGTAGCATCGTCCGCGCGGGTGTCAAGGCCGGCGTACCGACCCCGAGCCACCGCTTCCTGGTGGGCCTCATCCATGCGATGGAGAACCGTCCGAGAGCATAAGCGGGCGGGTGCCGGATGGAGGCATTGTCCTCGTGAAGATGTACGGAGGGCGGCACTTTCATGGCAGCATTGCCCTCGTGAAGGGATCGAGGGCGGCACGGAAGTGCAGGTGTACACCGGCAGATAAAATCATATGAATCATCATGCACCTCGGGTGCATCGTGAGATAAATCAAGTTTCTGTTCAGCGCGGGACCTGCGTTTCGATGAAGGGCGGCCAGCGCAGAACGACAAATTTATGTAAGGAGAATATTTTATGTCCGAAGAGTTCGTAACCTATGACTGGGAGGCTGGAAAGCCGAAGACCGTCGCTGCAGATCAGCTTCCACCAAAGGAGTACATGAAGGGTGGTCTTCATATCGTCGACCTGAGCAAGTGCATCGATCCGAGCACCGAGAGCCGTCGTTGCAACTTATGGCGTTTCAACACCGGTGGTGTCGTACCTGATTTCCATACGAATGTAGATATCGGAAGCCACCTCGGTACGCACTGTGAGTGTCCGTACCATCATGACAGCAGCTGGCCGAGCGTTGCAGAGCTTCCACTCGATCAGTTCATGGGTCGTGGTATCTACTGCACACTGGATCTTCCGGAGGATCACCAGATCACCGCTGAGGATCTCGAGAAGGCACTCGGTGGCTGGGTCCAGGAGGGCGACACCGTCATCCTCGACAGCCCGCACAAGATCCCGCCATTCACGAAGCTGACCGGCGGCCCGACCGACCATCGTCTTCAGGTAGGTGCAGACATGGCGCAGTGGCTCGCAGATCACAAGGTACAGTGCGTGGGCTTCGGTGATGGTGTAGCGATCGAGGGCGATGTTCGCAACGTAAAGCCGTTCCATGATATTCTGATGGCGCAGAACGTTACCTTCCTCGAGGTTCTGTGCAACCTGGAGCTTCTGAAGACGGATACGTTCTTCATCAGCTATGCTCCGATGAACATCATCGGCCTCGACTCCTGCCCGACACGTGTGTACGCGATCGAGGGTATGCCGGGCTTCACTCGTTGATCGCGGGTGCGATGAGGCATCACAATCTAAGATAATCGAAAAGGCTTCCCCTTCCGGGAGGCCTTTTTGTGAAATGGGTTTATTCAGAATGGGGGACCCGGAGGAGCGTCAACGGAGGCACAGTACTCCGAGACCGGTGAACTATAAGCCGGGGACCCGCTACACGAACGGTTATGTAATATTAACAAAAGGAGAACATCATGATATCCGGAAATATTCATGAAAACGAAAATCTGCGTTTTCTGCCGGCGGCGTTACAGCGTGCCGTGCAGTTCCTGAAGGAGAACGACCTCGCGGCGCACGAGCCGGGAAAGTTCGAGCTTGACGGTGATAAGATGATCCTCCAGGTCATCGACCAGGACACCGCTCCACGCGAGCAGCTGCGTCCGGAGTGCCATCGCAAGTATGTTGATGTACAGTTCCTCGCAGCCGGCGGTCCGGAGCGCATCGGCTGGTATCCGGACCTCGGCGATAGTGAGACCGACGAGAATCTGCTCGATACCCCGCGTGACATCTGCTTCTATAAGAACAACGCGCATGCCCGTGAAGGCATCATCGAGATGCAGCCGGGCAGCTACGCGATGTTCTTCCCATGGGATGTGCACGTACCAGCCATCCAGGTCGACGCACCGGCGCATATCCGGAAGATCGTCATCAAGGTGGCTTTCGACACCTGCCTCTGAGCGGAGGGGGGTCGCGGGCATCCGGTCATCACCTTAAGAATTTCGTAAGGGGGTCTGACCCCATTAAATTTTTCTAAACAGAATCTAAACCGCAGTTTATGGGGTCAGACCCCATAAAGTGGTGGGCCGGGCTCCCGCCGTAATGCAGCTGATCTTTGGAGTGGTGGAGTGAGCGTCTTATGTTTCACTGACGGTGAAGTAATCCGGATGCCGCTCGATCGTATCCATGAGATTGCCGCGGAAGCTGGTCAGGTGCTCGCTGATTTTCGTCTCGGCGCAGACATCATCCGGGAGGCCGAGCAGGAGATAGTCACAGAACTCGCGGTGCTGGCGGTTGACGCGGGTGAAATCGCATCTGCCCTCGAAGACATCGAGGTAGCGGAGGCGATCGTAGTGGGAGACGAGGCCGCGCATCGCGAGCCAGGTGTGAGAGCGGCCGCCGAAGTAGTACATCATACGATGAAACTCGTCGTCTAGCTGGATGATCTCGTCCACTGAGTCCTCGATGTGGCTGATCAGGGCATTCTGCTTCCGCATGCACTCCATCAGCTCCTGGATCTGACTGCGGTCGATCTTTCCGGCGACATCCCGGAGCAGTGCACTCTCGAGCAGAAGGCGGGTCGAGTGGCCCTCCTTGACGAGTGTCAGATCGATGCGGCTGACCCGGGTTCCGCGCTGCGGAAAAATGTCGACCAGCCACTCGCTCTGCAGGGTGGTCAATGCTTCGTGCACCGGTGTACGGCTCATCCTGAGCGCATGCGCGAGCTCGATCTCGTTCAGCGACTCCCCCGGCTTGAGCCGGAGCGTCATGATATTCGAACGCAATACGCGGGAAGCGTAGGCGCGGTTGTTTTCATTTTTATATGGAGATGGGATGATCAGGTTCATGTGCAGGACTCCTTCCATGAGATTCAATATAACTAATATATCAGTGCAACGGGTGCTTTTCAAGATGATGTATACAAAAATCGCATAAAATATTTGGTGATTAAAAAGATAAATATAGAAAAATCAGTCAAATATGCCTTGAAATGCATCTGTAAACTGTGCTATGCTAGCACCAATGAAAAACAACTGATATATTATTGCGAAAAGCTTGACGATTAAGAAAAGGAGAGTTAATTATGAGTATTCGTGTACCTGTAGAAACGGTGAAGGCAACTGTCAAGAAGGCATTTCTGAACCTCGGTTTAACAGAGGCGCAGGCAGAGCAGTGCGCAGAGATCCATACCGAGAGCAGCCTCGAGGGTATCGAGAGCCACGGCCTCAATCGTGTACCTCGTTTTGCGGAGTATGTTCAGAAGGGCTGGGTCGATATCAAGGCGAAGCCGGAGCTGGTTGGTGCGAAGGGTGCAGTCGAGAACTACGATGGTCACCTCGGCATCGGTACACTGAATGCTACCTTCTGCATGGATCGTGCCGTAGAGCTTGCAAAGGTACATGGTATCGGCTGCGTCGCACTGAAGAACACGACCCACTGGATGCGTGGTGGTTCCTATGCATGGCAGGCAGCACAGGCCGGCTTCATCGGTATCAGCTGGACCAACACCGAGAGCTGTATGCCGATGTGGGGCTCGAAGAAGCCGGGCGTCGGTAATAACCCGTTCTGTATCGCGATTCCGCGGAAGAGCGGCCCGATCGTCCTCGATATGGCGATGAGCCAGTATGCATACGGTAAGCTCGGCGTATATCGTCTCGCTGGTAAGCAGCTTCCATATCCGGGCGGCTTCGATAAGGATGGTAATCTGACCAGCGATCCGGGTGCGATCGAGGCCAGCGGACGTATCCTTCCGACCGGTTACTGGAAGGGTACCGGTATGGCGATCGCCCTCGACCTCGCAGCCGCTGCGATGGCGAACGGTAAGACAGGTGCGGATATGGACCGTGAGGGTCGTGGAAGCTGCACCGGCTGCTGCCAGATCTTCATCGCATATGATCCGTATCTCTTCGGTGATGAAGAGGAGATCCAGGCGAAGTTCGATGATCGTGTAGCCGCTGCAGATGCGACGGAGCCGGATCACGAGGGTGGTCACGTAACCTGCCCTGGTGAGCGTACCGCTGCGACCCGTGAGCGTAACCTCCGTGAGGGCGTCGTGGTCGATGAGCAGATCTGGCAGCAGTGTCTCGATCTCGCCGCCGGTAAGATGGAAACGAAGGACATCTCCGCAGCCTGCGTACTCGACAACATGCAGGAAGAAGAGAAGAAGTAATCACATCTGAATGTGAGAAGGAGTTTACTATGTTTTTTTCACCATTAAATCTTTCAACCAAGTATAACTACCTCGATGAGAAGTTTCAGGCAGCCTATAAGTGGCTGGCAGAGACCGACCTCGATCACACAGCGGTCGGAAGCTATCCGGTATGCGAGGGCGTGACTGCAAATGTACAGGAGTACACCAGCTTCCCTGCAAATGAGGGCTTCTTCGAGACCCACGATAAATTTTTCGACATCCAGTATGTGATCTCCGGCAAGGAGCAGTTCGGCTACTGCAAGCGCGATGGTCTCGTACTGAAGGAGGATCATCCGGAGAATGATCTCAAGTTCTATGAGGAGCCGGCACTCAGCGGTACCGTACTGCTGCTTCCGGGCGACATGATCGTCGTTGCACCGGAGGATGCACATAAGCCACGTACCTGCACTGCAGAAGGACCAGAGTTCGTCCGCAAGGTAGTGGTAAAGGTCGCTGTTTAATCTGAACATTAATCCATGAGAGGGCCGCGCTTCGCGCGGCCCTCTCATGGATTAGTGCAAAGAGACGATGCCATGATAATGCGCCTTCGGCGCAGGCATCGTCGCTTGATTTTTTCGCTTATTGCGAAAAAACAGCCTCGCCGCCTGGGGGCATCCACGAGCCTCTCCGCGCTTCGCGCGGCCATCTCATGGATGATTAACACGCTAACTACACTTTTTCCTATCCTATAAAGCAAAAGCCCCCGCGCCGTATGGTGCGGAGGCTTCTGCTCGGTAACAACGAATGAGCGAAAATGGCGAAATGCAGTCGTGCAGGCGCTGCTTTTATGATAGGATAAAAAGAGATTTTGTGTTCGGGAGGTAGGGCTATGTACGACGGTGGCGGTAAGAAAAATCTGAATCTGCTGATACTTGAGGTCCTGAAGGATTATTCGGATGAGGAGCATGCACTTACGCAGCAGCGGGTGCTGCAGCTTCTGAAGGAGAACTACGGGGTGGTGTGTGACCGGCGTTCGGTCCGAAACAACATCGACTGTCTCATCGAGTACGGCTTCGATATCGATACGGAGAAGGGCTATCGGCTGATGTCCCGGACCTTCGATGATGCGGAGCTGCAGATGCTCATCAACTCGGTGGTTTTCTCGAAATTTCTGACGAAGGCACAGGCGAAGCAGCTGATCGACAAGCTGGTCGATGAGAGCAGCCGACACTTCAAGCCGCGCTTCACGCATCTCGCCAATATCACGACGCTCCAGCATACGGAGAACAAGCAGGCGATGATCAACCTCGACCTGATCGATGAGGCGATCGAACGAAAGCAGAAGCTTTCCTTCATTTACAACAGCTACGGGACGGATCGGCGGATGCATCCGCGGCGGAAGGAGCCGTACATCTATAATCCCTATCAGATCGTGATGTCGAACGGAAACTTCTATCTCGTCGGCAACTATGATAAGTATGACACGATCTCGCACTTCCGCATCGATAAGATGACGAACATGAAGATCCTCGACGAGGAGCGGAAGCCGGCGCGGGAGGTGAAGGGCATGGAGCATGGCCTCGACCTGCCGAAGCACATGGCGGAGCATGTCTATATGTTCTCCGGCGAGTCGGTGACGGTGCTGCTTCGGACGAGTCAGCGCAGTATGGATATGCTCTATGACTGGTTCGGAAAGGACTTCCAGATCGTCGAGCAGTACGAGGACGGGATGATGGATGTCCGCCTCCGCTGTAATCTGGAGGCGATGGAGTACTGGGCGCTCCAGTATGGCAAGTACGTGACGGTGCTCGAGCCGGCGGAGCTTCGCGAGAAGCTGCGAACAGACATCGCGGAGATGGCCGCGAGATATCAGGAGGAAACGAAATGAAAATAAATGAATTTACGAGAACTGGAACGACATCCGAGGAGATTTCCGAGCGGGAGCAGCGGCATCGCATCCTCGCGCGGGAGGCGGCCGAGGAGAGCATCGTCCTTCTGAAAAACGACGGGGTGCTGCCGCTTCCGACCGGGATTCCGGTGGCGTTGTTCGGTGCAGGTGCGGGGCTCACGATCAAGGGTGGAACCGGCTCCGGTGATGTGAATGTGCGGCACAGTGTGTCGATCTATGACGGCTTCACGCTCGCACGTGTGCGGGTGACGAGCAAGGACTGGATCGAGGATTATGAGGAGCGCTATGAGCTCGCGCGGCAGGCGTGGAAGAGGCAGATCCTCGACGAGTGCGGCGGCACCACCGACGGGCAGCTTTTCTTCGATACCTATACGAGCCACGCCTTCGAGATGCCGGAGGGGCGTCCGATCGAGGACACGGATGTGCAGGATGCGAAGACGGCGGTCTACGTGATTTCCCGCGTGGCCGGCGAGGGCAGCGACCGTTATCTCGCGAAGGGCGACTACTACCTCACGGATCATGAGCTCGAGGATATCCGCGTGCTCGCGACCCTGGTCGAGAAGATCGTCATCGTGATCAATGCCGGTGCGCCGATCGATCTTACGGTGCTCGAGGCGATGCCGGAGGTGAAGGCGATCCTTTTTATGGGGCAGGCCGGTGAGGAGGGTGGTAACGCCTGTGCGCGCATCCTGCTCGGATTCGTGAATCCGTCGGCGAAGCTGACCGCGACCTGGGCGAAGCGCTATATGGACTATCCGGGTGCGATGGAGTTCAGTGATGTCCGAGCGCAGCTCGACGAGGACAATGCTTACGGCGCGGCGGAGACGATCGACCGGGACGCGTTGCTTGCGCGTTCACGCTATGAAGAGGGCATCTATGTCGGCTATCGTTACTTCGATTCCTTCGGGGTGACGCCGCGCTATCACTTCGGTCATGGCCTGAGCTACACCTCGTTCGTCCTCACGGCGGAGGCACCGCGGGCCGCAGCGGATGGACTGTACATCCCGGTGACCGTCGAGAATACCGGAAATCCGTATGCCGGAAAGGAGGTCGTGCAGGTCTATGCGGCCTGCCCGCAGCCGGCAGTGATTTCCGGTGAGGATGGCGTGAAGGCAGCGGCATCTGGGGAACCGGCGGAGACATTGACCGAAGATGCTGGAGATGGCGGCGCAGGCGTGAAGGCGTCGGCACAGGCGAAGGTCGAGGCGAAGGAATATAAGCGCCTCGTGGCCTTCCGGAAGACGCGGCTCCTCGCACCGGGCGAGCAGGAGACGATGACCCTCCATGTGGACGGGCGCGCGCTCGCGAGCTTCCGTACGGACTACGATGCGGCGCATGGCGCGTGGGTGATCGAGGCCGGTCGCTATGCGATCTTCGTCGGCAGCAGCTCGGAGGAGAGCCGGCTGCAGCTCGCGGGCGTGGTCGAGGTCGCGGAGGAGAAGGTGCTGGAGATCGTGCCGCACATCTGTCCGGTGAAGGACGCGGACTTCCATGAGTGCGCGGCGCCGGTGGAGAGCCTCCGCCGGAAGACGCAGGCCTGGAGCGATACCTGGGCGACGATGAAGCAGGCGGCGCAGCAGGGGAAGCGGATCGCGGGACTCTGCGGGAAGCTGGGCTGGACGCAGGCGCTCGGAGAGACCGTGTGGGCGCCGGGCGAGGAGCCGGTGTTCCGAAATGCACAGGATGACCTCGACCGGATGGCGCATGCAATCGCCAGTGCGCTCGAGGTGAAGGACCTGATCCCGCTCCTGATGGGCGAGTTCGACATGCATGCGTCGGCGCTCGGCTCCGCGGGGCAGCGGGTGCCGGGAACGGCGGGCGAGACCAGCCGCTCCCTGGAGGAGCTCCTTCATGTGCCGGGGATCTCGATGGCGGATGGGCCGGCGGGCCTGCGCCTGAGCCGCTCGTATCTCGTGGAGCGGGCGACGGGCGAGAAGCTCAGCACCGGCATCGAGGCGAACTTCGAGAACGGCTTCTTCGCGTCGGAACCGGCTGAGCCGGAGAAGTATGAGCGCTGGTACCAGTTCACGACGGCATGGCCGGTGGGCACGAACCTCGCGCAGACCTGGAATGAGGAGCTGCTCGGGGCGGTGGGCCGCGCGACGGGCATCGAGATGGAGGAGTTCCATGTCGCCTGGTGGCTCGCACCGGGCATGAATATCCAGCGGAATCCGCTGAACGGACGAAACTTCGAGTACTATTCAGAGGACCCGCTGCTCAGTGGAAAGATGGCGGCGGCGATCACGAAGGGCGTGCAGACGCTTCCAGGTGTCGGCACGACGGTGAAGCACTTCGCCTGCAATAATCAGGAGAACAACCGCATGGGTGTCGATGCCGTCGTGTCCGAGAGGGCACTGCGTGAGATCTACCTGCGCGGCTTCGAGATCGCGATCAAGGAGAGCCAGCCGATGTGCATCATGACGAGCTACAACGAGATCAACGGGGTGCACAGTGCGAACAATGCCGACCTCTGCACGGAGATCGCGCGGCGGGAGTGGCACTTCCAGGGCGTGATTATGACCGACTGGGCGACAACCTTGGACTTCGGTGGAGCAGATGCAGCCGGCTGCGTGGCGGCGGGCAACGACCTCATCATGCCAGGTGCGACCTCTGACCTCGAGAATATCGAGCAGGCGTATGCGGAGGGACGGCTCAGCGAGGCGGACATCCGAAGCTGTGCGGAGCGCGTACTGAACATCGTGCTCCGGACGAACGGATATGCGGACGCGACGAGTTACTACGCACGCTTCGCGTGATGTGTGGATTACGCTTTATGATCAGAACGGTCTTCGGTGATGGAGGCCGTTCTTTTTGTGGGGAGCGCTTCTTGTATTTGGAGACTGGGACCGCTATAGTAGACGCAGTATATTTGTAAGGGAGAGTGTTATGGCAAAACTGATTTTCCGCTACGGTGCGATGGGCAGCAGTAAGACGGCGAATGCACTGATGGTGCGCTACAACTATCTGGAGAAGGGCTATGTGCCGTATCTTCTGAAGCCGGCGACGGACACGCGTGATGGGAAGAGTGAGATCAAGTCACGCATCGGGCTGCACGCGGAGTGCGAGCTGGTGTCGAGTTTTCTCGAGCGGCTCGAGACGATCGATTTCGTGAAGGAAACCGTCATCATCATCGACGAGGCGCAGTTCCTGCGTCCGGAGGAGGTCGAGGCCTTCGCGCATATCGTCGACGAGCGGGAGATTACGGTCATCTGCTATGGCCTGATGACGGATTTCCAGAGCCGGCTGTTCCCGGGCTCGCAGCGCCTCTGTGAGCTGGCGGACCGGCTCGAGGAGATCCCGACGCTCTGCTGGTGCGGCAAGAAGGCACACTTCAACACGCGTTTCAGCGACGGAAAGATCGTGCGCACTGGTGCACAGGTTATGCTGGGTGGCAATGAATCCTACGTGGCACTGTGCCGGAAGCACTACTTCGAAGGCCGGCTGCACGGCGATCGCCCACATGAGGACCTGACGCAGGACATCGCGGGGGTATGACCATGCAAAATCAGCAGAAGGTGAATAACAGCAGCAGAGATCGGAGGACAGCGCGGCGCATGCTCGCTGTAGTCATGGTTGTGTTCTTGCTATTGCTTTCCGGATGCGGTGCCCGTCCAGGGGCCGCGGATGTGGCTGTGACGAAATCAGCGCAGGTCGTGGGAAAAGCAGAAGTATCGGGGGAATCGTCATCTGCTGCTGATACTGACAAGTCGTCGTCCGGTGCGCAGCTTTCCGGCACCAGCGTGACCGCGGTCGGCCTGCTGTCGTTCTCCGAGCTTTCCGAGATCCCGGATGGCAGCTACTGGATCCGGGTGTCGATGACGGGGGGCTCCGGCCGCGCGTCGATCAGCTCGCCGACGGGCTTCTATGTAAAGGAAGGGCAGGCGACGGCAGACATCCACTGGTCGAGCGCAAGCTATGATTACATGAAGCTCGACGGCGTCCGCTACGACGCCTTCACCGACGCTGCCGGACACTCCGCGATGACGATCCCGGTGTCAGCGCTCAACACGGCCATCCCGGTGCTCGCCGATACGACCGCGATGTCGAAGCCGTACGAAATCGAGTACCAGCTGAGCTTCGACGGCAGCGCGCTGCTTCCGATGGCGGACGCGTCGATGGCCGAGGCGCATCCCCTGCCGAGCGACGAGGTGAATCGGACAATGCAGTCGGCCACCACGCAGGTGACAGATGCGGAAACTTCCGGCAGCGCCGGAGGAAGTGGAAACCGCACGACCGCCTTGGCAGAGACGAGCACGAAAACCGCTGGCGCCTCCGGTACGGTGGGGGAGAGCAGTGTCCACTGGTCAGCGGCACCGGAGATCGACGGACTCAGGTTCGTTTCGTCTGAGAAGAACGATGTGGCAGAGTACTTCCGTCTGAGCGTCTATGAGGATGCATCCGGTGCGAAGTACCAGCTGCTGGAAACCGCCGGGGGCCTGCACCGCTACCTGATCGCGCCGGAAGATCCGCAGGCAGCCGACAAGTCATCGGAAATAGCTGAGCCGAAGGCCTCAGCGCAAGCGGATTCCGAGAAGAATTCAAGTGAAAAGAAGGCGGCGAAGTCCGGCTCAAAACAGGGCGTCGATCAAAAAAACGGTCACTTCACGGCGCGGGCGTCGGAGGAGAACAGCGCGAATAAGGAAAAGAAGGGCGATGCGCTGGAGCTGACAGTGCTGCAGCAGCCGCTCACGACGACGTATGTAGCGGCGAGTGCGGTGATGGCCCCGCTCTGTGATCTCGGCGCGGTCAGCCAGATCCGCTTTTCCGGTCTCCGGGAGGAGGGTTGGTACGTGGACGAGGCACGCACTGCGATGAAGGCAGGCTCGATGCTCTTCGCCGGCAGGTACTCGGAGCCGGACTATGAAACGCTGCTCCGGGAGGGCTGTGACCTCGCGCTGGAATCCACGATGATCTACCGCTCACCGGAGGTCATCGAAAAGCTGAGTGCCCTCGGCATCCCGGTCTACATCGACTACTCCAGCTACGAGCCGCACGTGCTCGGCCGCCTCGAGTGGATCCGTGTGTACGGCGCGCTGTTCGGCCACGAAGAGGAGGCGCAGCAGTGGTATCAGACGGAGCGCGACCGCATCCGTGCGATACAGAAGGATGCGGAGACGTCGTCTGGTGAAGCTTCTCAGAGTGGGAAGTCTGCAGAAAAATCAGAAACAAAAACTTCCAGGAACTCGAAAAACGAGGCGTCGTCTACCGAAACCAGCAGTGGGCGTGCCGGTACAGATACGACAGCGGATCAGCGTCCGACGGTCGTCTACTTCTATGTGAACTCCTCCGGGCAGATCCAGGTGCGGCAGCCGCATGACTACATCCCGGAGCTGCTCGAGCTTGCCGGTGCGCGTTACCTTGCGCCGGACATGTCGAGCCTCAGTGGCAGTCGGAAGAGCAACGTTACGGTTTCCCTTGAGGATTTCTACAGTAGCTGTAAGGATGCCGACTACCTCATCTACTCCGCAACCCTCGACCGCCCGCTCAGCTCCATCCGGGAGCTTCTCGGAAAGAATGCGCTCTTCGTGGACTTTAAGGCCGTAAAGGAGGGCCATGTCTACACGACCGACAAGGACTTCTACCAGCTGAGCGACCGTATGGCGGACTTCGCTGAAGATGTCAGCCGGATGTTGCAGGACCAGGATGACATGCATTTCCTGAAAAAGGTTGCGTAAACGAAAATCGAGTATACTGAAAGCCATCAAACGATGCTGTATACAGAAAGGGACGCGCGGATGAGTGAATTTCAGCGGGAAAACCGAAGACGCACGCGGCGGTATGTGATCGTATTCGCATGCCTTTTTTTCGTGCTTCTTCTTATTTTTTATGCCAATGTCTCCGTCGGTACGGTCGCACTGCGCGCGGATCTCGTGTCGCAGACCATCCTCTGGCGCATCCGCCTGCCGCGCGTCTGCCTCGCGATGATCCTCGGCGGTGCGCTCGCGCTGAGCGGCTTCCTGCTCCAGACCTTCTTCGAAAATCCGATCGCCGGGCCCTACATTCTCGGCATCTCGAGTGGTGCGAAGCTGACCGTCACGCTGTCGATGCTGCTCACCCTGACCAGGCTCCGCACCACCAGCGCAGCCATCAATGTCGTGGCCGCCTTCATTGGCGCCCTCCTGTCGACCGGCTTCATCCTCCTGATCTCGAAGCGCGTACAGCACATGGCGTCGATTCTGATCGGCGGCATCATGATCGGCTACGTCGCGAGTGCGATCACCGATTTCCTCATCACCTTCGCGGAGGACGCGGACATCGTGAACCTGCACGGCTGGTCGCTCGGCTCGTTTTCGGGCGCGGACTGGCAGGATGTGCGCGTGTCGCTCGCGGTCGTGGGCGTGACGATGGCGCTGATTTTTGCGATGTCGAAGCAGATCGGCGCGTTCCGGCTCGGGGAGGGCTACGCGCGCTCCCTCGGGGTCGATGTCCGGCGCTTCCGCACGATCCTCATCCTGCTCTCGAGTATCCTGTCGGCGACCGTCACCGCCTTCGCCGGCCCGATCAGCTTCGTTGGCGTGGCGGCCCCGTACATCATGCGACGCCTGCTCCGTACCTCGGAGTCACGCGTGCTGATACCGGCAGCATTCCTCGGCGGCGCGGCGTTCACGGCGGCCTGCGACCTCCTGGCGCGCACATGGCTCAGCCCGACCGAGCTCAATATCTCGACCGTCACCTCGCTGATCGGCGCGCCGGTCGTCATTTGGATGCTGCTGCAGGAGAGGGGGAGATGATGCGCGAACAGAATCGAAAAAAGGAACAGCGAGTGCAGGAAATGCGGACCATCGATGCGGCTGGGAAGGACGCTTCTGTGATGGAAGATGGTACGGGCGATGTGTTGCGCAGTTTGGCGACGGAAAGCACGGGGGCAGCGATGGCTGGAGCGCATCACATGGCTGTGCGCGATGTGATAGCGGGCTATCATGGGAAGGTCGTGCTGGACGGGCTCAGCTTCGAAGTGCCGCGGGGCGGGATCCTCGTGCTGATCGGGCCGAATGGCGCGGGGAAGTCGACCGTGCTGAGGACGCTGTCCCGGGCGCTTCTGCCGATGCAGGGGACCGTGACACTGGATGGCCGGGATCTGCAGCGCTACTCCGGGGAGGCGCTCGCGCGGGAGCTCGCGGTCATGCTGACGGATCGGGCGAAGCCGGAGCTCATGACCGTGCGGGATGTGGTATCGCTCGGTCGCTATCCATATACCGGGCGACTGGGGCGGCTCGATGCAGAGGACGAAGTGCAGGTGAAGGACGCGATGGAGGCCATGGATGTCATGGAGCTTCGGGAGCGGGATTTCCGGGAGCTGAGTGACGGACAGAAGCAGCGGGTGCTGCTCGCGCGGGCACTGGCACAGGACCCGAAGCTTCTCATCCTCGATGAGCCGACCGGCTACCTCGACATCCACTATAAGCTGCAGCTTCTTCGGGTGCTGCGGGCGAAGTCACAGGCCGGGATGACGATCGTGGCGTCGCTTCACGAGATCGAGCTCGCACGGCTGCTCGCGGATCAGCTGCTGACCGTGAAGGACGGCCATGCCGGGCACAGCGGCACACCGGAGGAGATCTTCCGCGAGGAGATCATCGCGCCGCTCTATGACATCAGTGCGGAGGAATTCCGGCTGCTGTACGGACGCGCGGAGGAGCGTACATGAACGAATTTGTTTTCAAAAATCAGAAGAAGCTTCGCTGCGGGCTGACGACCGGCACCTGCGCAGCGGCGTGCGCGCAGGCTGCGATGCTGCGGCTCCTCACCGGACAGGTCCGGTCGGAGGTGACCGTGCGACTGCCGGAGAGCAGGAAGCGCGTGCAGGTGGACGTCGCTGCAGCGAAGCTTCATGCGGAGATCGCAGATAATCGAGCGAATCGTGGAACGCAGCAGAACAGCGATGGACGGTCACCGCTGCAGCGGGTGGGATCCGCGGAAAGTGACTCGAGATCGTTTGATCAGCGGGTGACGCTTGCGGTGTATCCGACGGCGGATGGCGGCTTCGCGACCAGAAAGGACGCCGGCGATGATCCGGATGTCACGAACGGCACGGAGATCCGGGCGTGTATTCAGGTCTGTAAGAGGGCTTCAGAGAAGATCGTGACATCAGACGCTGGAAATCTGAAGGCGGGCAGATATATGTGGCAAGGAAAGGATTCCGAAGCGGCGGGTAGCATGCGAAAGAACCCTGAGCAGACACATGCGTCCTCAAGAGAGACATCCGTGCTTGTGCCAGAAGGCGCGTTTGTGTCTGCGGATGGACGGCTGTATCTCACCGGTGGCGTGGGCGTCGGCCGGGTGACGAAGCCGGGGCTCGAGCAGGCGGTCGGGCAGAGCGCGATCAATCGCGTGCCGCGCCAGATGATCTTTGACGCGGTGCAGCAGGTGCTGGACGCGTTCGAGGATGACGAGAAGCGTCGGACCGAGGGATGTACACCATCCCTCGAGATGGAAAACAAGCTGAAACATGTGGATGGAAAACCGGACGCTGAATACATCAGATCGAAGTGCCTGAATGAAGGAAATGAAAAATCAGAACGATCGGAGAAGCCTTGCTATCTGATCACGATTTCGGTGCCGGCGGGCGCAGAGCTCGCACAGCGGACCTTTAATCCGATGCTCGGGATCGAGGGCGGCATCTCGATCCTCGGGACGACCGGCATCGTAGAGCCGATGTCGGAGGCCGCGATCGTCGCGACGATCGAAACCTCGATCCGGCAGGTGCTCGCGATGGAGGATGCCGCTGTTTCGAAGACGGAGACGCTGAGGAAGGAAGAGGTGTCCGCAGACCAGAAAGCGGAAACTTTGATCCGGCAGGTGCTCGCGATGGAGGATGCCGCTGTTTCGGAGACGCAGACGCTGCGGAAGGAAGAGGTGTCCGCAGACCAGAAAACGGAAACTTCCGAAGAACGGACGGCAGCAGATGAAGCTGTGGGACAGCTGCAGTCGCCCGCAGCGCATGGCAAACAGACGGAGGCGACAGGAAGCGGGCGGAAGGATGATGGAGACATTGGCCGAAGTGCGCGGCGGATCCTGGCTGTGCCGGGGAACTACGGACAGCGTTACGTCGAGCAGCAGCTGGGGCTCCGCGGGGTGCCGGTCGTCGAGGTCTCGAACTACATCGGCGAGGCAATCGACCTCGCGGTGTCCTATGGGGCGACGGATTTTCTGCTGGTCGGAAACGTCGGAAAGCTGGTGAAGCTCGCGGCGGGCATCATGAACACACACAGTCGCGTGGCGGACGGGCGCTGGGAGATTTTCGCGGCGCATCTCGCGCTGTGCGGCGGTACGCGGGCGCAGGTGGCGGCGATGCGGAAGGCGACGACGACCGAGGAGATGCTGACGCGGCTCGAAGAGATGGGGCTGCGGGTGCCGGTGATGGCCTCCATCATGGGGGAGATCGAAGCGCACATGGCGCATCGGATCCGCGGACAGATGAACTTCGGCGTGATCGTGTATTCGGAGCGCTTCGGGCGTGTCGGGGAAACCGCGGGCGCGGCGCGGCTGCTGGAAGGATTTTGCTGCATCAAAAGTTGATAAAATGAAAAAGATGCCAACACGGATTTCCATTCTGTGTTGGCATCTTTTGTTTTTCAGGCCTTCGTCTGTGTGTCGAGCTTTTCAGCGAGCAGTTTTTCCTGTGCGTAGTCGTGGAAGCACTGGAGCCAGATGGCGTAGGCGGCATTGGTTTCGTGGACGTAGTGGTCGGAGCAGTACTGCGCGGCGAGGGTGCCGTTGGCGGCCTTCAGGTGAGAGGCGATGTCGAGGTAGCCCCAGCCGTTTTCTGTGCAGAGGGCCTGCATGCGTGCGTTCAGCGCATCGATGTTTGCGTTGGTGAGCTTGCCCTTTTCGGAGCCCTGGTACATCGGGGTCGTGCTGATGATGGTGAAGGCGATGTCCGGATTCACGGCCCGAATCTGGTTGATGAGGCGGACGTAGTAGTCGACCGTGCTGTCAACGCCGCCGATATTCAGGTCATTGAGGCCGAAGAACATGAAGACATGCTTCGCACCGACCATCTGAAGCGAATCCCAGATGAAGTGCTGCGCGCCCTGGTAGGTCGGATGCACGGACTTCTTCGAGATGGCCATGAAGGCGTTGTGTGCAGAGAAGCTGCCACGGGTGAGGAAGCCGAGGTTCTGAAGGATCGCGCTGCTTCCCTTCTGGCGGTTCGCGTAGAGCTGGAAGCCGTAGGCGACGGAATCACCGGTGACGTAGGCGCCCTGGAAGTAGTTCGCGATTTCTTCTTCGGTCGGCGGAAGCAGTGACTGCACCGGCTGCGTCTCTGGGATGCCGGTCGGCGCGCCGGAATCAGATGATGCATTTGCGGTTGCGCCCGTCGCTTCTACCATGGCCGGACTGCTGCCTGTCTGATTTATCACCTGACCGGCAGTCAACGTGGCACTCTGGGTGGTGGCGGGCAAGGCAGAAGCGCCATCGGTATGTGCGCCTGGGCCGGAGGCATTGGCCTCGAGAACGGACGGATCGATGCCACGCCCGGCGACACCGGCGAAGGCGCTGAGCTTACATGCGAAAGAAGCGAGCAGCAGATAGGTGAAGAAAAGGGTTCGTTTCAGAGATTTTTTCGGGTGGGTCATGGGAAGCTCCTTTCGTTGAGGTTTCAAAAAGTAAGGTGCGTTCGAAGGCATGCAGGATTCGATTGATTTACTGATTTCATTGTAGCGAGTTCGATGGGGAAAAGCCAGTGAAGGCAGAATTCTTCATAGATTCGTAATGTTCAGCGACTACTGTTCAGACGTAGCCCGGCGGACAGCAGCCGAGCCACTCCACTCGTCTGCCGTCTCCTTGACTTAACTACGGTTGAACAGTAATGTTGAGCGGGTTTTTCATGGGCAGCGCGGCCATAATAAATGAAAATCGGTGGCACTATCCAATAGCTGTCGGTTTTTGAGATAATGGATATTTATAACAAGTTTTATCATTTTTGAGAGTGGGGCAAAAATATCTACGATTTCAAAATAGGACACTTATTGGATAGTTTTCTGTGAAATGAAATATACACATATATGCGTACTATCTAATAGCCGTTGCTTTTCAAAAAAGTGGATATGTATTTGGAGCTTCGGTGAAGCATTTCGTTGAAGGCATATCCAATAATCGCTTTTTTCCTAAAAGCTGGATACCTGGGAGCAGAGCTCTCTTATGAAATAAAGCGTCTGATATCCAGTATTTTTGAAATCTTAGAAAATTGGATAATTTCCAGTTTCTTCCAACGCTTCCAGACAAAAAGCATATCCAATATCTTCAAAATCAGGCCAGATTAGATAAATGGTAGAAAACAGTGGCATTTGCCAAAAAGTTAATATAAACTAACTATCTGGACAGGATATATATATACGCGACGATGGCAGAACGTGAACATCGGTTTCCGCGCGCCTATCCGATATATACGCGTGTGCGACGATGGCGGCGCTACGCAGCACATCCGATGGATAAAAGGGAGGGTAGAAATGACGAACGAAATGAATGCAGTGATCGGTATCGCGATTCCGTTTCTGGGGACGAGTCTCGGGGCGGCGTGTGTGTTTTTCATGAAGCGGGCGCTGGGGGAGCTGGTGCGGCGGGCGCTGGCCGGCTTCGCGGCGGGGGTCATGGTGGCGGCATCCATCTGGAGTCTGCTGATTCCGGCGATCGAGCAGATGGCAGGCTGGGGGAAGCTGTCCTTCGTGCCGGCCTTCGTCGGCTTCTGGATCGGCGTGCTGTTTCTGCTGGTGCTGGATCACCTGATTCCGCATATGCATGTCGGCAGCAGTGAGGCGGAGGGACCGAAGACGCGGCTGAAGCGACCGACGATGATGGTGCTGGCGGTGACGCTCCACAACATCCCGGAGGGCATGGCGGTCGGTGTGATGTACGCGGGCTTCCTGTCGGGGAGCGTGCAGATCACGGCGGCCAGTGCGCTGGCACTCTCGCTCGGTATCGCGATTCAGAACTTCCCGGAGGGGGCGATCATCTCGATGCCGCTTCGCGCGGAGGGGGAGAGTAAGCGGCAGGCCTTCCTCGGCGGTGTGCTGTCGGGCGTCGTGGAGCCGATCGGTGCGGTGCTGACGATCCTCGCCGCGCAGCTCATCGTTCCGCTGCTGCCGTATCTCCTCAGCTTCGCCGCCGGTGCCATGCTGTATGTCGTCGTGGAGGAGCTGATTCCGGAAATGTCGCAGGGCCGCCACTCGAATGTCGGGACCCTGCTTTTCGCCGCCGGCTTCAGCGTGATGATGGTGCTGGACGTGGCGCTCGGGTGAAGGAAAAACCGTTGCCGCCCCGCCGGGGCCCCTGCCTGCTTGCCTGAACTGTCACGTTACTGCTCAAACGTAGGTAAGTCAAGGCGTGGCTCGGCGGACAGCAGCCGGAGGCTGAGTCACGAGTGAACAGTAACACTGTCACCATACTTTTTTATATTTTCACGAAGTGTATACATTTTATGCTAAAATGTCAGGTGTCAAAATGAATGATGAAAAATGGCGCTGCAGGGACTGAAAACTTTCTCAAATCCCAGGAGCTGATCATTTTTTTGTCAAACGTACGTATATAATGACTTCTATCACATAAAGAAACGAGGCAGGTATGGTTCATTTTATCGGGGCGGGTCCGGGCGATCCGGAGCTGATCACACGGAAGGGCGCGCGGCTTCTCCGCGAGGCGGAGATCGTGATCTACGCGGGTTCGCTGGTGAATCCGGCGCTGCTCGAGGAGTGCCGGCCGGATGCGCGCATCTATGATTCGAAGGATATGAATCTCGACGAGGTCTGCGCGCTGTATCTCGAGGCCGCGCAGTCGGGGGCCAATGTTGCCCGCCTCCACACGGGTGACCCCTCGCTCTACGGTGCCATCCGGGAGCAGATGGATTTTCTGAAGGCGCACAGCATCGACTACGATGTATGTCCCGGCGTCAGTGCGTTCTGTGGTGCAGCCGCCGCGCTTCAGACGGAATATACCCTGCCGGGCGTGACGCAGACGGTGATCATCTCCCGTGCAGAGGGGCGGACGCCGGTGCCGGAGCGGGAGCAGCTCGCGAAGCTTGCCGCGCATCAGGCGACGATGGTGCTGTTTCTGTCGGCAACCCTCGCGGACAAGGTGAAGACCGAGCTTCTCGCCGGTGGCTATCCGGAGAACACGCCGACCGCGGTCGTATTCCGTGCATCCTGGCCGGACGAGCGCGTGGTGCGCACGACGCTCGCAAAGCTGCCGGAGGCCTTCGAAACGTCGGAGGCGCGCAACGAGGCCGGGCGTCTCAAGCCAGCGCTCATCATCGTCGGCCGCGCCACCTGCGACGCGACAATCTACGAAGCCTCGAAGCTCTACGACCCGGGCTTCACGACTGCGTTTCGACAGGGGAGTACATCGGCATCGTCGAAATAAGCTATGATAGTGCGTGCTATGAGCGAGTGGAAACAGTATGCGAACGATGTGACGTGCGTAGTATAGAATTTGGGAATTCAGTATAGAAGAAAGCAGCGAGGATATCGATGAATATTCAGATGATCGCATTTACGGAAAAGGGATATCGGCTGGCGGAGGAGCTGCGCACGCGCTGGATCACGGCGTCGGATACGTTAGGTTCAGCCAATGCTGTCGATCAGGATGCCTCCCGGACAGGTGGTGGAGGGCAGGAGGCCTTATGGCGTTCAGATCCTGTCGTCGATCAGGATGTCTCCCGGGCAGCTGTCGGAGGGCAACAGGCCGCAGGTCTTTCTGAGGATTTGCATTTGTCGTACAGGGGATCGTCTAAGGAGGTTTCACAGCCGCCACGTATCGAGCTGCATGCGAAGACGGAGGCGCTGCCGGCGATTTCCGATCCGCGGAGCCTGCAGGACATCGTCGGGGAGTGGTTCACGAAGCCGGCAGACGATACAGACGGAAAGCGTGTTTCGTTGTCCGATTTCGAAGAAAAGCCGGAGATCTGCGCCCTCGGTGCTGGTGGACTTGAGCATGGCTTCGAATCAGAAAAATCTGGTGCCTGTGAGATGGATGCAAGGACTAGAGACGCCGGTACTAGGCATCCGTGCGACGCCATCATCTTCGTGGGGGCGACGGGCATCGCGGTGCGTGCGATCGCGCCGTTTATCTGTGGGAAGGCCGTGGATCCGGCGGTGCTCGTCATCGACGAGGCGGGGCGCTACGTGATCTCACTGCTGAGCGGTCACCTGGGTGGAGCCAATGCACTGGCCCGCACGGCGGCGTCGCTGATCGAGGCGGAGCCCATCATCACGACGGCGACGGACGCGGAGAGTGCCTTCGCGGTAGATACCTTCGCAAAGGAAAACGGCTTCCTCCTTACGGATCTCCGAAAGGCGAAGGAGGTGAGCGCGAAGGTTCTTCGCGGCGAGAAGCTGCGGATCTACTCGGACATCCCGATGGAGCGTCTCGTGCAGCGCCCGGCTCGCCACGAGGCGGAGCTTGTCCCGGCGCAGGACATCGACCGCGCTGACATCGTGATCAGCTACCGGACGAAGCTGCTGAACCAGGCTACAGGCCTCCGCCTCATCGCGAAGCGGGTTCATGTGGGTCTGGGTGCGCGGAAGGGCGTGACGCAGGCCGAGGTCGCAGCGGCAGTCGCCACCTGCCTCGAGGATGCCGGCATTGACCCACGCGCGGTGGTGGCCCTTGCGAGCATCGACCTGAAGAAGCAGGAGGCGGGGATCCTCGCGTACAGCTACGAAAGCGGAGTGCCGTTCGTGACCTACACGGCGGAGGAGCTTCGGACGGTGGAGGGGGCCTTCGCGGGCAGCAGCTTCGTCCAGTCGGTGACGGGGGTGGCCAATGTCTGCGAGCGGGCGGCGGCCTATGCCGCGGGACGGAGCGGCCACGCTGAGGTGCTGGTGCATAAGACGATCCACGGGAGCGTGACGACTGCCGTCGCGGTGGAAGCGTAGGGGGACGAAGGATATACGCAAGCTAATACGCAGGTTCCTCCGGTGCGTGCAAGCCGACGCTGGTCACGAAGAATATACGTAAGTTAAGAGGGAAACCTAAAGAGGAATCCTACAGCTGTATCTTCCGACAGAAGAAAGAAACCGATTAATACGTTCAAAATTGAGCAATAAAAATCATAAAATGTGATAAAAACGTTTGAATATCACGAACTCTGGATTTATACTGGTGGTGGAGGTGAGCGGGATGTTGATTGAATTTCGATTTAAAAATTATAGATCTTTCCGTGACGAGGCGGTTTTATCCATGGAGGCGAGCGGTCTGGGAATGTATAAAAATTCCCTGATCAAGTATAACAGTAAAACCAGTCTTCTTCCGGGTGTCGCGATTTATGGAAAAAATGGTGGTGGAAAAAGTAATGTCATCCGTGCATTCTGGCTGGCGGTTCAGTTTATTAAAAATGCGCAGAGAACCCAGCATGCAGATGCACCGATTCCTGTCCATCCATTTCGATTAAATGATTACTCTCAGAATGCACCGAGTGCATTTGAATTCATCTATACACTGGAGGGTATCAAATACTGGTATGCGTTTTCTGCGGATCGTGAGCGGGTCTATTCCGAGTCCCTGTACTATGCGCCGAAGGGACAGAAGGCACTTGTTTTTACGAGAGAAGGGCAGGAATTTGATTTTACGGAAGAAAAAACTAAGCGTAAACTGATTGCAAAGATGGTTGCACCGAATCAGCTGTTCTTTTCGGTTGCCTGCACGATGAATGATCAAGCCTGCGTTAGTGCGATGCGATGGTTCCGAGAGCGGATTTACTTCTCGAGGGATTATTCGGATATTCCGAAGCAGCTGCTCGATTATTCGGATAATCCCGGAATGTTGAAGGCCATCAGTGATTATGCAAAGGCAGCAGATTTTGGCATCGAAGATATGCAGTTCGAAATGAACAGTAAAGAGATTCAGGAACTGGAGATGCCAGAGGATCTGCCGGAAGGTGTCAGATCGGCGCTTGCACGTTTTCTTCAGGCGCTGTCGCAGACTTCAGATAATGCAGATGCCAAAATCGCGATGAATGAAGTAAAGGCTATATCCATGCATCAGGGCAAGGATCAGCATGGTAACGGGCAGCTTTATCCACTGGATCTTTCGGATGAATCGGATGGCACCAGAACGTTGATGTCGATTGCACCGGCTATCGAATCTGTGCTTGCGAACGGCGGCGTTCTTTTGACGGATGAAATCGAAAAGGGTCTCCACCCGCTGCTCGTTGATTACATTGTCGCAAAATTCCAGAGCAAGGAAACAAATCCGAAGGGGGCGCAGCTGATTTTCACAACGCATAATACAGAGCTTCTGAATATGGAGCTTCTTCGCAAGGACCAGATATATTTTGCGGACAAAAATCATGAGGATGGATCATCAGAGCTTTACAGCATCAGCGAATTCGGAACCAGAACGACAGAGAATATCCGTAAGGGATACCTGCTGGGAAAGTACGGTGCGATTCCGGACCTTGACATCGAGGAGGTGAAGTGATGCCTCGCCAGTTCAGAAAACAAAAACCGTACATCGTGGTGTTTTGTGAAGGTGAGAGTGAGCAGATGATTTCGGATCTCAAACGACTCGAACCTGGCTATGTAAAGGGGGATAAAAAAGCAACGGAGAAAATTGCAGAGCATTATCCGACGGCGGTAACGAATGCGGCAAAGACGATGAAGAATCTTCTGCCGGAAGGTTTGCCGGGGGTGGAAGATACAGATGAGAGAAATGAATGGCTATGTAAGAACTGCAAAACCTTTTCGAATGTTCATGAGGCGATCATTTATTTGTCAGGCTTGCGTATATAATGACTTGTATTAAATAAAGAAACGAGGATGGGGTGCCCCATCGGAAAGGACAAAACGCGTGCAGATCACAGAAAAACTTCTGAAGCCGCTGCCGGAGGTGCAGTATCTGAATACCGAAAATACGGATCGGTATCGCTGCATCATGCGTATCTTCTATGAAAATACGGAGAAGCTTCACAACTGGATGTACCAGGAGGAGGTGTATGATGCGCTGCGGGCATTCCCGGAATTCCGCGATTATCGGCTGGAGCAGTGCCAGCAGGATCTCACGAGCCTCGTAAACTGGCATAATCTCGAAACACTGCAGGACACGCGTCATGTGAGCTCCCTCGAGGAGTTCCAGAGCCGGCGCTACCGCTACCAGATGTCGCCCTACAGCGTAGAAATCGAGCGTCTAGTCCTTCGGCTCGAGCATCTCGAAATCGAGGGTGGGTCCCTGGAGCCGACCCTGCTTGAGCGTATCCGGCGGGCCATCGAACGCTTCCCGGAGATGGTCGATGCCGAGCCGGCAGAGGCCTATGATTTCTGGGATGATCTCGAGCGGAATTTCACGCGTCTCAATCAGAATTACCATGATTACATCCGCGACCTCAGCAGCGTGCGTGCGGAAGAGATGATGCATACACAGGAGTTTCTGCTGTTTAAGGATAAGCTCGTCGAGTATCTTCGGAACTTCGTCACGAGTCTGCAGCGGAACGTCGGCGTGATCGAGGAGCTGCTGCAGGTCCTCAGTCCATCGCTCTGTGAGGCGGTGCTGGAGAAGGTCAATGCTTACGAAGCCGCGATACCCCGGATGGAGCAGGTGGCACCGGAGACCATCGCGGAGAATAACCGCGGAAAGCTGGAGAGCATCCGCCGCTGGTTCCAGACCTCTGAGGGCGAGGACAATGAGGCCGGAAAGCTGTTCGATGCGACGAATGACATCATCCGTCGCATCACACGTTTCGCCATGGAGATGAGTGAGAAGAGTGCGATGGGCTCGAATCGACGGGAAGAGTACCGCAAGGTGGCGGAGCTCTTTCTCGCCTGCGAGGATCTGGCGGAAGCACATCAGCTGAGTGCATGCATCTTCGGTGTAGAGACACCGCGGCACCTTCGAAGTGAGGTGGAGGCGAACAGCCAGAGCATGAATATGAGCGCCTATGCGCTGGAGCCGGAGCGGAAGCAGTTGAAATCCCGCTCCCGGAAGGGCACAGAGCGGAGCAATCGAAGTGCAATCACGGATCACAGCGAAGAGAAAAAAGCGATGCGGCAGCAGATTCTGGAGGCGCAGCGAGCACGAAATGCAGCGCTGCAGGAGCTCGAGCAGGATGGCTGCATCGATTTCTCAGCATTGCCTTGCCTCACCCGAGAGCTGAGAGAGGTACTGCTTCGCTGGGTATCTGATGCGCTGGAGGATCCGGGACGGGCGGCACGTACCGAGGATGGACGGCGGTTCACCCTGGAAAGTGCGGGCCGGGGTGAACGCTGTGTGGTTCACTGCGAGGACGGTGATTTCGAGATGCCGAAAATGCGCATCGTTTTTGAAGAGGAGAACTGAGGATGCAGGAAGAACTGGAAGCGCTGCTGTCGAAGCACTGGATACTGAAATCGGAGGATCGGGAGCTGTACTATCAGATCCGCGATCATGCGCAGGAGATCCGTAAATTTGTGACGGAGCGACTGGGCTGCCCGATGATCGAAAATCAGCTGCTCATCAAGGTCGAGCGGATCCCGGCGGTGCCGAAGCCGTTTATGGGCATACAGGAGTTCCGAAGTCCGCGGGAGTATGCGTTCTTTTCGATGCTGCTCATGTTTCTCGAGGAGCATGCCGAGGATCAGTTTATCCTTTCGCAGCTCACGGAATTCATCGCTGGGAATCTCCCGGGTGGTGGCGTGGATTGGACATCCTATCAGGAGCGTCGGCGGCTGGTGCGCGTGCTGCAGTATGCGGAGAGCCAGGGGATGCTGAAGCGGACCGATGGTTCGGAGGACAGCTTCGTGGAATCGCAGAAGGATGTACTCTATGAAAATACCGGCGTTTCCCTCTACTACATGCGCAGCTTTTCAGAGGACATCATGCACTATCGTGGTCTGGAGGATTTCCTGAACTCCGGCTGGTACGAGGTGGATGAGGATAAGGGCCTTGTGCGACGACACCGCGTCTACCGACGACTGCTCTTTGCACCGGGGCTGTACCGCTCCGAGGGCGCGGAGGGCGACTATGAGTATCTGAAAAATCAGGGTGCCCGTATGCGGGAGGAACTAAGCGTCCTGCTTTCGCTTCGTCTCGAGATCTCGAAGGGTGGTGCTATGCTGCTCTTAAGCGACGACAGCGGACTGGGTGAGGCGTTCCCAGGCTCTAGTACGGTGTCTGATATCCTGCTGCTCGTGCTGGATGCCATCCAGAAACGCGTACAGAGTGAGATCTGGAAAACCGATGTCCGGGACTGTATCGTACTGGAGGAGCCGGAGTTCGATGCACTGCTTCGCGAGGTGCGAAGTGAAAATCTGAACCGCTTCTCGAAAGTCTACCGGGATCTTCCGGAGGGCGATTTCCTGAAAGAGGTGAAGGCACAGATGATGCTCTGGACCTTTCTTTCGAGGGACAGCGAGAGCGGACGACTGCGCATCGAGCCGTCCTGCGCAAAGCTCGCAGGACGATACGTGGAATAAAAAACATTACAGTTCGCGAAAAATCCCCGGAGGGGCGGCGTCGGATGCATAGTAGTCCGCGACCGACGCCGGACCGTCGGGGCCCCTGCCGGAATGTCAATAAATATTCGAAATAATTTAAATCGCGCGTCCCACTGGGCAGCGCGCAGAAAGACAGGACATAGATATGGGACAAAACAGATGGCATGCGAATAAGCTCGGCCTCATCAACTTCTGGTATTACGATGAGCAGGAATTCTGCTTTGCAAAGGGGCGGCTTCTGCTGCGCGGCTCGAACGGCTCTGGAAAATCCGTTACGATGCAGAGTGCGATTCCGCTTCTCCTCGATGGTAATGCGAATCCGGAGCGATTGGATCCATTCGGTTCCCGTGATCGTAAGATGTCTGGCTATCTCCTGGAGGAGGGCGATGAGCGAGAGGAGCGGACCGGCTATCTCTATATGGAGTTTAAGCGTGAAAAGAGTGAAGCCTACTTCACGATCGGCATGGGTATCCGCGCCCGCCGTGGAAAGCCACTGGACAAGTGGTATTTCGGTATCCTCGATGGTCGGCGCGTCGGCGTCGATTTTTCGCTCTATCGCAGTGGCGCGGAGAAGCTCACCCTGACCCGGAAGGAGCTCGAAAACCGCCTCGCGGAGGGCGGACGGGTCTATGATCGACAGGCCGATTATATCGAGTTCGTGAACCAGCAGCTCTTCGGCTTTGCGACGACGGATGCCTACCGGGAGATGCTTGATCTTCTTATCCAGCTCCGTACGCCGAAGCTGTCCCGCGATTTCAAGCCATCCGTCATCAACGACATCCTGAGCTCTGCGCTGCAGGGGCTCTCCGAGGAGGATCTGCGGCCAATGACGGAGGCCATCGAGAATATGGATTCCCTCCGACTTCAGCTGGAGACCAAGGAGGTTGCGCGAAAGGCGGTCGACCATATCGCGCGCGTCTTCGATCGCTATAACCGGAGCATGCTGTATGCGAAGGCGAGCGCGGCCGACCAGGCAGGAAAGCGCCTGAAGGCGAACACCCAGGCCCTCTCGGAGGAGCAGACGAAGCTCTCTGAGGCAGAGTCCAGGCTGACAGCATTAACCGACGAGCTGGCGCAGCTCTCCTCACAGAAGGCGACGATGGAGAAGGAACGGGAGGAGCTTGGAAAGAGCGATGCCTACCAGCTGAAGCAGGAGGAGCAGAGGCTCGTCGGACAGCTCTCCGGGCTTCAAGAGAATCACGCGAAGAAGGAAGCGCGGATCGAAAAGAAGCAGGATGATGAGCGTGCGTGCCGGGCACAGCTTCAGCAGCTGGATGAGAAAAAAGCGACGAAGCGCGCAGAGATCGGTAACTGCCTCGAGAATATGTCTGCGCAGGCAGAGTACATGAACTATCAGGCGCAGAGCTTCCTCAAGGATGAGCTCACAAAGGGAATCGACGAGGCATTTTCCTTTAAAACCTATGAGGCGGAGTTTCAGAAAACGAAGCAGGGCATACAGGAAGGTCTCGTGGTGCAGCAGCGCCTCGCGAAGGGGGAAGAGAAGCTCTGCGAGAAGCGGGACGGGCTCGCCCGGCAGCAGGATAACGCGGACCGCGCTGAGCGGAAGCTGCGTGAGGCAGAGGCGGCGCTCACGGAAGCAGAGAGCAGCTGGAAGGAAGCTCTGTATATCTGGCATGGCGAGAACCAGGAGCTGAAGCTGCCGGAGGAGGTACTGCAGGGGCTCTGCCGTTTCGCAGACAGCTATGATGAAGGCGCGGATTATGCGCAGGCGAAGCGTCCGGTAGACCTTCAGCTCCAGGACCTGGGGATTCACCTGAAGGAAGAACTGGAAGCCCGAAAGCGGGAAAGCCGGATGTTGGTCGAAGAGAAGACGGGCTGCGAGGCAGAGCTTCGCGAGTGGGAGAACGAACGTGAGCCGGAGCCGGAGCGGAGTGAAGCGGTGCTGGAAAACCGTCGTCGACTGACGAAGCGCGGCATCCCGTATCATGCGTTTTATAAGACGCTCGAATTCGCGGATTCGCTCGATGACGAGACGCGGAATCGCATCGAAGAGGCGATGCTCGAGATGGGGCTGCTGGATGCGCTGGTGATTGAAGAGAACTATCGGGAGGAGGTACTGCGGCTGGACCCGGGTGCCTGCGATCGCTATATTTTCGTACGCAAAAATGCAGGGAAGATTCTCGGAAAAACCGCACTCGATATGCTGACCCTGAACGATAGCGTCAACACTGTGTTCCTGAACATGGAGATGACCGATATTCTCAGCCATATCTCGATGGAGGACAATGCGGAGACCGTGATTTCCGCGAATGGCAGCTGGCGAAACGGCGTGCTGGCCGGTACGATCAGCGGGGAGTACCATGCCGGATTTATCGGCACGCAGGCCAGAGAGCGGAACCGTGCAGAGAAGATTCGTGTGTTAAAGGAGCGCATCACCGAGCTGGAAGCAGAAAACGCCAGACTTTCGGAAGAAGCAGCGCAGTTCCAGAATCGGATCGGGCGCCTCGAGGAAGAGTATAAGGGCTTCCCGAAGGAAAAGGCGCTGAAGGATGCACTCAATATCTGCGAAGAGGCGGAGAAGTGGCTGGATCTTCAGAATAAGCAAAAGCAGGCGCTCGATGCAGAGGTGCATGCGCTCATCCAGGCGCTGCAGGAGGATCGAACCGAGGCGGCGAAGATTGCAGAACGGCTGTATCTCCGGAACAGCCTGGAGGTGTTTGTGCAGGCTTCGCAGGCGGCGATGGAATATCAGAGCGGTCTCCGTGTACTGGTGCCTACCCATGCATCGTATCTCGATCAGGTCGCAGCACTCCGGCAGAAGCAGGATCAGCTCGACAGCATCGAGGCCGATCTCGAGCAGCTTCGCTATGACCAGGGCATCCTCGAAAAGGATATCCGCGATGCGGAGAACCGCAGGGCGTCTATCGAGAAGCAGCTTGCACTCACGGATTATGCGGCGATTCAGGAGCGACTGGATACCTGTATCGTGTGGCTCGCGCACTATGATGAGACGCGCGGCAACTGTGAGAACGAACGGGGCCGGAAGGAAACGGAATGTCGGAATACGAAGGAGAAAATCGAGAACCTGTCGGCGGCACGTATCCTGCTGGAAGCGGAAAAGACATATGCGGAGGAGGTTTACATCGAGGAGTATAAGCTTGGCTATGTATTTCCGGTAGAGGAGGTCGTGGCAGACGAAAGGCGTGTGGAAGAGCGCGGAAGTGCGGCATCGGATAGCGTGGGCACGGAAGCGTATAATGCTGTGGCGGATTTGGCGCAAGCAGAAGAAAAGAAAACTGTGGTGTATATCAAGAGTGCGCAGGAGACGGTGGCCGAGCTCCGAAAGTCTGCGGAGGAGCTCGAGTCGCTGAAGACGAAGGTGCAGCAGGTATACTTTGAGTGCAACGGCTATCTGGTCGATTATCAGATCAGCTCCTTCGAGCAGTTTGCAGAGCTTTGGAAGAAGCGTCCGCAGGAGACGTTGCTTTCAACACCGGTACAGCGACTGGATTACCAGGCGCGCTATCGTGGCAGTCGGATTCCGTTCCAGAAGCTGTCGGGTATCCTCGATGAGGAGCTCGAGAGCCTGCGTCAGCTGATTAAGCAGACGGATCGGGAGCTGTTCGAGGATATCCTGTCGAACACGATGAGTCGGAAGATTCGAAGCCGCATCAACAGTGCGCAGAGCTGGGTCGAAAACATGAACCGGCAGATGGAGTGTATGAATACCTCCAGCGGTCTCAAGCTTCGACTTCGCTGGCGCAGTAAGACAGCGGAGAGTGAATCCCAGCTGGATACCGCCGAGCTCGTGGAGCTCCTGCGAAAGGACTACCGCTCCATGAAGGAGGAAGAGGCGGCACGCCTCAGCCAGCATTTCCGTTCGAAGGTGGAGGAGTCGCGCAGAATCGCGGAGGACAGCGGTGGAAGCGCTTCCTTCTATCAGGTGATGCAGGACGCGCTGGACTACCGGAAGTGGTTTGAGTTCCAGCTCTTCTGTGAGAAGCCGGGCGAGCGGCAGAAGGAGCTGACGAACTCGGTATTCGGAACCTTCTCTGGTGGTGAGAAGGCGATGTCCATGTATGTTCCGCTGTTCTCGGCGGTGACCGCGAAGTATCGGGGTGCCCGTCCGGATGCGCCGCAGATCGTATCCCTCGATGAGGCCTTCGCTGGCGTCGATAACCGAAATATCCGGGATATGTTCCGTCTCATGCGGGAGTTCGACTTCGATTTCATCATCAATTCCCAGGTGCTCTGGGGTGATGCGGATACCCTCGATGCACTGGCGATCTATGAGCTCGTGCGCCCGAACAATGCAAAGTTCGTCACGGCGCTTTCCTTCCTTTGGAATGGAAATGTTCGTGTGCTGATGGAGGATGCAGCAGAGATGGAAGAGGAGAGTAAACGACTTGAAAAATGATGAACTTCGGGAAGCGTGCCTTGCGTACTTTCGTAGCATGCCGGTGTTTGAGCGGCTGCTCTCTCAGTTCTGCGAGAAGTATCGCTCCTATGGCTGCTTCTGTGGCAGTGCCCGACTGAACATTCGAAGCGAGGATGAGCGGGAGGCGCTGGAGGGCTTCTTCGCGCGGAGCTATCATAATCAGAAAACGGCGACGATTTCTGCGCAGGCCTTCCGGCGGGCGCTTGAGCATACCCGCTTCGTAGAACTGTCGCCGGAAGAAATTCTGGAGGCCTTTGCAGGAGCACCGCTTTCTGGAAAGCGGGAGGAAGAGAGCCGGCGAAAGGCGTGCATCGCACGCTGCTGGAAAGCAGCAATCGGTCAGCAGGAAGCGTATGCGGACTGTGAAGCGTCGAGGCAGCTGCTGCATGAACTGCGAGCGGTGGCGGAGAAAGAAGAACCTGCGATATCGTCTGAGGATGTGCCCAGCATCGGAGCGATTGACAATACTGCGCATACATGCACATCCGAAGAAGCGGTGACGGCGCTTTACCGGCAGCTGATGAGTGGACGGCAGGAGCTGGTGGAAAACAAGCTTTTATGCGCACTCACAGAAGATTTGCATATACTGGTGCGGGCACTGGAGATTCTGAATCGGCTTTGTGTAGAGAAGCGTTATCAGTATCTTCCAGTCTTTGCAGCAGTGCTTTTCGGAGACCCGCATCGCCTGGATCCGGGAACGCGCGATGCACATCTTCTTCAGCTTTTACTTCAGTGGCTTGAGATACAGCGGGGAGTCGAAGCTGATGAGATGAACAGTATTCCGTCGCTTCGGCGGCAGGCAAGGTACCTGTCTGCCGGCATCCTGCTCGATGATGTATCGAATTATGCGATGCTTTGTGGTGTGGAAGCCATCGGACGAGATGGACTGGTCCATGCTGGCATGGCAGGCTTCGCTGCCGATGGCGCACCGGTGAATGTACCGCTCTCGGTAATCACTGGGTGGGCGCAGCTTCGCTGTCGGGATAATACCCTCTGGATCGTGGAAAATCCGGTGGTGTATGCAGTGCTCTGCGAGCGCTTCGGACGCACGCGCTCGCTCATGTGCATGAATGGACAGCCACGGCTAAGTGCCTGGCTGATCCTCAGGCTTCTTCGTGCCGCCGGAACCCGCGTATACTATGCTGGTGATTTCGACCCGGAGGGGCTCTGCATCGCAGAGAAGGTGCAGCAGAGCCTGTTGCCGGGGCAGTGCGTCTTCTGGCATATGTCGGAAGCGGACTATCGTTCGGCACAATCCCGAAAACCGATCGAAGCCCGGCGGATGAAGATGCTCGACCATTTGCAGGATTCGCTGCTGAAGACGACAGCGGTGCTGATTCGGAAGCAGGGCGTCGCCGGATACCAGGAGAACATCCTGCAGATGTATCTTTCAGAGGAAAACACTTGATGGGGGATTGCGTGATGAGTAGAGAGAATAGCGGAACGGTATATGCGGTCGGGTTCGGTCCCGGCGATGAGTGCTATGAGACGATGGAGGCGCGGGAGGTGCTGGCGGGGGTCGATGTGATCGTCGGCTACCAGACCTATGTGAAGCTTCTCGAGGCGCAGTTTCCGGAGAAGCGGTTTTTGGTGTCGGGCATGCATGCCGAGGAGGCGCGCTGCCGTGAAGCGCTGAGGCTGGCGCACGAGGGGCAGAATGTCGCGGTTGTGTCGTCTGGTGACAGTGCGGTGTATGGTATGGCGGGGCTGCTCTATACGCTGTCCGAGGAGGATGCGTACCGGGGCGTGCAGGTCGTGACGGTGCCGGGACTCAGTGCGGTGCTGAGCGGCAGTGCGGTGCTGGGTGCGCCGGTGGGACATGATTTCTGCGTCATCAGTCTGTCGGATCTGCTGACGCCGTGGGCGAAGATCGAGCAGCGGCTGAAGGCCGCCGCAGAAGCAGACTTCGTCATCGTCTTGTATAATCCGGTCAGCCGGACGCGGCTGGCGCAGTACCAGCGGGCATGCGCGATCCTCTCGGAGACGCTCCCGGAAGACCGGGTATGTGCGTACGTCCGAAACATTGGCCGCGACGGACAGAAGAGCCGGATCTTCCTGCTGAACGAGCTCGCCGGGCTCGCGAGTGGTGGGACGGCTGCGGTAACGGTTGGAGAGTGTGGTGATGCGGTAGAAAATGCGAATGTCGGCGGTGGCTGCGCCTCGGCAAAGGATGCGACCGCAGACAGTGCCGCTGAAGTACAGCCGGAAATCGACATGCTGAGCACGATTTTCGTCGGGAACAGCGAGACGCGCGTCATCGAGACGCCGGACGGCCCGCGGATGGTGACCCCGCGCGGGTATGAGCGGAAGCGCGTTTTGGATGCTTAGCTGAAGCATAAGTGTAGTATCAAAGGAGCGAGATGCATATATTTCTGTTTGGTGGGACGACCGAGGGGCGGAAGATCGCAGAAGCGATCGTCGAAGTGAATAGAGCGTGGGCGGCGCATGAGTCCTCGGGGCTGCCGATCGCTGCGGAGGTGTATGTGACGACGGCGTATGGGGCGAGTCTGCTGCCGGCGGGGCCAGGGATCACGGTGCATGTCGGTCGACTGGACGCAGAGGAGATGACGGCGCTGTTTGAGGCAGCCAGGCAGGCGACGGGATTCACGTCAGATGAGACGGCCCGGCAGCAGTTGAAGCTCATGCCAGATGATACAGACGGAGAGCTGGAGAAATCCGAATCGCCGAAATCAGCAGGGCAATGCAGGCAGGCTGAACGATGTCAGCTATCCGGACAGCGGCTGGTGATCGATGCGACGCATCCGTATGCGGCGGTGGTGAGTGAGAACATCCTGACGGCGTGTGCGGCAGCAGGGGTCCGCTGCATCCGCGTGGAGCGGGAGGATAGCGGTGCAGGTGGAAAGGCCAGTGCGTCGGAGGGTGCGGCGTTTCACTGGGTGGAGTCCATCGAGGAGGCAGCGGCGTGGCTAGCACAGTCGGACCGGTCATCCTCTGCAGCGGCGCAGCGTCCGAACATCCTCATCACGACGGGCTCGAAGGAGCTCACACCCTACACGCAGATCCCGGATTTCGCGGCGCGCTGCTATGTGCGGGCACTGCCGACGGTGGAGGCGCTGGAGAAGTGTCAGGTGCTCGGCTTCCGGCGGGACCATCTCATCCTGATGCAGGGTCCGTTTTCTGAAGAGATGAATGTCGCACAGCTTCGGTATGCCGACGCGGGCTACCTCGTCACGAAAGCGTCGGGCGAGACCGGCGGCTTCCCAGAGAAATGTGAAGCGGCACTCGCGCTCGGTGTGGAGGTCATCTGTGTCGGCCGACCAAAGGAGGTTTCGATCCCGGACGCGGCGTGGTATGATAGAGAGAAGTCAGATGCGGTGCTGCGACGGATCCACGAGATCGGAAGAGTGGGGACGTGCGGGAGAAACGCGACCGAACGCAGCGAAGAGCAGGCGGAAGCAGTAGACCGCGGCATAATATGAAGATCGAAGCGACGCTGCCGTCTCTACGGACGGACAGCTGCAGATATGGAGGTAGGACATGAGAATCGTAAACCTGATCGGGGTAGGCCCTGGAAATCCGGATATGCTGACGAAGAGTGCGGTCGATGCCATCGCGGCATCGGATGTGGTGATGGGGGCGACGCGGGCGCTGAACACGGCACGGGCGGCGCTGCCGGCAGAGGGCGGCCCGGAGCTGTTCGAGACCTTCCGCACGGAGGAGATGGTCGAGTACATCCTCGCGCACCCGGAAAAGAAAACCATCTCGGCGGTCTTCACCGGCGACACCAGCGTGTACTCCGGCGCGATTCCGCTGCGTCGCGCGCTGAAAAAGCACATGGCGGAGGTACACGACGAAAATTATGAGGACGACCGCATGCTCGAGCAGCTCGAGATCCGGAACTATGCCGGCGTGTCGAGCATCCAGTACTTCCTCAGCAAGCGCTCGATCAGCATGGCGGACGTGAAGCTCGTCAGCCTGCACGGCCTGCATAAGGACATGGTGCCGCTGATCCGCGAGAACCGTTTCGTCTGCGCCCTGCTCGGTGCCGAGGACAATGTCTCCATCATCGCGCAGGAGCTGGTACAGTTCGGCCTCAATAACGTGCGCATCACGGTCGGCGAGCGCCTGAGCTACGAGGATGAGAAGTTTACCGTCGGCTCCCCGCGCGAGCTTCGGAATCAGAGCTTCGACCGCCTCGCCATCGCGCTGTTTGAGAATGACGGCTTCCGTGCATCCATACGAAGCTTCGGTATCTCGGATGAGCGCTTCAACCGGCTCGATGGGATCCCGATGACGAAGCGCGATGTGCGTGCGCTGAGCCTCTGCCGTCTCGCTCTTCGCGAGAACAGCATCATGTATGACATCGGCGCCGGCACCGGCAGTGTGTCGATTGAGGCTGCGCTGACCTGTCCGGAGGGAAAGGTGATTTCTGTCGAGGTGGATCAGGACGCGATCTACACGCTCGAGCAGAACCGCTACCAGTTCAAGGTCGACAACATCCGCATCGTGCGCGGCATCGCCCCGACCTGCTTCGCGACAGAGAGCTTCCAGGCACCGGATGAGCGGAAGAATGTCTCCGACGAGGGTCCGCTGCCGATCCCGGACTGCGTCTTCATCGGCGGCAGTAAGGGCAATCTTGGTGCGATCGTCGACTGGGCGATCGGCATCAATCCGAATGTCATCATCGTCATCAATACGGTGACCCTCGAGTCCAGCGCCGAGGTGCTGGAGATCGAACGCCGGCTCACGGACTACCAGTTTGAGATGGTGGAGATCCAGGCGACCAGCCTCGAGCGCCGCGGCAGCTATCACATGCACCGCGCGGAAAACCCGATCACCATCACGAGAATCTCGAGACGGTGAGGCGGCGTTCAGAACACAAACCCTATGAGAACTACATTTCGGAAAATTGTGATCGCCGCGGATCGAAGCGGCGCAGGAAAGACCACAGTCAGCTGTGGTCTTCTTGCCGTGCTGAAAAAACGGGGCGTAAAGGTTCAGAGCTTCAAGTGCGGGCCCGACTACATTGACCCGATGTTCCACCGGCGGGTGCTCGGCGTGCCGTCCGGAAACCTCGACAGCTTCTTCACGGATGCGGCCACGCTTCGGCGGATTTTCACGAAACGTGTGGTGGAGAGCGGTGCGGAGCTCGCGCTCGTCGAGGGCGTGATGGGGTACTATGACGGGCTCGGCGGCGTGTCGAGTCGTGCATCGACCTGGGAAATCGCACACATCCTCAACGCCCCGACCATCCTCGTGATGGACGCGAAGGGCGCCAGTGTGAGCATCGCCGCCCTCGTACGCGGGATGATGGAATTCAGGGAAGAAATGAGTGCAGAGAACGGCAGATCGACGCCGGGCCGACCGGCGTGCACTGGAGATTCCGGGTCCGCGAGCCCGTCGGATGGATGCCGTCGTACTGAGCCAGCGAAAAAGGCAGGCAGCAGGCAGAGCGGCATCCGCGGCCTGATCCTGAACCGCGTGTCGCCGATGTTCTATCCGCGCCTGAAGAGCGTGATCGAAGCGTACTGTCCGGGCATTGAGGTCCTCGGCTACCTGCCGGAGCTGCCGGAGCTGAAGGTCCCGTCCCGCCACCTAGGGCTCGTTGAGCCGGGAGAGATCGAAGACTTCCAGCGCTGGACGGAACGCGTCGCCGCGCAGATGGAAGAAAGCGTGGAGGTGGAGCGGCTGCTGGAGATCGCCGGTGTGGAGTCATCACTGAAAGAAGATAAGCCGCAGCCGGATAGGCCGCAGCCCGTGCGGATCGCGGTGTCCGAGGACGAAGCATTCAACTTCACCTACGAGGAGAACCGTGCGCTGCTTAGGCAGCTCGGCGCAGAGCTCGTGCCGTTCAGCCCGCTGCATGACGCGGCACTGCCGGCGGAGGTCGACGGCCTGATCCTGTCTGGCGGCTATCCTGAGCTCTACAGGGATGCGCTCCATGCCAATGCTTCGATGCGGGCATCCGTGGCGGAGGCGGTGAAGCATGGGCTTCCGACGATCGCCGAGTGCGGTGGCTACATGTATCTGCTGGAGGCCATCGAGCAGGTCGCGATGTGCGGCGTTCTGCCGGGTGACGCAGAGCGAAAGCCGCGGCTGGTGCGCTTCGGCTATGTCGAGGCGGAGACCCGACGGGACAGCGTGCTCGGGCCTGCCAGTACGGTGCTGCGCGGGCATGAATTTCACCGCTACGACTGCGACTGGAACGGCGCGGACTGCACGCTTACGAAACCCGCGGCCGGCCACGGCCACGCAGCGACAAGCGCCCGCAGTTACGAAGGTATCTATCTCACGAACAGCCTCGCCGCCGGCTTCCCGCACTTCTACTACTGGAGTAACCCCGCCGCCCTCGCCCACTTCCTCGACAGCTGTCGGACATGGCGGAAGAAACAGCAGGGAAATTTCTGATAGAGTAGAGGTGACGAGAGAGTTCCGGGTGGTAAAAGCGACAGATAAGAGAGTAACTTGAGAAAATCTATGAAGAGAGACATCGATCAGCAAAAAATGGATCATGCCGGTCATACTGTGCATGAAGAATATGAAAAGTACGACGGTACCAGCAGCCAGGGATGTGACGCTGTCGGCACCAGCACACATGAGTGCGCGGGTGATCGAGAATACTACCGCTCCCTGGCGCAGCAGCACTGGGACAGCCTCGGGAAGCCGATCGACAGCCTGGGCGTGCTCGAGCAGCATGTGACGAAGCTTTGCATGATCGAGCGGACGGCGCAGCCGCACATCACACGGCGGGCACTGGTGGTGCTCTGCGCGGATCACGGCTGCGTGCGCGGGGGTGTGACGCAGACGGACAGCTCGGTGACGCGCATCGTCGCTGAAAACTTCGCGCGCGGTCTGACCACGACGAGCGTGCTGGCGCAGCAGTTCGCAGTGGACCTCTTCCCGATCGACGTCGGCATGCTCAGCGCAGGTGACAGCAGATCGTCCGGAGTGCCGGCAGACGACGAAATCAGAGCCACCAGCTCATCACAGATTTCCGCTTCTTCCGGGCCAATGCCTACATCCGCGGCGCTCCGTACAGATTGCGTCAACGATCGCTGCCTCCAGCATGGGAGCGGTGATATCGCGATCGAGCCGGCGATGTCAGAGGAGGTGGGCGAGCGGGCACTGGCGCTGGGCCGCCGCCTCGTCCGGGAGCTGAAAGCACAGGGCTACGACATCCTTCTGACCGGAGAGATGGGGATCGGCAATACGACGCCGACGAGTGCGCTGTTTTCGGCGTACCTCGGGCTTCCGGTGGAAGAGACGGTCGGCCGTGGCGCCGGCCTCAGTGACGAGGGCCTCGAGCGGAAACGCGACTGCGTCCGACGGGCGCTTCGCCGGGTCAACCATAAAAATGCGAAGCAGCTTCTGTTCGAGCTGGGCGGTCTGGAGATCGCGACGATGGCCGGGATGTTTCTCGGAGCGGTCGAAGAGCAGATGCCGATCGTGATCGACGGCGCGATCTCGACGGCAGCGGCGCTCGCCGCGAGCCGGATTCTGGCGGAGTCAAACGCTTCGGATACCACCAACTCTGCAACTGTGGCCACAGTAAGTGCATCGAAGCCAGAACAGATGTCGAACCCAGAGGTAAAGCGAATTGCAGAAAGCGCGGCAGACGCGCTGCCAGACTTTGAAATCCATGCTTCCGTCGCCGACGTCACGCTGGCCTCGCATGTGTCGAAGGATGGCGCGGCGCGGAAGGCACTCGAGGCGCTCGGCCTGCGGGCCATCATCGACGCAGATATGTCCCTCGGCGAGGGCTCCGGCGCAGTGCTTCTCCTGCCGCTGCTCGACGCCGCACTGGTGGTCTACCGCGGCATGGGCAGCTTCGATGACATTCACGTCGAAGCGTACCATCGATTTAAGTGAAAAACAGGAGCAACATGGGCAGACTTTACTACATCACCGGCGGGGCCGGTTCCGGAAAATCAGAATATGCGGAGCAGCTCGCGGAGCGCCTGCATACAGAGCTCGGCGGGCCGCTTTACTACGTCGCGACGATGAACCCCGCCCCGCGGGACGCTGACGCCGCCGCGCGCATCGCGAAGCACCAGAAGCGTCGCGCGGGCCGCGGCTACACGACGCTCGAGTGCCCGACGGACATCGCGCAGCTCCGTGCGCTCCTGACGAATGGTTCAAACCAGCCAGATATCGCCGACGGCGCGCTGCACATGTCGGAAACGCCGGCACCCGTCCTGATATCGCAAGCGGAAGACAGTAGCCATGCTGGCGGCGCTTCCGCCGACGCATCGCGCGCCGTCTTCCTCCTCGAGGATCTCACGAATCTGTATGCCAATGAAGTCTACGGGACGTCGGGCCATCCGCACGAGATCGTGGCCCCGCTGCTCGAGCTGAGGCAGCAGGCCGGTGCGCTCATCATCGTTGCCAACGAGCTCTACAGCGACGGCATACACTACGGGCCGGAGACCGACCGCTTTCTGCGTGACCTCGCCGACCTCGCCGCGGCGCTCAGCGCCGCCGCCGACCAGGTGACCGAAGTCGTTTACGGCATCCCGGTACAGCTGAAAGCCTGAGACAGCGGCGTACTGAAACACGACGGCGCTCTGCCGCGCCGCTTCCCAGGGCACGCTGACCGCCCCGTCACAAACCACACCGATACTCCGTCGCCCCACTGCGGGCGGCGCTCAGAAGGAGTTTTATGTTCGATTCACTGAAAATCGCCTTCGCGACCTACTCGCGGATCCCGACCCCGCCGGCCGACTGGAACGAGCACAGCATGAAATACGCGATGTGCTTCTTCCCGCTGGTCGGCGTCGTCCTCGCGCTCCTGATCAGCCTCGCCTGGCTCGTCCTCACGCGCCTCGGGCTGCACGCCTTCTTCATCGCGAGCTGCCTCACCGCGCTCCCGATCGTGCTCACCGGCGGCATCCACCTCGACGGCTACTTCGACACCCAGGACGCGCTCCACAGCTACGCTCCTAAGGAGCGGAAGCTCGAGATTCTGAAGGACCCGCACATCGGTGCATTCGCCGCGATCTACGGCCTCCTTTATATCCTGAGCGTCCTCGCCTGCTGGACCGAGACCGCCACCATGACCACCGCGGCGCAGGCCCTCCCGTGCATCTGCTGGGGCTTCGTGCTGTCCCGCATCCTCTCCGGACTCAGCGTCGTGCGCTTCCCGAAGGCGCGGAAGGACGGCATGGTTCGTGCGATGGCGGATGCAGCAGACCGCCACGTGGCCAGCATCCTCACCGCGGAGCTCATCGCCGCCGGCGTGCTCCTCTTCGTGCCGACCCTTCTCGGCGGCACCCCGCTCCTGTACCCACTCGTGACCCTCCTGATGGCCGGCCTCTGCTTCTGGTGGTACCGCCGCCGCATCCTTCCGATCTTCGGCGGCACGACCGGCGACCTCTGCGGCTATTTTCTGTGCAACTGCGAGCGTGCCATCCTCGCTGGCAACCTGCTGTGCCTGATTCTCAGCAGCGCGTTCACGCACTGATCGGGAGGTTGAACACCCCGCTGGCTCACGCGGTTTCGCAGCCGTCGAAGACGAGAGCGGGTATGTACACAGAGGACGAAGACATTGGCCGAAGAAAGGCCGGAATCGGAGGTAAGATGAAACTGATTATGATCATCGGCGGCATGGCGCAGGGCAAGCACGCCTTCGCCGCACAGTTCGCGCATGTCCGCTGCATCGACGGGCTCGCCGCGCAGATCCGCGACGCGGTACGGGCCGGGCGTGATCCCCTGGCGGAGGCCAATGCCTCTGTCCGCGACTTCGTCACGATGTGGGAGAGCACCTCTTCAGACGATCTCGCGAAAACGCAGGACCTCGTCCTCATCTATCCGGAGGTCGGCAGCGGCGTGGTCCCGCTGGACCCGGAGGAGCGCGCGTGGCGGGAAGCCGTGGGGCGTGTCGGGTGCCGCATCGCCGCCGAAGCTGACGAGGTGTATCGCGTGGTCGCCGGCATCGCGCAGAGGATCAAGTAGAGAAGCGGGAGTCGCCGGAAGAGAAGCGTATGGGTGCGACGAAACGACGGAAGGATTACGAAGAATTGCGTGATGTCAGCGCTGGATGCGATTGAAAGTGCTGGAAGCTGATTCGTATGTCGAACGCTGGATGCGAGGGACCACATCTGTGTGGGATGAGTGGAAGAAAGGGATTATGAAATGAAACTGTGGCTGATCCGTCATGGTATGACGAAGGGAAATCAGGAGCACCGCTACGTCGGCGCGACCGACGAAGGCCTCCTGCCGGAGGAGAAAGAACGACTGCGGGCGAAGTCGGCGGATATGAATCTTCAACTGGCGATCGTCTTCGTGAGCCCCGCACGCCGCTGCAGAGAAACGGCAGCGTGCCTGTTTCCTGGCACCGCACCGGAGCTGATCGTGGTCCCGGAATTCATGGAGATGAACTTCGGCGTGTTCGAATACATGAGCTGGCAGGAAATCAACCAGGACCCGGACCCCGCGCACCGCGCCGCGTACCAGCGCTACATCGACTCTGGCGGCGAAACCGCCTTCCCCGGCGGTGAAAGCAAGGCCGAATTTACGAGACGCGTGTGTGACGGCTTCGAACGCGCCGTACTGCCGAGAATCCAGACGTTGATGAAGACAGCGGATGCATCCGTAGCCAGTGAAACAGAGGCGGGCATGGAGCGAGAGATTGTCTTTAAACTGCAGTACGATGGAAGTTCAGAAAACGTAAAAAAAGAACGACCAGAAGTCAGCGGCGAAAACATCGCCATCGTCGCCCACGGCGGCACGATCATGGCCCTGATGGAACGCTATGCCGAGCCGCACAAACCGTACTTCGAGTGGAGCGTAAAACCCGGGGAAGGTTACCGCCTCGACTTAACATGCCGATCTTAAGAATTTCGTAATGGGGTCAGACCCCATTAAATTTTTCTAAAGAGGATCTAAACAGAAGTTTATGGGGTCAGACCCCATAAAGTGGAATCAGTACCAAGCATACGGGATACATGCCAAACAGTACGGGATAAATATGGATTCTCGTTGATGAATCGGGAGAAAAGCAGTATGATATAGATGTATTAATACGGGATACGACCCACTAAAAAGGAGGAAGACCATGAAGACGAATAAAGAAATCGCAAACGAGTGGGGAATTTCTGACCATGCAGTCAATGATCTGTGCCGAAGAGGGGAGATCCCAGGTGCTATTAAGGAAGGAAAATCATGGCGGATTCCGGATGATGCGGTGAAGCCGGCGGATGGAAGAGTGAGCTCCGGGAATTATATGAAACGAAAGAAAGCACCGGTACGAAAGGCGCTGCCGATCGGAATTTCAGATTATGTACGCGCGCAGGAAGAGTATTACTATGTCGATAAGACGATGCTGATCAAGGATTTTCTGGATCGAAAGCCGCTGGTGTCCCTGTTTACACGTCCGCGCAGATTCGGTAAAACGCTAAACATGGATATGCTCCGCGTCTTTTTCGAAATCTCTGATGAAGATACAAGCCGGTATTTCGTGGATAAGAAAATCTGGAAGTGCGGAGAGGCATATCGCAAATATCAGGGAAAATATCCGGTCATTTTTCTGACCTTTAAGGATGTCAAATTCGACACATGGGCAGCCACCGTGCGGAAGATCCAGCGCTTATTACAGGATGAGTATGGCAGGCATCAGGAGATATTGACCGACGACACGATCGCGGACTACGACAAGGAGTTCTTCCGCCAGATCTTAAGCGGAAACGCGGATGAGGTGGACCTCGCTGCCTCGCTGGAACAACTCTCGAAGATGCTGACTGCGCATTACCATCAGGCGCCGATTATCATCATTGATGAATATGATACGCCGATCCAAGAGGGATATTCGAAAAATTTCTATGAGGAAATCATCGGATTCATGCGGAATTTCTTTTCGGGTGCCTTCAAGGATAACCGAAATCTGTCCTATGGATTCCTGACTGGCATCCTGCGAATCGCGCAGGAAAGTATCTTCAGCGGTCTGAATAATCTGTCCGTAAACACGGTTCTGGACGCCGCTTACGACCAGTACTTCGGCTTTACCGTGGAAGAGGTACGCGAGATGCTACGTTATTACGGCGTCCTGGACAAAGAGCAGGAATTAAGAGCGTGGTACGATGGATACCTGTTCGGTACCAGAGATATCTATAATCCATGGTCTGTCGTTAACTATGTTGCCAATGGGTGCATGCCGCAGGCCTACTGGGCGAATACAGGCCGAAACGAAATCCTGGAGGACGTTCTGAATGCTGCGACCGATGATATCACAGAGAAGCTGTACCTTCTGTTGCAGGGGAAGCCTGCGATCGCCAGAATCGATCAAAATGTCATCTACAGATCCCTGACACAGCATCCGGAAAATGTCTACAGCCTGCTGTTGGTCGCCGGCTATTTAAAAGCCTCCAGCAGGAAACTGCAGGCTGACGGCTCATACCTGTGCGAAGTCCTGATCCCGAACAAAGAAATCGCTGCGGTATATGCCTCTGAGATATTATCGCATTTTCTGCATACTGGCGAGATCAATAAAACTACTGCAAACCGCATCGCAGAAAGCCTGTATGCAAATGACTGTGAAAAGCTGCAGCAGGCTATCTCAGATTATCTGCATCACTGCATCAGTTTTCATGATGCAGGTGCAGAAGGCTTTTATCATGGCCTGGTGCTCGGCCTGATCGCTTTAATGGATAATCAGTACAAAATAAAGTCAAACAGAGAATCCGGCAAGGGCCGATATGATATCTGCATGATTCCACGCAGCAAACAGTATCCTGGTATCATCATGGAAATGAAATGGAAAAAGGATCTGAGCAGTCAGTCTCTGGAATTACTGGCGAAAGAAGCCATGGCGCAGATCGAAACGAATCACTACGAAGAAGAACTGCAGGAAAATGGAGTCAGCCGAACGCTGAAGTTTGGCATTGCTTTTTCCGGAAAGGAACTTGATATCTGTATGAATTAAGCAGTACAGACCTTTAGGGATCTCTTCGTGTGATCAGACCCGTTAAATTCAGGAGTTCTATGATTACCTCTGCGGGTTCTGATATCCTCAGCAGCATCAGCTGATTACCGATTCAGTTGCCAATGCAGGCTGCCGTAACGAACAGATCGGAAGATGGGGTCAGACCCCATAAAGTGTCCACGCATAAAAAGAAGAGGAGTGCCCTGCGACACCCCTCCGTCTGTGCTTGAAACCGAACCTCCGCACGCAGTTTCCTGCAGGTTTTCTACGAGACAGCGTTTACAGAATGTAAACAGATAGGGTTCTCAGACCTGAATATTTAGAAACATTTCACCTTCACAGATAAGAAGTAACCGATAACCGATAAGCATTTACGATAAACCTTAACCGAAGCCATGCACAAGCATGAATAGTAAAGTCTCGTACGGTATTTGATTGTCAATGTTTACGCCTGGGCGCAGTCACGGGGCTGCGCGGGTCGGCGGCGGACAGGATTTGTCATTCGACGGATGGTTTAATGGGGCTGTCCCATAAAGTGACCTCATGAAGCGATTAATATTCCAGACTGTTCTGGTTCAGCAGGAAGTCATAGACACTCATAATCAGTACGCCGGACTCATTGTAATAAGGGGCAGGTGTGTCTTTGGTGATGATCAATCGCTTGAAGAAATCTCCTGTCAACATCAGAGATCGCTGTTCCTGCTCCATTTTAGCCTGATCAGGAATCGCATAAGCAGACTGGATATAATATCGCTTAGAACCCTGGTTGCAGACAAAATCAATTTCCAGCTGTTTGCGGGTGCCGTTGCCTTTACCATTGGTTTCGTATTGCACGATCACACCTACATCCACATTGAAGCCCCTCATTTTCAGCTCATTGAAAATGATATTCTCCATGCTGTGCGTTTCTTCAATCTGACGGAAATTCAACCTGGCATTGCGAAGCCCCATATCCGTAAAATAATACTTTACCGGTGTATCAATATATTTCTTTCCCTTCACATCATATCGAATAGCGCTGTCAATCAGGAAGGAATCACAGAGATAATCAATATACCGCCTGAGTGTCGAAGTGCTGATCTTTTTTTTCTTAACCGTT